>NZ_CP040518.1:805000-1405000 GCF_005848555.1 Blautia sp. SC05B48 | reverse complement strand
TATTGTACCTTGAAAACTGCATACATGAAATTTGATTAAGTTAATCAAATATCCTTAAACGCAAAGTATTAAGAAATTAATGCAAACGCAAAGATAGGAAGACATCGATTTATCTGTTATGAACAGAGTAATCAAACACATGTCGGAAGATACGTGAGTATCGGAAGACACGAGAATCAAGAGACCGCATCACCTACGCTAGGGTGATGAAGCGAAAGGTCAAGCAATAAGGGCACAGGGCGGATGCCTTGGCACTAAGAGCCGATGAAAGACGTGATAAGCTGCGAAAAGCTTCGGGGAGGAGCAAATATCCCGTGATCCGGAGATGTCTGAATGGGGAAACCCGCATGAGCAGACCTCATGCATCCATACGCCAATCCATAACGTATGGAGGGGAACCCGGGGAACTGAAACATCTAAGTACCCGGAGGAAAAGAAAGAAACATCGATTCCGTAAGTAGCGGCGAGCGAACGCGGAGGAGCCTAAACCGGTGTGCGTGCATGCCGGGGTCATGGACTGCATTTAAGATTCAGCGAAGTTAACAGAACGGTTTTGGGAAAGCCGGCCGGAGAGGGTGAAAGCCCCGTACGTGAAAGCAGAGCTGACTGAGCAGGATCCGGAGTACCACGAGACACGAGGAACCTTGTGGGAAGTAAGGGGGACCACCCCCTAAGGCTAAATACTACTTAGTGACCGATAGCGCATAGTACTGTGAAGGAAAGGTGAAAAGGACCCCGGGAGGGGAGTGAAAGAGAACCTGAAACCCTGTGTCTACAAGCTGTGGAAGTACTTTATATGTACGACCGCGTACTTTTTGTAGAACGGTCCGGCGAGTTACGCTTACTGGCAAGGTTAAGCACTTCAGGTGTGGAGCCGTAGGGAAACCAAGTCTTAACAGGGCCAGAGTCAGTAGGAGTAGACCCGAAACCGGGTGATCTATCCATGTCCAGGTTGAAGCTGCCGTAAGAGGTAGTGGAGGACCGAACCCACATCCGTTGAAAAGGGTGGGGATGAGGTGTGGATAGGGGAGAAATTCCAATCGAACCCGGAGATAGCTGGTTCTCCTCGAAATAGCTTTAGGGCTAGCCTCGGTGTGAGTCTTGCGGAGGTAGAGCACTGAATTTCCTAGGGGGCGTCAAAGCCTACCGAAGAATATCAAACTCCGAATGCCGTGTAGATATCACCGGGAGTCAGACTGCACGAGATAAGTTGGGCGGTCAAAAGGGAAAGAGCCCAGACCTACAGTTAAGGTCCCAAAGTGCGCGTTAAGTGGAAAAGGATGTGGGATTTCGAAGACAACCAGGATGTTGGCTCAGAAGCAGCCATACATTCAAAGAGTGCGTAATAGCTCACTGGTCGAGAGGTCCTGCGCCGAAAATGTCCGGGGCTGAAACGCGCCACCGAAACTAAGGAATCTAGTAATAGATTGGTAGAGGAGCATTGCATGCGGGAAGAAGCAGTACCGAAAGGAGCTGTGGACTGCATGGAAGAGAGAATGCCGGAATGAGTAGCGAGATAGAGGTGGGAATCCTCTAGGCCGAATATCCAAGGTTTCCAGGGTAAAGCTGATCTGCCCTGGGTGAGTCGGGACCTAAGGTGAGGGCGAGAGCCGTAGCCGATGGACAACAGGTTGATATTCCTGTACTGCAGTATGACAGAACTGTGGGGACACGTAAGGAGAGCGGGAGCCGGGAATGGAAAGCCCGGTACAAGCGAGGTACCAGTATGGTAGGAAAATCCGCCATGCAATGGGAAGACGTGATGTGGAGCGAAGACTAGTAGCGAAGCCCGTGAGCCATGCGTCAAGAAAAGCCGCTATCGTTCATATTGTACCCGTACCGTAAACCGACACAGGTGGATGAGGAGAGAATCCTAAGGCCGGCGGAAGAAGTATTGCCAAGGAACTCGGCAAAATGGCCCCGTAACTTAGGGAGAAGGGGTGCCTGCGAGAGCAGGCCGCAGAGAATAGGCTCAAGCAACTGTTTAGCAAAAACACAGGTCTATGCGAAACCGAAAGGTGAGGTATATGGGCTGACGCCTGCCCGGTGCTGGAAGGTTAAGAGGAGAGGTTAGCAGCAATGCGAAGCTTTGAATTTAAGCCCCAGTAAACGGCGGCCGTAACTATAACGGTCCTAAGGTAGCGAAATTCCTTGTCGGGTAAGTTCCGACCCGCACGAAAGGCGTAATGATTTGAGCGCTGTCTCGGCAATACATCCGGTGAAATTGAAGTGCCAGTGAAGATGCTGGCTACCCGCGCCAGGACGGAAAGACCCCATGGAGCTTTACTCCAGTTTGGCACTGGGGTCCGGTGTTGCATGTACAGGATAGGTGGGAGGCTGAGAAACGGTAACGTCAGTTGCCGCGGAGCCGCTGTTGGGATACCACCCTTGTGATATTGGGCTTCTAACCAGCCGCCGTAATCCGGCGGTGGGACAATGCCAGGCGGGGAGTTTGACTGGGGCGGTCGCCTCCGAAAGGGTATCGGAGGCGCCCAAAGGTTCCCTCAGAATGGACGGAAACCATTCGAAGAGTGCAAAGGCAGAAGGGAGCTTGACTGCGACACCGACGGGTGGAGCAGGTACGAAAGTAGGGCTTAGTGATCCGGTGGTATTAAGTGGGAATGCCATCGCTCAACGGATAAAAGCTACCCTGGGGATAACAGGCTTATCACTCCCAAGAGTTCACATCGACGGAGTGGTTTGGCACCTCGATGTCGGCTCATCGCATCCTGGGGCTGTAGTAGGTCCCAAGGGTTGGGCTGTTCGCCCATTAAAGCGGTACGCGAGCTGGGTTCAGAACGTCGTGAGACAGTTCGGTCCCTATCCGGCGTGGGCGCAGGATATCTGAGAGGAGCTGTCCTTAGTACGAGAGGACCGGGATGGACGGACCGCTGGTGGACCGGTTGGCTTGCCAAAGCCATGGCCGGGTAGCCAAGTCCGGAAGGGATAAACGCTGAAGGCATCTAAGCGTGAAGCCCCCCTCAAGATGAGATATCCCATTCTTAGTGAAGTAAACCCCCTTGAAGACGACGAGGTAGATAGGGCAGAGGTGGAAGTGTGGTAACACATGGAGCTGACTGTTACTAATCGGGTGAGGGCTTGACCAAGAAACGCAGGTTAAGAATTGATTCAAGAGTTTGATTAACAATCAACAAGCATGTATGTAGTTTTTAAGGTACAAACCTTAAAATGGCCCAGTGGCTCAGTTGGTTAGAGCGCCGCCCTGTCACGGCGGAGGTCGAGAGTTCGAGTCTCTTCTGGGTCGTTACAGCTTAGCTGTAATGAATTAAATATGGGATCTTAGCTCAGCTGGGAGAGCATCTGCCTTACAAGCAGAGGGTCATAGGTTCGAGCCCTATAGGTCCCATAGATTATGGATGGATTCCCGAGTGGCCAAAGGGGGCAGACTGTAAATCTGTTGGCACCGCCTTCGAAGGTTCGAATCCTTCTCCATCCACTTAAATGCCGATGTGGCTCAATTGGCAGAGCAGCTGATTTGTAATCAGCAGGTTATCGGTTCGAGTCCGATCATCGGCTTTTAACATTTAATAACGCGGGGTGGAGCAGTCTGGAAGCTCGTCGGGCTCATAACCCGAAGGTCATAGGTTCAAATCCTGTCCCCGCTACTTATGCCCAGATAGCTCAGTTGGTAGAGCAGAGGACTGAAAATCCTCGTGTCGCTGGTTCGATTCCGGCTCTGGGCATGTTTTAATGTGAAACACACAAACGGCTGGTTAGAAAAAGCCTGAGCGTGTTTTGATGCAAAACATACGAATGGCTAGTTGGAAAAAGCCTGAGCGTGTTTTAGTATAAAATATGGGGTATTAGCTCAGTCGGTAGAGCACTTGACTTTTAATCAAGTTGTCCGGGGTTCGAATCCCCGATGCCTCACTTTTTAATTGGATCAGATAAATTCCCGTTTGTTGCTCAAGGCAGCAGGCGGGAATTTTGTTTTATATCTGTGCGAATGTAGCATAGAGGATAGTGAGAGTACGGAGAAACTGCCGGTGGAAGATATTTATGAGGGATCAGAGGAATTAGGTCTGGCAGGATAAAAATGTACTGTGATCGAGCAGATCTCACTGTTTGTGGCAGTACGCATATTCGGGCCCCATATGCCGGCGCCGGAAGTAACGATGTTGTGCATAGTCCCTTTTTTCAGGTAACCGCAGGAATTTTCCCAGATCAGGCCGGTGATGATGTTCAGAGGGAACAGCTGACCGTCATGAGTATGACCGCAGAGATCAAGATCTGCGCCTGCGGCTGCCACTTCATCCAGCTGACCGGGCTGATGATCCATAAAAATAATCGGGAGTGTTTTGTCAAGGCAGGCTGTAAGCTCGTCAGGATCCTTACGGGTGTCGGACATTTTTCGGCAGCGTGAAGGATCCTTACGGCCTGTCAGAGAAAACCGTTTATCTATGAGGACGGTTTCGTCATCGAGAAGCCGAATGTTGGCAGATTCCAGAAAATTCCGCATTCTGGGATCATCATAATCTTTTTTTGCATTGCGGAAGGTAAAACCGGCCAGAATCGGTTCGCTGAGATCATGGTTGCCCCAGCAGGCATAAACGCCGTATCTGGATTTCAGCGAACGGAGAATGGCCGCTGTTTTTTTGGGGTTTTTGATCCCCTCATATTCGTTATCAAAAATATCGCCGGCAATACAGATCAGATCCGGATTTTCGGCGTTGATCTTTTTTACAAGAAGCCCGGCATGTTTTTCTCCGATGCTGTAACCGAAATGAATGTCTGCGAGCAGGACGATCTTCAGGGAGTCCATTCCCTTCACCTGCTTGTCTATTTTCACATCATAAGTTTTTGTCTTAATATTCCACTGGTTAAAAATCCCATAGAGACTGACACCGATGATCAGAAGGGTGCAGACAGCGCCTGTTATTACGAAGGCTTTCCGGGAATACATCCAGGCCGGATGAAGCGTATGCTTCAGGATCAGTCTGCAGAGATCTGTAGTTACGATTACGATCAGGATGTAAAGAAATGTTCCCTGAAAATAATTTGCCGTATTTTTCAGGAAGCGATGGAGCGCAGGAGGCTTCCGGATGAGAAAACAGGTCAGAAGAGAAGTGGACAGAAAAATATAAACACCTGCAAAGCATGCCCGGAACGTAAAGGTCTGCAAAAAATGAGTGCAGGCAGCCATCCACAAAATCATCCAACGGACGATATAAATATTAATGAGAATATATAATGGTGCGAGAAAGATGGCAAGCATGGTGTGTGATACCTCCATTCGTGGAAAGCAATAAGCTGTGAGCAGGATTGATCGCTGCAGATACTTTTTGAATTGATATATAGTATTTCCATAAATTACTGCAGCATGTTCGGAATAACTTTTTTTGATGCATTGATTCATGGAACTGCTATAGTATACAGCAAATAATAATTTTTGGCAAAAGAACATATATTAGGAAAAAGAACGCTTATGGTGTTTTTATGAAAAAATATGCGCTTCTTCGATATTGTCTGGTGTTTCTGGCAATTGTTCTTCCTTATTTTTCGGCGGCAACCATTAATGGACCGGAGATGGTTCTGGCAGAGAGAGTACCGGATATGGAAGAATATCTCCCGGTCATTGTTTTTTCGCAGATTTCCCCGGATATGAAAAAAGAAACCATAAAAGCGCAGACTGTGATCACACGGTCGAATATTCAAAGGTGGCTGGGCGAGGGGAAAAATCTCGCAGAGATCCTGAGGGAAAACGGAAATACAGAGGAAGTCTGGAGATATTTTTTTGCAGAAAAAAGGCAGATCTATGAACAGACAGCAAAAGAGACGGGTGGTCAGGTACTTATATATGAAGGAAAAGTGAGACTGACTCCCTGGCATAAGAGAAGTGCCGGGAAAACCCGCAGCGGGGAAGAAGTTTTTCATGATGAGGCGTATACATATCTGAAATCGGCAGATAGCAGTGAGGACAAAAAATCTCCGGATCATATAAAAATCGTGGAAATTCCTGCGGGACAGCTTTCCGGGGAGCTGAAGATCAAAAAGCGGGACAGTGCCGGTTATGTGACAGAGCTTACGATTGGGGAAACACTTTTGGAGGGAGAAAGCTTTGCAGCGGGAATGGGACTGGAATCAGCGAATTTCAGTTTGAAGAAAAAGGATGATATTTATTATCTGAGAGTGCGTGGCAGCGGTCATGGTGTGGGATTTTCCCAGTTTGGTGGAAATGAGATGGCAAAAAACGGAAGCAGTGCGGAGGAGATCCTGAAAAGATATTTTCCGGAGATGGAGTTGAAAGCTGAGGATTAAAGAAAGTCAGGCATCAGAAGCAACGTCTGATAAAAAAATATTCAGAAAATGAATAGACAGCCATATTCTGGACACTCTATAGATATAGAAATGGTGACCGAAACGGCAGCAGCGGGAAAGAAAGATGTCCGTTTTACTGTTTTTTCTGTTACTGAAAATGAACATATCAGACAGAGGTGGAAAGAATATGAAAAGTAAAATCGTGAGAGGTATTATCAACGGAGGAGTTCTGGCAGCAGTAGCGGCACTTGGGATTACTGTTTATCAGTTTGGAACAAAGCCCATCGCAGAAAATCCCCAGGAGGAAAATTCTGCACAGGTAGAAGAGACCGGGCTGGAGGAGGAGCTTTCGGACGGAGAAAACGCAGAAGATGCTGCAGCTGCGGGAGATGGCTGGCAGGATGCAGTACAGGATGAGATTTCTGATGGAGAAAACGGAGATGAAGCAGGTTTGTCAGGAGCTTCAGAAGCCGGAGCAGATGCAGACGGAGTGACCGGAAGCATCCGTGAGACTGCAGGAAGTGGTACAGCCGAAAATGCAGCGGCATATGCAGATAATGGAAGTGGTACGGAGGATAGGAGCGTGTCTGCGGCAGCAGGTGCAGAAGGTGCTGGAAATACAGCAGATAATGTCGGAAATGCAGCGGCAGAGGGAGCGGTGAATAACGGAGCTGGAGCTTCCACAGATACCGCGGAGACCTCAGCTGTCGGAATTGCGGCACAGGTCTTGGATTTTACGGAGGATTCCATTATGGAATGGCCGGTCAGAGGAACAGTTCTAGTGGATTATAATATGGATGAAACCGTATATTATCCGACTTTGGATCAGTATCGTGTAAGCCCTGCCATTGCTTTGCAGGCAGTGGAGGATGCGCCGGTGTATGCGGCGGCAGATGGTCAGGTGCTTTCTGTTGTACAGGATGCCTGTACGGGAACGACTGTGACTATGGAGCTGGGAAATGGTTATCAGGCAGTATATGGGCAGCTGAAGGACCTTACTGTGGCAGAAGGTGACACAGTAAAGGAGGGTGAAGTGATCGGAAATATCAGTGCACCTACAAAATATTATTCTGTAGAAGGCCCGAATCTTTATTTTGCAATGAAAAAGGATGGCGTGCCGGTAGATCCGTTTGAATATCTGGAATGACACGGAAAACCGAAAAACAGATATGCCGGGGAGCTTTCTGGAAACAGAACATGGAGGATAACAGCCGGAAGGTAATCCGTTTATTATAGTAAAAGGTACAGACAAAGGCAGAGGATACGGGATGGGAGGTATATGCATCCCGTATCTTCTGCCTTGTGAATCATGCTGCCGGTTACGGAGAGAATGGAGTGAGCAGTAACCAAAAATTTCCATTTATATAGGAAAAGAATCTTTTTTACCGGAAAGAAACCGTGTATAATCTATATTATAAATATGCATACAAGGACAGATATAACAGGATAAAAGAAGAGGTACATAAGTTATGAACATTAATGAAATAGCCAGGCTTGCCGGAGTTTCCAGAGCTACGGTATCCAGATATCTGAATAATGGATATGTCAGCAGTGAAAAAAAAGAAGTCATCCGCAGGGTGATCCAGGAGACAGGATATCAGCCATCCTCCCAGGCACAGACACTGCGGACTAAAAAAACCAGTCTCATCGGTGTCATCCTTCCAAAGATCAATTCAGATACTATAAGCCGTGAGGTGGAAGGGATCAGTGATATTCTTACACGGAGAGGATATCAGCTTATCCTTGCTAATACCAATAATGATGTGGAAGAAGAACTGAAATACCTTTCTCTGTTTAAAGAACGCCAGGTGGACGGAGTGGTTCTTATTGCTACCATGTTTACTAGAAAGCATAAACAGATGCTGAAGGATTACAAGGTGCCGATCGTGATCCTGGGACAGCATCTGGACGGATACCCATGTATTTATCAGGACGATCATAAAGCAGCTTTTCAGGTCACGGAGAAGCTGTCAGAGAAGGGAAAAAAGTTTGCCTATATCGGCGTTACAGATAAGGACGAGGCAGTTGGTGCCTGCCGGAAAAAGGGTTTTATGGATGCTATCCATAAAGCTAAGCTGGAGGTCGTGCCGGAGAGGATGAAGATAGGAAACTTCACCATGGATTCCGGTTATGAGATGGCGAAGGAGCTTTTTGAGGAGGAGCCTTCCATAGATTCTCTTGTGTGTGCTACGGATACTATGGCGGTGGGAGCCATGACTTATTTGAAGGAAATCGGGCTTCGCATTCCCGAGGATGTTCAGATCGCAGGGATTGGGGATGGAGTTCCGGGTAAGATCGTGGAACCGAAGCTGACAACGGTACATTTTTATTATAAGACCAGCGGAATGGAGGCAGCAGCCATGCTGGCTGATCTTATTGAGAACGATACCGGGATCAGCAAGGAAATAAAAATGGGATGTGAACTTGTGGAACGGGAATCTCACAGGTAACAGAGAATATCCTCGCAGACAGAGGAAGAAATTATAAGTTATTGTGGAACAGGAGCAGATCTTTTGGGAGAAAAAGACCTGCTTCTTTTTGTGTGTTTATGTGTTATGGCTGGGCAAACACAAAAAAATGTCAGATTTTTTCTGTGATGTCCCGACTGATTTGTCTGTCTTGCATCTGTTCTTATAGAATATTTACAATTTTGAACGAAGAAATTTGTGAGATGTTGCGGATTTACAAATAAGAATGTAGTGGTTATAATACAAGCAAGATATGAGAACGATTCCACATAAGAACACAAGCGACAACATAAAACAAACCATTGAAAAATGGAAAAATCATCATTCATTGTATGAATAGATATATGAAATCAATCTCATAAATAAATGAAAAATAATGGATCAGAGATAATAGATCCCGGGAAGCTGAAGAAAGAACAGACAGATCTGATCCGAAGAAAGGGAAAGAAGAAAGAGATGACTGTCCGGGAACAGTAGCAGAAAAGGAGGAAGGACATGGATTACAGAAAGACAGCACAGGAAATCTATGATCATGTAGGAAAGAAAGAAAACATCATTTCCGCGGCGCACTGTGCAACAAGGCTTCGTCTGGTCATTGCGGATAATGACAAGGCGGATAAGGAATATGTGGAGAATATCGACGGTGTGAAGGGTGTGTTTTTCGCACAGGGACAGATGCAGATCATCCTGGGAACAGGAGTTGTAAACAAGGTTTATGATGAATTTATCCAGATCGCCGGAATATCAGAGAGCAGTAAGGATGAACTTAAGAAGGTGGCAGCATCCAAGGCCAATCCGGTACAGAGGCTGATCAAGACACTGGGAGATATTTTTGTCCCGATCATCCCTGCTATCGTAGCCAGCGGATTCCTGATGGGAATCATGGAAGCCCTGAACTTCATGGTAAACAACGGCTTCCTGAATATTAACACAAATGGTTCCATTTATGTATTTGCACAGCTTTTCAGCAACACAGCGTATACATTTCTGCCGATCCTTATCGCTTACAGTGGTGCGAAGGTATTCGGTGCCAACCCTTATCTGGGTGCGGTTATCGGTATGATCATGATTCATCCAAATCTGCAGAATGCCTGGACTGTTGCAACAGAGGGTGTGCAGGCAACGCAGAAGGTATGGTTTGGACTTTACTCCATTGACATGGTGGGATATCAGGGACATGTGATCCCGGTTATCATTGCAGTATGGGTACTGGCACAGATCGAGAAAAGACTTCATAAGGTCGTACCTGCAATGTTCGATCTTTTTGTAACACCACTTGTCAGTGTTTTTGTAACCGGTTATCTTACACTTTCCATTATTGGACCGATTTTCGTAGCTGTTGAGAACGGACTTCTGGATGGAATCCAGTGGCTGATCGCACTGCCATTTGGAATCGGAAGCTTTATCATGGGTGCCTTTTATGCACCGACTGTTGTTGCTGGTGTTCATCACATGTACACCATCATTGACCTTGGACAGCTGGCCAAATTCGGCGTTACCTACTGGCTGCCACTTGCATCTGCAGCTAACGTTGCACAGGGTGGTGCAGCTCTTGCTGTAGGCCTGAAATCCAGAAATCAGAAGATCAAATCCATGGCTGTTCCTTCTGCTTTAAGCGCATGCATGGGAATCACAGAGCCGGCAATCTTCGGTGTAAACCTCCGCTTCGGAAAGCCGTTTATCATGGGCTGCCTGGGTGGTGCATGCGGAGCACTTTTTGCCTCCATCACCAGTCTTGGTGCCACAGGAACAGGTGTTACCGGTATCTTTGGAATACTGCTGTGCCTGAATAATCCAGTTGGTTATATCCTGATGTTTGTCATCGCATTCGGTGTGGCTTTTGTGCTTACCTGGATGTTCGGATATAAGGATGAGGTACAGGAAACAGCTGAAAAAAATATTGAAGCAGAGAAAAAATCAGATGCTCCGGCAGAAATTGCCCGGAAGGAAACTTCAGAGACAGGCGTACAGACCCTCTACAGCCCGCTTGAGGGAATTGCGATCCCGCTTTCAAAAGTAAAGGATGCAACCTTTGCATCCGAAGTCCTTGGAAAGGGTGTGGCAGTGATTCCGTCCAAAGGTGAAGTAAAAGCACCCTGTGATGCTGCGGTTTCTACAATTTTTGACACAAAGCATGCCATCGGGCTTGCGACAGAAAGTGGTCTGGAGCTGCTGATCCATATCGGCGTTGACACCGTTGAGCTTGGCGGTAAATTCTACACCGCTCATGTAAAGGACGGTGACGTGGTCAAAAAAGGCCAGACACTGATCACCTTTGATATGGATGCTATTAAGGCAGCCGGCTATGATGTGACCACACCGCTGATCGTAACCAATACCGATGATTATGAAGAAGTAAAAATGCTTGCAGAAGGAACAGTAAATAATGGTTCTGAAGTACTGGAGGTTAAATAAATGAGTTCTTTGACCAAGGTCCTTGCGGAGGAAGTTCGAAAAACCGAGGAAACGGCAGCAGTTGCCAGGACGATGCAGACAAATCGTCTGACACATCATCTGATGCCGCCTGTGGGATGGCTCAATGACCCGAACGGATTATGCTGGTACAAGGGAAGATATCACGTGTTTTTCCAGTATTCTCCGTTTGAGGCCAACGGTGGACTGAAATTCTGGGGACATTACTCCAGTGAAGATATGATCAGCTGGAGATATGAAGGGGTTCCGCTTCTGCCGGACAGCATTTATGACTGTCATGGTGTTTACTCAGGCTCTGCCATTGCGGAGAAAGATAAGCTTCATCTTTTCTACACAGGAAATATCAAGATGGATGGAGATTATGATTATATTAATAACGGAAGGCAGTCCAGCACTCTTCATGTGGAGAGTGCGGACGGCCTTCATTTCGGAACAAAGGAAGTTGCGGTTTCCTGTGAGGATTATCCGGAGAATTACACCTGCCATATTCGTGACCCGAAGGTCTGGAAGGAAGGTGAAGAGTACCGGATGATCCTTGGCGGCCGTCAGAAAAGCGACCAGGGTGCCGTACTTTTTTACAGCTCCGAAGATCTGAAAAACTGGAAATTTGACTGTGAGCTTACTACGGAGAAGGCATTCGGATACATGTGGGAGTGCCCTGATTTTTTTACTCTTGAGGGACAGGAAGTGCTTTCGGTATCTCCCCAGGGACTGACCAGAGAAGAATTCCGTTTTCAGAACATCTATCAGTCGGGATACTTTATCCTGAAAGATGGAAAGCCGGAGGAAAAAGCTTTCCGGGAATGGGATCACGGCTTTGATTTCTATGCACCCCAGACATTCCAGGATGGAAAGGGCAGACGGATCCTGATCGGCTGGATGGGAATGCCGGATGCAGATGAGGAATATGTGAATCCTACAGCAGAGAGCGAAGGCTGGCAGCATTGCCTGACTGTTCCGCGAGAAATTACGTATAAAAACGGAATGCTTTATCAGTATCCGGTGGAAGAACTGAACGGGCTGAGAAGGGCTGGCGTTTCTATCAGCGGTTCCGATGTGGAGATTCCGGTAAATGGACCGTTTGATCTGGATGTTCAGGTAAGGGGGGATCAGGGCAAGGTAAGCCTTGGGGAAAACCTCTTCCTGGAGTATCAAGACGGAGATGTGAGCTTAACTCTCTCCGAGAAGGCCGGTGCCGGACGAAAAGTACGTAAGGCGCATGTTCCGTTCGGTAGGATCGAAAGCATCAGAGTTCTTGTTGATACTACAGCTGTGGAAATCTATGTGAATGGCGGAGAGGTTGTTTTCTCTTCCAGATACTATCCAGAAACGCAGGAGCAGGCTGTGAAGGTGGAAACTGCGGAGGCTGATGGAAAGCTTTATGCGTTGAAGAATTATGTGATGGAGTAGGCTGGGCTCGTTGATCTGGAAATACAGCAAAATCAGAATACGAATACCTATATAGCAGCTATGCAGTGAATTCCATATTCACAGAAATAAGAAATGACCGTATAATAAAGCAGGTGGGAAAATCCGCAGCCGGAATCCCGACCTGCTTTATTTTTTGATGTAAGTGAAATACATGAATTGTGCCGGCTGCTTGAGAATAGAAGGACGGCTGCTGAAGAAATGCCGGTGGCTGTCTTTACATAGAAGGAAGGATATCAGCCTTACAGGACGACAACGATCTGTGTGGATACTGCCGGAAATATACTGGTGTACTGGTATTACATTGCCGAAATTTTTTACAGAAGAGGAAACTGACATGAACTATACATACATCGTGCAGTGTGCGGACGGCACACTTTACACCGGCTGGACAAACTGCCTTGCCAGGCGGATGAAAGCCCATAATGAAGGCAAAGCAGGCGCCAAATATACCCGGGCCAAAAGGCCGGTGAAGCTGGTGTATTACGAAGGCTTTGCCACAAAGGAGGAGGCCATGAGCCGGGAGTACCGGATCAAGCAGCTGACCAGAGAGAAGAAGCTGGAGCTGATGAAGTTTTGAATGACGATAAAGGTCATAACCGGAAACTGATGGAAACCTGCAGGACCCTTGAAGACTATGCGGAATACACCTTCCGTGTGAGAGAATATGCAGCAGAGATGCCACTGGATGAAGCGGTAGAGCGGGCGAGCACAGAATGCATCAGCGAAGGAATCCTGGCAGATTTTTTGAGAAAAAACCGAGCGGAGGCGAAGAAAGTGAGTATATATGAGTACGATGAAGAACGACATATGAGACAGACTCGTGAGGAAGGCATGGAAGAGGGGTATGCTAATGGGCTTAGTCAGGGAATTATCCAAACCGCAGTTAATATGCTGAAGCTCAAAGAATTTACGGATACTCAAATTCGAGAAGTTACAGGACTTGCTCAGGAGCAGTTGGATGAACTGAAGAAAAATATAAATAAAAATCAGATAGGCTAAAAAGTTTATAGAGAAGTTCAATAAGAGCGAAAAGTTCTGCACGATACCAATACCAGAGCTTTTCGCTCTTTTTGTGTATACACGGCAGGCGGACAGCTGCAACGGAGGCAGAAAAAGACGCTTTATGATAATAAAAATCAAGTATTTGGAATTGTGTGAATATTGTGAATATGGTAGAATAAACACAAAAATCAAAGAACTCAGTCAGCTGAGAAGAGGAAAGGAAAGAGGATGAAAAAGACAAAAGATTTTTGTCTCCGGCTTATGTGCTGTTTTCTGTTTCTGGGGTTATTTTGCGGAACAGATGTTTTTGCAGCAGTTCAGGAAGGGAAGCCAGGAGAAACATTTTCCGGGGAATATGCAGTTATCATTAACACAGATACCACAAATCCCGGAAATACGGGAACCTTGCAGTTTGACGGGACATCGGCACAGGCGGCAGCTGCAGAGGAAACTGCGGGAGAGGCAGCAGATGTGGGACAGGTACAGAGTCTGGAGGATGAGCAGCTGCAGGCATACATGCAGGATGATCAGCCGATGCTGACTGCTGTACAGGCTGCGGCGACCACCTATCAGGTAGGTGAAAAAAAGTACATTTATAGAACTAACGGCCATGATACATATGGAAAAACATATGTCTGCATCGGGGTTGGTGAACACTGCTATGTGTGGATGGATGAGAACATGAAGGCAGATTACGATACTGCAGGGAAAACATCTCTGATCGCCGCGGATATGGCAGCTGTCTACGATGGTCAGCCTTACCGTATCCTTAACCAGCTCTGTGCAGGTGATTTTCCGGCACAGGATGGCTCCGGCAAGTTGTCAATCCTGCTGGAGTCTTTAAGCAGCGCCAGCGGTATGTATATGTATGATGAGGGGATCACAGCGATCCATATCAACACACCGTCAGCATCCTCTTATTTTCGGGGGAAATGTCAAAGAGAAATGGCCTTCTTGTTCATGAGGGACAGCATGCAATCCTCTGGCTGAAAACCGGATTTATGAGTACCGGCAGATATTCGTGGCTGAATGAGGGTCTTGCAGTGGCTGTCATGGACTATCTCTGGGGAGGAACGGACAGCAGCGGCTGGCTGAATGGTATTGGAAGTAATACGACCATCCGTTCAGGAGCTTCGCTGATCTATGAGAATTACCGGGATGACAATGCACAGGACTATGGAATGCCGTATCTTTTTGTAAGATATGTTATTGACCGGATGGCAGGAAGCTATCAGCCTATGAAGGTGCTTCCGAAGTTTTATACGATCGATGCTTCTTCTCTCAGCTGTGAGCAATATCTGGAGAAAGTAACCGGAGTTTCGTTTAAGGAGCTTATGGCGGATTTTTATACGGCAGTTGCAGCCGGTGAGAGCTCCGGTAAATACAGCTTTTACGGGGATACCATTGCTGCGGCAAAGGCTGCAACATTCCCGGTTTATGCAGGAGACAGTAATGAAAAGCATACATTGCCGGCAGCATCGGCAATTCTGGTGAAGCTGTCGAATGGCAAGTTTACCGTTCCGACGGATGGCTCAGCAGGGATTGTTTATCGTATCATTGGAAGCAGAAGTTCTTCCCTTGCACCGGCAGAGGGAGATGGTACGTCTGCAAATCCATATAAGATATCTTCGATTGATGATCTTAATCTGATCCAGGCGAACCAGGGAGCATACTATCGTCTGACAAAAAATATCAGTACAGACGGAAGGACAAATTTTTCGGCATCGTATTTCAGTGGAACGCTGGACGGAGCCGGTTTCACAATAACCGGTCTCCAAAAGCCTCTGATCCAGCAGAACGCAGGAACGATAAAGGATTTGAATATTGTTGCGGATTTTGATTATGACAGTCATGATATCCATGGTGTTGTGGCACAGTATAATACCGGTAAGATCCAGGATTGCAAGGTGACCGGAACGATAACAGGACATATGGGCTCTACCAGTTCCATGAGCCACCCGGCTTTTGGCGGGATTGTCGGAGAGAACGAGGTGGCCGGTACTATCAGCGGCTGTTCGTCCGGAGCAGATATTTCCATATCCATGACAGCTACAGACAGCTATGTTGGTGGTATCGCAGGAGTAAACATTGGTACTATTGAAAAATGTGTTGCAGGAGGAAATCTTTCTGTCACACAGGCTAACGGAAATTCTTATCAGGTTTACCTTGGAGGCATTGCCGGCCGGATCGAACAGTTTGGAAACATGGGCGGATATGTGAAACAGTGTGCTTTTACAGGTACGCTTCACGTGACTGGCGGAACAGCAGTTACAGGTCAGATCTGTGCACAGGTAAATGCAAATGTACTCAATTCTGCTATCGGTCTGAACGGACATGTTTCGGAATGTTATGGTAAAAACGGCCAGGGAGCGCTCATCGGGACAAACACGGAACAGACGTTTACAACAGGCGGTGTTCTTACAGCAGAGCAGATGAAAAATCCGAACTCATATAAAGGCTGGAGCTTTGACGGAGACTGGCAGATTTCCAAGGATGGACTGCCGGAACGTGCAGATGCATCGGCGATCAGATCGCTTTCTGTTTCCGGTGTACCGACAAAATGTTACGTGGGAGAAGTTCCGGCGTACTGGGGAACGCTTATCGTTAATAATTCTACATCAGTAACGATCACGAAGGATATGATCACCGGATTTGAAAATTCGGAAATGGGGACCAGGGAACTGACGATCAATTATAAGGGAAAACAGACCAGCTGGTCGATGACAGTCGAAAAACCATCTGCCAGTGATATTACAAGTATTGTGCTTTCCGGGCATCCGAAGACGACATACAGTGAAAACCAGAAGTTTGATCCTTCAGGCGCCAGCTTTTTTGCCACAATAGGTGGACGTTATGTATATATTTACAGTGGCTTTTCCTATGATAAAACAGGTCCGCTGAAGTCTGCGGATACCTCCGTGATATTCAATTATTTTGGAAAAGAAATTCCGGTAAGAATTACGGTAACAGCCAGAAAAGCAACGAAGCTTTCCGTGCTTGCAGCACCGGCAAAAACTCAGTTTACAGTTGGGAATACGCTGGATCTGTCCGGTGTGAAACTGCAGATCACATATAATGATGGGACGCAGACTCCGATATTTAAAGCGGATGAGCTGGAGAAATATGGCGTTCATGTTGCTTTTGGAAAGAATGGATCTTTTACAACGGTTGCAGCAGATAAGGTTCTGGAAAGTGATGACAGCGGAAGTACGATCGTATTTTATGCGACGGATAAACTGCCGTCAGAGTATGGCTCGGTAGTTGCGGCGTCATCAACGATCACGGTGCGGAGTCCGCTGACTGTACCGGCACTGGATTTGTATGTCAGTGCAGGAAAAAGTGCGGCGCAGCATCCGTGCACAGATAATGTGACTGGTGGAAGTGGAACGTATGCGACTACAGTAATTGAGGAAAAGCTGCCGGCAGGATTGACACGCACGAATCTGCCCGGAGAAAAATATAATGCTTTTGGCTATACGGGTGTTGTTACGGCGTCAGCCGGAGATTACAGTTCACAGTATAAGATCAGCGATACAGAGACACAGGAGAGTATTCAGGTGACTGTGACGATCCATGTGGTTCCTTCTGATCAGGCTGCATTTTACAGTTTTGTGCTTAAGAAGGTGGAAAATCCTGGACTGAAGCAGGATGTTATCGGTGCGATCGGGGAGGATACGATCGTTCTTCGGGTGCCGAGGGGGACGAATGTTACAGAATTGAAGCCTTCGATTGACTATGGCTCAGGCATGGGAACTGAACTTCCTTCAGGATTCTGGAATGGTTCGAAGCATGATTTTACCAGTCCGGTTGTATATACGCTTACAGCACCGGATGGGGTTACAAAGAAGTCTTATACGGTAAGTGTGGAATTTTATGATGATACTTCGGAGGAAGTACAGTCTGGTGACGAGATCCTTTCACCGGCTGATAATACGAAGATCAGCTGTAAGGACAGTGAGGAGATTATCCTTAAAGGATGGGCCGGAGACAGTTCAAAAGAGATTTCACTTTTTAAATATGTGGTAAATGGAATCAGTTATACTACATCCGCGAATGCCACTACACAGACTATCCCGAATGCCAGGGCATATGAAGTGAAGATTTCCGGAAGCAGCTTGAAGGAAGTAAATAATACTCTGGAAATCTGGGTGATGTATGCTGATAATTCAGGCACCGGAAGCGGTGGCACTTTAAAGAAACTCGGCACAAGAACTGTTGTTAAGGAAGGCCACAAGGCAGTGAAAGACGCGGCGATAGCAGCCACCTGCGAAACAGCAGGAAAAACCGAAGGAAGCCACTGCAGCGTTTGTAACACGGTAATAAAAGCCCAGACCACAGTGGCAGCGTTAGGTCACAGCTGGGATAACGGAAAAGTAACAAAAGTAGCGACCTGCACCACAGCCGGAACGAAGACCTACACCTGTACCCGCTGCAAAAAGACACGCACAGAGACGATCGCAGCCACAGGCCACAAGGCAGTAAAAGATGCGGCGGTAGCAGCTACTTGCGAAACAGCAGGAAAAACCGAAGGAAGCCACTGCAGCGTCTGCAACACAGTAATAAAAGCCCAGACCATAACAGCAGCACTAGGCCACAGCTGGGATAACGGAAAAGTAACAAAAGTAGCGACCTGCACCACAGCCGGAACGAAGACCTACACCTGCACTCGCTGCAAAAAGACACGCACAGAGACGATCGCAGCCACAGGCCACAAGGCAGTGAAAGACGCAGCGGTAGCAGCCACCTGCGAGACAACCGGAAAAACCGAAGGAAGTCACTGCAGCGTTTGTAACACGGTAATAAAAGCCCAGACCACAGTGGCAGCACTAGGCCACAGCTGGGACGGCGGAAAGGTAACAAAAGCAGCGACCTGCACCACAACCGGAACAAAGACTTACACCTGTACCCGCTGCAAAAAGACACGAACAGAAACGATCGTAGCAACAGGCCACAAGGCAGTAAAAGACGCGGCGGTAGCAGCTACCTGTGAGACAACCGGAAAGACCGAAGGAAGCCACTGCAGCGTCTGCAACACAGTGATCAAGGCTCAGACCACAGTGGCGGCATTAGGCCACAGCTGGGACAGCGGAAGGGTGACAAAAGCAGCGACCTGCACCACAGCCGGAACGAAGACCTACACCTGTACCCGCTGCAAAAAGACACGCACAGAAACGATCGCAGCCACAGGCCACAAGGCAGTGAAAGACGAGGCGGTAGCAGCCACCTGTGAGACCGCAGGAAAGACCGAAGGAAGCCACTGCAGCGTTTGTAACACGGTAATAAAAGCCCAGACCACAGTGGCAGCACTAGGCCACAGCTGGGACGGCGGAAAGGTAACAAAAGCAGCAACCTGCACCACAACCGGAACGAAGACCTACACCTGCACCCGCTGCAAAAAGACACGCACAGAAACGATCGCAGCCTCAGGTCATAAGGAAGTAAAAGACGCGGCGGTAGCAGCCACCTGTGAGACAGCAGGAAAGACCGAAGGAAGTCATTGCAGTGTCTGCGGAACCGTGCTCAAAGCCCAGACCACAACAGCAGCGCTTGGACACAGTTGGGATAACGGAAAAGTAACAAAAGCAGCGACCTGCACTGCAGTCGGAACGAAGACTTACACCTGTACCCGCTGCAAGAAAACACGCACAGAAACAATCGCAGCCACAGGCCACAAAGCAGTAAAAGACGCAGCGGTAGCAGCCACCTGCGAAACAGCAGGAAAGACCGAAGGAAGTCATTGCAGCGTCTGCGGAACCGTGCTCAAAGCCCAGACCACAACAGCAGCGCTTGGACACAGTTGGGATAACGGAAAAGTAACAAAAGCAGCGACCTGCACTGCAGCCGGAACGAAGACCTACACCTGCACCCACTGCAAAAAGACACGCACAGAAACGATCGCAGCCACAGGCCACAAGGCAGTGAAAGACGCAGCGGTAGCAGCCACCTGCGAAACCACAGGAAAGACCGAAGGAAGTCACTGCAGTGTCTGCGGAACCGTACTCAAAGCCCAGACCACAACAGCAGCGTTAGGTCATGATTACGGAGAGTGGAAAACAATAAAGGCTGCAACTTATACAGAACCGGGACAGGCAGAAAGAGTTTGCAGAAGAAATGCATCACATAAAGAATACCGCCAGCTTCCGATATTGGAAAAAGCGAAGATCGCTCTGTCAGCCTGCAGCATTCAGCTGTCAGAACAGACCTATGTATACGATGGAACTGAAAAAGCACCAACAGTAACCATCACTTACAACGAAAAAACACTGACAGAAGGAAAAGACTACCAGGTATATTTTGCAGATAATGTAAATCCGGGAACAGCAAAGATCACCGTGATCGCCAAAATCGACAGCGATTATACAGGAACAGCAACAAAAAACTTTGAGATCCGAAAATCACTTCCGGAAAATGCAACGGTGATCGAACCGGGCGCATTCAGCAACTGTACAAACCTGGTGAATCTGAATATCAAAGAAAACGTAACAGAAATAGGCGACAACGCATTTGCAGACAGCAAAAATCTGCAGAATATCTATTTCTACGGTAACAGCCCGAAACTCGGAAATAACATCTTCAAAAATGTAACTGCAACCGTATACTATCCATACACAGACAAAACCTGGTCCCTGGATATCCTCCGGGATTACGGTGGAAATATTACCTGGGTACCATGGGATCCAAAGACAGGCAGTCCGGCAAAACGAAGCCTTGCATTGTGTGATATCAGGATCGCAGAGCAGAAATACACCTATGACGGAACTGAAAAAACACCGGAAATGATCATCATGGATGGAAACTATACACTGCGGAAAAACACAGATTACACTGTAAAATGCAGCAATAACATCAATGCGGGAAATGCAGAGCTGGAGATCACAGGAGCCGGAAATTACAGCGGAACCTACAAAGCAGGATTTCTTATCGAGCAGACAAAGCCGAGCCTGAAATTTGACAGAAAAACAATAACTGTAAAATACGGCACAAAACCATTCCTCTGTGCACTGTCTGAAAAAACAACAGACGGAACCATAACCTACAGCTCCAGTAACCCCAAAGCTGCCGTTGTAGATCCAGCCACCGGTAAAGTAACCATCAAAGGCGGAGGAACCGCGGCGATCATGGCATACGCTGCAAAGGGAACCAATTATACCTCCGGCTCCACCTTCTGCACCATCAAAGTAACAAAACGCAGCAATACCATCAAAGCCTCCAATATCCGGCAGACCTGGTATGCAAAAGCCCGGAAGATCAGCATCAATGCAAAAGTTTATGGGAAAGCTCCGCTGAAATATTCTTCCAGCAGTAAATCTGTAAAGGTAGATAAACAAGGAAGGATCACGATTGCGGCAAAATTCACCGGCAGTGCAAGGATCACGATCCGTTCTTCCGCCACAGCAGGATATAATGCCGCCACAAAGCACATTACAGTCACAGTCAACCCGGCAGGAACTACTCTGACGACGGCAAAGAACCTGTCAGGCAGAAAAGCGCAGATCACATGGAAGAAAAACGGATATGTGACCGGATATGAGATCCAGTATTCCGTAAACAAAAATTTCAGATCCGGAAGCAAAAAAACAGTGTCCGGAGCATCCAAAACGAAATACACGCTGACAAAGCTTCAGAAAAACAAAACGTATTACGTAAGGATCCGCACATACAAAAAATCAGGAACAAAGAAATATTATTCTTCCTGGAGCAAGGTAAAAGCAGTAAGGATCAGAAAGTAGAGGCATGGAAATGAAGATAGATAAAAAAATACTCGCAGGGCTTACAGCTGTCAGTATGCTGACCTGCGGGATATGGATGGAAAGTGTTTTTGCAGCGGATACATTCAGTGCGGAGGAGACAAAGGAAGCTGTATCGGATACTGTGACGGATCTGTCGGCAGAATCCATTACAGGGACTGAAACGGAAGATGTCCCGGTAATGGACGCAGCAGAACCGGAAAATAAATCTGAGATTTCAGAAACTCCAGAGATGTCAGATGAGCCGGCAGCACCGGATGATCCAGAGACACAAGATACATCAGAAACACCGGAAGAAACAGAGCTTCCGGAAAATGAAGAAGCGGATATTCCGCAGGAAATGCTCCCGGATAATCAGGAAGATCAGCCGGAAGCAGCATTTGAGGAGAACGCAGCATCGGAAGATATGGAAACAGAAACCGATCAGGCAGAAGAAAAGAGCGGTTTTTGCGGAGCGGAGGAGAATACCATATCCTGGAGCCTTGATGAAAGCGGAGTTCTCGAGATCGCAGGACAGGGAGCCATGAATGAATGGCAAAATGAGGAAGAAGTCCCCTGGAACGGATACCGTGACCAGATAACAGAGGTCCGGATCAAGGAGGGCATTACCAGCATCGGAGCCTATGCATTTGCAGACTGCGAAAAGCTTGTAAAGCTTGACATTGCGGACAGTGTTCAGACTATAGGAGCATTTGCATATTTTAACTGCAGTGGTCTTTCCACACTGACCATCGGCTGAGATCATCGGGATTACAGGCTGGATCAGACATAATAAGAAGCCCCGGAACATGAGGCAGCTTCAGAGAAGTCATAATTTCGACTTCCTGAGGTCTGTCCGCGTTCTGGGGCTTTAAGTTTTTTTGGTATCCGAAAGGTGAGATTGTTATCTATCTGATTACAGAGCAACTCAGTGGATCGCCATACCGGCTACAAAGAAATACATTACAACAAAATGGCACACACTTCCCAGCATCACAAAAACATGAAATACTTCGTGGGAGCCGAAATTCTTATGCTTCGCATTGAAGATCGGAAGCTTCAGGGCATAGATCACACCGCCGATGGTATAGATGATGCCGCCGGCAAGGAGCCATCCGAAGCCTGCGCGGGGCAGACTATGGAAGATCGGAACAAAAGCAAGTACACACAGCCAGCCCATTCCAATGTAGATCACAGAGGAAAGCCATTTCGGGCAGTTGATCCAGCAGCCCTTGAGGATCATTCCGATGATGGCAACAGTCCATACGAGGGCACAGAGGATATAGCCGGTGCGTCCGTGGAGAACGATCAGGCATACAGGAGTGTAGCTGCCGGCAATCATCACGAAGATCATCATGTGATCCATTTTTTTCAGACGGCGGTTCACCTTGGCTGTGGAGTTTACGGAATGGTAAAGTGTGCTTGCCAGGTAAAGAAGAATCATGGTAAGGATAAAAACACTTACTGCAAAAACATGGAGAACATCCGTGCTTCTGGCCGCCTTCACGATCAGCGGAGTGGCTCCGGCCACGGCAAGAAGCATGCCGATTCCGTGGGTTATGGCGCTTCCCGGATCTTTTAATTTAAATTTCATATAAAAACACCTCCTGCAAAAAATCTGCTGTTTATATCATATGGACAACTTCATGATCGGTTCATCAATGATGGATCATTGTGACAGTTTATGACACAACAACGTAGAAATTGATAAAATAACATGTAGTATTCAAAACTACATATCAAGTATACGAATACTATACCACTATTATTCAAAAATGCAACCCTATTTTCAAAAAAACTTTATCAGGATTTATTTCTGCAACAGGCATACGACAATGTGGCTCCTGCGACAGATAAATAAGAGATTTTTATGCATATTTCTCCCAGTTTTTCGCATAATAACCATATGAAAAACAAATAGTTGACATAACATTGACGTACGATAAACAGAAAATACAGGAGGAATTCAGGAAGATGAAAGCAACGGGAATTGTTCGCAGGATTGATGATCTGGGCAGGGTTGTGATTCCAAAAGAGATACGAAAGACACTGCGGATCAAAGAAGGAACGCCACTGGAGATTTTTACAGACAGGGAAGGACAGATCATTCTGAAAAAATATTCGCCCATTGGAGAGCTGAATACGTTTGCTGCGGAATATGCGGAAGCATTGGTGCAGACCACCGGACTGACTGCCTGTATTACAGATCGTGATCAGGTCGTGGCGGCATGTGGCAGCGGAAGCCGGGAACTGGAAGGCAAAGAGATCAGTTCTGATCTGGATGCAGTCATTGCCGGCAGAGAATGCAGACTGATCAGTAGGAGCAGCAGGGAAAATATCCCGATCATTGTTGATGACAGTGATTCTTTTGAACGAAAAATGATACAGCCTGTCCTGTGTGCCAGCGATGCGATCGGGGCTGTGATCCTTCTGGCCAGAAGTGAAAAAGCGGAAATGGGTGACACGGAGCGTGCACTTGTCCGCACAGCAGCCGGTTTTCTTGGCAGACAGATGGAGCAGTAGGGCGTGCATAGAAAGCAGGAAAAATATCCGCAGAGCTGTATATAAATATCAGATACCGGAAGCAGCAGATCAGGGAGGGTGCGGACACCGTGAAGGAAAGCAGTGGTATTCTTCCAGAGTCAGATTTGTGATAGTGAGCCAGGAAGCCAGAGGTTTGGTCACATAGCGGATGTGCCATGGCTCGTAAGGGATGCCGGTGATCTCCTCTTTGTTTTTGGGGTACCGGAGGATAAAGCCATAGAGCGGAGCGTTCTTTTTCAGCCAGCGACCTTCACCTGTTGCGGAAAACCTTTCGGAGAGCTCCATATGGATGGAAGGGCAGGAGACATCCAGAGCAAGTCCGCTCTGGTGCTCACTTGTTCCTGGCTCTGCAACGAAAGGACTTCCTGTAAAAAGCTCCTTCTGTCGCTGGTAGGAACGATATCCGGAAACTGCCCACAGGTTCAGACCGCATCTGTGACAGGCATGGAAAAGCTGGGAAGCGGCTTTTGCAGCCTGATACTCCAGAAGTCGCTTCGGATCTCCCGGTGCTGCTTCAAATGGAAGTCCGATATCGATAAGATGTTCCGGCACAAAGGCTTCCGGTAGAGGATGCTCCCTACTGATCAGCCGGGTATAAAATTCTCTGTGCAATAAAAACCCTCCTTTCCTTATCCATAAGCTTATGATAAGAAAGGAGGGTTTATGAATGCTTATTTCTGTTTATCAGAGCTCTTTTTCACTCATTTCTTCCAGGAGAGCCTTCTTCATGTCATAGAGTGACTGGGAGAGATCTACATAAACCTTCTGCGGATTAACGAAACGTCTGGATTCATCCCACAGTGTGTTCTGCTCCTGTTTGCAGTAGTCGCGGAGTTCCATGACAGATGGAGACTTGTAAACGCTCTTACCATCTTTAATTACCGGAACAAGGAGCTCACGGAGTTCGTAGGTTCCGCCAAGAACCTTGGTCTTTTTCCAGGTGTCAACCGGGTCGAAGATCACCATAGTTTCTTCCGGATCGAATTTCTCATCTGCAAGGCAAATCAGATCGGCCTTGATCTTGCCGGTCTTCTTGCTGTAGATACGGTATACAGTCTTGTTGCCCGGGTTGGTAACCTTTTCTGTGTTTTCGGAAAGCTTGATCTTCGGCTGGAAGGCATCGCTGTCAGCGTCCTTTACAGCGGCAAGTTTATATACGCCGCCGAATGCCGGATTGTTATCGGCTGTGATCAGCTTGGTTCCGACGCCCCAGGAATTGATCTTGGCATCCTGGGCCTTCAGGCTTTCGATAAGATATTCATCAAGATCGCTGGATGCGGAAATGGTAGCATCATCGAAACCGGCAGCAGCCAGCATCTTGTAAGCTTTTTTGGAAAGATATGCAAGATCACCGCTGTCGATACGGATTCCATAGTTCTTCAGCTGGATACCTTCCTCACGCATCTCCTCAAATACACGGATCGCATTGGGAACACCGGATTTCAGGACATCGTAGGTGTCAACCAGAAGAGTACAGGAATTCGGGTAAAGTCTCGCATAGGTCTTAAAGGCAGTGTACTCATCCGGGAAACTCATGATCCAGGAATGAGCATGTGTTCCGAGAACCGGAACGTTAAACATCTGGCCGGTCAGTACGTTGGAAGTACCGGCACATCCGCCGATCACTGCAGCTCTGGCACCGAAGATCCCGGCGTCCGGACCCTGGGCACGGCGAAGACCGAATTCCATGATGGGATCGCCTTTAGCTGCGTGGCATACACGTGCTGCCTTAGTGGCAATAAGACTCTGATGGTTCATAATGTTCAGGATGGCCGTCTCTACAAGCTGAGCTTCCATGATCGGTGCGATAACCTTGACCATCGGCTCTCTCGGGAAGATCACGGTTCCCTCCGGAATTGCGTAGATATCACCGGTGAATCTGAAGTTGCTCAAATACTCAAGGAAATCATCCTCAAAGATGCCAAGACTTCTCAGATAGGTAATGTCTTCTTCTGAGAAACGGAGATTTTCGATGTATTCGATCATCTGCTCCAGTCCTGCACAGATGGCAAAACCGCCTTCGCACGGATTGTTGCGGTAGAACATGTCAAAGACAACGGTCTGGTTGGTAGGGTTTTTGAAATATCCCTGCATCATGGTAAGCTCATAGAGGTCCGTGAGCAGAGTAAGGTTATTTGCTCGCATAGCGTTCTCCTTTGGATGCCTCCGGATATTGTGACCGGAGGGAAATACACGGTTGTTTCCGCTCTTTTTATTATACGGCTTATTATAACACAAAGGAGTGGATTGTAAAATTTTTTTTACTGCGTAAACCCGCATATAATAAGGAATTTTAACAGCAGTTTAAGAAATTTTGAAAAAAAATAAAAAAAATTAAAAAAAGGGGTTGCAATTTCAAAAAAGCTGTTATATAATAACATCCGTCGCAAGCGATAAGGCAAGCGAAAAACAAAACACATAGGGCTATCGCCAAACGGTAAGGCAACGGACTCTGACTCCGTCAGTTCAAGGTTCGAATCCTTGTAGCCCTGCTTCTTAAGTACCTCAGTTGCGAGGTACTTTTTTTGTACTCAAAAATAAGAAGATATTCGCAATCCGCTGCGCCCCAAAAAAACAAGTGCGTTTCTTCCTGCAAAGTGTTACAATAAAGTATAGACAGTATGACAGGAGGCACGAATGAGTTACAGTTTTGAGAGTCGAGTAAGATTCAGTGAGATCGGAGAAGATGGCTGTCTGACGCTGCCGGGAGTTCTGGATTATTTTCAGGATTGCTGTACCTTTGAATCCGAGCAGACAGGAGTCGGTATGGAAGTATTAAAGGAACAGAAAAGAGCCTGGGTACTTTCTGCATGGCAGGTGATCGTGAAGCGGTATCCGAAGCTTGGTGAAAATATAAAAGTAACAACAATTCCTTATGGATTCCGTGGATTTATCGGAATGCGTAATTTTATTCTTGAGACAATGGATGGTGAGAAGCTGGCATGGGCCAATTCCTACTGGTCCTTTATCAATACAGAAACCGGTCTTCCGGAAAAGCTGACACCGGCAGATACAGATCCCTATGATCTGGGCGAAAAAATAGAGATGGATTATGCACCAAGAAAGATTGCGCTTCCGAAGGAACGGGAAGTGCAGAATGCTTTTTCCGTACAGAAGCATCATCTGGACACCAATCATCATGTGAACAACTGTCAGTATATCCGGATGGCAGCGGATCATCTGCCTGAGGATTTTAAAGTTGGTCAGCTTCGTGTTGAATATAAACGTCAGGCAGTACTGGATAATGTTATCATTCCGGAAGTATATATGACAGAAAATAAAGAAGCTGTAGTTCTCAACGCGGAGGATAAAGAACCTTACGCAGTAGTTGAGTTTACAAAATAAATACAGGCGGTAGAGATTAGTACATCGTTTTTGAAACAACTATACCGTAAAAGGAGGGCGCGCTATGCTTGAAAAATTAAAAGAAGAAGTTTACAGAGCAAATATGGATCTGCCCAAATATGGTCTTGTTACCTTTACATGGGGAAATGTCAGCGGGATCGACAGGAAGCAGGGACTTTTTGTGATCAAGCCAAGTGGTGTGGATTATGACAAGCTGACACCGGAAGACATGGTAGTGGTAGATCTTGATGGAAATAAAGTAGAAGGAAGATATAATCCATCCTCTGATACACCGACACATGCAGTTCTTTACAGAGCGTTTCCGAATATCGGCGGCATCGTACATACCCACTCATCCTGGGCAACAAGCTGGGCGCAGGCAGGCAGATCGATCCCGTGTTATGGAACCACACATGCAGATTACATTTACGGAGAAGTACCATGTGTGCGTAATCTGACCAAAAGAGAGATCGAAGAGGCATATGAGAAGAACACGGGAGTTCTTATTGCTGATTATTTCAAAAACAAAGATTATGAAGCAGTACCGGCTGTGCTGTGTAAGAACCACGGACCTTTTACCTGGGGTAAGGATGCTCATGAGGCAGTTCATAACGCAGTTGTTCTTGAGGAGGTTGCCAAGATGGCATCTCGCTGCGAGCTGATCAATCCGGATGTAAAACCGGCACCGCAGGAGCTTCAGGATAAGCATTACTACAGAAAACATGGTGCAAATGCATATTATGGTCAGGTAGGACAGGAAGACTGATCAGAAGAAAAAACAGTTTGACCCGATGGTGGATCGTTAATATCCGCCTGAGTGGAAATGCCGCGGAACAGTACCGCGGCATTTTTTGTCGAAAAATGCAGAAAATGTCAGATTTGCTGACCTTTAACACAGGTGCCGCCGAAATATATGCTAATGTCAAGAAAAATGCAGAACATTAACACATTTATTAAAATAGGTGGCAGGATGAAAATATACACTTATCAGGGAAAAAAGAACGTTTCCGGAGAAAAAATACGCCAGATGAGGAATATGAAACGGATGTCGCAATCTGCGCTGGTAGCAAAAATGCAGGTGGAAGGAGTGATGCTGGAGCGTGACAGTATCAGCCGGATCGAAGGAGGAGAACGTTTTGTAGCAGATTATGAACTGCGAGTGTTTGCAAAGGTGCTGGGAGTGGATGTGAAGTGGCTTCTGAATGAGCAGTAAATAAGGCAATATTGGATTACAGTTCGCTGGTAATATTCCGCGAAGCGTGTTACTGAAAACGGAGTGAAAAGTAACAATATTGGTCTGAATGGCAGGAATCTGTGTAAACTACTTGATATTTATGTCGGAAACTGCTACAGTATAAAGAAAAAAAGATGGCCGGGAAGTCCTGCGGAGGGCAAACGGTCACGGATAAGAAGATAGAGGCGCGGATTTTATCAGTATTTATGGATGCAAGGCCCTGGCAGGCCGTTCATAAAGAAAGGAAAATTTGCCGAAGTGCTCTGGAAGGCCAGATGACAGGGTGCTGGGATAACGCAGAATATGCGTTGTACTGTCACGGATGTGGAGCGCTATCGGTAGCACTTCGGGAGATCTGCATTTAATATGCTGAATGGAGATTTTCTGACAGGCTATTAGTTAAATAAGGATTATTTAACCGGAGGTGTTCTTAAGAAGAGACAGCCTCCGTTTTTTTGTCCCCGAAAAGGGAGGAGAAAAATGAGTAAAAAAGCAGGAACAGCATTGTCTGTTATGGCAATGGTATTCATGGGCGCACTGGCAAGTCCCCTGACTGTGCTGGCTGCGGATGCGGAGGAGACTTACCAGCCTGCTCTGTATGCAACGATCTGGGCACTGCTTCCACCTCTTGTTGCGATCGTCCTTGCACTGATCACAAAAGAAGTATACAGTTCTCTGTTTGTGGGAATTGTAGTAGGAGCACTGATCTATTCCGGATTTAAATTTGAAGGAACGGTAACACAGATTTTTGAGGGAGGAATCATCAAGGTTCTTTCTGACAGCTATAACGTAGGTATCCTGATCTTCCTGGTTATCCTGGGATCTGTGGTATGTATGATGAACAAGGCCGGCGGCTCTGCCGCATTCGGACGATGGGCCAGCAAAAAGATCCATACACGTGTGGGCGCGGAACTTGCAGCGATCATCCTTGGAATCCTGATCTTCATTGATGATTATTTTAACTGCCTGACAGTAGGAAGCGTTATGCGTCCGGTAACTGACAGACATCACGTATCCAGAGCGAAATTTGCATACCTGATCGATGCGACAGCCGCTCCGGTATGTATCATCGCACCGATCTCATCCTGGGCTGCTGCAGTCAGCGGATTCGTAGAGGGACAGGATGGACTTGCGATTTTTGTAAGAACCATCCCGTATAACTTTTACGCGATCCTTACTATTGTAATGATGGTTGGCATGGTACTGATGAAAACCGAGTTTGGTGCCATGAGAACACATGAGATCAATGCTCTGAACGGAGATCTTTATACAACATCTGCAAGACCGTATGAGAATGCAACGGATGATGAGACACCGAATCCGAGAGGAAAGGTGATCGATCTTGTGATCCCGATCGTTGTGCTTGTTATCTGCTGTGTCATCAGTATGATCTATACAGGAGGATTTTTCAGCGGAACAGATTTTGTTACCGCATTTTCACAGAGTGATGCCTCTACAGGCCTTGCAATGGGAAGTGCTTTTGGTCTGGTGTTTGCCATTATTTTCTATATGATCCGCCGTGTGATCAATTTCAGAGACTGTATGGGATGCATCCCGGAAGGCTTCAAGGCTATGGTACCGGCGATCATGATCCTGACCTTTGCATGGACACTGAAGGCTATGACAGACTCACTTGGTGCAGCGGTATTCGTAGAAGAAGCAATGCGTTCTGTTGCCGGTGGTATTGAAGTTATCCTTCCGGCCATTATTTTCCTGGTGGGATGTGGACTTGCATTTGCTACAGGTACTTCCTGGGGAACCTTTGGTATCCTGATCCCGATCGTTGTTGCGGTATTTGAGAAATCCAGTCCTGAGATGATGATTATTTCCATGTCTGCCTGCATGGCAGGTGCAGTTTGCGGAGACCACTGCTCACCAATCTCCGATACAACGATCATGGCTTCCGCAGGAGCACAGTGTGATCATGTGACTCACGTTTCCACACAGCTTCCGTATGCGATCCTGGCTGCGGCAATATCCTTTGTAACTTATATTGTTGCAGGTTTTGTAAAAACAGCATGGATCGCTCTTCCGGTGGGAATCGTGCTGATGCTGATCGTACTTTTTGTCATTAAAAAGATGAACCCGATGCCGATTGAGAAACCAACAGAATAACAGACTAACCCAATGTGGGGGCAGATTTCCCCATGAATGGCAAATAAAAGGCAGTGACGGAAAGAAATTTCCGAAGCTGCCTTTTTTGTGCTTTCTATAATAATTCTCTTATGTTATAATGCAGGACAGACAGCAAATAGTAAATGATCATATATAGTTTTAAGGAACAGGAGTAAGAATGATAGAATTAGGTAAAAAACAGAAATTACTGGTTGTAAAAACCGTGGATTTCGGAATATATCTTGGAGAGGACCGAAACGCACCTCAGAATGAGCGGGTGCTTCTTCCGTCCAAGCAGGTACCGGAAGGAACCAAAGCAGGTGATGAGATCGAAGTATTCATCTATAAGGATTCCCAGGACAGACTGATCGCAACGACCCGTGAGCCGATGCTTCAGGTGGGACAGACAGCAGTCCTTAAGGTAAAACAGGTCACCAGGATCGGTGCTTTTCTTGACTGGGGACTGGAGAAGGATCTTCTTCTTCCGTATCATGAGCAGACCAACCGGGTCCGTGAAGGCGAGGAGTGTCTGGTAGCTCTTTATGTAGATAAGAGCAGCAGACTCTGTGCAACCATGAAGGTGTATCATTATCTTTCCACCAGAACTCCTTATGTACCGGGAGATTCGGTAAAGGGGCGTGTCTATGAGATCAGCGGGAATTTCGGCGTTTTTGTTGCGGTAGATGATAAATATTCCGCTCTGATCCCGGCACGGGAGGCAACAGGCAAGTACAGACCGGGAGCTATTCTTGATCTTCGTGTCACAGAGGTGAAAGAGGATGGCAAGATGAACGTCAGTGACCGCCAGAAGGCTTACATCCAGATCAATGAGGATGCAGAGAGCGTATTCAGCGTGATTGAGGAATTTGCAGGGGTGCTGCCATTTGATGATCATGCTTCACCGGAAGTCATCAAGAGAGAGTTTGGCCTCAGTAAGAACGCATTCAAGCGTGCAGTCGGTCATCTGATGAAGGAAGGAAAAGTAGAGATCCGTGACAAGAGGATCTACATTAAAAAATAACAAGGTGTTGACCGGCTCCGGATCAGACACGCTCCGGCACGTTCAGAGAAAAGTGCAGAGCGGGGAGGATCCGGAGCCCTGTTTTTTTACGATAAGGAGAATAAATTTGGAGTTTACACATTTACATGTCCATACAGAATACAGCCTTCTGGATGGCTCCAATAAGATCAAAGAATATGTAGCCAGAGTAAAAGAGCTGGGTATGGACAGTGCGGCGATCACTGATCATGGCGTTATGTATGGTGTCATTGATTTTTACAGGGCTGCAAGAGAAGCCGGGATCAATCCGATCCTCGGATGTGAGGTTTATGTGGCTCCGGGCTCCCGTTTTGACAGAGAAGTGGGAAGTGGGGATGACCGTTATTATCATCTGGTCCTGCTGGCTGAGAATAATCAGGGATACAGCAACTTGATGAAAATTGTATCCAAGGCATTTGTGGAAGGGTTTTATTACAAGCCACGTGTGGATCTGGAGCTTCTGGAAAAATATCACGAGGGTATCATTGCCTTAAGTGCCTGCCTGGCAGGAGAGGTCGCCAGATATCTTGCACGTGGAATGTATGAGGATGCCAAGATCGTGGCATTACGTTATCAGGATATTTTCGGAAAAGGAAATTTCTTTCTGGAGCTTCAGGATCATGGGATTCCGGAGCAGCAGACAGTAAATCAGCAGCTTCTCCGTATGCACAGAGAGACGGGGATCGATCTGGTTGCCACCAATGATGTGCATTACACTATGGCAGAGGATGCGGAACCACATGATGTTCTTCTTTGTCTGCAGACTCAGAAAAAGCTCAGCGATGAGAACAGAATGCGCTATGAGGGCGGCCAGTATTATGTGAAATCGCCGGAAGAGATGGCGAGGCTTTTTCCATATGCGCTGGAAGCGCTGGAAAACACGCACAAGATCGCGGAGAGATGTCATGTGGAGATTGAATTTGGTGTGACCAAGCTGCCGAAATATGATGTGCCGGACGGACTTACCTCATGGGAATATCTGAACAAGCTTTGCCATGAGGGACTTGAGCAGCGTTATCATCCGGTAACAGAGGAGCTGAAAAAGCGCCTGGATTATGAGCTGTCTACTATCAAAAATATGGGATATGTAGATTACTTTCTCATCGTATGGGATTTTATCAAATATGCCAGGGACAACGATATCATGGTTGGTCCGGGACGAGGTTCTGCCGCAGGAAGCCTGGTTGCCTATACACTTGGGATCACCCAGCTGGACCCGATCCGGTATGATCTGCTCTTTGAACGTTTCCTGAATCCGGAGCGAGTATCCATGCCGGATATCGATGTGGATTTCTGCTTCGAACGGAGACAGGAAGTTATTGATTATGTAAGAAGAAAATATGGTGATGACTGCGTGGTTCAGATCGTTACCTTCGGTACGCTGGCAGCCCGCGGTGTCATCCGTGATGTGGGCCGTGTTCTGGATATGCCTTATGCCCAGGTGGACACCATTGCCAAGATGATCCCACAGGAGCTGAATATCACCATTGACAAGGCACTGGGAATGAATCCGGAGCTTCGCAAGGCTTACGAGGAACAGGACGATATCCATCGTCTGATCGATCTGGCAAAACGTCTGGAGGGGCTTCCGAGGCATACCTCCATGCATGCGGCAGGTGTTGTGATCAGCCAGAAGGATGTATCGGAATACGTACCCCTTTCCAGAGCACAGGATGGTTCCATTGTCACGCAGTTTACCATGACAACACTGGAAGAGCTGGGACTTCTGAAAATGGATTTCCTGGGCCTCCGTACCCTGACGGTTATTCAGAATGCTGTGAAAATGGTGGAAAAAAGTACCGGTATGCTTCTGGATATGCAAAAGATCGACTACAACGATAAAAAGGTACTGGATTCCCTCGGAACAGGACGTACTGACGGCGTGTTCCAGCTGGAGAGCGCCGGAATGAAAAGCTTCATGAAGGAGCTGAAGCCGCAAAGTCTTGAGGACGTGATCGCGGGAATTTCGCTTTACCGTCCGGGCCCCATGGATTTCATTCCGCAGTACATCCGCGGAAAAAACCGTCCGGATACCATCCGTTATGATTGTCCGCAGATGGAGCCGATCCTGAAGCCGACCTATGGCTGTATCGTATACCAGGAGCAGGTTATGCAGATCGTCCGTGAGCTTGCAGGCTATACCCTTGGACGAAGTGACCTGGTACGCCGTGCCATGTCCAAGAAAAAAGCTTCTGTTATGGCAAAAGAACGCCAGAATTTCGTTTACGGAAATGCCGAAGAGGGAGTACCGGGATGTATCGCCAACGGTATTTCCGAGGAGATCGCAAACAAGATCTACGATGAGATGACAGATTTTGCAAAGTATGCCTTCAATAAGTCTCATGCTGCCGCTTATGCGGTGGTCTCCTATCAGACGGCATATCTCAAATATTACTATCCGGTAGAGTTTATGGCTGCACTGATGACATCCGTTGTGGAAATGCCAAACAAGGTTGCCGAGTATATTTCTGTATGCCGCCAGATGGGGATCCGGATCCTTCCGCCGGATATCAATCATGGTGTTTATGGCTTTTCTGTTGACAATGGTGCCATTCGTTATGCACTTTCTGCCATCAAGAGTATCGGCCGTCCGGTAATCGAGGGGATCGTGCGGGAGCGTGAGGAGCACGGAGAATATACCTCCCTGAAAACATTTATTGAGCGAAATATCGACCAGATCAACAAGAGGGTTGTGGAAAATCTGATCAAGGCCGGAGCGCTGGATTGCCTGGAGGGAAACCGGAATCAGAAAATGACGGTTTATACGCAGATCATAGACAGTATCAACCAGGATAAGAAGCATACCATGGCGGGACAGCTGAGTCTTTTTGATATTGCGCCTGAAGAAAATAAAAACGAATTTGAGATCCGTATGCCGCAGGCAGCAGAATATCCGAAGGAGACGATACTGACCTTTGAGAAGGAAGTTCTCGGCATCTATCTCAGCGGTCATCCGCTGGAGCGTTACCGGAATATGATGGAAAAAATGATCTCTGCAAAAACTTCTGATTTTCAGCCGGATGATGAAACAGGGATACCGGAGGTTTACGATAATCAGAAAGTGATCGTGGGCGGAATGATCACGGATAAAACCATAAAATATACAAAGAATAATAAGGTAATGGCGTTCCTTACAGTGGAGGATCTGGTAGGCACCGTGGAGGTTGTGGTATTTCCGCGTGATTACGAAAAATGCCAGATGTTCCTGAATGAAGATGCCCGGCTCTTTATTCAGGGAAGAGTATCCGCAGAAGACGACAAAGCCAGTAAGCTGATCCTGGAAAAGGTCCGTCTTTTTGATGATATGCCAAGAGAACTGTGGCTCCAGTTTGAAAGCCGGGAAGAGTACGCAAAAGCCGAAACCGGTCTGGTAGACGATCTGATGGAGTCCAGAGGAAACAGCACGGTGGTTATTTATCTCAAAGATGTCAAGGCAATGAAGAAACTTCCCCCTGCTTATCAGGTCCATATCGAGGACTCCTGGCTGGAACGCATGTGTGAAAAATATGGAAGTTCCAATGTTAAAATTGTGGAGAGAGTATTGAAAAACTTATAAAAATGCTATAAACTATACCCGAATATGTGTATTACAATAGGTTGTTTCATAAGATGGAGGATAACAATATGGCAGAGAACAAAATCAAAACGATCGGCGTTTTGACCAGTGGCGGTGACGCACCTGGAATGAATGCTGCAATCCGTGCTGTTGTCAGAAGAGGATTAAGCAGCGGACTGAACGTAAAGGGAATCTATAAAGGATACAGCGGTCTCTTAAATGAAGAGATCAGAGATATGACAGCAAAGGACGTTTCCGATACGATTGAGCGAGGCGGAACAATTCTTTATACTGCCAGATGTGCAGAGATGAGAACAGAGGAAGGACAGCAGCAGGCTGCAGAGATCTGCAGAAAGCATGGGATCGACGGCCTTGTTGTTATCGGTGGAGACGGTTCCTTCGCAGGTGCTCAGAAGCTTGCGAACCTTGGAATCAACACCATTGGCCTGCCGGGAACTATTGACCTTGATATCGCATGTACCGAGTACACCATCGGTTTTGATACTGCTGTAAATACAGCTATGGAAGCTATTGACAAGGTACGTGATACATCCACATCCCATGAGAGATGCAGTATCATCGAGGTTATGGGACGTAACGCCGGATACCTTGCAGTATGGTGCGGTATCGCAAACGGTGCTGAGGATATCCTGATCCCGGAGAAATATGATTATGACGAGCAGAAGCTTATTGACAATATCGTAGAGAGTCGTAAGAAAGGCAAGAAACACCATATCATCGTAAATGCTGAGGGCATCGGCCATTCAGAGGCTATGGCGAAACGTATCGAGGCTGCGACAGGCATCGAGACACGTGCAACTATCCTTGGTCACATGCAGCGCGGTGGAAGCCCTACATGTAAGGACCGTGTATATGCGTCCATGATGGGTGCTCTCGCAGTAGATCTTCTTGTTGCCGGAAAACGCAGCCGTGTGGTTGGATACCGTCATGGTGAGTTTGTTGATTTCGACATCAATGAGGCTCTTGCAATGCAGAAGAATGTAGATTCCTACATGTGGGAGGTCTGCAATTCTCTTTCTCATAATTACAGAAAATAAAAATATTTATGAACTTAAAAAAAGTTTCAGACGGATTGCATAAACTGAATACGTCACAAATAATTGCCCTCGGCTTTGCGGGGGTGATTTTTGTAGGTGGACTTATTTTATGGCTGCCGTTCTGCAGCGCACCCGGGCAGGCTGTTACCTTCCCGGATGCTGTTTTTACAGCGGCGACCAGCGTATGCGTGACAGGACTTTCCACAGTTGTCATGGCAGTTCAGTGGAGCCCCATTGGAAAAGCGGTTATCCTGTGCCTGATACAGATCGGCGGGATTGGACTGATCGCACTGGCAAATATGATATTCATCAGCCTCCGGCGGAAAATCTCCCTGAAAAACCGGCGGATCATCAAGGAATCCTATAACCTGGATGAAATGGGTGGAGTCGTGTCTGTAGTCCGCAGTGTGGTGAAATGCGTGTTTCTTGCAGAAGGAATCGGTGCGCTCCTGTATGCGTTTTGCTTTGTACCGGAATTTGGAATAAAAAAAGGTCTGGTGCATGCCATATTTCTGGCGGTATCTGCATTCTGCAACGCAGGGATCGATCTTTTCGGGGAAACAAGCCTTTCGGTATATGTGAGCAATCCGCTGGTCAATATCACTACGATTGGCCTGATCATTGTGTCAGGTCTTGGATTTATCGTCTGGTGGGATCTGTGGGATAAATTCCGCAAGGTTCTGAGAAAAGAGCTTTCCCCATCCAGAGTTTTTCGTGTACTGCGGCTTCAGAGCAAGCTGGTCCTTACGATGACCGGGATCCTAGTATTTTCAGGAGCATTTCTGGTATTTATCTTTGAATCCGGAAACCCTTCCACGCTGAAGGGGGCACCACTGGGAACAAAGCTCATGGCATCCTTTTTCCAGTCAGTGACAACACGTACGGCGGGATTTTATACCATGGATCAGTCGCTTTTGTCCACACCTACCGTGATCATTTCCCTGCTGTGGATGTTTATCGGAGGATCACCCATGGGCACTGCCGGTGGTGTGAAGACTACTACCATTGCGGTTCTGATCCTTTCTATTGCAGCATATCTTCAGGGAAAAAAGGATGTAGAGGTATACGGCCGCAGGATCCGTGAGAGCTATCTCCGTTCTGCCATGGTTGTTGCAGGAACCAGTGTGCTGATCCTTTTTACCATGACGGTGCTTTTGTCCGCAGTAATGCCGGGAGTGGATCTGGCAGATGTTTTATATGAGATCACTTCTGCGGGGGCTACAGTAGGACTTTCCAGAGGACTGACACCTCAGCTGAATGTGGCAGGCAAGTGGATCGTGATCCTTACCATGTATCTGGGACGTATCGGACCGCTGACACTTGGAACAGCAGTTGTGATGCGTGTACGCAACAGGCCGGGAAGCACCACGCATCTCGGTGAAGAAGATATCATGATCGGTTAAACAGGAGAATAGAATGAAAAATAAATCTTTTGCCGTGATCGGGCTTGGACAGTTTGGAATGACTCTGGCGGTGACGCTGGCAGAGTCAGACTGTGATGTCCTTGCCATTGATGACAAAGAAGAAAATATCGAAGAGATTTCCGAAAAAGTAACCTATGCGGTAAAAGCAGATGTCCGTGAACCGGGAATCCTGAAGGCTCTGGGAGTTCAGAATGTGGATGTAGCCATTATCGCAGTTGCCGAAAATCTGGAAGCCAGTATTTCCGCGACCATGCAGGCCAAGGATCTGGGAGTGCCCTTTGTAGTTGCAAAAAGTATGAATTCTCTTCATGGACGTATACTTGACAAAATTGGTGCAGATAAGATCATTTATCCGGAACAGTCCATGGGACTGCGGGTTGCCAGAAATCTTATGTCCGGCGGGTATCTGGATGTGTTTGAGCTCTCTGCGGAGTTTAGTATGGCGGAGTTTTCCATACCGGCATCCTGGATCGGAAAAAATCTGATAGATCTGAATGTGCGGGAACATTTTCACATTAATATTATTGGCATCAAGCAGGGTGAAAATGTCACGGTAGATCTGGATCCGTCCGAACCGCTTCCGGACAACTGTTCCATAATCGCTATCGGAAAAAACAAGGATCTGAATGCAAGTCGTGAGGAATTACGTTGACCGAATGCGGATTGCCAGAAGGAGAGAAATGAAAGTATGATAACCAGTGTGTCAAATGCAAAAATAAAAAATGTCATGCAGCTGAACCAGAAGGCAAAAGCCAGAAGAGAGCAGGGCCTTTTTGTGGCAGAGGGCCGGAAAATGTTTCTGGAAGCACCGGAAAGCTGGGTTTCCCAGGTGTTTATCTCCGAGACAGTTTCCCGGGATGGAGAGCTGATGTCCCGGGCAGAAAAATATCCCTGTGAGATCGTGAAGGATTCTGTATTCCGTCAGATGTGTGATACCAAGACTCCCCAGGGAATCCTGACAGTTCTGAAGCTGCCTTCCTGGAGCGAGGAGGAGGTACTGGCGGGGGAAAATCCTCTGGTCATGGTTCTGGAGGATCTTCAGGATCCGGGAAATGCGGGAACCATTCTCAGGACCGGTGAGGGCGCCGGCGTAAGCGGAGTTTTCCTCACAAAAACCTGCGTGGATATCACAAATCCCAAGGTGATCCGTTCTACCATGGGTTCCATTTACAGAATGCCTTTTCTATACGTGGAAGATGTGGTATCATTAGAAAAGAAGCTGAAAGAAAAGGAAATCCGCAGTTTTGCAGCTCATCTGAAGGGCGAGAATTCCTATGATCAGGAATCCTATAAGGGCGGTACCGCATTTTTTATCGGAAACGAGGGAAAGGGCCTGACCGATCAGGCAGCGGAGGCAGCAGACTGTCTGATCCGCATTCCCATGTGCGGAAAGGTAGAATCGCTGAATGCTGCCATGGCATCAGGAATCCTGATGTACGAAGCTGCAAGACAGAGAAGAGAATAAGAGAGGAGGGGTTTTATGACACCTTTGGCCTGGCTTGGAATACTGGCAATTTTACTGGTAATTGAAGCAATCACGGTAGGACTTACCACTGTCTGGTTTGCAGGCGGTGCTTTTGTGGCGTGCATTGCCTCGTGGCTTGGAGGGGGAATTGTTGTACAGCTCCTTTTATTTTTCGGAGTTTCCGTGGTGCTTCTTATCTTTACCAGACCTCTGGCGGTCCGCTACATGAACAAGGGCGTGGAAAAGACCAATGCAGAGAGTCTTCTGGGAAAAAGAGCCGTAGTGATACAGACGGTCAACAACCTGGCCCAGACCGGGCAGGTGAGGATCAATGACATCGAGTGGACTGCACGGACCGCAGATGACGGGGAAGAAATTCCAACAGGTGCAGTGGTTGAGATCGAAGAGATCCGCGGAGTGAAGCTGATCGTAAAAGAACTTAGCAAGGAGGGCTAAATTATGGGTGGAGTTGTTGTTTTGCTTGTAGTCATCGTTCTTGTGCTGTGGGTACTTGCATCCTGCATACGCATTGTACCACAGGCCTATGCAGTGGTACTGGAACGTCTTGGTGCTTACAAGGCTACCTGGAGTACAGGAATCCATTTCAAGGTTCCGTTCATTGAGCGTGTTGCAAGAAGAGTAAACCTGAAAGAACAGGTTGTGGATTTTCCACCGCAGCCGGTAATTACCAAAGATAATGTAACCATGCAGATCGATACGGTTGTATTTTTCCAGATCACAGATCCGAAGCTTTACGCATATGGCGTTGAGAATCCGATCATGGCTATTGAGAATCTTTCTGCTACAACACTTCGTAACATCATCGGTGATATGGAGCTGGATGAGACACTGACATCCCGAGAGGTTATCAATACCAAGATGCGTGCGTCCCTTGATGTGGCTACAGATCCATGGGGAATCAAGGTTAACCGTGTGGAGCTTAAGAACATCATTCCTCCGGCAGCCATCCAGGATGCTATGGAGAAACAGATGAAGGCCGAGCGTGAGAGACGAGAAGCTATTCTGAAAGCAGAAGGAGAGAAACGTTCCACAATCCTTGTTGCAGAGGGTAAAAAACAGTCCGCTATCCTGGATGCTGAGGCTGAGAAGCAGGCGGCGATCCTTCATGCGGAGGCTCAGAAGGAGCGTATGATCAAAGAGGCTGAAGGACAGGCACAGGCAGTTCTTAAGGTACAGCAGGCAACTGCAGAAGGACTTCGTATGATCAAGGAAGCAGGAGCAGATGAATCTGTTCTTACTCTGAAGAGCCTGGAGGCTCTTACAAAGGTTGCTGACGGCAAGGCAACGAAGATCATCATTCCGTCCGAGATACAGGGCATCGCAGGGCTGGCAACATCCCTGAAGGAAATCATGACAGATAAAACGGCAGAGCAGAAATAGATCCGCAGCCGTGAGGAGGACATATTATGAATCTTAAAGGAAGAAATTTCCTGACATTGAAAGACTTTACACCGGAAGAGATTACTTACATGATCGACCTTGCAGCAGATCTGAAGGCCAAGAAAAAAGCAGGAGAGCTTCATGAGTACTACAGAGGCAAGAATATTGCTCTGATCTTTGAAAAAACAAGCACAAGAACACGCTGTTCCTTCGAAGTGGCAGCTCATGATCTGGGAATGGGTTCTACCTATCTGGATCCCACAGGCTCCCAGATCGGAAAGAAGGAGAGCATTGCAGATACTGCAAGAGTTCTCGGAAGAATGTATGAGGGAATCGAGTACCGTGGCTTCGGTCAGGATATTGTTAAGGAGCTTGCGAAGCATGCAGGTGTACCGGTATGGAATGGTCTGACAAACGAGTATCATCCGACACAGATGCTTGCAGATATGCTGACAGTACGTGAGCATTTCGGCAGACTGAAAGGTCTGAAGCTTGTATACATGGGTGATGCCCGTTACAACATGGGTAACTCCCTGATGGTTGTATGCTCCAAGCTTGGTCTTGATTTCGTAGCCTGCACCAATAAGAAATATTTCCCGAATGATGAGCTTGTAGCACAGTGTCAGCAGTGGGCAGAAGAGGCAGGTTCCACCATCACTCTCACAGAGGATGTGGAGGCAGGAACAAAAGATGCGGATATCATCTACACAGATGTATGGGTATCCATGGGCGAGCCTGACGAAGTATGGACAGAGCGTATCCACGACCTGACACCATACAAGGTTACCAGACATGTAATGGAGAACGCCGGTGAAAAGGCGATCTTCCTTCACTGTCTGCCGGCATTCCATGATCTTAAGACAAAGATCGGAAAAGAGATGGGCGAGCGTTTCAACCTTACAGATATGGAGGTTACAGACGAGGTATTCGAGTCTCCGCAGTCCAAGGTATTCGACGAAGCTGAGAACCGTATGCACACCATTAAGGCTGTGATCGTTGCAACATTAGGAGAGCCGGAGAAATAATGTCAGATTTATTTAATGAAGAAATAATTTCACAGGCAACACATACAAAATGGGCGGGCAAAACCGTCCATTTTGCAAGAGAAACAGATTCCACCAACCTCTGGGGAAAACGTGCCTGGAGGGAAGAAGGCGCAGGACACGGAGAGCTGTTTGTGGCAGAATATCAGTCCGCAGGACGCGGACGTTTTACAAGACGATGGAGTGCGCCGCCGGACAGTGCCATTACTATGAGTATCCTTATCTGCCCGGAATTTTCCCCGCAGAAGGCGCCGATGCTGACACTTGTTATGGGACTTTCAGTTGCACAGGCAGTAGCAGAGATCGGACTTGATGTAGGGATCAAATGGCCTAACGATGTTGTTGTTTCCCGCAAAAAGATCTGCGGTATCTTAACCGAAATGACCATGAAGCAGGATAAGATCGGCTGTGCAGTTATCGGAGTGGGAATTAACGTAAATATGAAAAGCTTTCCGGAAGAAATGGCAAACAAGGCCACCTCTCTGTATCTGGAAAGCGGACATCCTTTTGACAGGGCACAGGTAGTCGGGCTTGTGATGGAGCATTTTGAGGAAAATTATGAGAGATTTGTACAGACAGAGGATCTCAGCGGCCTGAAGCCGGATTATGAGAAAATGCTGGCGAATCTGAACCAGCCGGTACGTGTACTGGATCAGAATGATCCATATGAGGGGACCGCAAGAGGGATCAATGCCGGCGGAGAGCTTCTGGTAGAGCGTGCAGACGGTACAGTCGAGGAAGTAAATTCCGGAGAGGTTTCTGTACGTGGTTTATACAGCTATGTGTAAAACATGCAGCACAGACCGGATAAAATTTCCGGCAGCGGTTTTCCGGTGATGCTTTATTGCAGTAGTGGAAGAAACAAGAATCTCCCTGCTTTAGCTGTGGGGAGTGTCAAGTTATAAATAAAGGAGATTTTATGTATCAGGATAACATTGTGCTCTGCGGAGCAAGCTCTTATGAGCAGAAATATTATTTTAACCAGGATTTTGCGTCTCTTCCTGAGACGGTAAAGCAGGAGCTGCAGATCATGTGTGTGCTTTTCACAGAGGATGTAGGAGGAATCCTGACACTGGAATTTGATGAGGATGGAAGTCTGCAGTTTAAGACTGAGGCCCTGGAGGCAGATGCCCGTTTTGACGAGATCGGAAGTGCACTGAAGATCAAGGAGCTCCAGCGTGACAAAAGAGAGCTTCTGGAATCTCTGGAAATGTATTACAAGGTATTTTTCCTGGGAGATATCCCGGATGAGGAACTGCAGAAAAAAGCAGATGCCGTTGAGGACTGATCCATGAAGATGCAGTGGAAGATCGGAAATGTGGAGATACCGAACCCCTTTGTGCTTGCACCGATGGCAGGTGTTACGGATCTGGCATTTCGAAGACTTTGCAAGGAGCAGGGGGCAGGCCTGATCTGTATGGAGATGGTCAGTGCCAAGGCGATCTCTTTTCATAATAAGAATACTGAGGCACTGATGGAGATCGATCCCGGTGAGCATCCGGTGTCCATGCAGCTTTTCGGCAGTGAGCCGGATCTTATGGCAGAGGTGGCAAAAAGCATCGAGGAGCGTCCTTTTGACATTCTCGATATCAATATGGGATGTCCGGTTCCCAAGGTGGTAAATAACGGCGAGGGCTCCGCACTTCTGAAAAATCCGAAGCTGATCGAAGAGATCGTACGGAGCGTTTCCGGGGCGGTTTCCAAGCCGGTAACGGTAAAAGTACGCATCGGATTTGATGAAAACACACCGGTGGATGTGGTGGAGATCGCAAAACGGGCGGAGGATGCAGGCGCAGCAGCTATTGCTGTGCATGGAAGGACCAGACAGCAGTATTATTCCGGTCAGGCGGACTGGGATGCTATCCGCAGGGTGAAGGAAGCGGTGACTATTCCGGTGATAGGAAACGGAGATATCGTTTCTCCGGAAACTGCAGAAGCCATGTTTAAAGAAACTGACTGTGACGCTGTGATGATCGGTCGTGCAGTACGTGGGAACCCTTGGATCTTCCGGGAACTGAACCACTATTTCCGCACCGGGGAAAAGCTTCCCAGGCCAACCGCAGAGGAAGTATGCGAGATGATCCTGCGCCATGCCGAAGATCAGATCGCGATCAAGGGTGAGTATACCGGAATCCGTGAAATGCGGAAGCATGTAGCATGGTATACAGCCGGTATGCGCCACAGTGCGGGAATCCGGAGAGAATCTAATAATATTTCAAGTTATGAAGAGCTGAAAAAGCTTACAGACATGGTACTGGGGCGATAAAAGAGAAAAGTATGTCGGAGAAAACGAAACGTTCTATTGACAAGGAACGGGGCGCGTGCTACAGTCAATTAGCGGGAATCCGCAGAAAGTTTTTTGTTTTACAGGAGAAAAATAATGACAGATAAAATAGCAGTTTTAATTCCTTGCTACAACGAAAGCAAGACGGTAGCAAAGGTTATCCGCGATATGAAAAAAGCACTTCCGGAAGCTGTGATCTATGTATATGATAATAACTCTACAGATGGAACAGACGAGATCGCCAGAAAAGAAGGAGCAGTTGTCCGCTATGAGTATCAGCAGGGAAAAGGAAACGTGATCCGCAGTATGTTTCGGGATATCGATGCGCAGTGTTATCTTATGGTAGATGGTGACGATACTTATCCGGCAGAGTTTGCAGCTGAAATGTGCAGCAAGGTTCTGGAGAAAGACACAGACATGGTAGTTGGTGATCGCCTTTCTTCTACATATTTTACAGAGAACAAGAGACCTTTCCACAACTTTGGAAACAGCATCGTAAGAGGTTCCATTAACCGTCTTTTCAAAAGCAACATCAAGGATATCATGACAGGTTACCGTGCCATGAGTTACCGCTTTGTAAAAACATTCCCGGTACTTTCCAGGAATTTTGAGATCGAGACAGAGATGACGATCCACGCCATCGATAAGAACATGCAGGTTGAGAATGTAGTCATTGAATATCGTGACAGACCGGAGGGAAGTGAGTCCAAGCTGAATACTTATGCAGATGGATTTAAGGTTCTGAAGACTATTGTGAAAATGTTCAAGAATTACAAGCCGCTGGAGTTCTTCTCCCTTATCGCAGCAGTGCTGTTTGTGGTGGGAATGGCATTCTTTATTCCGGTGCTGGTACATTTTCTGGAGGTTGGGACAGTGGAAAAGATCCCGACACTGATCGTCAGCGGGTTTGTGATCCTGACAGCTATCATCTGCTGGTTTTCCGGGATCATCCTTTCTACACTGGTCAATCAGCATAAGCAGGATTTTGAGTATCAGACACAGATGGTGACTAATCGTTATAAAGACCTTTTTCCGGAGAAGAAATAAGGAATCAGACCGGGCAGGATAATACAGAAAAGCCGTGTTGAAATCTGGGATTTCGCGCGGCTTTTTTACATACTTCAGGGATCCTTTTTCGACGTGGAATGCTTGACAATACTGGGGCTTTTCGGTATAATACAGGAATTGTGAATATCCTGAGATTTTTACGCCCTTTTTTAGAAAAAAGAGCTCTTGGGAATGGTAGCAACAGAAATATCCGAAGCTGTATTTTTTTCAGAAAAAACAGCGCGGTTTTGAAAGGAAGTAAGGCAAAATGGAAGAAGCAAAGAAGAACTTACTCACATATGCAGGACTTAGAAAACTGGAAGACGAGCTGCACGATCTGAAAGTTGTTAAGAGAAAAGAAGTAGCAGGAAAGATCAAAGAGGCCAGAGAGCAGGGAGACCTTTCCGAGAACGCTGAGTACGATGCAGCAAAGGATGAGCAGAGAGATATCGAGGCACGTATCGAGGAGATTGAGAAGATCCTCAAGAACGCAGAGGTTGTAGTAGAGGACGAAGTCGATCTTGACAGAATCAGCGTAGGCTGCAAGGTTAAGGTTCATGATTATGAGTTTGAGGAAGACATGGAGCTGAAGATCGTGGGTTCCACAGAGGCTAACAGCCTTGAGGGAAAGATCTCCAATGAGTCTCCGGTAGGTAAAGCGCTGATCGGTGCACACACCAACGATATCGTTGAGGTTGAGATGCCGTCCGGAATCATGAAATACAAGGTTCTTGAGATTCAGAGAAACGTATAAAGCAGACAACGGAGCGGATCGCAGAGATCCGCTTGAACGACAGATAGATTAAGGAGGCCAACAAGTGGCAGAGCAGAAGAAGCAGGATGTAAACCAGCTGCTGAAGGTACGTCGTGACAAACTGGCAGACCTTCAGGCAAATGGCAGGGACCCGTTTCAGATCACAAAATTTGATCAGACACATCATTCCCTTGAGGTAAAGAATCTCTATGAAGCACATGAGGCAGAGCTTCTCAAAGATCGCAAGGAGCTTGATGTAACAGGTCTTGATGAAGAGCAGGCAAAAGAGGCTCAGAAGAAGGATTATGAAGAAAGAAGAAGCATCATGGACGCAAGCCCGATCCACGTATCGATCGCAGGACGTATGATGTTCAAGCGTGTAATGGGAAAAGCTTCTTTCTGTAATATCCAGGATTTACAGGGCAACATTCAGGTTTATGTGGCAAGAGATGCCATTGGAACCGATTCCTATGCAGATTTCAAGAAATCTGATATCGGTGATATTTTTGGTCTGGAGGGATTTGCTTTCAGAACAAGAACAGGTGAGATCTCCATTCATGCAGAGAAGATGACTCTTCTTTCCAAGAGCTTACAGATCCTTCCTGAGAAATTCCACGGACTGACAGATACAGATACCCGTTATCGTCAGAGATATGTGGATCTTATCATGAACCAGGACAGCAAGAATGTATTCATCAAACGTTCCCAGATCCTTAAAGAGATCCGTAACTTCCTTGCAGGACGTGACTTCATGGAAGTAGAGACACCAATGCTGGTTTCCAACGCAGGCGGTGCAGCTGCAAGACCATTTGAGACACATTACAACGCACTGAACGAAGACGTTAAGCTTCGTATTTCCCTGGAGCTTTATCTTAAGAGACTGATCGTGGGCGGACTTGAGAGAGTTTACGAGATCGGCCGTGTATTCCGTAACGAGGGTGTTGATACCCGTCACAATCCGGAATTCACTCTGATGGAGCTTTATCAGGCATATACTGATTATGAGGGAATGATGGAGCTGACAGAGTCCATGTTCCGTTACCTTGCAGAGAAGGTCTGCGGTTCCACAAAGATTTCCTACAATGGTATCGAGATTGATCTTGGAAAGCCTTTCGCACGTCTGACCATGAACGATGCCATCAAGAAATATGCAGGAATCGACTTTGACGAAGTAGCAGATGATGAGGCAGCCAAGAAGCTTGCTGACGAGCATCATATCGAGTATGAGGATCGTCATAAGAAGGGTGATATCATCAATCTCTTCTTCGAGGAGTACTGTGAGAAAGAGCTGATCCAGCCGACATTTATCATGGATCATCCGATCGAGATCTCTCCGCTGACCAAGAAGAAACCTTCCGATCCGAACAAGGTAGAGCGTTTCGAGCTCTTTATCAATACATGGGAAATGTGTAACGCATATTCCGAGCTCAACGACCCGATCGATCAGAGAGAACGTTTCAAGGCACAGGATGCCCTTGCAGACGCAGGTGATGAGGAAGCCAACCACACAGATGAAGACTTCCTGAATGCACTGGAGATCGGTATGCCGCCAACAGGTGGTATCGGATACGGAATCGACCGTCTCGTTATGCTCCTGACAGACAGCCAGGCAATCAGAGACGTACTTCTGTTCCCGACAATGAAGTCACAGGGTGCTGCTAAGAACGAAGCAAACAATGCAGCACAGGAAACAAAGCCAGTTGAGAAGATTGATTTTTCCAAAGTAAAAGTTGAGCCATTATTCGAAGAAATGGTTGATTTTGATACTTTCAGCAAGTCAGATTTCAGAGCTGTAAAGGTAAAAGCATGTGAAGCAGTTAAGAAATCCAAGAAGCTGTTACAGTTCACTCTGGACGATGGAACAGGCACAGATCGTACCATTTTAAGCGGTATTCACGCTTATTATGAGCCAGAAGAATTGGTTGGAAAAACACTGATCGCTATCACAAACCTGCCACCAAGAGCTATGATGGGAATTGATTCTTGTGGAATGTTACTTAGTGCAATCCATGAGGAAGAGGGCGAAGAAAAACTTCATCTTCTGATGGTTGATGACCATATTCCAGCAGGTGCGAAGTTATACTAAAAATCAAAAAATGTGTTTGTAAAAGTTGCATACTACAACAAAAGTACAACAAATTTTTGTTGTATAATACGTGATAACACTTGATATTACGTTGTTGTGCTTATGAATTGAGCTTTATAAATGTATCGCAAGGACATTTTCCTAAGAGAAATTTTAGGGAAGTGTCCTTTTTTTGTTGTAGTCGAAATCCAAATTAAAGTAAAAAATAACAGTTTAAAGGAGAAGAAGCAATGACAAACACAGCGTTAAGAGCAGGGAATAGCAATTCTCGCACAATTACTTTCAAAAGCAAGGAACACGAAAAATTTTATATGGAATATCTGAAAAAATGCAGATATCAGGATGTCTACCATCAGGCTCTGGTTTATTGCCTGGGTATTGACAGAGATACGAGAAATAATGTGGATAAAATCTATAATTTTAAAACTGGATGTGTAAAAACGGAATGCCTGCAGGAAGGATGGCAGACCAGTGGAAGTTTACGGATCGTCCGCATGGCATTTAATCTTTACTGCAATGGGACACCAAGTGTCGGAGATTATGAAGCAGAGGAAGATCAGTTAAAAGAGTGCCAGTATTATACCGCAGAAGATCTGTTTTGCTGCGGATATGCCCGGTATTTTTGGGAAGCCATTAAAATCCGTTATCCAGAGTATTGTTTTTACAAAGACTGGGAGGATATGTATGCTGAAAATTAGATTACAGGGTACTTTAAAGGATATTCAATGGTTCCGTCGTATTTTGGAAAAGCATAAAGAATTGGATGTTCTGGAAGTATCGGATGCTTATGCAAATAAAGGAACAAGCAAATATTTTCGTGTTTATGTTGAAGTAGAAGAAAAAGAGTAAATCGGAGGAAAGTATATATGTGTAAGGTAATTGCTATTGCAAATCAGAAAGGCGGAGTAGCCAAAACAACGACAACAATCAATCTGGGAGCTGGACTGGTGAAGTCAGGGAAAAGAGTAGTCCTGGTAGATGCTGATCCACAGGGGCATTTGACAATGGGATTGGGATTTCCCAAAAATCTCAAGGTAACATTAAAGAGTATGATAGAAAATATTATCATGGGACTGGAATTTGATCCGAAAGAAGCAATTCTGCACCATGAAGAGGGTGTTGACCTGATTCCGTCCAATAAATTGCTTGCCGGAATGGATATGTCTTTATTTACAGTAGAGGACAGAGAAAAGGTATTGAAAGAGTATCTGGAACTGCTGAAGGATGAGTATGATTATATTCTGATTGACTGTATGCCATCACTGGGAATGCTGACGATCAATGCTTTAAGTGCAGCGGACAGTGTTCTGATTCCGGTGCAGCCACAATATTATGCGGCAGATGGACTCATGGAATTATTGAAGATGGTAAAGGGAATCCATCAGAGATTCAATCCGGATTTACAGATAGAAGGCATTTTATTCACAATGGATAATTGCCGTTACAATAATGCGAAGAGAAACAAACAGGCGATTAAAACTACATATGGAAATGACATTAAGATTTTTGAGCAGACGATTCCGAGAACAGAAAGCCTTGCAGAAACAGCATCGGAGGGTGTAAGTATCTTTGCTTATGATGGAAAAAGCAAAGGGGCAGACAGTTATCTGGAACTGGTTCAGGAGGTGTTGAAACATGCGTAGACCGAAAAAAGATATTCAGCTCACCTCTTATGATGAATTACTGGGATTAGAGGAAACACCGGAAAAGAGTATGAACCAGGTTGTGGAAATAGATCTGGCAAAGCTCTATCCCTTTAAAAATCATCCGTTTCATGTAAATGATGATGAAAAAATGGCGGAAACCGTAGAGAGTATTAAAACTTATGGTGTTTTGACTCCTGCACTGGTAAGACCTCGATCCGAGGGTGGATACGAGATGATTTCCGGTCACAGAAGAAAAAGAGGCTGTGAACTGTGCGGAAAGACGACCATGCCGGTTCTTGTCCGAAATTATACGGATGATGAAGCAGTCATTATTATGGTTGATTCCAATATTCAGCGTGAAAATCTACTGCCAAGTGAAAAAGCTCATGCCTATAAGATGAAATATGATGCAATGAAGCATCAGGGAAGTAAAGGCGAAAAATATACAGCAGATATGGTAGGGGAAGCTGCCGGGGACAGTGGGAGAACTGTACAGAGATATATCCGTCTGGCAGCATTATCCGATGCTCTGTTGGAATATGTAGATAATAATAAGATTCCTATGATTGTGGGAGAAAAGCTGTCTTATCTGAAACCAGAGGAACAGGAGTGGCTTCTGGAAGTGATTGCCAATAGCAGTATCTTTCCGACAAAGCAACAGGCAGAACAGTTAAAAGAATGCAGTGCAAATGGAAAATTAAACCAGAGTTATATCTATGCTGTTTTATTAAAAAAGGAAAGCAGTAAGATCAATGTGACGATCCCGGCAAAGAAAATCGGCAATTATTTTCCGGAGACATATTCTAAAGAACAGATAGAAGAAGTCATTTTCATGCTTTTGGATAAATGGAAAGAAAACAAAAAAGGAGTAGCAGATGCAGAAGATACAGTTTGATTATTTTACAGGGATGGAAGCGGAACAATACAGCTTCTATCGTGTCCCTAAAGTGCTGTTTACAGAATCCTGCTTTAAAACTCTTTCTTGTGAAGCAAAGGTATTATACGGTCTGATGCTGGACCGTATGAGCCTGAGCATTAAAAACAGATGGCTGGATTCAGAGGACAGAGTATACATTATCTTCACTGTGGAAGAAATTGCAGAGCTGATGAACTGCGGAACTCAAAAGGCAGTGAAACTGGTAAAAGAGCTGGACAGCAGCAATGGGATTGGATTGATAGAGAAGAAACGTCTGGGACTGGGAAAACCGAATGTTATTTATGTGAAAAATTTTATGATCAGAGAGGTTCCAGATCAAAAGCCGACAGGTAATTGTGCAGATCTGCAATCTGAGCAGGAAGATCATAAAAAAATTGCAGATTTGCAATCGAAACAGGAAAGACATAAGGAATGTGCAAATTTGCAACAAGAAGCAGAAAACAAGGGGAAAACAGGCATTTCTCTGAATTATGAAAATCATCATTCAGGAGTAGTGAAAACCACAATTCAGGATTGGGCAGAATCACAATTCCAGAATAGTGAAAATCACAATTCAAGAATGGTGGAAATCACAAATCCAGAATTTCCAGAATCACAATTCCAAAATAGTGAAAATCATCATTCCGGAATAGTGGAAATCACAAATCCAGAATACCCGAAATCACAATCTAATAATACTGATATTAACAAGACTGATATTAGTGAAACTGAGATAAATCAATCTTATCCAATCACATCAAATAATTTCCCAAAGAAAAAAGATGTGATGGAGGAGATGAGAGCATATCGTGAAGTGATTCACGAAAACATAGATTATCAATATCATGCCAAGGAAGATGTAGATGAACTGGTAGAACTGATAATTGAAGTTATGATGATGCCGGAGGATAGTATGATTCGCATTGCAGGAGTAGAAAAACCAGTTGCTTTGGTGAAAAGCAGGTTTATGAAACTGAACTATTCACATATCGAATATGTGTTGTTCTGCCTGAACCGAAATACAACTAAGGTTGGAAATATTAAAGCCTATCTTCTGACTGCCCTGTATAATGCCCCGGCAACGATAAACAGTTATTATCAGGCAGAAGTTAATCACGATATGTATGGAGGATAAAGGAACATGAAGAAGATGATTAAAAAAGTGATAGCCCCAGTGCTGGTGATTACGGTATTGTTTGCAGTATTAAGACCGTTTTGTATTCAGGATGGAGAGTGCAATTATTTCTTGCTGTTACTTCTGATGGGGATACCGTTTGGAATAGGAAAAATGTGTGTCTGGATGGTTCCAAGAGGTTTTGACCTCGGAGGAACGCTGGCAGTATGGACAATGAATCTTCTGATTGGAGGATTAATAGGAAGCATCGTTCTTCTGGCAATGATTGGACAGGCGATCATTTATCTCTGCGTTTTTCTGATTACACTTCTTACAGGAATACATAAAATACCGAGAATAAAATGAAATAGATTTTTTGAAAAGCAGCTAAGACAAAAATTAGCTGCTTTTTTTCGGGAAACTTTGCGACACGATGGCGTAAAGTTGGAACAAATTGCAGGAAAGGAGACACCGTATTGAGCAATCGTGCAATTTCCACAGAACTTATTGAATTGGGAGAACGGATCAGAAAACGCAGACAGGAAATGAAGTTGTCACAGGAATCTTTTGCGGAAAAAGCAGGTATCAGTGTCAATACGGTCAGCAGAATTGAAGGCGGGCAAACTGCAATGTCTGTTGAGATTTTCAGAAAGATGATTGAGATATTGGAAATAGATGCCAATATCCTGCTGGGGAAAGAGGCAGGTGATACAGAAAAGCAGGAATCATTTCAGGAAGTGCTTTACCGTATTCAGAAGATGGAATGGAAAGAGCAGAAAATTATCATGCAGACCATAGATTCTCTGATAGACAGTTTTAATGAATACAGGTGAAATTTCACCATATATGGGGTGTAAAATAAAAAAACTCCCCATATATGCTAAGGATAATAGAATCCTGTGTTGTTAAAATGGAAAACAGAGAGATAAAGAAGGGAGATAGGATGGATGACCAGAGAAGAAAATTTGCTTTATAGGAGGCAGTGTCCTTATGATGCAATGGGAGACTATTCTGTTTTGATGGAAAATGAAAAGAACATAAAAGCAGAAAGAAATACCAAGAAGTCTGATCCTGGCATCAGACGGAAAATAAAGTAGAGAATATTGTAACTATTAGAAAGGGCAGTAAGGAAGTTTCAGGCTCTCGTTAAAAAAAACGGGTGTACCGGAAGCTGTTTTTTACTGCCCTTTTTGTCAGTTGATCAGTAAGAATCCTATCCTTTCTGCCGATGGGCACCTGTTGCCAGCAGGCAGAAAGGTGGTAATTATGCTTACATTGCAGGAATTGAAACAAGTTGTAAGTAACAGGGAAGAAAGAAGAAAGGTTCCGTCCGCTAAATATTTAAGAGAAAACGATGTAGCAGTTGCGAAGCAAAGGTTGATGGATTGTGCGGAAATTATCGCATATCAGACCGGATATGTTCTCTATTGTGTGGGGGACTATGCAACGGTTTTTCCGTTATTTACCTGTCGAGATTATGTGTATGAAGCAGAAAGAAAAATAGCAGTTGTTGAGGAGAATTTTTTTGATGATCAACCCTGGTATGTAAGGCTGATATTAGAAGGCGAAGACCGGCTGTGGAGAAACAGGGAAACACGAGAACATAATAATTGCATTTCGTATAGCTGTATTTCCGAAGAATGGTGCGAATTGGCAGATAAAGGACAATGTCTGCTTGAAAGAATCATTGCAGAGGAAACAGTCAGGGAGTTGATGAATCTGTTGACAGAGCGACAGAGACAGATGATCCAGCGTATTTATTTTCAGCAGCAGACACAAAAAGAAGTCTCGCATGAACTGGGTATTACAGTTCCGGCAGTATCAAAGTGCATTTCACAGGCAATGCAGAAAATGCGGAATAATTCGGATGACTCTGCCAGAGTATTGAAAAAAGGAGACTGGAAGTATGCCTGGTAAAAAGCCAAAAGAAAGACAACGCTATATGCTGCGTGTAAATGATACGCTTGTGGAAGTTACCAGGGCAGTATATCTGGCTTGGTATCAGGCTGGAAGAAAAGAGCGATACCAGGTTGAAAAAATGCAGAGGCATGGAGTATGTAGTATGGAGGAATTACAGGAAAAAGGCTATGACTGTTCTTTTTCGGTATTATCACCGGAAGAAATCATTATCAGATTGTCAGAAATACAGGAACTGGAAGAAGCTCTGGGATATTTGACTAAAGAGGATGCGGAACTGATAACGCTATTGTTTTTTGAAGAATTTACAGTAAAAGAAACAGCACAGTATTTTGGGTGCTGCCCAAAGACGATCAGAAACCGGAGGAAGAAAGTATTGGAGAAATTAAAAGAACAACTGGAAAACACATAAAACAATGTTGAAATAAAAATATCTAAAAAATTTTTTAAACAGGTTAATTTTTGCCCTTTCACACATGCAGTTAGTGAAGGGGCAAATGTCTATTTGCAATTCAAGAAGATAAATCCCCTTAAAAATTGCACCTTGACAATTTCATACCAGCAGCGAGAGGATACCCGGAATTTTTCAGCTACGCATTTTTGCGGCGGGAATCCGGTGAAAACGTGAAGGGATACAGATGGGAGGCACCCTTTGCAGGAACGATTACGAATTACCTCTTGCGGCTTAATGCTTGATCCTGAACTTTACCTGAGTGTCATTCCTGTTTTACAGGATGACAGCAGATACCATGTGGCGGTGTTTCAGTAAAAGGCACTGCCATATGAATGTGCTGTTATCAGAGGTATTTCTGTATCAGCAATAAGATGTGGGAGGTGGTTCCAATGATTGAATAATGCAGGTGTGAGCCTGCATGAAAATAGAACAGATAATAGAAGAAAGAGAGGATTCAGTCAAAATGAAAATGAGATTCAAAAGATTCTTGTCCGGATTTATGGCAGTCGCAACACTGGCTTCTGTCATTATTCAGCCAGTAGCAGTTTCGGCTTCTGAATTAGAACCAGAAGAAATACCATTTGAACAGCAGTATGCAGAATTAAAAGATGTTCAGGATTCCCTTGATCCGGATGAGATCGTAAAGGCAAATGATATTGAACTTTCTTATGGGCAGGAATTTGATGTAGAAGTTGATCTGTCTGGAATCGAAGGTGTAGATGAAAGTAAGATTAAGGTTTTATTCCATGAAGCAAAGAATGAAACGGGTACAGATTTTGACACACATACACCAGATACTTACAAGGCTGTCTATGCAGTAAAACCAGTCAGCGGTCATCCTGCTTATAGAATCAGCAGAAACATTACAGTGAAAGAACCGGAAACAGAAGTACAGTCAGAGCGTGCTTCAGAAAGTACGGTAAATGTTGAAGATGATACTGGAGATACAGAGCAGAGCGAGGAAGATTCGGAATCGCACTGGGAAACACAAAATTCTGAAAGCACAGCAGATTTGGAATCTGAATTAACCGTTTCAGAAGCACTGGAGCAGGCAGAGAGTAATGGAATTGATCTGTATGCAATGAATGAAGGCGAAACAGTAACCTTTATGGCTGCGGCAGGCAATGCCAGAAGTTCACAGCAGGTTTCTGTGACCAGAGGGGCAGAATACCGATATGCAGATTATGGATATGGAACATATCTGACTTATCAGTATACTGTAAAATTCGGCAATATATCTGCCACAGCATACTGTGTGCAGCCATCCAAACCAGGGCCTGGAAGTGGAACTTATACGATCAACAAGGTTGGCGATGGAAAAGCACTTGCGAAAGTATGCTATTACGGTACAAAGGCTTCCGGTGATGATGGATTTTTTATAGAGGAAAACGGATACGGCAATTTAAGTGCAGGAGCCAGATTTATTCTGGTACATCTGGCAGCATCTTATGCAAATGGAAGTGGAGATGCTTTTTCAGGTGCAAATAGTACAGCACAGAATCTGGCAATGAAACTCTATAATTACTGTATTTCACAGCCGGAAATTCCAGATGTGGCAATGTCCTTTTCGGATGCAGATGTAAAAGCCTATGTGGATGGCAACAGTCAGAGAACAAAGGATATTACATTTAATGCGGATGCGTTACAGACCATTACCATGAAACTTCCGGCAGGTGTACAGCTTCATAACCTGACAACAGGTAAAACAAGTAAAGCCGGAGAAAGTGTGGAAATTTGTGGTGGTACAAAGTTTTATCTGTCCGCACCATTAACACAGGTGAGTGATGTGGCAGGAAGCTGGTCTGCAACCATGAAAGGAAGCATTACCAAAGATTATTCAGCTTATAAGATTTCAACAGGTTCCGGAAACCAGGATCTGGCTCTAGTATTTGGCGAAGGCGTTGACGATGAGAAATATGTAGATTTTAAAGTATCCTGGGTACAGCAGGCAAGTGTTAAGGTGATCAAGAAAGATGCCAAGTCAGACGCAAAGCTGTCTGGTGCTGTGTTTGGATTATACAGTGATGCAGAATGTACCAAACTGATCACACAGTTACCTGCGACGGATGAAAACGGTGAAGCGTCCGTACAGATCACCAAGACACAGGATACCGTATATCTGAAAGAGATTACAGCTCCAAGCGGATACCGTATCAATGCGACAGCTTATAACGTGAAACTGGAAGTCAGCAAGACCACAACTGTTACTGTTCCAGATGAAGAACAGATGGGACAGCTTACCGTTTATAAAGAAGGTGAGGTTCTGGTTGGTGCAGATGTGACAGAAAATGGCACAACATTTAAGTATGAGAAACGCAGACAGAGTGGTGCTGTTTATGATGTGTATGCTGGAGAAGATATTAAAACTGCCTATGGTACAAAGATTTACAGCAAGGGTGATCTGGTAAAAGAGAATCTGACAACAGATACAAACGGAGCTACCGTTCTTAAAAATCTGTATCTTGGTACATATATCGTAAAAGAGAAACAGGCTCCGACAGGATTCTATAATGCCGGAGAGGAAAAGACAGTAACATTATCCTATGCAGGGCAGAATGTGGACATTGTTTTCACTGAGACAACCTTTACTAATGACAGACAAAAAGTAGAAGTAATGGTAACAAAACAGGATGAAGATACAGAAAATCCGCTGGATGGCGGAATTTTTGGACTTTATGCTGCAAGTGATATTACCAATGTGGATGGAACCATCATTGTAAAGAAAGGGACACTGATCGAGAAAGCGACAACAGGAACAGACGGAACAGCGAAGTTTACAGCAGACCTGCCGCTTGGATTTTCTTATGATGTGAAAGAAGTGCAGGCCCCGGAAGGGTATGTGAGAAAAACAGATGATGTTTATACGTTTGCTTTCTCTTATACGAATGATAAAGAAGCAAAACAGACATTTAAGCATACATTCAAAAATGAACGTGTAACAGCTAAGATTTCTCTGCAGAAACAGGACAAAGAAACAAAAAAGGCAGTTCCACAGGGCGATGCAACTCTGGAAAAAGCAGTTTATGGATTGTATGCTCGTGAAGATATTGTGCATCCGGATGGTGCTACTGGTGTGATCTATAAAGCAGGAGAGCAGGTTGCCACTCTTACGACAGATAAGAATGGACAGGCTTCTGTGGATGGCTTATATCTTGGTAATTACTATGTGAAAGAGATTACTCCGCCAACTGGTTATCTGGCGGATGAAGAAGAACATGATCTGGTCTGCAATTATGAGGGAGATCTTGTAGCAGAGGTAAATCGTGAGTGTCTGTCTCTGGAGCAGGTAATGAAACAGCCATTCCAGATTATCAAAGCAGCAAATAATGGAAAGACTGACGCAGATTTATTGAAAGGGGCAGGATTTACTGCTTATCTGGCATCATCCCTGAAAGTAAAAGAGGATGGAAGCTATGATTTTGATTCTGCAAAACCGGTAGTGATCGGAGAAAATGGTGCAACAGAAATCTTTACAGATGAAAAAGGTTATGCCTGCAGTATTGCGATTCCTTATGGAACTTATATTGTGCGTGAAACCACAACGCCTCATAATTACACTCCGGTAGATGATTTTACAGTGCGTATCACTGAGAACAACCCGAACCAGCCACAGACATGGAGAGTGCTTCTGGATGACGAGTTTGAAGCGAAACTGAAAATTATCAAACAGGATGATGAGACGAAAAAGGCAGTACTTCAGAAGAATACAGAGTTCAAGATTTTCAATATGGACACTGAAAAATATGTGGAGCAGGTAACAACTTATCCGACTACGGTAAAACATAAATCCTATTTTACAGATGAGCAGGGATATTTGATTCTTCCGCAGAATCTTAAAATCGGACATTACCGCATTGAGGAAGTAAATGCACCTTATGGATATACTTTGAATGAAAATTACTATGAGGTAACAGTTGATTCCAATACTGCATATCAGATGGATGGAACTTCCGGGGATGTGATTATTGAAGCAGTTTATGAGAACCATCCAGTTAAGGGAGAACTGACTATCGCGAAAAAAGGCGAAGTTCTGGACGGATTCAAGGATGATTTTACATATCAGACAGAAAATCTGGAAGGGGCAGAGTTTGAGATTTACGCTGCCGAGGACATCTATACTGCAGATTTCCAGAAAGATGATAATGGAAATCGTATTCTGGAATATGCGGCAGGAACACTGGTAAAAACGGTCACAACGGATAAAGATGGTAAAGCGGTTCTGAAAAATCTTCCGCTTGGAAGTTATAAGATTGTCGAACAGACAGCACCGGATGGCTTTGTTTTAAACAGTGAAGCACAGATCATTACTTTCTCTTACAAAGATCAGGAAACACCAGTCATTGAGCAGACAGCTATCTTTGAAAATGACCGTCAGAAAGTAGAAATTTCTGTGGTAAAACAGGATGCTGATACAAAAGCAGCCGTTGCAGGAGCAGAGTTTGGGCTTTATGCGAAGAATGACATGGAAGCTCATGGAACTGTGATTGTGAAAGCTGACACACTCCTTGGAAAAGCTGTTTCCGGAGAAGATGGAAAGGCTGTATTTACACAGGATCTGACATTCGGTGAGTATTATATCAAAGAACTTGCAGCACCAAACGGTTATGTATCTTCTGATGAAATTCTGGAAGTAAAAGCAGAATATCAGGGACAGGATGTTAAGGTAGTACAGTTATCTTCTGTATTTAAGAACCAGCCTACAAAGGTTGTGGTTTCCAAGTCTGATTTAACTACTGGCGTGGAATTGTCGGGTGCGACACTTACTGTTCTGGACAAAGATGGAAATGTAGTTGATACATGGAAATCTGTAAAAGGAGAGCAGCATCTGATTGAACGACTTACCGTAGGGGAAACCTATACTCTCAGAGAAGAAATGGCTCCTTATGGATACCTCAAGGCAGAAGAGATCACCTTTATGATTGAGGATACTGGGGAAATCCAGAAAGTGGAAATGAAAGATGATGTGCCGACAGGAACGATTATCATCAATAAACAGGGAGAATTTCTGGATAAAGTAACTGCACTGGATTCTGTTGGAGGATGGATCAGCCATTTATTCCAGTATGTAACAGGCAGCCTGAAAGATGTTACTTTTGAAGTATTTGCTTTGGAGGACGTGAAATCTGCTGACGGAGAAAGTGAAGATTATTATAAAAAAGATGAGCTGGTGGCAACCATTACAACAGATGATACCGGTATTGCAAAAATATCCGGACTTCCGCTTGGTAAATACTATGTAAAAGAAAAAGCTACAGTAGAAGGCTTTGTTCTGGATGATGAAGCAAGAGAGATTGATCTGACATACCGGGATCAGGATACTGCAGAGGTTACTTACTCTGCTGACTGGCAGAATAACCGCCAGAAAGCGGAAGTGGAAGTTGTGAAAAAAGAGAAAGATTCTGATCGTGTACTGGAAGGTGCGGTATTTGCCCTCTGTGCCAAGGACGATATTACAGGAGCAGACGGAAAAGTAATTCTGAAAGCAGATACTGTGATCGAGGAACTGGCAACAGACAAAGAAGGAAAGCTGACTTTTACGGCAGATTTACCAATTGGTTTTGCGTATTATATCAAAGAAACATCTCCGGCACCTGGATTTGCAACGACAGATGAAACACAGGAGTTCACGTTTGAGTATGGAGGTGCAGAAAAGGAAAAAGTATCTTATGCTTTTACCTTTGAGGACGAGCCGACTGTAATCGAGATCACCAAGACTTCCCTGACAGACGGAAAAGAACTGGAAGGAGCTAAGTTACAGGTAACTGACGAAAGCGGTAAAGTTGTAGATTCCTGGACTTCCGGTAAAGAAGCTCATATCATCAAAGAACTGGTAGTCGGACAGAAATATACTCTGACAGAAACAAAACCGACAGATGGCTATGTGACAGCAGAAAGCATCACGTTTACCGTTGAAGATACTGCAAAGGCACAGAAAATCGAAATGAAAGATGATGTGACCAAGGTAGAAATTTCCAAAACAGATATTTCCGGTAAGGAACTGCCAGGAGCAAAACTGACAATTCTTGATAAAGATGGTAAGACAGTAGAGAGCTGGACTTCTGAGGAAAAACCACATTACATAGAAATGCTTCCGATTGGGGAGTATACACTTCGGGAAGAGTCAGCTCCTGATGGATATCTGGTAGCGGAAGATGTGAAGTTCACAGTGGAGGATACTGGGGAGATCCAGAAAGTAGTGATGAAAGATGAGGTAAAACCGGAAGAAACACCAACACCGGAAACACCGTCTACACAGGTAACAGATACACCGAAAACCGGAGATGATACACACATGCTGATTTGGATTCTGCTTGCGATTGCAGGCATGGCAGGCAGTGTATCAGCAGTCTGGATTACAAAAAAAAGAAAATAAAAGTTAATGTAGGGGCATTTATGGGCAGCAAAGTCATAGATGCCCTTTTGAATGATGAAAGGGGTATAAAATGAGAATGTTATTGATTATTGCAGGGATTCTTCTGGTGTTAGCAGTCAATTTTGTTCTGTACTGCTGTATCCGGGTAGGAGCAAAGGAAGATCGTTTGTTGGAAAACCATAGAAAGGAACAGATTGATGCAGGAAGAAGTGAATGAAAAAACAGTGTCCCTGTGTATCACTGGTGGAAAAGTGACAGCCCGTTTATTGAAACAGGCAATGATGCGTTTTCTGGCAGCGATGGAGAAAGAAAAAGCAGAGAAAGCAAGAAAACAGCAGGTAAAGGGACCGCCAGACAAAGATTATCATGGAAAGCAGAGTTTAAAGAAGCTGGCACAGCAGAATGTTCAGCTTTCCAACATTGAGATTACGGATAACAACATCAAGGCTTTTGAAAAAGTGGCAAAAAAGTATGGCATTGATTTTAGCCTGAAACGTGATAAGTCCGTAGATCCACCCCGATATTTCGTTTTCTTCAAGGCAAGGGATGTGGATGTGATGACTGCGGCATTCCGGGAATTTACCGGAAAGACGCTGAATAAAACAAAGAAACCGTCTGTCCGTAAGAAATTACAGCAGGCAATTGCAGCCCGCAGCCAGGATAAACAGAGAGAACGGGAAAAATCGAAAGAAAAACAGAAGGAGCCGACCTTATGAGTGGGATAAAAAATATAAAGAAAAAACTGAAAGGATTTCAGGTGCGTCCCCCGAATGCAGAAGTGATAAAAAAGGTTCTGTTGTATATTCCGTATGTGGTTGTATTTTATGTGGTAAATAAATGCACCTGGCTGTATCAGTATTGCAGGGGCAGTACAGTAGTGGACAGGCTGATGGTTCTCCTTATGAACTATCCGTTAGCGTTTAAAAAGTTGCTGCCAAGTATACAACCGAAAAGTCTGGCTGCGGGAACTATTGCTGCAGTCAGTGTGTGGGCAGTGGTGTATTTTAAGGGAAAAAATGGAAAGAAGTTTCGCCAGGGAGAAGAATATGGTTCTGCCAGATGGGGAAATGAAAAGGATATAGCCCCTTTTATTGATCCGGTCTTTGAGAACAATATTCTGCTGACACAAACGGAACGTCTGACAATGAACAGCAGACCGAAGAAACCAAAGTATGCCAGAAACAAGAATGTCATAGTGATCGGGGGATCTGGCAGCGGTAAGACCAGATTTTATGTGAAACCACAGCTTATGCAGATGCCGGATAATGTGAGCTTTGTAGTTACTGATCCCAAGGGGACAATTATCGTAGAATGTGGTAAGATGTTAGCACGAGGGACACCGAAGAAAGATAAAAATGGGAAAATCCTGCGTGATAAAAATGGCAGAGTGGTAATGGCTCCTTACAAAATCAAGGTGCTGAATACCATCAACTTTGCCAAAAGTATGCACTATAATCCGTTTCATTACATTCGTTCGGAAAAAGATATTCTGAAACTGGTAAATACGATCATGGTAAATACCAAAGGAGAGGGAGAAAAATCTTCCGAGGATTTCTGGACAAAAGCGGAACGTCTGCTGTATTGTGCTTTGATTGGGTATATCTACTATGAAGCACCGGAGGAAGAACAGAATTTTTCAACCCTGCTGGAATTTATCAATGCCAGTGAAACCAGGGAAGAAGATGAAGAGTTTAAAAATGCAGTGGATCTGTTATTTGAGGAGCTGGAAAGAGACGAGCCGAACCATTTTGCAGTAAGGCAGTATAAAAAATACAAACTGGCGGCAGGAAAGACAGCAAAAAGTATTTTGATTAGTTGTGGTGCAAGACTCGCACCCTTTGATATTGCAGAGCTGCGGGAGCTTATGTCTTATGATGAGATGGAGTTGGATATGATTGGAGATCAAAGAACAGCATTGTTTATTGTAATCTCTGATACGGATGATACTTTTAACTTTGTGGTTGCCATGATGTACAGTCAGCTTTTTAACCTGTTATGCGACAGGGCCGATGACGTTCATCATGGAAGACTACCTTATCATGTGAGAATCCTCTGTGACGAGTTCGCAAATATTGGACAAATTCCGAAGTTCGATAAGCTGATTGCAACGATCCGAAGCAGAGAAATCTCCGCATCTATTATTCTGCAGTCACAGTCACAGCTCAAGACCATTTATAAGGATGCAGCGGAAACCATCACAGGAAACTGTGTGCGCCCAGAAGTCGCCAGCGCATTATAAATTCGGCGGCGTGGTATTTATGGAATACTGCCTTTAGCAAGCAGTAGGTAAAAGTATCAAGTGATGAAAAATCACAGCCTATTATTCTACAACTTATCCGAGAGGGGAAACCCGAAGGGGAGTGTAGCATGTTGTCGCTTTTGTCAATGGATAAAAGCCTGAATGATAAGGTACTAATCCTGTGTATCTGAAAATTCAAGAATAAAAATTCGTGTATGAGGTACAAAGCTAAACTGCCTGAACGATAGCCAGAGTGGGGGAATCCGCACTCCGCATACGAAAAGGATTGAAACGTATGCTATTCCATGTTGGTTTCATTTCGCAGTTATGAAAGCAAGCGATACTCATGGAAGGACAACCGCAAGACAGCGGGTAAATGGCGAAAGTCGGTGCCGACAACACGAAACGCTAATTCCATAAATACTAACTGGGGATGACCTAAACCTGGTAACGGGCATGGTCACACAGCTCCCATAGTAGTCTGAGACGTTAATGACGTTCACATGGCGAAGGGGAGCAGCTTATTTACTAATACGATATGAAAGGACGGTGCGAGAGGCATTGAGAAATCCAATCCAAGTATTAAGTAGTTTGACGGAAAAGTCAAAGAATGAATCTTACAGGTTTCAAAGATTATATCGGAATCTGTACAATCCAGAGTTCTATTGGCTTGCATATAAAAACATATATGCAAACACAGGCAGTATGACTGCCGGTGCAGATGGAACTACTATTGATGGCATGAGTGACGAAAGAATCCAAAGGATTATTGAATCCATGCGAGATAAAAGTTACCTGCCAAAACCTGCACGCAGGGAATATATTGCTAAGAAAAACAGTAATAAAAAGCGTCCGTTGGGAATCCAGTCGGGCAATGACAAACTGGTGCAGGAAGTAGTGAAGATGATTTTAGAAAGCATTTATGAGCCTGTGTTTAAGAAAACATCTCATGGGTTCAGACCAAACAAAAGCTGTCAGACAGCATTATACCAGATACAGAAAACCTTTACGGGAACGAACTGGTTTGTTGAGGGCGATATACACGCCTGCTTCGACAGTTTTAATCACCACACAATCATCAGATTGCTGAGAAAACGTATTGATGATGAAATGTTTCTACAACTCATCTGGAAATTTCTAAAAGCAGGCTATATGGAGCAATGGACGTACAATCGGACATACAGCGGAGTACCGCAGGGTTCAGGTGTCAGTCCAGTGCTTGCAAATGTGTACCTTCACGAATTAGATAAATTTATGGAGGAATATGCACAGAAATATAACCGAGGAAAGAAGAAACAAATGAACTCCGACTACAAGAAAGTTGTCAAAAAGGCATCCTATTATAGATGTATGGGCAAAAAGAAGTGGGCGGATTTATCTCCAGAAGAACGCTGGGAACGCAATAAACATTTGAAAATGCTTGAAAAGCAAACACGACAGCTAACTCCGACCGAACCTTTGGATGAGACGTATAAACGGATTCAGTACACCCGATACGCTGATGATTTCATCATTGGAGTAATTGGGAGCAAAGCGGACGCAGAACAGATGAAAGCTGACGTCGGCAGATTTCTCAGGGAAGAACTGGATTTGGAAATGTCCGAAACCAAAACCAAAGTTACGCATACAGGAGACAGAGCCAGATTTTTAGGCTATGACATTACGGTATCCAGAAGTCAGGATTTAAAGAAATCCGCAGGAGGATACAAAATCAGAAGCAATGCAGGAGTGGTGAAATTACTTGTACCCAGAGAAAAATGGGTGGGAAAGTTACTGGAATATCATGCAATCAAAATCAAGATTAACGAAAACGGAAAAGAAAGATTTGTAGCCCTACACAGAGGAAAACTGGTAAATCAAAGCGATATAGAGATTCTGGCAAGATATAATGCGGAAGTTCGTGGACTTTACAACTATTATGCCATAGCAAATGATTCCTTCAAGATAGGCAGATTTGCCAATCTTATGAAGTACAGTATGTACAAGACATTTGCCTGTAAGTATAAAACAAATGTTCACGAAATCAAGCGCAGATATTGTGTTGGAGGTCTGTTTACAATCGCATACGATACCAGAGCAGGAAGGAAAATCACGACCTTTTACAGAGACGGGTTTAAGCGAAAAGAATCAGCTACGAAGTTTGACAATGTGAGCGAACTTCCGCAGTTCTCAAAATACGCTAAAACCAACACTCTGAAACAGAGAGTGGAACGCCATACCTGTGAACTTTGTGGAAAGGATTGCAGAAATCTGGAAATCCATCAAGTAAAGAAACTAAAAGACTTAAAGGGCAATGCGGAGTGGGTACTCCTTATGCGCAAAAGGAGACGGAAAACTCTTGTGGTATGCCCTGAATGTCATAAACTGATTCATTCTTAATACCGTAAATATAATAAGCGGAAAGCCGTATACATCGAGAGGTGTACGTGCGGTTTGGGAGGGAGGGGACGCAAGTCCTGCAAAGGATGAGCTGAACCTTACCTCATGATACCATGCTGTTCCTTGGTGGAAAGGAAAGTACCACTCTGAAAGAAATTTCAGAGACACTGGGAAAGGAAACAATTGATTTATATAACACTTCTGATACAAGAGGCCAGAGCAGATCTTATGGTCTGAACTATCAGAAAACGGGAAAAGAACTGATGAGCCGGGATGAACTGGCAGTCATGGACGGTAACAAATGTATTTTGCAGCTTCGTGGTGTCCGTCCGTTTTACAGTGATAAATTTGATATTACAAAACATAAACGGTATAAGCAATTATCCGATTATGATAAAAAGAATGAGTTTCATGTGGAAGAATATATGAAACATCAGATGGAAGTCCGGTTAAGTCCGGAAGAAGCGTTCGACCTTTATGTGTATGAAGGCAGTGAACTGGAAAAACAATCAAATAATGAAAATGAAGGCATAGAGCATGTAACGTAAAACATACATAGCTCTTTTTTTATGCCCTTTTGGGAGGTAGCGATATGCGTAAGCATGAAAGACCGCCCATCAGGGCGGAACCCTCTGAGTAGTGACCGTTTGAAAATCACAATGAAACAGCAGTTACGAAAGGAGAACATAGATTATGGCGTTTTTTACATCCGCAATTAATATTTTACAGACTCTGGTTGTTGCAATCGGAGCTGGTCTGGCAGTTTGGGGAGTTATCAATCTCCTAGAGGGGTATGGAAATGACAATCCCGGAGCCAAGTCCCAGGGAATCAAGCAGTTCATGGCTAATTAAAGGGAACAAAAAGAAAGGAAAAGCCAATCCAGACGGTATCAGCGGCAGGCTACAAGAATAAATTGTGATTTCACAAGATTGGTGCTATAATAAGAGAAAAGTTCCTGCCGGGGCAGCCGCTCCGGTGGTATGGATAGAAAGGCAGGAAAACAATATGCACATCAGCTATAAACCACTCTGGCACACACTGTTAGAGCGTGATATGAGAAAAGAGGATTTAAGGCTTGCTGCTGGTATGACAACAAATATGATTGCCAACATGAGCAAAGAGGGAAAGCACATCAGCATGGATACATTAGCCCGTATCTGCGAAACGCTGAATTGTGAGATTACCGATGTGATTGAGTTAGTACCAGACGAGCCTGCTTCCACAGGAGGTAAGGAACATGAGCGAATTGAAACCAAGAATAAAAGAAAACGGAATTGATTATATCCTTGTTGGAGATTACTACATCCCGGACTTGAAGTTGCCGGAGGAACACCGCCCCATCGGAAAGTACGGACGGATGCACCGGGAATATTTAAGAGAAGTCTGCCCAGCCAGATTACACACATTGACCCTGACCGGGGAATTGTGGACATATCTTGCAGACCTGAACGAACAGGCACAGAAACGGTTAGACACCATCATGGAGCAGATGAAAGCTGCCGAGGGCGTGACCGAGGAATTGAAGCGTACCCGTCAAATGGAATGGGTGCAGCGTTGCAATAACATTCACAACCGGGCAGAAGAAATTGTTTTACATGAGATGATTTATTCATAACGGTATGGTAGAATGATTATTACAAATTAGAAGTTGTAAAGGAGACTTTGTATGGGTAGAAAAGAAATAACAACAAAAGAAGATTTAATGAAAGTAATAGAATTATTCGAAAATACTGGAATTACATACTGGTTGGATGGCGGATGGGGTGTAGATATTTTAGCTGGTAAACAAACAAGAATTCATAGAGATATAGATATAAATTTTGATGCTCAACATACGGAAAAATTGTTAAATGTGCTTTTGAATCTGGGCTATAAAATTGATACAGACTGGAAACCGGTTAGAATAGAGTTATATAGTGATGAACTTGGTTACTTAGACATTCACCCGTTCGTTTTAAATGAGGACGGAACTTCAAAACAAGCTGATTTAGAGGGTGGCTGGTATGAGTTTGAAAAAGATTACTTTGGTAGTGCTTTTTTTGAAGGAAAAACAATTCCTTGTATATCCTTAAAAGGCCAAAGAGTTTTCCACTCAGGTTATGAATTAAGAGATAAAGATAAGCATGATATTTCAATTCTTGAAAGTTTATCAAAATAACATTGCTGTAATTTCTAAGATAAATTCCACTTTATCGCTTTGAAATTTTAACTGAATAAGTATAGCACCAACCGCTGCTACATGGAAGCAAACACAACCATGCAACAGCGGTTTTTCTTTACCGTTTTTTCCTTTGACTGATAGGAGTTCCTGTTTTCTTTGATTTTTGTAGAATCCGAATGAGCCAGCGAAATTCTTCGTCTGACAGATTTTTATAGTTGATGCCGAGCTGCTTGCAGTAAAGGACAACCAGCTTTTCATCCCGACTGCCCTTGAAATTTTCAACCGCTTCCAAATTTTCTTTCAATTCATCGGCAACGGTGGTCTGGGGCGCACTCTCGCTGTCCTTTTTGTGGGCTTCCCGAATATCCCGGATAATGAGATTGAGGTCATCAAGAACCATGTGGCTGAAATATTCATCATCGCTGATATGGGCGGCTTGCAGCACTTTCAAATGCGGGTCGTCTTCGCCGGGGCGATACCGTTCAATGATTTCATGCCGGACAGTATCGACAAGGGCGTTGAGGTTTTGAATCTGCATGGTGGCAATCCCATCTACATAAATCTCAATGTCCGCAAGAAACTTGATAAAGTCCTTATGAGTGGCAAGCTCACAGAGCAGACGGTTGTTAATCCGACCGCCTTTCAGAAGTGCCACCATCTCATCATTCAAATGCAGCTCTGTTAGTGGCGTGTTGATCTGCTCCCGGTTCTCTGTCCGGCACAGCAGATAATCAACGGAAACCCCATAGAAGTCTGCCAGCGTGATAAGGTTGCCATGATTGATTTCCTTATAATCCTCTTTTTCATAACTGCCAAGAGCTGATTTGGAAATGCCCGTCAGCTCTGATAATTCTTCCAGATTTAAGCCTTTGTCCTTGCGGAGTTCCCAAAGGCGTTCCTGTATGCTTGTCGCTCCTTTCATGGGCGCACGCTCCTTTCCGGCGGTTTCATTACTGCCGCTTAACTGGATTATATCATACTTTCCGCAATCGTGGAAATTTCTGATTTTTACCCTTAATTCCTACTTTGTGGACATACGGCACAGGGCACAAAAATGTTCTATGATACAGGTAGTTCATCGATGGATTATTCCAATCGAATGACCAGCCTGTGTGGGATATGCTTCCCCGGCGATGTAGCGCCATGACTTTTGGCAGGGATATGGAGGAACCCTGACCGAAACGAGCGTACCAAAGGGAGCGATACGCCGCTGTGAGATTCAGGGGAGGAACGACACCGGGGAGAACTGGCGAACTGATACCGAAATGATACCGAAACACGACAATCTGATAGGGGGATAGTCTACCCTATCGCTGATACTTCTGGAGATTTTAGACGGCTCTATGACCGTAATTTTGCCGAAAATCGCCCCGAAACTATACACTAAAACGGGAGGAAACGCAATATGCCGAGAATGAGCAAAAAGAGGAAGCATGAGCTTTCTTTTTACCTCAATGACCGGGGGCGTGTCACTTACAACGAATTATGCCGGAAATGCAAGCATGGGTGCAAGCAGAGCTTCCGGGCGGTTGTGGTTGACTGCCCCCGTTATTTATCCAAAAGAGCAAAGAAAAAGGAGGAACACACCGAATGAATTTTGAATTTATGACGATAGGCACACCGTTGCCGCCCTGTATGCCCTTTCCCAGAGCGTTGACAGGATTTCCAGTCAGCAGCACCGCAAAGGTCATGTACTGCCGGATGTTGGACGCTATGCTATCCAACGGACAGGAGGACGAGAACGGAATCCTGTTTATCTGCTTCCCTGTCACAGCCATTGCCGCAGTCCTGTCCCGCAGCCCCATGACGGTCAAGCGTTCTCTGAATGAACTGGAAACCGCCGGACTGATCATGCGAGTGCGTCAGGGCGTTGGAGAACCAAACAGGATTTATGTGCTGATACCGGGAAAGGAGGACGCTGCCCTTGCCTGATACCTCAAAGCTGGAAAAGCTCAACCGAGAGTTGGAAAAGAGTGAAAAGAAACTGCGGAAAGCCATCAATGATGAAAAGGCATTGCAGCACCAGCTAAAGCAGCTTACCCGAAAAGAACGGACACACCGGCTCTGTACTCGTGGCGGTATGCTGGAAAGTTTTCTGCAAGAGCCGGAACGCCTGACAGATGATGATGTCATGCTGTTGTTGAAACTCATTTTTCACAGGCAGGACACGCAGGAACTATTGAAGAAACTGCTGGAACGGGAGAAGCCGGAAACCCCTTAGTTTACTAAGGGCGCAATTATACACCACCCAAAGGTTGGTGCATTGCGTTCTCCGAAGGCTCCTCGCCGGAGGGCTGTGATTTTCCGCAGTCAAGGTCTGCTCCAAATCATACAGGGGACGCTACGCTTCCCCTGCGCTGGCTGCCGCCAGCTACCCTTTTGTGGACTTGCCATCTGGGGACACCTTGCGCTGTAAGCTGTTCCCAGCCGACAAGTTTCATAAAATATGCTATCTTTTCGATAATCGATGAAGTATAATAAAGTCAGAAATAAATCAGGAATTTGAGGTCAAGGCTTAAACGGGAGGTTTATATGAAAAAATACCAATGTCCTTGCTGCGGATATTTTACCTATAATGTTCCGGCAAATGAAGATTGTGGGTATATCTGTCCCGTTTGTTTTTGGGAGAATGACCCGTTCATTGCTTCTGATAACGAACCAAGCGACTCTAATCATGGAATAACACTAAAAGAAGCAAAATTAAATTTCTCAACATTCGGAGCTTGTGAAAAAGAAATGGTGTGTTATGTCCGACTACCAAGAGATGATGAAAAAGAAATTTCATAGTAGTGTGTAAAGGAGAATCAAATGAAGCATAAAAAGTTTTTGTTAATTGCACTGATATGTTTAATCGGTATAGGTATTAGCTTTCTTTTGTTTTCTGCTCATAGACCATTCAAAGATTTAGAGGCAGCAGATATTACTTCGGCAAGTGTTCGGTTATCGCCACCTGATACAACAATTCAGATAGTAGAAACAGAGGAATTAGTATCATATCTCAATGAGGTAGTTATTTACAATAAGGACAACTCATATACAGAATATGCCGGACAAGCAGTTATTTTCACTCTGTCTTTGGCAGATGGTTCTCAAGTGGAGATTATAGCATACAATCCATTTATTATAATTGACGGTATTGGTTATAAATGCAAATATGAACCTTGTGAAGCTCTTAATCATTATGCTAATGAGCTAATGACAAGAGAACCATAATTTTTAAGTGTACCATCTACCCATCGGGTCAACTTGTCCCGAACTTTTACAGCTAAATATCCGCCGCCCTCACAGCGGCACACCGAGCAGGAAATCTGAAAAAGGTCTCCTGCTTTTTTTCTGCCAAAATGAGGTGGTAAAACGCCACCCCATCCACCAATTACCGAAAGGAGGGACACGAAATGCCCTGCCCACACAACGAAATCACGATTGTTCAGCGCAGCCAGCGACAGTCTGCGGTTGCCGCCGCTGCTTACCAAAGCGGCAAAAAGCTGTTCTGTGAATACGACCAGCAAGTGAAGCACTACCCGGAAAAGCGTGGTATTGTCCACAATGAAATTCTGCTCCCGGCAAACGCCCCACGGTCGTATGCAGACCGCAATACCTTATGGAACGCCGCCGAAGCGGTGGAAAAGCAATGGAACTCCCAGCTTGCAAGGCGGTGGGTGCTTACCATCCCAAGAGAGATACCACCCGACCAGTATGCTGTCCTTGTCCGGGAGTTTTGTGAGCAGCAGTTTGTTTCCAAAGGCATGATTGCTGATTTTGCAATCCATGACCCCCATCCGCCGGGACACAATCCCCACGCCCATGTCATGCTCACTATGAGGGCAATGGACGAACATGGAAAATGGCTTCCCAAGAGCCGCAAGGTTTATGACCTTGACGAAAACGGGGAACGGATAAAACTTCCGTCCGGCAGATGGAAAAGCCACAAGGAGGATACGGTGGATTGGAACGACCAGAAGTATTGCGAAATCTGGCGGCATGAATGGGAGGTCATCCAGAACCGCTATCTGGAAGCCAATGACCGCCCAGAGCGTGTGGACTTGCGTTCTTATGCCAGACAGGGGCTTGATATTATCCCTACTGTCCATGAGGGAGCTGCTGTCCGGCAGATGGAAAAGCGGGGTATCCAGACGAACATCGGCAACCTGAACCGGGAAATCAGAGCCGCCAACCGCCTGATGAAGTCTATCCGGCAGCTCATTCAAAACCTCAAAGGCTGGATTACCGAGCTGGGAGAAAAACGAAAAGAACTGCTTGCACAAAAGGCGGCGGAGGAAGCGACACTTCTTCCCAATCTGCTGATGAAGTATATGGAGATACGAAAGGAAGAACGGAAGGACTGGACAAGGGCTGGACAGAACCGGGGGACTTCACAGGACTTAAAGGCAGTCAGCGAAGCCCTGTCCTATCTCCGGCAAAAGGGGCTTTCCACTGTGGAGGACTTAGAAGCATTTCTGGAATCTTCCGGGAAATCAGCCGCCGATTACCGCAATCAGATGAAGCCAAAGGAAGCCCGCAGCAAAGTGATTGACGGGATTCTTGCCAGCCGGACAGACTGCAAGGAATGTAAGCCTGTCTATGAGAAGTACCAGAAGATATTTTTCAAGAAAACAAAGGAGAAATTCAAACAGGAACACCCGGAGGTTGCCCGATATGCGAAAGCCGCCGCCTACCTTGCCAAGCACCCAGACGATAAGGACAGCACCCAAAAGGAGCTGCAAGAGGAGCAGGAAACGCTTCACAGCGAAATCGCAGAGCTGAAAGTACCGCTGACCGAGGTACAGGCTGATTTGAAGAAGCTGCGGGATATCCGTTACTGGGTACGGAAAGCCACCCCCGGCACAGAGGAAAGCAAAGAACCGCCCAAGAAGCAGCCTATCAAAGAAGTCTTACAGGATAAGGCAGACGAGAAAAAACCACAAAGAACCGCCCCGGTACAGGCGAAACACCGACAACAGGATATGGAACTTTAACAGGCACTTGCCATTTTCAATCAGAGAATGTCAGGTGCTTTTTCTTTTTTAGGAGGGATAGATTTGAATGTATTTGAAGCTGTGAAGCAGTCCGTCACAACAAGACAGGCTGCGGAGCATTATGGAATCCGTATAGGTCGGAACGGGATGGCTTGCTGCCCGTTCCATCATGATAAAACCCCAAGTATGAAGCTGGATCGGCGTTACCACTGCTTCGGCTGCGGTGCGGATGGGGATGTGATTGATTTTGCCGCCGCTCTGTATGGGCTGGGAAAGAAAGAAGCCGCCGTACAACTGGCACAGGACTTCGGGCTTTCCTATGAGGACTGGAAACCGCCGGGAAAGGCAAAAAAGCCAAAGCCCCGGCAGAAATCCCCGGAGGAACAGTTTCAGGAAGCAAAGAACTGCTGCTTCCGTATTCTTGCCGATTATCTCCACCTACTTCGAGTGTGGAGAAAGGAATATGCCCCGCACTCCCCGGAGGAAGCCTTTCATCCCCGGTTTATAGAAGCCTTACAGAAGCAAGATCAAGTGGAATATCTGCTGGATGTGCTGCTGTTCGGGGAAACAGAGGAAAAAGCGGCTTTGATTACGGACTACGGAAAGGATGTGATACAGCTTGAACAGCGAATGGCAGAGCTTGCAGCCGCAGACGCAGCAAGAACTAAAAAACACCATGAACGCCATGCAGCCACCCCAGAACATTGAGGAAATCAAGGCGGGGCTGGAAACTACCGAGAAAGGCGGTGTCCGTCAGAGCATACGGAACTGTCTGACCGTATTCCAGCGTGACCCGCTGCTTTCCGGGGCTATCGCCTACAACATCCTGACTGACCGCAAGGACATCATAAAGCCCATCGGCTTTCAAAGGGAAAGCACCGCCCTGAATGATACGGACATGAAGTATCTGCTTCTCTATCTGGAAGAAACCTACGGGCTTACCAATGAGAAAAAGATTGATAACGCCATCGGGATTGTGGCGAATGAAAACAAGTACCATCCCATCCGGGACTATCTCAATACCCTTGTGTGGGACGGGACAGAGCGAATCCGTTTCTGCCTGCGGCACTTTCTGGGGGCTGACGCAGACGATTACACCTATGAAGCGTTGAAGCTGTTCCTGATGGGTGCAATCTCACGAGCCTTTCAGCCGGGGTGCAAGTTTGAAATCATGCTCTGTCTGGTCGGCGGTCAGGGGGCTGGCAAGTCCACTTTCTTCCGTCTGCTGGCAGTCCGGGACGAGTGGTTCTCCGATGATTTGCGGAAGCTGGACGATGACAATGTGTACCGCAAGCTGCAAGGTCACTGGATTATCGAAATGTCGGAAATGATGGCAACCGCCAACGCCAAGAGCATTGAGGAAATCAAGTCATTTTTAAGCCGGCAGAAAGAGGTTTACAAGATACCTTATGAAACCCACCCGGCAGACCGCCCCCGTCAGTGCGTGTTTGGCGGCACTTCCAATGCCCTGGACTTCCTGCCCCTTGACCGTTCCGGCAACCGCCGCTTTATCCCCGTCATGGTGTACCCGGAGCAAGCCGAGGTTCACATTTTGGAGGACGAAGCTGCTTCCAGAGCCTATATCGAGCAGATGTGGGCGGAAGCGATGGAGATTTACCGAAGCGGCAGGTTCAAGCTGGCTTTCAGCCCCGCCATGCAGCGCTATCTCAAAGAACACCAGCGGGATTTTATGCCGGAGGACACCAAAGCAGGGATGATACAGGCGTATCTTGATAAGTACACCGGGAGCATGGTCTGCTCCAAGCAGATCTACAAGGAAGCCTTGAACCATGCTTTTGACGAGCCGAAGCAATGGGAAATCCGGGAAATCAACGAGATTATGAACCAGTGCATTTCCGGCTGGAGGTACTTCCCGAACCCAAGAATGTTTTCAGAATATGGCAGACAAAAGGGCTGGGAGCGTGAAAACCCGGCAACGGACTTAAGCAACCCGTCTGAAAAAACGATGGACGGTTTTGTGGAGGTCACAGAACAGATGGAGCTTCCATTCTGAAAAGGACAGCCCGTTGCACCCCCTGTTGCTATCCCGTTGCCGAGCCGGTTGCCGGGGAAAAACCTTTATTTCCGGGCTTTTCTCCCTTATAACAACCAAAACAACAGAAAAATAAAAGAAAAGTATAAATAGTAACCATCGCCAGATTGAGATTGTTTGCAAGGTCTTTTGAAGCCCGTTGCCGGACTTCGTTGCCGACACCCTCTGTCTGGCTATTTTCATGTATGGAGGATAACTGCCTATGGCAAAAAACAAAACAGAGATTCATGTTACAACGGTGTTTGACGGGGAACTGGACGCCACTGATGTGTTCGTCAGCCTGATTTCCCAGAAATACGGAAAGACAAATACAAAAGAATATCTTGCTAAAAAGAAAGATATAAGCTATAATGAAGATGAGGTTCAAAAGAGCCAGATACCGTCTGGATTGTGTGGGTAAATGGCTATGATGAACGAAATGGAATACAGAACAATCGGAAAGGCACTTGCCGGGGGCTATCGTGCAGCGGTCTATTGCAGGCTGTCAAAGGACGATGACCTGCAAGGCGAAAGTGCCAGTATCGCAAACCAGCGTGATATGCTGGAAAAATACTGCGAAAAGCAGGGATGGGAGGTTGTGGCAGTCTATCAGGACGATGGCTTCACAGGTCTTAACATGGAGCGTCCTGATTTACAGAGAATGTTGAGAGCCATTGAGCGCAGGCAAATCAACCTTGTCATCACGAAAGACCTCAGCCGACTGGGGCGTAACTATCTGCAAACCGGGCATTTGATTGAGGACTTTTTCCCAAGGAACGGTGTCCGCTATATCGCCATGAATGACGGTATCGACACCCTGCGGGATAACAACGATATTGCCCCATTCAAGAATATCCTGAACGAGATGTACAGCAAGGATATTTCCAAGAAAGTCCATTCCTCTTATCTTCTGAAAGCGCAGAAAGGACAGTTTACCGGGTGTCTTGCCCCGTTTGGATATCGGAAAGACCCAGAGGACAAAAACCATCTGCTCATTGACGAGGAAACCGCCCCGATTGTGCGGCTGATTTTCGGATATGCCCTGAACGGTCATGGTCCGAACTATATCCGCAGACGGCTGGAGGAAGAAAAAATCCCCTGCCCCACATGGTGGAACCGGGAACGGGGGCTTCGCAATACCCGCACCAAATGGGAAAAGAAAGACCCGGAAAACGGGCGGTATATGTGGGACTTCTCCGTTATCAAAGACCTTTTGATGAATCCCGTCTACACCGGGGCGATTGCTTCCCAGAAAAAGGACTACCGTTTCAAAATCGGCACGATTGGGGAAAAGAAGCCGGAGGACTGGATTGTGGTGGAGGGGCAGCATGAACCGCTGATTGATCGCATGAGCTTTGACATTGTGCAGAACAAGCTGAAATTCCGCCAGCGTCCGGGGCAGACTAATGAAATCAGCCTGTTTGCCGGACTGTTAAAATGCGGCGAGTGTGGGAAGTCGCTGACGGTACGCTACACAAACGCAAAACATCCCCAGCAGATTTATTCCTGCAAGACCTACAATGCCTTTGGAAAGAACCACTGCACCCAGCACCGGATTGACTATGACACCCTTTACAGCCATGTGCTGCGGAAAATCCGGGAATGTGCCAGAGCTGCCCTGATGGACGGGGAAGCGGTTGCTGACCGCCTGACCAATACCTGTGAAGCCGAGCAGCGGGAACAGCGGGAAGCAATGGAACGCTCCCTTACAAGGGACGAGGAACGGATTGAGGTTCTGGACAAAATGGTCATGCGGCTTTATGAGGATATGATTGCAGGGCGTATCAGTGAGCAGAATTTCAACACCATGCTGGAAAAGACACAGACCGAGCAGACGGAGCTTAAAACAAAAGTGTCCGAGGGCAGAAAGCGGCTGTCCGATGAAGTCCAGCTTGCCAATGACGCAAAACAATGGGTGGAAGCCATTCAGGAATACGCCAACATCACAGAGCTGGACGCAGCCACCCTCAACCGCTTAATCAAAGAAATCGTCGTGCATGAGCGCATTGACGAAAATAAAACAAGACACATTTCTATCGAAATTCATTTTAATCTCAAACCCATCCCGGAGGTGGAACAGGTCACTGCCTGACCTGTCCCGCCGGGACGGTTCTCTTAAAAAATACCATATAGATTTTTTGTACGCCGCCGCCCGCCATCGAGCAGAGTTTTACACCTAATTGGGGATAAAACAGCTTATGGCAGGTGGAGGTGTCGTTCTGATCGGTACACAGCTTGTACCATTACTGGCGAATTTGTTTTAGCCGGGGCAGTAGGAAAGGAGAACACGCATGGATAAGATTTTTGAGTCCATAGAAGAATGGATGCGTAACCTCCTTACAGGCATGGTCAGCTCAAACCTGACGAACATGTTTACCGATGTGAATGAAAAAACCGGTGATATTGCAAGTCAGGTTGGGCAAACGCCCCAGGGCTGGAGTGGCAGTATTTTCAGCTTGATCCAAAATCTGTCGGATTCTGTGATCGTACCGATTGCCGGAATGATCATAACCTTTGTGTTGTGCTATGAGCTGATTTCCATGCTCACCGAAAAGAATAACATGCATGATATAGATACATGGATGTTTTTCAAATATTTCTTCAAGATGTGGGTTGCAGTATGGTTCGTAAGCAATGCTTTTACGATCACAATGGCAATTTTTGATGTTGGACAGAATGTAGTGAACCGGGCTGCAGGTGTTATCAACCAGCAGACGGCAATCAATATTGATTCGGTAATCACCTCGATGGAGACAGCAATGGAATCAATGGAAATAGGAGAGCTGATTATACTGGCACTGGAAACGCTTCTGGCGAGTCTGTGCCTAAAGGTTATATCCGTTTTTATAACGGTTATTTTGTATGGCCGTATGATAGAAATTTATCTGTATTCGTCAATCGGTGCAATTCCATTTGCCACTATGAGCAATCGGGAATGGGGACAGATTGGCAGCAATTATTTAAGAGGATTGTTTGCACTGGCATTTCAGGGATTTTTTATTATGGTGTGTGTGGGCATTTACTCTGTATTGGTTGCCAACATACAGGTATCAGACAATGTGCATACAGCGCTGCTCAGTGTAATGGCTTATACAGTAATACTGTGCTTTAGTCTTATGAAAACAGGTAATTTCTCAAAGAGCATCTTTAATGCACACTAAATGTGGAAAAGGAGACGATGAAAATGGCTTTTGTATCAGTACCAAAAGATCTGACAAAAGTAAAAAATAAAATTATTCTCAATCTTACAAAACGACAGCTCATCTGCCTTGGTATTGCAGCGGCAGTAGGGCTTCCGTTTTATTTCCTGTCAAGGGGATTGATTGGTTCGAGTAATGCGGCAACCGGAATGTGTCTGTTGATGCTTCCGGCTTTTTTATTTGCCATGTATGAGAAAGATGGACTTCCTTTAGAGAAAGTCCTCAAAAATGTGATTACAGTAAAACTTATCCGTCCTCCGGTACGGAAGTATGAGGTGGAAAACCTCTATGAAAAAAAGAGAATTCTGACAAAATCGAAAGGAGGTACCGTTCGTGGAAAAAGTAAGAAACGATAAAGAAGAATTTTCCCATCTGGATGACTGGTGGTTGGATGAAGAGGATTCTGCTGATGGTTTACCAGTGTTTGATCCGGACGAGACAGAAGATTATGCAAAGGACAGACAGCGTTTGACGGGAGTACCGATGGTTACGGGGTATGAAGCACTGGAGCGACACCGAGGTGTCCGCAGACCAAGACGTAAATTAAGCAGACGGGAAAAACATGCCTGGAAAAAAGCCCAGAAATATGAATTGAAATTACATAAGGCACACGAAAAGGAAGAAAGAAAACTTGCGAAGCAGGCGGCAAAACAGGCTGCTCGTGAAGAAAAGGCGGCACAGAAACAGGCAAAGAAAGCAGAAAGGCATAAAAAAAAGACAAAGCCGCCGGGTTCTGTAAAATCCAGTGGGAAAAAAGGTGTTGCAAAGAAAATATCCAGCACGAATAAAGACAGTAGAAATAAAGGGAAAAACATTACCGCACAGCAGTCCATTCCATACAGGGAAATGGGAAAAGACGGAATCTGTCGTGTGGAAGATGGTTACTATTCTAAAACAATCCGCTTTTATGATATTAACTACCAGTTAGCTCAGAATGAGGATAAAAATGCGATTTTTGAGAACTGGTGTGATTTCCTGAATTATTTTGACAGCACCATCCATTTTCAGTTGTCCTTTATCAATCATCACAGCAACATGACGGAATATGAAGATGTGATCCGTATTAAAAAGCAGAATGACAGTTTTGATGATCTGCGTATGGAGTTTGCCCAGATGCTTAGAAATCAGTTGGCAAAAGGAAATAATGGTCTTATCAGAACCAAGTATATTACGTTTGGGATTGAAGCTGACAATATCCGGGAAGCAAAACCAAAACTGGAACGTATCGAAACAGACATACTCAATAATTTTAAGGTTTTCGGGGTATCTGCATATCCGTTAAATGGTGCGGAGCGTTTGCAGATCATGTATGAAACATTCAACCAGAATGTCAAAGTACCATTCAGATTCAGCTATGATGATATGCTGCGTACCGGGCTGAACACAAAGGATTATATTGCACCATCCAGTTTCCTGTTCAAAAATGGAAAGGATTTTCAGATGGGAGATACCGTCGGAGCAGTATCTTATCTGCAGATTTTGGCACCAGAGCTGACAGATAAAATGCTTGCTGAATTTCTGGAAATGGACTGTAACCTGCTTGTTAATCTGCATATCCAGTCCATCGACCAGATGAAAGCAATCAAGCTGGTAAAGAGTAAGGTTACTGACATTAACCGTATGAAAATTGAGGAACAGAAAAAAGCGGTACGCTCCGGATATGATATGGATATTATCCCGTCTGATCTGAATACATACGGTGGGGAAGCGAAAAGACTTCTGGAAGATTTACAGTCAAGGAATGAGAGAATGTTCCTTGTAACTGTGGTGTTCTTAAATACAGCGAAAAATAAACAGGAGTTGGAAAATGTGGTATTTCAGACAGCAGGCATTGCACAGAAATATAACTGTGCATTGAAAAGACTGGACTATCAGCAGGAACAGGGGCTTATGAGTAGTTTGCCGCTTGGAAGAAACTGGATTCCGATCAAGCGGGCGTTGACTACTACATCAACAGCTATTTTTGTCCCATTTACAACTCAAGAACTGTTTATGGGTGGGGAATCTATCTATTATGGGTTAAATGCGCTGTCTAATAATCTGATCATGGCAGATCGGAAAAAATTGAAGAATCCAAATGGGCTGATACTTGGTACTCCTGGATCTGGTAAATCCTTTGCGGCAAAAAGAGAGATTACTAATGTATTTATTGTCACAAAAGACGACATTATCATCTGCGATCCGGAGGGAGAATATTTTCCACTAGTCCGGGCATTTAACGGGCAGGTTATCCGTATTTCTCCGACCAGTCATGATTACATCAATCCAATGGATATTAACATCAATTATGCGGATGATGACGATCCGCTATCTCTGAAATCAGATTTTATCCTTTCACTTTGTGAACTGGTAGTAGGAGGGAAAAACGGTCTGGAACCAGTGGAAAAAACAATCATTGACCGATGTGTACGTCTGGTATATCAGGACTATCTTGCTGATCCGGTTCCGGAGAAAATGCCAATCCTGGAAGATTTATATAATCTGCTTCGCAAACAGGAAGAGGCAGAGTCGCAGAGGCTGGCAACGGCACTGGAAATCTATGTAAATGGTTCCCTGAAGGTGTTTAATCACCGTACAAATGTAGAGTTGAACAATCGTCTGGTATGTTTCGATATTAAAGACCTTGGTAAACAGCTAAAAAAACTTGGCATGTTGATTGTTCAGGATCAGGTTTGGAACAGGGTAACAGTCAACCGTTCTGCCCATAAATCCACCAGATATTATATTGATGAGTTTCATCTGTTGCTGAAAGAGGAACAGACAGCAGCATACAGTGTGGAAATCTGGAAGAGATTCCGTAAGTGGGGCGGTATCCCGACTGGTATCACACAGAACGTAAAAGATCTGCTTGCTTCAAGGGAAATCGAGAATATCTTTGAAAACTCGGACTTTATCCTGATGCTCAACCAGGCATCCGGGGATCGACAGATTCTGGCAAAACAGCTTAATATTTCAACACACCAGCTTTCCTATGTAACAAACAGTGGAGAGGGAGAAGGGCTGATTTTTTATGGAAATACAATTATTCCATTTAAGGACAGATTCGATAATACCCTTATGCTTTATGCGTTAATGTCATCGAAACCAGAAGATGTAGAGAAGCGTGAAAAACTCGGCATCAAAGGCAGAGACGATAGTTAAAGGGGTGACAGCAGAGCATGAGAAAATGGGTGGCAGGATTGTTACTTTCTATATCTGTTATATTGCTTACGATCAGTCTGTATTTCTTAATGGGATTTTTTATGCAGGAAAGACAGGATAATCAGTTACAGCAGGAACTGCAGGAGCTAATGCAGAAAAGAGAGGATGAACCGGAAGAAGATGTTTCCGGCGATTCTTTGATAGAGGTGGACGCTGGAATTTTGGCATTGCATGAAGAAAATCCGGATTGTATTGGCTGGCTGACCATTGATGGAACGCAAATAGACTATCCGGTCATGTACCGGCCCGAAGATAAAAATTATTATCTGCATCGGGATTTCAATGGGGAATATTCTGCAAATGGATGTTTATTTCTGGCAGAGGAATGTGTACCAGGGGATTCGGACAATCTGATCATATATGGACATCACATGAACAGTGGGAAGATGTTTGCTGACCTTGAGAAATATAAGGACGAAGGATTTTACGAAGAACATCCGACAATCCTGTTCCGCACGATATGGGGAAATGAACAGTATCAGATATTTGCAGCATTTACAACGCCCGTTTATACAGGAAATGATTTTGATTATTACAGTTTTATCAAAGCTGGAACAGTGGCTGATTATAAAAAATTTATTGCTTCCGTTAAGGAAAAATCACTTTATCAAACAGGAACAACAGCAAAATACAGAGATAAGTTACTTACACTGTCTACTTGTGAGTATTCCCAGAAAAATGGGCGTATGGTACTGGTTGCAAAGAAAAATAACGGAAAATTATCATAGATCAGGAGATGATGACCATGCAGGAGCATGAATATAAAGCAAGGGACAAGACTGTCCAGAAGATGAGCCGGGATGGACTCAGGGAAAAAAATCTCCGCAGTAAAAAGGAAAAGCGGATTACCGGACGTGAGACAGATGAGAAGAAAACAGCCGGACACAGGGAACAGGAGCTGGACTTTGGAAAGGTCAGAAAAACTCATACTGCAGAAGAAACAGTTGAGGGAGTGAAAGAAGGAAAACACAGACTGCAGTCCAGACACGCTTTTCTGGAACAGGAAGAAATTGCGGAAGCGGAGGAAATGGAAAACTCAGAAATGAGTGATGATAAAGCAGGCGGGGAGAAATCTCCGCCTGTTTCACGTTCCAGACTTCGGAAAGATAGTATCCGGGGGCATCCGGAACGGAAATTTGAACGTGATTCTGAAATAACAGAACCGGACAGGCAAAACCGAAAGAAAAAGATGGTCACAGCCTATGCAGCAAAAGAGCAGAAACTCTACCATGAAAAGGCAGAAGTTGATGAAAAATCAATGGAAGACTTTCGGGAAGAGATCAAAAGCAAGACAAAAAGGGAACAGATACGAAAAGAACAGAAGAAATCAAAATCCCGGCTTTCCTTTGAAGATGAAAGCAAAGGTGTGATTCCTGGCAGTGGGATGGCAAAAAGGGGAGCTTCCGCCGTTTCGGAAACGGTATCTGATTATAGTCAGAAAAAGGTCAGAGAAGATACCGATGATAATGCTGCCCTTGATGCGGCAGATCAGATGGAACTTGCAGGAGAAAGTCTTGCAAGAAAGTCTATCTACGTTCGGGAACGATTGAAAGAGAACCGACAGAGAAATAATCGGTTAAAGGAATCTGTTCTGGAAGAAACAGAAAAATTCCGCTTGCAGTTTGGCACCAGTGCTTCCAATGAGGCGAAAAAGGCGGTTCAGAAAGAAGCAGAGCAGAAAAAACAGACTGCCCTAAAGAAATTATTGCAGAAAAAGCGTTACCAGAAGCAGTATCAGGCTGCGAAACAGGGAAAGGCTGTGAAAGACGCAGTGCTTGTAAATGCACAGCGATTTACAGAAAAAGCCAAAGCTGCGGTCAAGGAAATTGTGGCACAGAACAGAAATATCCTCTTGTCCATAGGAGTTCTGGTTCTGCTGTTTGCGTTGATGGTAACAAGTCTGTCAAGCTGTGCTGCGTTATTCCAGGGCAGTTCCAATGCTATTATTTCTACCAGTTATTCCAGTGAGGATGAAGATATTTATGCTGCGGAAAATGCTTATGTGGCATTGGAAAATGCACTGAATGAGCAGATCAATCAGATGAAGGCAAACCATTCCGACTATGATGAGTTCCAGTTCCAGATTGATGAGATCGGACACAACCCGTATCAGCTTATTTCTTATCTGACAGTCAAGTATGGCGGTTTTACCTATGCAGAGGTTGCAGATGAGATTCAGAAGATTTTTAAGGAACAGTATGGCTTATATACGGATTCAACACGGGAAACCGTAACAGAAAAGAAAACGGTCAGAGTTGGAGAATCACTGGGACAGGTTGTAACCAGTGGATATTGTAACTGCCCGATTTGTTGCGGACAGTGGAGTGGAGGCCCGACTGCAAGTGGAGCGTATCCACAGGCGAATCACACGATTGCGGTGGATGCTTCTAATCCATTTGTGCCAATGGGAACTCATGTCATTATGAATGGTGTGGAGTATGTAGTTGAGGATACAGGAAATTTTGCACAGTATGGTGTGCAGTTTGATGTATTCTACGGCGATCACGCTTCTGCGTCAGCACATGGGCATCAGACCTGGGAAGCATACATAGCAGACAGCAATGGAAGTCAGGAAGTGGAAGTAACGACAACAAGAGAAGTGAACCGGCTGGATGTAACACTTACGAACCATAACCTGGATGCAGTTTTAAGAAACCGTATGACAGATAAGGAACAGGAGCAGTATGACGCTTACAACAAATACTATGGAAATCGTGATTATCTGTTTGACCTTAACACAATTCCGACAGGTGGGGCAGGTTTTGGATATGATATTCCGGCAGAAGCACTTTCTGATCCGCAGTTTGCCAAGATGATCCGGGAAGCGGAAAAATATCTTGGTTATCCGTATGTCTGGGGCGGTGCATCGCCATCTACCAGTTTTGACTGCTCTGGTTTTGTATGCTGGGTAATCAATAATTGCGGAAATGGATGGAACGTGGGAAGAACAACAGCGGACGGGCTTCGTTCTTATTGTTCCTATGTATCTCCATCTGATGCAAAGCCGGGAGATCTAATCTTTTTCCAGGGAACTTATGATACGCCGGGAGCGAGCCATGTTGGAATTTATGTAGGAAATAACATGATGATTCATTGTGGAAATCCGATTCAATATACAAGCATTGCAAGTTCTTACTGGCAGCAACATTTTATGGCATTTGGCAGAATTCACTAGAAGGGAGCGAACAAGAGATGAATATGCGATTAAAAAAGGTTCTGGATGATATTCAGAAAACTGAAAACAAGATTCTGGAACTGCAGGAGCATGTAAGGCAACTGAGAATCCAGAAAAAGCAGATGGAAGATGCAGAAATCATTAAGGCAATCCGTTCCATGAAAATGGATAGCCGAAAGATGCTGACTTTTCTGGATGGAATTCAGAACGGAACAGTTACCATGCAGTTTGATGAAGAGGGCAATCTTTCTATGGATAATTCTGAAACGGGTATAAAGAAAGAAGAAAATATGGATAGCGAAATGTCAACCGGACTGATAGAAGAAAGAGAGGATTTGGAAGATGAAGAATAAAGTAATGAAAAAAGTTTTAATGATTATGCTGTCGGCAACGATGCTGATTGGTTCTGCCAGCGTGACCGCATTTGCACAGGCAAATGAAAACGCAGAGCAGACTGAAACTGCGGAACAGGTGATAGAAGAACAGCCGGCGGAGCAGCCTGCCACAGAGGGAACACCATTTTCCACGCCGGGAAACGGACAGCTTGTGGATGATAAGGAGAATGACAGCTCCAAGCAGTTTCTGACTGTCCAGACAAAGAATGGAAATACCTTTTATATGGTTATTGATCGTTCCGGTACTTCCGAAAATGTGTATATGATGTCACTGGTAGATGAACAGGATCTGGCAGAGTTCTTAGATGAAAATGAGGAAACCGAGAAAAAAGAGGAATCTGCAGTTGTTCTTCCGGAAATAACCACAACACCAGAACCGGAAACTACCGTACAGCCAGAAACAGAAGTAAAACCGGAATCCAGTGGTAATAAAATGTTTGGTTCTGCAGTTCTGGGTGGAGGCATTGTACTTGTATTCGGTGGTTTAGCTGCTTTTGCTTTAAGTAAATTCCGAAAGAAAAAAGAGGACGGAATTGTAGAGGAAGGTCTGGAATTTGCTGATGACAGTTACATCAATGAAGATGAAGAAAATGCAGAAGATCAGCAGAAATAACAAAAGATCATAAGGTATGGAGAAAGGGCAGTTCTTTATGGACTGCCTTTTTGACAGGAACAGGAGGAAAACATGGCGAAATTTTTAGTGATTGCAGAGAAACCGAGCGTGGCACAGAGCCTTGCAAAAAATTTATCTGCTTATCAGAGAGAGGACGGGTATCTGGAGGGGAACAGTTGCATTGTCAGTTGGTGTCTGGGACACCTGGTAGAATATGCACCACCGGAATTTTATGACGAAAAATATGCAAAATGGCAGTTTGAGGATTTGCCGATCATCCCGGAAGTATGGAAAGTACAGGTATCAGAAGATAAAAAGAAGCAGTTTGAAGTGTTGTGCAGCTTAATGAACCGGGAAGATGTAGCGTATCTGGTCAATGGCTGTGATGCTGGAAGAGAAGGAGAACTGATTTTTAAAAGAGTTTATGATCTGGCAGACTGTCGAAAACCAGTGAAACGTCTGTGGATCAGCTCAATGGAAGATGAAGCGATTCAGAAAGGCTTTCAGTCCTTAAATGATGGGAGAGAATATGCAGGGCTTTGTAATGCTGCAGTATGCAGGGCACAGGCGGACTGGCTGATTGGAATGAACGCAACGAGAGCTTACACAACCAGATATTTCAAACGTCTGGTAGTTGGCAGAGTGCAGACACCAACGCTTGCCATGCTGACGGAAAGAAAAGAGAAAATTGAGCATTTCAAGAAAGAAGCCTATTATAAGGTTTCCCTGTCAGATGGGAAACTTACGGTAACATCAGAGAGTATCCCGTCAGAAATGGATGCGGAAGAATTAAGAAAACTTTGTGATGGGACAGAAGCACTGGTTACAAGGGTAAAAAGAGAACAGAAAAAGACTTTCCCGCCAAAACTTTATGATCTGACCAGTCTGCAGAGGGAAGCAAATCGTTTTTTCGGATACACTGCCCAGAAGACACTGGATATGCTGCAGGAGCTGTACGAAGAAAAGATGGTTACCTATCCGAGAACAGACAGTCAGTATGTAACCGAAGATATGAAAGAAACGGTAAAAATGCTTGCCGAAGGCATGGCAGATTTTCTTCCGTTTCTGGAATTTGGACAGATTATGGGAAACATAAATCGTGTGGTTAATAATGCAAAGGTATCTGATCATCATGCAATACTGCCGACAAAAGAAGCAATGGAAAAAGGCATGGGAGGACTTTCCAGTGGAAAGAAAAATCTGCTGATGCTGATCGGACAGCAGCTTGTTCAGGCAACAGGGGAAGAGTACCTTTATGAGCAGACAGAAATTTCCGTACAGTGCAAAGAACATGAATTTACTGCAAAAGGAAAGCTGCCTGTGCAGATGGGCTTCAAAGAAGTGGAAGAAGCCTTTCGGAAATACTGTGTAAAGGATAAGAAATCTGATGAACCGGATAATAAGACAGAACTTCCAGAAGGATATGAGGAAGGAATGACTCTTGCGTCTGTGAAAGCAGAGAAGAGTACACATTACACTTCTCCGCCGAAGATGTTTACCGAAGATACCCTGCTTGCTGCAATGGAAACAGCAGGGAATAAGGAATTTGATTCTGAAACAGAGAAAAAAGGACTTGGGACACCGGCAACCAGAGCTAATATTATAGAGAAGCTGGTAGCTTCGGGGTACGCAGAACGTAAAGGAAAACAGATTCTTCCTACAGTGGCAGGATGTGAGTTGATTCATGTAATGCCGGAGAATCTGAAATCTGCAAGTCTGACAGCAGAATGGGAGAATCAGCTTCTGATGATGGAAAAGGGAAAAATCCAGGAAGATGAATTTATGAATGGGATTGTATCCCTGATTAATGAGATTCTTTCTTTGTGCAGGGCGATCCCGGAAGAAGAACGGAATCGTTTTCAGACTGCAAGGGAAGTAATTGGAAAATGCCCAGTGTGTGGTTCTGACGTATACGAGGGAAAGACCAATTATTACTGCTCTGACAGAAGCTGTCAGTTTGCTCTGTGGAAGTCGAACCGCTTTCTGGAAAGTATGAAAAAGTCGATGGATAAAAAGATGGCGGTGGAGCTTCTGAAAAAGGGGCGTACCCATGTGAAAGGATTGTACTCCAAGAAAAAAGACAGCAAATTTGATGCCGATCTGGTACTAGGGCTGGAAGATGGAAAAGCCAGATTCAGTCTTGAGTTTCCTAAAAAGAAGAAATAAAGCACAGACGGAAGGAGGAATGAGTTATGGCTCATTTAGATGAGATACGGGGACTTGCAGAATATCATGCAACCCGTATCAGCAGTTCACCGCGAGATTGGATGAATTATCTGGATACTGCAGCCAGGCTGTATCGGTATCCATTTATGGATCAGCTTTTGATCCACGCACAGCGTCCAAAAGCAACTGCCTGTGCTTCTTTGGAATTATGGAATGAAAAAATGCTGCGGTGGGTAAATCGAGGAGCAAAGGGAATTGCTCTTTTAGATGAAACTATGCAGAAAACAAGATTCCGGTATGTATTTGATATTCAGGATACTCATAAGGTAAAAGGTGGAAGAACACCGTATTTGTGGCAGTTACAGGAGAAACAACAAGATGCCTTATTAAACCATTTAGAAGAAGTTTACGGACTGGAAGCTAAGGATGCAGGCAATCTTTCTGATGCACTGATGGCAACAGCAAAATACATGGTGGAAGAAAACCTGGATGAATATCTGGATGGCTTGACGTATGTGACAGAAGGAACGTACCTGGAGGAGCTGGAAGAAGATACCATCCGCAGCGAATTTCGCAGTCTGTTGACAGACAGCATTTATTATACGCTGGCTTCCAGATGTGGGCTTGATCCGTTGGAACGGCAGGAAGAAATGGACTTTGTACATATCACAGATTATAACAGCTTATCAGTGCTGACATTTATTGGAAATGCAACGAGCATGGCCAGTGAGTCTGTGTTAGTGGATATTGGAAGATTTGTACACCGTATTTCATTAGAAGAAATGAAAAAGGGTATTGAAAATTCGGAAGAAAGGAATTATAATAAATTTAACACGTTAATTCGCGAAAGCGAAGAGAATAACAACAGAATCATAGAAAACGAATATCCACAGGAAAATGAAGGAGGAAATGAGCATGGAACTGACATATCATCGCAAAGGGGATTATCTGTTTCCGAATCTGACAATCCAGGAGACAGAAGCACAGATTGGGAAATACGGAATGCTGCGAAGGACATTTCTGAAAGAACACAAGAACAGCCTGTATCAGAGTCTGTTGCTGACAGGGAAATTGAACAGCCATCTGGAAGAAATCGAGAAAACAGCACAGAAGAGATTGGAAGTACAGATGGAGAAACTTTTGGAGAAGAATCCGGCACCGTCGAAAGAGGAGAACCCGATGGCGTGGACAGCCCATATGAACAGTCTGACGGCAACAGCGGAAGAGAGCATCTTGACGGAATTGGTGTACAGCTAATTGAAGATACAAGTGAAGATCAGTTAAGTAAAGCAGAGGAAGAAATTGCCTCTGCTTTATCTTTGCCCGAACTTCCATCTGTAAATGAACAGAAAAGGGAAATCGAAAACAGAATAGCTGCCCGCTATGCCGGGGAGATTGCCATTCCAAGTGAAGTGGTTGATGAGGTTTTAAGAACCGGGGGAAACCGAAGTAAAAGCCAGCTTCGTATTATCTATAATTTTATGAGTGAACAGACACCGGAAGAATATACGGAGTTTGTAAAGCGGGAGTATGGAACTGGTGGAAAAGGTTTTGAAATCAATGGCATGGAATATTCTGTCTGGTTTGACGAAACGGGATTGCAGATTGCAGTAGGGCATACCGTTACCGATCAGATTCTGGATAAAGCGTTTTTATCCTGGGAAGATGTGAGTGGACGTATCCATCAGCTTTTGAAACAGGGCGAATATGCACCGCAGTCGGTACTGGATGTTGCAAGGGAAAATGCAGTAAAGGAACATGCACAGTCACTTGCCTATATGAAAGCAGACATGGCAGAGGGTGTGGCAGAACTTGTTTTTGATGAAGAAGATTTACCATATCTTCGCAGTATTTATCCGGAAATAACAGATTATCTGGAAGAGAAACTGACAGATCCGCAGTGGTTGACAGATCTGAATGAGCGTCTGGAAGGACTGGCAATGGCTTATGAGGAAGATAAAAGTATTATGCGGTTCCGCACCTATAATCCGGTCAGAATATCCGGTCAGTTTCAGAAATTTGCTGCAGAAGTAATTCCATACAGTGCAAGAGATGAATTCGCATGGCAGGAACATAAGGTGTTTATTACCCAAGATGAAATAGATGCTTTTCTTGCCGGTGGAGGTCCGTATTCGGATGGAAGGCTTTATACCTATTCTTTTTATCTTCTGAATGAAGATGATAAGGCAAGGACAGATTTTATCAAGGAAAAATATGGGATAGGCGGTCAGAGCCATGCTTTATGTGGGGCAGATAATTCACATGCAGATTATGACGGGAAAGGGTTGAAGCTGGAGAGAGGGGACTATGGGAATCCAGATACTTCGGTGTTGCTGCCCTGGGCAAAAGTGGCAAAAAGAATCGGCTACCTGATTGATAACCAGCAGTTCTTACGTTCCGCAGATTATTCCCGTATGCCGGAATATGAGAGGGAACGGATTGCAGGAAAAGTGATCAGCTTTTATGCAAGACTGCCAGAAGAAATCGAGCGTCCGTTTAAGCAGGATTTCTTTAATGAAGAAGCAAGAAAAGAACTTCCTGTTATGCTGAATGATTCGGAGCAGTCGCAGAAATTATTACAGGCGATGGATGATGCTCTGGCGATGCTGCCATTGGATTTTGAATCAGTAAATGAAACTTATGAGAAGAAATTACAGCTTTTGACGGAAGTACATCAGTATGTAGAGGGTAGCTATACGATTTTTCCGGCACAGGAAGTACCAGATCAGGCAGATGGCTTAAATGGATATCAGATGTCTTTATTTGATATTGTGAGTGCTTCCGAACCAGAAGAAGATATAGAAGATGCGGAACCGGAGCAAATTATCAGTGAACCAGAAGCAGAACCGGAAATAAAAACAGAGGAAGAAACAGGACCGGAAGATATAAAAGAACAGATTGTAGAGCAGGAACCTCATAATTTTCATATTACGGACGATGACCTTGGCTCTGGCGGTCCAAAAGCAAAGTTTAAAGCAAATATGGAAGCTATCCGGCTGCTGAAAGAACTGGAACAGGATCAGAGATTAGCAACACCGGAAGAACAGGAAGTGTTGTCAAGATATGTTGGATGGGGCGGCATTCCCCAGGCTTTCGAGGAAAGAAACAGTGCATGGAAAGAGGAATATACGCAGTTAAAAGGAATCCTCACACCAGAAGAATACAGTGCAGCAAGGGCATCAACGCTGAACGCCTTTTATACTTCTCCGACAGTTATTAAAGCAATGTATGAAGCTCTTGGAAATATGGGACTGAAACAGGGAAATATCCTGGAACCGTCCTGTGGAGTAGGAAACTTTATGGGACTTTTACCGGAAAGTATGGGTGCTGCAAATATGTATGGTGTGGAGCTTGATCCGGTTTCCGGGCAGATTGCAAAACAACTTTACCAGAAAAACAGGATTGCAGTACAGGGATTTGAGGAAACCAGTTACCCAGACAGCTTTTTTGACTGTGTAATCGGAAATGTACCGTTTGGGGCATATCAGGTCAGTGACCGCAAGTATGACAGATACCATTTTATGATCCATGATTATTTTATTGCAAAATCCTTAGACCTGGTACGTCCGGGCGGAGTGGTGGCAGTTGTCACATCAAGCGGTACGATGGATAAACAGAATCCGGAAGTCCGACAGTATTTTGCAAACCGGGCAGACCTGCTGGGGGCAATCCGTTTACCGAACAATGCTTTCCAGAGAAACGCCAATGCCAGTGTGGTTGCGGATATTCTGTTTTTTCAAAAAAGGAACAGGGCTGCAATCACAGAGCCAGACTGGGTACAGTTAAAAACTACACCGGAAGGCTATATGGTCAATTCCTATTTTGCCGACCACCCGGAAATGGTACTTGGGGAGTTCACAACAGAAAGTACCCAGTACGGAAAACAGGAAGTGACGGTAAAGGCAAAAGAGGGAGCAGATCTGGCAGAGCAGTTAAAAAAAGCAGTAAAGCATATCCAGGGAACTATTACAGAGCAGGAGATTTCGGATACGGAACTGGAAGAACAGGTGGTATCCATACCAGCAGATCCGAACATTAAGAATTTTAGCTTTGCACTTGTCGGAGAGGATATTTATTACAGGGAAAATTCTGTTATGAATAAGATGGAACTTCCCGTTATGACAGGCGAGCGTGTCAGAGGCATGGTTGCCATCCGGGATGCAACAAACAGGCTTCTGGAACGGCAGTTGGAAGAATGCAGTGATGAAGAGGTTGCCAGCTTACAGGCTGAATTGAATCAGGTTTATGACAGCTTTACTGCAAAGTATGGGCTTCTTAGCAGCAATGCGAATAAAAGAGCGTTCAGCATGGACAGCAGCTATTGCCTTTTGACTTCCCTTGAATTTCTGGACGAAAAGGGAGAGTTGAAGCGGAAAGCAGACATATTCACGAAGAGGACGATCCGCAGGGCAGAGCCGGTAACATCGGTAGATACGGCAAGTGAGGCACTGGCGGTATCTATCGGGGAAAAAGCAAAAGTAGATATTCCTTATATGATGGAGCTTACCGGGAAAACAGAGGAAGAGGTCACAGAGGAGCTTACGGGGGTTATTTTCAAGAATCCGCTTACGGATAAATGGGAGCCATCCGACGAGTATCTTTCCGGGAATGTCAGGGAGAAGCTGAACATTGCAAGGCAGTTTGCAGAAAACCATCCGGAATATATGGTCAATGTGCAGGCGCTGGAACGGGTACAGCCGAAAGACCTGGATGCTTCCGAGATTGAAGCAAGGCTTGGTGCAACATGGATTTCCCCGGACTATATTACAGAGTTCATGGCAGAAACATTCCATACACCACGACAGCATATCAATTATGAGCGTATCAAAGTACAGTATGCGGAAGTGACCGGGCAGTGGAACGTAAAAGGAAAGAACGTGGACAGCAGCAATAACCCGCTTTCCACCGCAACTTACGGAACACAGAGGGCAAATGCTTACAGGCTGTTGGAAGATGCACTGAATCTGCGTGATACAAAAATCTATGACACAATACATGATGCGGATGGGGAACACCGGGTACTGAACCGGAAAGAAACTACCCTGGCACAGCAGAAGCAGGAACTGATCCGGGAGGAATTTAAAGAGTGGATCTTTAAGGATATGAGCCGACGGGAAACACTCTGCAAGATTTATAATGAACGGTTTAACAGCATCCGACCAAGGGAATATGATGGCAGTCACATCCAGTTTGTCGGAATGAATCCGGAAATTAAGCTGATGGATCATCAGAAAAATGCGGTGGCACATATCCTTTATGGAAATAATACCCTGCTTGCACACTGCGTAGGTGCAGGCAAGACGTTCCAGATGATTGCAGCCGGCATGGAGAGCAAGCGTCTGGGACTGGCACAAAAGAGCCTTTATGTGGTTCCAAACCATTTGCTGGAACAGTGGGGAAGCGATTTCTTACGCTTATATCCGGGAGCGAATATTCTGGTGGCAACAAAGAAAGATTTTGAACCGGCAAACAGAAAAAGGTTCTGTTCCAGAATTGCAACCGGGGATTATGATGCGGTCATTATTGGACACAGCCAGTTCGAGAAAATTCCTCTTTCCAGGGAAAGGCAGATTGCATTATTGGAAGACCAGATTGCAGACATTACCTATTCTATCGAAGCGGCAAAAGAGGAAGCAGGACAGCAGTATACCATCAAACAGATGGAAAAAACAAAGAAAACCCTGAAAGCAAAACTGGAAAAACTGAATGACCAGACACGAAAGGATGATGTTGTGACTTTTGAGCAATTAGGCGTGGACAGGCTGTTTGTGGACGAGTCACATTTTTACAAGAACCTTTTTTTATACACAAAAATGCGGAATGTGGCAGGCATTTCACAGACCGATGCACAGAAAAGTTCGGATATGTTTATGAAATGCAGGTATATGGATGAGATTACCGGAGGAAAAGGAATCACGTTTGCAACGGGAACACCTGTATCAAACAGTATGACTGAATTATACACCATTATGAGATACCTCCAGTATGATACTTTAATGAATATGGGAATGGGACATTTTGATTCGTGGGCAGCAACTTTTGGAGAAACAGTTACGGCAATCGAATTGTCACCGGAAGGGACGGGTTATCGTGCAAAAACACGATTTGCCCGTTTTTTTAATCTTCCAGAGCTGATCTCAATATTTAAGGAAGCTGCGGATATTCAGACCGCAGATATGCTGAATCTTCCAGTACCAGAAGCAGAATATATCAATGAAGTGTTAAAGCCGAGTGAGGAACAGAAAGAAATGGTGGAAGCCTTTTCAGAACGTGCCGAACAGGTCAGGGGCGGTATGGTAGATCCAAGGGTAGATAACATGCTCAAGATTACCAACGACGGAAGAAAATGTGCATTAGACCAGAGGTTGTTAAATGATATGCTGCCGGATGCAGGGGAAAGCAAGGTAAATGCCTGTGTGGAGAATGCTTTCCAGGTATGGGAGGACGGAAAAGATACACAGGCTACCCAGTTGATCTTCTGTGACCTCAGCACACCGAAAACTGACGGAACGTTCAACGTTTATGATGATGTGAGAAACAAGCTGGTGGAACGGGGAATCCCGAAAGAGCAGATCGCATTTATCCATGAGTACAATACGGAGGTAAAAAAAGCGGAGCTGTTTGCAAAGGTGCGGGCCGGGCAGGTAAGAATCCTGATGGGTTCCACTCCGAAACTCGGTGCTGGTACCAACGTTCAGGACAGACTACTTGCACTGCATCATCTGGACTGCCCCTGGAAACCGTCTGACCTGGAACAGCAGGAGGGACGTATTCTCAGACAGGGAAACCAGAATGATAAAGTAAAAATCTTCCGGTATGTAACGGAAAATACGTTTGATTCGTACATGTGGCAGATTCTGGAAAACAAGCAGAAGTTTATTTCGCAGATCATGACCAGTAAATCCCCGGTTCGTGCCTGTGAGGATGTAGATGATACAGCCCTGTCCTATGCAGAGATTAAAGCACTGGCAACAGGAAACGAATACATCAAGGAAAAAATGGATCTGGATGTGCAGGTAAGTAAACTGAAACTTCTGAAAGCAAACCACACCAGTCAGATCTATCGCCTGGAATCGGATATTGCAAAGCGGTATCCGGTACAGATTACAGCATTAAAAGAGAAGATTGCCGGTATGCGTGTAGATGCAGATGTGGTAAAAGGAATAGATTTACAGGATAATGACCACTTTGCAATGACAGTCGGTGGAAAGCTGTATACAGATAAAAAAGAAGCGGGAGTTGCACTCATTTCAGCAGCATCCAGTTTGAAGTCCGTAAAATCAGCCGGGCAGATCGGGGAATATCATGGTTTTGCACTTTCTTCAGAATACAATTTCCTGTCAAATACCTATACCATGACGATCAAGGGAAAATGTTCTTATAAGATTGAGTTCGGAAAGGATACCTTGGGCAATATCCAGAGGATTCACAATGCACTTTCTGCAATCGAGAAAAAGCTGGCAGATACTGAGCAGAATCTGGAAACGGTACAACAGCAGTTAAAGACCGCACAGGAAGAGGTGCAGAAGCCATTTCCGAAAGAAGCGGAACTGAGTGAAAAAATGGAACGTCTGGCAGAATTAAATGCCATGCTCAACATGGATGAGAAAGGGGGAGAAAATCTTCTGGCAGATGAAGGCATTGGGGAAAACCCGGAAGTAAATGTACCAGAGGAACGTCAGGACAGAATCGCTGACAGTGTTCATAAAACGTCTATTCTGGAAAGACTGAAAGAACAGAAACAGCAGGAGCAGACAAGCGAAACACAGCAGAAACCAAAAAAGAAACACGAACAGGAGTTATAAAGGGTATCCCGTCAGAGTGACCAGAGCTTTGGCGGGATTTTTCTATGGAGGATTTGATTATGGCAAACAGAGAAGAACAATTAAAGCAGATTACAGAGCAGTTGGAACAGGGCGTTGCAGAAATATTCACATCAGAAAAATATACTGAATATCTGAAAACAATGGCAAAGTTCCATAATTACAGTTTCAATAATACTCTGCTGATCGCCATGCAGAAACCGGAAGCGACACTGGTAGCAGGGTACCAGGCATGGCAGAAGAAATTCAACCGGCAGGTAAAAAGAGGGGAAAAGGGCATCCAGATCATTGCCCCGGCTCCGTATAAAGAGAAACAGGAGATTGAAAAAACTGATCCGGAAACAGGAGAGATTGTGATCGGGGAAGATGGACAGCCGGAAACAGAAGTAGTAGAACGTGTCATTACAAGATTCCGGGTTACGACAGTATTTGATGTCAGTCAGACCACAGGAGAACCGATTCCAGAGTTTGAGGTATCGGAACTGGAGGGGATGTTCTGATCTACCATGATTTTATGGAAGCATTAAAGATGGTTGCTCCGGTTCCTATCCGCTTTATTGAGATTGACGGCGAGGCGAAAGGCTTTTATCAGCTTGTCGATAAATATATCGCTGTCCAACCAGGCATGAGTGAAGCGCAGACTATGAAAACAGCGGTGCATGAAACCGCACATGCAGTATTGCATGATCGTGACCAGATGGAAGCGGAGGGCATCGTAAAAGATCAGCTTACAAGGGAAGTGGAAGCAGAAAGTGTTGCCTATGTGGTATGTAACCATTTTGGACTGGACACATCAGAGTATTCTTTTTCCTATATTGCAAGCTGGTCTTCCGGTAAAAATATGAAAGAGCTTCGTGCTTCTATGGACACCATCCGTAAGACTTCTGCTGATATGATCGGACAGATTGAGGAAAAGCTCAGAGAACTTCAGATAGAAAGACCAGAGCAGGAAGCAGCCGTTGTGGAGCAGACAGAAGAAATGAGTGCCATGCAGTATGCAGAACAGACCATTAACCGTCTGGAGCAGGAACGGACGATTTTCAACAATGACCAGAGAAATCTTATCGTGAATTTTGCTTATAAACTGGATGATAGGGAAGCGACGGAAAAACTGGCAGAGAATCTTTCAGAATCTATTCTGAATGGAAATAGAGAAACGGTACTAAAACTGATTGGAGAAGCTGAGGAACAGATTGACAGTCTGCCGGATTCGATGATCGGTTTATCAGAACTGCACGAAGCCGGATTTTATTCAGAAAGTATGCTTCCACTTACCAGGGAACGGGCAGTGGAATTGCACCATGAGGGAGTAACGGTTTACGGACTGACCGGAGCAGTGGGTGGTCAGGAGCAGTCGCAAAGAGTTATGAATCTGGAACTGGATATTTTACAGCATGACGGGTTATTCGGAGTGACAAAATTTGAATGGGACAATTACCGGAGAAGTCAGGAAACGGTTATGACACCGGAAGAAAAAGCAAAGATCAAAGAAACACTTCTTTTAGAAAGTGATGGAAACCGCTATGGAATTTACCAGATCAACAGCGGACAGGAAGAAAGAGGGTATCAATTTTTAAGCCTGGAAACGGCAAAAGAAATGGGATTTACCGTAGATGGCAAAGACTATCAGATGGTTTACAGTGAAAGACTGAGAGATGCTACGACACTGGATAACCTCTTTGAGCGTTTTAATATAGAACGACCAAACGATTTTACCGGACATTCCATGTCAGTCAGTGATGTGATCATTATGAACCGGGGCGGCAGATTAACCGCATACTATGTAGATTCTTTTGGATTTACAGAACTGCCGGACTTTGTGGCACAGAGAGCTGAAATGTTAAATGCCAATCCAGTAAAAGCATATCCGGAAGTTTATATGGGAACTTTGGAAAAGGCTATGCAGGAGAGAAATGTAGATGCTTATCTGGATTCCAGAAAACTGAATATCGACTGTAAAAATGCAATCGAACAGGCAATCGCAGAGGGCTTTGACGGTATGCGTTTAAATCCAGATACTGCAGTAAGCGTGGTTGAGAAATACGGGGAAGAACGGGTTGCCTTTGTTCTTGCAAATACATTGAAACAGCTTTCCCATGATGGAAGATTTTCTGATGGCAATAAACGATGGGCAGATGGCATTGATATTCCGGAAAATATCAGCCGGGGAATGGATCTGAACAGGGACTATATTGTGGGCAGTCATCCTGCAGTCCTGAATGGCTTCATTGATATGGCAAGAAAAGAAATCCGTACCTGGAAACTGGAGGAGGTGCTTGGTGTGAAAAATCAGCATATCACTGAAACTACAAGAGGATATGAAGCAGACGGACATACAGGCACTTGGTATGTGATGGATATGAAAACGTATCATGGGGAGCGATTTTTCCAGATGCGGAATGAGGAATACGGTCAGGACGTGGCGGATATTATCGTATCGGAAAATGGAACACTGGTGGCAGAAGACATCTGGCATGGATTTGATGAAGGAGCCAGGGAAGCTATTTCAGAATATCTGGAAGAAAATGGTGCAACGGTATATGACCTGATGGATATTCCAGAACAGGCAACAGTTATCTTAGCAGACGGAACAGTTATGAAAATCATGGAACAGCAGCCAATCAGTACGGACACATGGGAGCCGACACTGACCGGACAGAATCTGCAGGGGGAAGAACAGAAATTCAGTTTTTTCGAGATACATAAAGTCAGAGAAAATAATGGCATTGACCTGAAAATGCCAGAAAATCATTATATTGACCAATATTATGTGATCGAAGATCTGGCAGCAAAAGGTGGGATGAAGATCGAGAGATATAAGGATTTGGGAGCTGCCCTTGGAGCATATTACTCTCTGCCTAATCATAAAATGAAAGCTCTTGGAATTGAAAATACAGCACCGTTGCGAGGTAGTCTTGATTTTATTCAGTGCAAGAATGGAATAGATACATTGATTTATGATTGCCAGGAAGTGGAAGGATGGCTGAATCCGCAGATATACAATACTTTTAAAGAGATAGGAAACAGTCTGGCAGTGCATGATACAGAGATAGCATACCAGATTGGAGATCAGTATTTTACAATTCATACGGTAGAAGATGGTTATGATTATACATTCTATGATAAAGATTATCTGGAACTGGATGGCGGCGTTTATGATGATCCGACTATTTCTATTACTGAAGCAATGGAGAATATTTTGGAAGAGGAAGGACTTTCGATAGAAGATGCAAGCGTGATGGATTATGAAGAACTGTATGCAGAAATTGAATATGCAGAAGAAGAGAGACTGGAGAAGATACAATTTGAACGTACTTGCCCAAAGGCTTTTTTTGATGGTTATGACAGGGAAGCGGCATTAAAAAGTTATGAGGGAATAACCGTACAATTTAAAATGTCTGGTATGTATTTAACAGTGCAACCGACGGAGGATGGCTATAAATACCTGGTTTATGATCAGGAACTTCATGAAATTTCAGGAGATGCCTGTGGAAATCCAGAAGATTCTATTCAGAAAGCAATGTATGCCAGCTTGAAAAATGAAGGATTGGAAGATGTTGAATGTGTAAAAGTTGATGACAGGGAGTTTCGGGATAAGGTAATCAGTCATTCTAAAGAAGTGCTGGCCAGTGGAGATGTTCGATTCACTTCGGAACTTGGCAGATGTGAAACAGCATTGAATGGGATGGACAGGGCAGAAATTGAATATGAAGTTTTATTTCATGCAAGAGCTGTTCTGGAAGAAATGGGACTGGAAAATGAAGTTACATTGATTGGGGCGAGAGTACATGGTTCCAGAAGCAGAGATGACCTGTATCGTGCAGATTCTGATCTTGATGTGGTGCTTTCTTATCGAGGAAATATTCGGGAGGATAGTTTTTTTAACGAATTGAATTCCTATGGTATGGCAATAGCAGGCATTAAAATAGACATTAACCCAATCTCAGAAGAAAGGATTACCCTAGCAGAATATATAAAGGAATCCGAAGCCTATCTTGATCAGCAGGAAATCAAGAAACTCGCAGTGGACTTGGATAATTTTAGTTATGAGTATGATACTTATGAATATAAAGATAGTGTTGAAAATAGGGAAGAACAGGTCGAGAAAATTACAGAGGATATTTTGAACAAGGATACAGCAGGTTTAAAAGACTGGCTGACTGAGGTGTCGGAAGAATCGGATATAGACAGTGATGTAGTCACTGCCCGGTCATTACTGTCACGTCTGGAAAATGCAGAAACACTCTCTGTTTTTACCAGGCAGCCAGAGCAGAAACAGCCAGAAGCCACGATCACTTTTTATGTTGCGGAGTGTATGGAATTTCCTGTTATGGGTGAGTATCATGAGAACCTTACCCTGGAAGAAGCATTACGCATTTATGAAACGATTCCTGCAGATCGCATGAATGGAATAAAAGGTGTTGGATTTGAACTGCATGATGGAAGTGATTATGACGGACCGTATGATCTTATGCGACTGGGAAAAGTTGACCGGGAAGATGTGGATATGATTCAGCATTATAAGGAAAGTCCATTAGTACAAAAAGCAATGGATGATGTGGAAAAATATTTTGCCCAAAAGCAGGAGCTTACGAAAATAGAGGAGAAGCCTATACAAAAAGAAAACGTTCCGCAACCAAAGAGCAGAAAAGAATCCGTTCTTCAGGCACTCAGAGAGCGTCAGGCGAAAATAAAAGAGCAGGAGCAGAATACGTCGAAAGAAAAATCCAAGGCACATAAGAAGGGAGATGTAACATTATGATGGTAAGGTTTGAGGAAGATGAATATATAGCAGTCGCAATTTTTGATGCAGGAAACCGGATTCAGACAATGGAAGCGATGGATGAGATTTTTTCCTATCTGGACGAAGATATGAAACTGCTGATTTTTACAACGATTCAGAAGCTCTACTATCTTAGCGATGAGGGATATGAAGAACTGCAGAAAACGGTAGAAATCTATAAAGCAGATCTGGAGGTGGATGGAGAATGAGTGCAAGTCAGTTTGCAGTTTATCAGCTAAAAAAGAAACCGGAATTGAGAAATCTTCTTTTCCGAACCTATGAGGAACTTGCAAAGGATCAGATTCCTGTGCAGATGGAAAATTATGAACAGGTGTATCTGGGAACAATGAAGCTGGGAGAAACACCGGAGCAGATAAAAAAGGAGCTGGAGAAGAAACAGCCGCACAATTATAAAGGTCATGCAGTCAGTACCAGTGATGTGCTGATCCTGAATGATGAGGGGGTCATGACCACTTACTATGTAAACAAAGACACTTTTATAGAGATTTCTGATTTTATGAAAGTCATATCTTCAGAAAGCGGTGGACTTACCAAAGATACAGTTGGATATGAAATAGAGGGAAAAGACGGAACATGGGAAGTAATAGATTATCTGTTGATAGAGGGAAAAAATTATTTTCTTATGGAGCATGAACAATATGGGAAAGATGTTGCGTATGTAGTCTTAGATCAGAACGGGAATGTGCTTGTAGACGGTACTTACAATGGATTTGATGATGTAGTAAAACAGAAGATTCTTGATTCGCTTCATCCGCCAGTGCAGGAGCAGACAGAAGACTATAAACCGAAACTGGATAACTGGCAGAAGTATATGGAGAATGGAGAATACCTGCGAAGTGCGGAAATCACAGAGGAAGCAAATTATAATATGATTGACGGACTTAAGAATAATGCTGCACCAAAAGATAAAAAGAACCGTCAAAAAGAATCTGTCCTTACAAAACTGAATGAGAAAAAGGAAGAAGTTGCAAGACGAAGTGGGCAGAAAACTATGCGGGAAGTGATGGGACAAGACATAGAACATAGTAAAAAGTGAAAAAACCAAAAAGCAATAGTTAATTGCGGAAATGTAAAGTCTTATTGCTTGCTCTAATTGCGGAGCAACAGTATAATATAATCAAATAAAAGGAAGGAGGGGCGACTCATGAATAGATCAAAAGATAGTAATCAAAATATTGCAAAGACGATTCTTAAGATAAGGCAGGATAATAAGCTTTCTCAGGAACAATTTGCTGAAATAGTAGGGGTGACAAGACAGGCAGTGTCAAGGTGGGAAATGGGAATTTCTGCACCTAATATTAATACTCTTATTTTAATGAGTGAGAAATTTAATATTCAAGTTGACGAAATGTTAAAATCAAGAGACGTTGATGAAAAAAATGATAATAAAACGACTCCCCCTAAAAAGAATAAAAATTATAGCATTACATTTTTACTTATTGGTATTTTGGGATTAATAAGTACTCCTTTCTTTGCGGAATGGCAACAGAAAAGAAATATGGAACTTTTTAAAACAGCTTATGAGCATTCATATGACTACATTTTTGAATACCCACTATCCATCATTCTAATATTGGCATTGATGTTCATAGGTTTAGGCACATATTTTACTTTAAAGAAAAAAAGGAGGCGATTGGATGAAAAAAATGATTAGTTTTTTAACAGTGCTTGTACTTAGCATAGTGACAATGTTACCAGTAAAAGTAATGGCTGCAGAATATCCGCATAGAAATAGTGAAGTAAAACATGTAAACTTGTTATCTGATAAAACAGAGTATGAAATACAGCCACGAACAGATGGATATTATTACTGGAAAGTTGACAGTAAAACAAATCAGGGAACAACTTATGGTTCATGGAGATTGGGACCACAGGGGGCTGGGCCTGGTACAGTTACTGTAAATAAAACAGATACAGTGACGAACACAATTAGTGGTTCATATACCAGTACAGGTGATATATCTGCTTCTTTAGGAGTAACGATTGGAAAGAGTCAGTCATATTCTGTGCAGTATAGTTTGCCTGTTCCTAGTGGAAAAACCTATCAGATTAAGTATAGGCCGCTGTATACAAAGTATAAGGTTGTTCAGAGACAGTATTACAAAATTGATGGTTATTCCTCTGCAACCAATAATACAAAAACCTGCTATGTAAATGTTTTCTATGACTGGGGATTTAGCTATAATGTGCTTTGATATAAGTGAAAAGTAGTTTAGAATAATGATGATGGATAGTTTGAGGAAAAGATGGCGTTATGCGCCATCTTTTCCTGGCTTGGTGAGATAGTCATATTCTTTCGGAAAGGTAATGGTATCCCAGTCGATTTTTTTGGCCTTATAAACTAATTCCTGATAAGGGGAAGTTGAATTTTTTCGACGATATGTAGCGATTACCTGCTGTGAAATTTTAGTAACTGTGCGAATATCTGTATTCAGTACTGTATTTGGCACATATTCAGCACGATGAGTTTTTACAAAGCCAAGGCAGGCTTTTACGCCACCAGTTAATTTTTCTGTATATAATTTTGGATTGCATCCGTTAAAATCTCCAACCATTTTAGCTGATATATTTTTAAGCATAAGTTGTGGAAGAATTTCAAGTTTTAACTGAGTAGTTCCATCAGATGCGAAGGAAAAATCTTCAGGACTTAATTTATGGTTTAAACAGCGCTTGTAAAAATCAGTAGCAGTAGTGCCATCAATTAATTTAATGCCTGTAAGGTGAAGAAAATTATATGGATAAAAACTTACTTCCAGAGAAGAAATATGTTTATGCTTGTCTTTTAAAATAAATAAGAGCTGATAGCCATTGAGATTTTCTTCGTATTTGGCAGCACAATCTATAATGATAGAAATGGCCTGCTGTTTGTTGTATTTTGTCATATTATGACCTCTGCAATATGTATAAAATATTTAAAGGGAGATTACAATACCGTAGCATTGTGCATCTCCCTTATAGACTGATTTTTCTGTTGTCCGCCAACACTCCAGCCCATATGTCTGGCTTTGCTTTCAGGTTTTTCTGTTGCCTGCCAACTCTCCGATTCATGTTCGGCTTTCGTTTCGGATTTTAGGTGTCAGCCACACCAACAGGATGTCGCCTGTTTTCCTATTCATAGTATATGCGAAAAAATGAATTTAGTCAACGGAGAAAGTGAAAAATAATTTGGAACAATAATTTGGAAAATTTTTTATCGAGATTTTTAACGGAAACAAGAATGTTCTTGTGACGTTTCGTGCAGAGATTCCTGTATATGTGGGTGATTAAGAATGATATCCACATTGGAGCATACTGTACGAAGTTCACGTTCATATTCACGCCGGGAGTTAAATTCATCTCGCTGTACTGTCTGCAATTCTGTTAAACGACTCTTTTCCTCACGCAACATTTTCAGAGTAGGGAGTTTTTTGCCCTGTGCTTTTTCTTTGAGTACTCGGAGAGCAGACTCATAAAGGGTGAGTTCTGCCCGGTGATCTTCATAAAATTTTTCTTTATTTCGACTTTTTCGGTAATCGAAATAGATGGATTTATTGGCAAGGTACTGTCCGGTGTAATGAATCTGTTCATTTATACTTTTTAAAGAGTCATCTGTGGATTTCAGAGTATTTTTGGCATCAGTGCTTTGGGCGGAGGCATTGGAAAGGGCAGTATCTAAATCTTCCTTGCTCTGGAAACCATGTTCCTGTACATAGGCAACTGTCTGAGCCATCATCTTAAGATTAGACAGCTTTACTTTTTGTGCGTATGCCTGACTTTGCTGTGCCTTGATACAGTGCTGTAAATCTGTTACAAGTCGTAAATCAGATTTTATAAAAAGGAAAGAGTGTGTAGTTTCGTCAGTTTGGATAGAAGCTGACGATTTTGACTTTTCTGAAAAATCTGTAACTGGTCTGTCAGTAGAATGTGATTTTTCTGCGTGTTGCCTGCTGGAGTTATCCTGGAATACCTGCAGAAGATGATTTTCTTCATAAAGCGTTCCAAGATTTCTTCCGGTGATGTATTTTTGACGATTAGGATGCAGGTAGCTGTATCTGCCACGACTGACTTTAAATGTAATATTATATCTATCAGACAGCAATCTGGAAAATTCTTCTTGTGATGTTGCCTGTGAAGAAACCGTATCAATCGCATCACGAAGGTATTGCTTTTCCGTTTGAAATGTTGTCTGTCTTGGAGTAAGTCCTTTCTTTTTCAGTTCTGTATTGTGTTCATCGAGATTTTTTTGACCTCTGCGTTTTGCCCAGTATTCTTTTTCGGATATTTTTCTTTCCGCAGATGTCAGAAGATCTACTTGGTTTAGTCCATTGGAATGACACATATCCATAACTTTTTGTTTTAAGTAAATTCGGTATCTGTCAGAAAGATGATGTTTGTATCCAGATTTTGAATCCCGGTCAAATTCTATATAGGGCTGTGGCTCGGTATCATACTTTCGCACACTGTTGATTACAATATGTACATGAATATTTCCACTGCCATTATGTCCATCAGTGTGGGTGCAGACAAGAGCTTGGTGCCCGGGAAAATTCTCTCTGGCATATTCCACGCCAAGTTTCTGTGCCTGCTCTCCGGTCAGACCATGTTCTTCCTGATCTTTAGGATCAAAGCTGATGATGTAGTGATGCGACTTAATCTCATTAAAAGATTGATTTTTATGAAAGAAAGCGTTAGTTTCCCGACATTCCGCATCAAATGTAAACGGATCACAGTTTATACCATCCAGATAATATTCTTCACGAAGAAGCATATTCCCATTATCATCAAGAATTGGTTTTTGCGTATATTCATCATGTTGGAAAATCAGATAGCGTTCAGCTTCTCCATAGTCGGCATTCTTGCTTGCAATATGTTTCAGGATTGCCATATCAGTTTTCTCCTGTGTTATTTCTATTATTTGCATTGACAGTGGTAAAATCTCCAGCCAGTTTTATTACTTCATATTTTAATTTATAAATTTCAGAAATGCTCTTTTTGATTTCGTTGCGCATTTCCTGAGAATGGAGTCCACCAGTATTAAAGTAACGAGCTATCTGGTTCAGATTGCTACCAATCTTTCCAAATTCAGCAATTAATTTTTTTAACTCCGGTAAATCTGCCACAATTTCATATTTCACAATTACTTTTTTATTTGTTATCTGTTTACGGACATACTCTGCTAACGGGAGACTTGTTGCTTTTGCGTTTTCTGCAATTATTTCATATTCAGTATTGGTGAGACGGAGCATGATATGACGAGTATGCCGTAAGTTTTTATCTTTCTTTGGTCGTGCCATTTTATAGTTCCTTTCAAAATAAAGATATTTCTATATATAAAGCCGATTTAAAAATATCAGGCGGTAACACAATAAAAATATTTATGGATTTTTCGTGATAGATATGATCACGATGCGACTGTTTTTTTACAGGAGCCAAGTCTGCATATTAGTGAAAAATGTATTATCTGAGGGTATGGGGAGCAGAATCCCCATCAAGATTGCCGGAAAATCGAAAGTCACGGAGTGAGTTTTGAGTTACTCAGGCGAAACTTGCTCTGGTATTAATAAAAATTACATGAGTAGTCGTAATAATTACATTGTTAGATAATAAAACCAAAATATATGTATAATCAGAATATAAACAAAAAGAAAGGAGGAAATGCTACATGTTAAATCCAAAATATGAAAGAACAGAAACTGCGGCTTGTGCAGGATGTACAGCAGCTCAGATTTTAGTAGGATTTGCACCAGATATGAATTATCTGACACTTGCATGCATTAGTAATGTTACTGCACTTGCTTACTAAATTCAAAATTTTTACAGAAAATAGCTACCAGTTTTCTGGTAGCTATTTTTGGAAAGGAGGAACATATATGTATCCATTATTAAAATGGAATGTTGTTTTAGTGAAGCAATATGAGAAATCATATATTTATAATTTAAGTAGAAAAGAAAATGGTATTATTGTGTCAAGCCATTTTATGTATGAAATAATTAATAAGGATGCCACATATATATTAGAATTGTGTAATGGTGCAAGAAAAATTGAAGATATCGTGAAAATATTATCTGAAAAAATAAAGCAAAAATCAGAAGATATAGAAACCATAGTGGACGAGTTTTTGCAAGAAAGCGTAAAAAAGGGATATATAGAATTTAGGGAAAAACCAAATATACAAAAAATCAAAGTTTTGGGAGATAGTGAATCATATACTCCTTTTCATGCGGAATTTGAGATTACTAAAAAATGTCCATTAAAATGTTTACATTGTTATAATAACTCGGGAAATAAAAAAGATGACGAATTATCATCAGATGAAATAATAAAAATTATGAGTGATCTGAAACAATCTGGTGTTATAAAGGTAGCATTAACTGGGGGTGAACCAACTGCCAAAAAAGGTTTTACAGATATTTGCAGATATGCATCTGAGAATTTTTTAGCAGTAGCAGTAATGAGTAATGGTTATTTAATAACTGAAAAGATATTGCAAGAAATTTCTGAGTGTAAAAATAATACAGTCTTTCAGATTAGCATAGATGGAAACAAAGAACATCATAATATGATAAGAGGTGTGAAAGACTCGTATGAGAAGGCCTGTAATGCCATTACCCTTTTAAAGAAATATGGATTTAAAGTTGCTATTTCTTCTACATTTAATAAAGATAATATTTGTGATATAGAAGAAATAACACGAACAGTAAAAGAACTGGGAGCTATGCAAATAACATATGGTTTGACTATGGATGTGGGAAGAGCTGCATCAAACGAATTAGCGAATCAATTAAATGTAGAAGAATTTTATAGCATAACATTAAAGATGAAAAAAGAATATAGTTCAATAAATTTTTTTGTTAATGTTTCGGATGAAGTTGGAGGGAAAGCAGAAAATGTTTCTTATAAAAATAATTGTGGATTAGGTTTAAATCAAATTGCAATTCGAGAGAATGGGGATGTTTCTCCATGTGTATGTTTTTTTTATTCAATGGGAAATTTAAAAAAGAATAAGCTTTCACAGATTCTTACAAAAGATGTTGGAAATACAATAAAGGATTTAATGTCACCGAATTTTTATCTATGTCATGAGTGCACAAATGGAAACAGTTGTACACAATGCATTGCTAATGTATATGAGAGTGAATTAACAAAGACGAATTGTAACTGGAGAACAGAAAATGAACGGGTTCTTAAAATATTAAATCAAATATTGAAACCTATACAATGAAATTGAGGAAGGTTTGGATGAAAATAGAAAAAAATTCAACAGAAATAATTCAGGAATATATGGTTTATTACTTGAATGGTGAAAGATTTGCTTCTAGTACGATGCAGGGAGGAAAAAGGGCGTATACTATTGAAAATTACGATAGACGATTATATGTCGAAAATAGTAAAGATATTTTTAGTAAAGAGAAAGAAAATATATTAGATAAATTAGATATAGGGACTCTTATGTATGAAAATTTGGTACATAGTCTAAAAGTGGTAGGAACGGTAAAGAGAGTCCTTATTTCTATGATCTTGCAAAAACATAAATATGTATTTGAAAAAGAAAAAACGGATATGATAAACAATGTCTTTGCAGAAGTAAATGTGACATATATGTTAGATGAAAGAATAATTCCTGTTGTTAGAAGAAGAAAAGTAATAAACGGAAATATTTGTAGTGCTTTGCAAGAAATTGTAAAGAGTATAGTGGAAAAATATAAAAATATTACAAAATTAAAAATTAGAAATCTTCAAACTGCAAAGTATAATGTAATATTATGTCCAGGGCAGGGAGGGGTTTTGATTCATGAAGGTATTGGGCATAATTTAGAAGGCGATATTTATTTTAAAAAAGAAAGTCTTCTAAATAATATGTTAAAGAAAAAGATATTTAATAAACAAATCAATATAAGTGATAGTTGTAATGAAATTGATTATATATATTACAACTTATCGTCGGATGGAAGTGTTACACAAAACGTTGATTTAGTAAAAAATGGAGTTATTAATGGATTGCTTAGTGATATGTATATATCCTCTTGTTATGGCGTTGAGGATACTGGGAACGGTAGGTGTGCAACATTTGAAAATATGGCGTTACCACGTATGCGAAATACATATTTACACAATGGAGAAAAAACAGCAAATGAAATAATCGATAATATGAGAGAGGGGATCATTGCTTTAGAATTAGGTGGCGGGAGTGTAGATATTGTATCAGGTCATTTTGTTTTTAATATTGCATTAGGAGGATATGTAAGAAATGGAGAAATTGTATCAATTTTACCACCATGTTTATTAGAAGGAAATGTTTTGAAAACATTAAATTCAATAAGTGAAATTGGAAATGATTTGGAATTTAAGTTTGCAAAATGTGTTAAAGATGGGCAGGAACTGGATGTATCTTATGGATGTCCAACTATTAAATTAGAAAGTCAACAAATATTTTTTTAAAGTTTTGATATAAGCCTGTAAATAAATCGTAAATGTAAAGGAGAGGCTGTCTGAAAACTAAAAAAGTCAGATTTAAAAGCGTAAGTTAAGAATCAATTTGAAATATCATTAAAAGAATAATGTGGAGCTAGAAGACGGTTTAACTATTCATTTTAAGACAAAAGTGGATGATGAAAACCATGTTAAATCAGTTTTCGAACAGACTGAGGGGGAGGTGCATATGCAGATTATTCGTTTATCAGACAATATACAATTAAATGATTTTGAATTTCACGGTGCAAATGAAGAAGTTTTTAGTTCTGCATCTTGGAACGAAGAAATCCGTATTATTGATGGAAAGCAAACTATTATTAAAGGTGTAATAAATGGAAGTTCAATTCGAAAGAAGATCAAAAAAAAGATTTTATGTAAAATGTATAATGGTGTATATAAAAATGAGGATATTAGATTCGAAGATTTAAAGAACGAATATATAGAGTTACCTCTTAATATCGAAGAAAAGGGTGTCCTAAAAAGTAGCGTTGCACAAAAAAGTAACAGATTAGAACTCGGTGAAATTATCGTAAATAAAAGAGATTATAAACAACTGTATTTCAAATTGAAAAATGAATTAGGAAAACAAAATATAATGCTGATTGAAATGAATGGAATATGTCAATATGTATTATTCAATTTAATGACTTCAGATGGCATTAAAGGATATGGATATAAAAATGTAATTAATACTAATTTAGTGTATAGAATTGGCGAAAGAATAGAAAGTAAGTCGCAAATATTTTTGGGAACAGATATATATAGTTGTTTAGAAAAAACATTTGCTGAAACTGCTTGGGAAAAATTATGTGAAAAAGTCAATCTAAAAAAGTTTGTTCCAAATGATATAGATGAACTAATAATCCAAAGTAATGTTTTGGCTAAAATCGTTTATATTTATTATTTTACGATGCATGTAAACAACTTAAAAAACAGAAGCATGGAAATTAGTGAATTTTTAACAATTAAATTAAATGATTTTGATAATAAAACTGTTGGAGGAAATATAGATGGTTCAGGAAGGGCACTTAAAGAACAATATATATGTAAAGAAGGAAAAGTTTCATTATCTTATAGATCATTACGAAGATATGATTATCGTGAAAATATTCGATATAAACTGGATAAAATAAAAATTCTATCAGGAAATATAGATATAGAATTAAAGAAAAAGGGACATATCGTTTTAGTAGATAAAATTTGTGGTATAGAGGAAAGCTTTAATCCGATTACTATGGATTTTACAGCATTTTTATATGGGAAAGAATATCAGCATGGAAAATTAAAAAGCAGAATTGAAATTTCTACTAAAATAAATCTAGAAGATATACTTATAAAAATCTGTGGAGTTGGAAATAAATGCAAATATGAATTAGATGGAAATATATTAGCACCAGACGTAGTAGTAAAAAGAACAATATTAAAATAATGAGGGATCAGATATGTACTTAGAATTAAAAAATATAAACTTTTCATATGGAGAAAATGTTATTTTAAAAAATGTAAATTTTGGAGTGGAAAAAGGAGAAATTACAGGATTAATCGGAGCTAACGGAGCCGGTAAAACGACAATTATATATAATATCGTAAAAAAGCTTATTCCTAAAAGCGGTGAGATATTATTAAATGGAAAGTTGCTGAAAGATATTCAAATGGATGAATTGAATATTGCATATATTCCGGATGAACCTGTTTATTATGAAGAGTTAACTTTGATGGAGCATTTACAATTTGTTCATGCGTTATATCCATCAAATGATATAGATATACAGGAACTTGTAAAGCGTATGGAATTGCAGCCTCATTTACATAAAATTCCAAGTATGCTATCGAAAGGAACCTTGCAAAAAATGTTGATTGCAATAGCAATGCTGCGAGAATATGAGGCTTTTATTGCAGATGAACCTTTTAATGGATTAGATCCAAAACAAATTAAAGAATTTAAAAATTTATTAATCGAATCAAGGGCTAATAATAAGGCAATACTGATTTCTACACATTTATTAGATATGGTGGAAGAGTTATGTGATAAATATATTATGATATGTGCAGGTGAAGTTATTGCAGCTGGAAGTAAACAAGAAATTGCAAAGAAATATGGACTTGATAGTAAAAAAAGTGTAGAAGAATTGTATCTTCAGATTATTGAAAGTAGGGAGCAATGAGATGAAAGTATATAAATTTTTAGCTTTAAATAAAATTAGAGAAAAAGTTCGGCTAATAAGAAATATGTATATACCAATTGTTGGATTAATAATTTTTTTAGCAATGGTGCTTTCTATAATAGGAAAAGATTTTTTTAACATAATTAAATCTATAAAAATGTTTGATAGTAAAATCTATTTTATATCCTTTTTGTGTATGTTGGCTTCTATTATCTGTAAGATGAGAAAAAACAGTATGCCGCAAATCGTTGTAAAGCCTATGACTCTGTATTTATTTAATACAAGAAAAATTAGAGATGTATTTGTGCTCAAGTATGCTTTTTTTGTAATAAAATATGTGCTATTGTCATTGCTGTTGGCATTTTGTACATGCGGAAGTTTTCAATCAAATAAATATGTGATGGTATTTGGGGGGTATACTATATATTTGATTGAAGGGTTGTTAGTTTCTTGGAATATTTATAATGTAATAAAACAATCATATATATATATATGGAAAGCGATTTTTGTTTTTTTGAGTATTTTAACACTTACAAGTTGTACTTCTGTAATAATAGAATTTATTAATTTGGTTTGTATGATTCTGATATTTATATATACGGCAAAATATTTGAATATAAATTATTTGAAATATGAGAATGATATTAAGTATTTAGATAAGGTTTTGGTAGCACAAAATAATAACGATACCATATTACTAAATCAGTACTCAAAAGAAAAAATTGCAAGAAAACTTTATGGAAAAGAATATATGCCGGACTTTTTAAAAAAATATCCATTGGTGTGGAAAGCAGTTATATCAATTAGTAGGATTGGTAAACTACCAATTATTATAGGAATTGTATGTTTTTCCTTAACTTTTATGATATATACGCTGCCAGTATTCTGGAGTATACCAGTATTGGAGTTTAAAGAAATACGATATTTTTTGCTAATTTTTGGCGTCTTTTCATTATTTCAGTTTAGTATACAAGCTTTTTTTAAACAATTATCGGATCTTGTGGAAAAACAAAAAAATGGATTATATATACCTTTTAAGTTATCTAAAATTATTTTGCAATTTTCAATTATACCAACCATATATATTATAATTATGTCAGTAATAGTAACAATTCTATTAAAAAGTCGTATTTATTTAAGTATTATTTTTGGAGTGATAATGGTGATGTATATATGGATAACGATGTACTTTGGAATAAAAAATAAAAATTTATTAAATAAGATATACACTGTATTAAGCATTATAGTTTTCTTGTTATCGAGTATACTTATGATTAAGTAAAAAGATTGAGCAAAGGTTTGTGGTAAATTGCAAGTAATTTTTCCACCTAAAGAAAAAAGAACAAAATAAAATCATAAAAAATCCCGGTTTTCTGCGGTTTTCCGTTGCGGAAGATCGGGAAATATAGTACAATTATTTTAGGCGGATAACCGCCTAAAAGGAGGGCGTTATGTATCTGGATTTTTTAGTGAAAGTACCAACTGTAAAAGGCAAGATCACACGGAGAAAAAAGTCAAATGTTGTATATATAGAGTATGAGTATGACCGGGTTTATGATCCATCCAGAAAGTATACTTTTCCCAAAAGAGTAACGATTGGAAAACTGTCAGATACGGATCTGGAACTTATGAGACCGAATCAAAATTTCCTGAAATATTTTCCTGATGCAGAGCTTCCAGAATGCAAAAACAGGACTTACAGAAGCAGTTGTCTCAGAGTAGGAACATACTTTGTACTGCGTAAGATCATAGAAGAATGCAGATTGAAAGATATCCTTGGAAAGTATTTTGAACCGCATGATATGGGGCTGTTTTTAGATCTGGTTGTTTATTCGATCATAGCAGAAAATAATGCAGCACAATACTATCCGGATTATACATACAACCATCCACTTTTTACGGAAAAGATGAAACAATACAGTGATTCGAGGGTATCAGACTTTTTGAATTCAATAACAGATAACCAAAGTACAGGCTTTCTGAATACATGGAATGAGTCACGGGATTACCGCGAAAAGATCTATATTTCTTATGATTCAACGAATAAAAACTGTCAGGCGGGAGATATAGAAATGGTCGAATTTGGGCATCCGAAAGTAGATGTGGGAGAGGCAGTATTTAATTATACAGTTGCGTATGGCACCCGTAATCAGGAACCATTATTTTATGAAAAATATCCTGGCAGCCTGAATGATATCTCCCAGCTTCAGTTCATGTTGGATAAGGCATCTGGATATGGTTATAAGAAGATCGGATTTATTTTGGACAGGGGTTATTTCAGCTGCGAAAACATACAATATATGGACAAATGTGGGTATAGTTTTATAATCATGGTAAAAGGGATGTCTGCCCTTGTAAATGGATTGATCCTGGAAAATAAAGGGACATTCGAGAATAAGCGAGCAAACAATATCTATGAATATGGAGTTTACGGAAAGACAATACGGCACAGGCTGTATGCAAGTGATAAAAAAGAACGTTATTTTCATTTGTATCATAGTATTTCAAAAGAAAGTGCAGAACGGATAGAGATTGAAAACAGGATCAACCAGATGACACAGTATCTGAAAAAGTATCAGAATAAAGTGAAGGAATTCGGCCCTGGATTTGAGAAGTACTTTAACCTTCATTATGATGAAAAGAGCCAGGCTTTTGTATTGCCGGAAGAACGCAACAGTGTGTTAGAAAGAGAACTCGATCTGGCAGGATATTTTTGTATCATTACATCGGAAAAGATGAGTGCGAAGGAAGCAATCGAGCTATATAAGAGCAGGGATGTATCGGAGAAACTGTTCCGTGGAGATAAATCATATCTGGGAAATAAGAGCATCCGGGTGTATTCAGAAGAATCAGCAAGAGCGAAGATATTTGTTGAGTTCGTAGCTATGATCGTGCGCTGCAAGATGTATATAAAACTAAAAGAAGAGATGAAAAAACTGGATAAGAGACCGAATTATATGACTGTACCGGCGGCACTAAAAGAGCTGGAAAAAATAGAAATGGTACGCCAGTTAGATAATATATATCGGCTGGATCATGCAGTAACAGCGAATCAGAAAGTAATATTGAAAGCTTTTGGACTGGATACAAACAGTATAAAATACTTTGCATCAGAGCTGAGTAAGGAACTGAAAAAAGCTGAATAAGGAAGGGAATAAAGATGGCAAGAACAAGAAAAACAAGCAGGGAAGCATTGGAAGAAAAGATTGAAAAAGCAGAGGCTGATGTTATAGCAGCGAAGAAAAAATATGATCAGGCAACAGCAAATCTGAAAGAGCTGCTAGACAAGCGTGATGCCATAAGGAAAGAAGAAATCCTGTCAGCGGTTGTAAAAAGTGGACGGTCATATGAGGAGATCATGAACTTTTTAAATGCAGGATCAGATGGAGAAAAGACAGAAAAATAGAATTATTTTGAGTCACATATATAGTGTCACTCGATTTAGACGGAAAAAGACTGGAAGTTCACATTATATTTGATGCTTTCAGGGGGCTTGTATTTTTGAAAATAGGGAAAATTGGAGTTTATAATTAAAGGTAATTGATTACTTCTATTATTTGTACCGACTGAAAAGAATTAAGGTAGCATGATAGTAAAATATGTTTAAGAGGTAACCAATTATGGAAAGTCGTATCAAACAACTTCGTGAAAAAAGAGGGTTAATACAAGAAATTTTGGCCGCAGAATTAGGAATAACACAACAGATGCTCAGTAAATATGAAAGAGATGTTACGTTTATTAAAGTAGACATTCTAAAAAAAATAGCGGTATATTTTAATGTGACAACAGATTATTTGTTAGGGCTATCAGAGGTTAAGAGAGATTTACAGGGACAAATGAAAGTGAATGAGACGTTGGACGAATACTATGATCTTGTGGAGATATACAAGAACCTGGATAAATATGATCAGGAAATGATATGGTCAATTATACAAATTATTAAAAAATTGGATGAAAAGAGAAAAAGGGAACAGAAGAGAGTGGATTAAAATGCTAAATATAGCAATTTGCGATGATGATATACAGATTACAGGAACGATTGAAAATTTAGTACGAAAAATAGCAAACAAAAATTTTGTTGAAGTAGAGACGGAAGTTTTCTGGAATGGACAAGGTTTGCTGGATGCTATTATAAAGGACAGTAAATTTGATATTATTTATCTTGATATTGAAATGCCGAAAGAAGATGGTATCTCAGTAGCAAAAAGAATAAGAACGTATGACAAAAATGTTTTGATTATTTACGTCACAAGCCATGAAAATCATATGAGAGACTCTTTTTCTGTTCGTCCATTTCAATTTCTCGTGAAGCCAGTAGCTGAAGAACAGATGGAAACATGTTTTAAAGCTGCATTCAGTGATATAAATAATACCGATTTTTATTTTCGATATAGTTATAAGAGAATAAGTTATAAAGTTCCGGTAAGAGACATTTTATATTTTGAAAGCAATAGACGAAAAATATCCATTGTAACAGAAAAAGATACCTATGAAGTATACGAAAAACTGAATGAGATTGAGAAAAGCTTGAAGAACTGTAAAATGCCGTTTTTACGTGTGCATCAATCTTTTCTTGTAAATTATAGACATGTGGATGGATTGGCATATGACTTTGTTATAATGGATAATGGAAAGAAGATTTCAATCAGTGAAGATAGAAGAAAAATGATTAGTGAACAGTACTGCTCGATGGAGGATACATTTTATGTTGGTGAATAAAATGTTGATGAATGTGACAGAGATATTGCTCGTAATATTTGCGATATTTCTGTTTTCTTGCTATTTTTCTATATTTTTTACAAGAAGAAAGAAAAAGATAACAATTGTAATTGGCTACACCATTTTTGCAGTCTGGCAGTTAATGCTTTTGAATGCCAGTATATTACCAGTTTACATCAATATAAGCGTTACAATTGTAATAACATTTATTTCAGCTATGTGTGTTTATGAAGGAAGGAATTTGAATAAATGTATTTTTGTTCTGGCTTTTAATGCAATTTGGATGATGATAGAAACAGTAAGTGGTTATATACTTTCAATCTATTGTAATCAATTTAGATATTCTCAGATGTACGGAATCCTAGGATCAGTCATATCAAAAATATTATTTTTACTGATTATATTTGCACTAAGAAAAATATTTTCGGTAGGTGGAATTACAGAATTTTCTGTTAAATACAGTATTATGTTAATTTTAATTCCAATTGGAAGTATTTATGTTATGAATGAGGTTTTCTTATTTAGCTACAAAATAAATAATGATCGTGCATATTTTCATTCTGCAATTGCTGCGATTATTTTGCTGTGCTTAAATATATTGATTTTTTATATTTATGTGAAGTTGACGGATGATTTACAGTTAAGGCGGATGACTTCAGTTTATGAACAACAATTGGAATTATGTGAACGACATCAACAAGAAAGAGAACTTTCCATGTTGCAATTAAGAGACATGAAACATAATATGAAAAATAATCTAGTATCTATTCTTGCTTACGCAGAGAAAGGAGAAGACGAGAAAATCATAGAATTTATCCAGGACATAATGGATGAAAGTGGCTTATCAATATCTGTGGTTGCCAATAGTGGCAACATTGTAATTGATTCACTACTTGGATATTGGTATGTAACAGCACAAAAGAAAGGGATAGATTTTTCTTTGGATATAAAGATTCCTATGAAGATGGAGTTTAAGGGTGCGGATATATGTCTGATACTTGGGAATTTATTAGAAAATGCTGTAGAAGCGGCTGAAAGGGTAAAAAAGAAGAAGTACATAAAAATCCAAATGAAATATGATAAAGGCAATCTGCTGATATTTTTAATGAATAGTTACCAGGGGCAATTAATAAAAATGAAGGATGAGAGACTGAAATCTACGAAATCCGATGCTGGAAATCATGGCGTTGGTTTGCCGTCAGTTTATCGAGCTGCAGCGAAGTATAATGGAATAGTTACAGTTGATGATTCTATACCAGAAAGATTTCTGGTGAGAGTCGTGTTGTACGGAGAAAAGGAATAATTACACGAATAGTCGGAATTATTACAATGTAAATAATGTTTGAAATAACATGATAAAATGTAAAAATAATTTTACGATTTGAACGTCATGGTAGGGTAGAATGAAAAAGATATTATTGTTTAGTGATCATAGAGAAATATTTAAAACTACAAATAAAATAACAAAAGGAAAGTATAAACTGAAGTGGTGCACCTATGATTGGTCGGATGATGATAAGCATTTTACTCCAGATGTTATTATTATGTATTTTAATAAAAAAATGGTTGAAAAAGGAACATTTGAATTTATCGTCAGAGTAAAAGGGATATTGGGAAATACAATTCCAATTCTTGCTTTGATTGAAAATGGGACAAAGCAGGATATTTTTTCGGTATTGAAGGCAGGAGTGTATGATTATTTGGAGAATGTGGAGGATTTACAAGAATATCAAAAAAAAATAGAAGAGATATTATTGTGGATATGGTACTTAAAAAAGTATGGTTCTCAAAAAGGTTGTAATGATCAATGAATTCATTGCAACCTTTTTTGTTAAGAAATATTGGTGTTTGTAGTAGTGCCATAGGAAAAAGTTACATGAATACTCGTTTTTTTTACAGAAAAAGAAATGGAATGTATTTTTGTAGTATTGTTTTAAAAAGAAAACGAAAGGAGAGTTTTACTATGAATATGAAAAATGTAAAAGCTCAGTCAGCGAAAGCACTGGCAAATGTATCTTTAAAACTTGGAAAAGTGTCAGCGGATAGTGCATGTTGCTATATCTTTCACCAGCCGAAAGTTCCGAAGGACTTGAAAAAACTTAAAAAGATTTGAAATGAGACGGCTGTCAGAAAAATTAACAAAATATGTTATTAAGACCGGTGCAGTTCCTTCGGAATCATATGACATATATCAATATGGCTTTCAGATTGGACTTGAGATGCTATGCTGTTTCGTAACTTGTTTGAGTATAGCAATATATATGCATATGATTCCGGAATTTGCAATATTTACGGGGATTTTTATGTTGCTACGGACTTATGCAGGTGGCGTGCATCTTAACAGTTTTGGATCATGTTTTATATGTTCAGTCACTGTACAGACAATAGCAATGTATTTTAACAGTAAATATAAATTTACGGTAGGTACAGCATGGCTTCTTATATTAGTAAGTGCGATATTGATATTGAAAGCTGCACCAGTAGAGTGTGTCAATCGAGAACTTGATGATACTGAAAAAGAACACTGCAAAAAAGTAACCATGAAAGTCTTAATTGCTGTTATTGTATTTGCTGGTTGTTGTACACTTGCAGGAATACTAGCCATACTTTCCTTAGTTGCACTGACTTCCTTTATAATTTTAATCTCTCAGTATGTTGGTATTTTGAAATATAAAATTGAAAAGAGCAAGAATAAGCGGAGATGATAAAAAATTGTTTCCGCTTTTTTTATTATATGGAATGGAGGAAGAAAATTATTTTTGAATATTAGATTATTTATATGAAAACGTCCAATGGATTTCAATCCATAAGGACGTTTTTTGTATATCATAAGAACTTTTTTATAGAGTTTTTCTTTTAAACCCGAACAATGGGGGCTTCCCAATCGGGATAAGGGTGAAAGGGAAAAAGACCTTTGCTCATATCTCATGGTCGGGAAGGAGGTGAACTCTATGGAGCAATCTTCTTCCTACGATGAGAAAAGGGTAATGCACCAGTTTGATCGAAAATGCAAATTGGCACTAAAGGGCGAAATAGTGGATTATGAAAGGCATTTAGCTTATCTTAGAAAACATGAAACTTTGTTTTCAGAATTATCTGAACAAGAGATGGAGAGCCTTTCTATATTTGATGAATATGAATTGGAAAAAAGCTATTTTCGGGCAGGCGGTTATGATGTAGAGGTAAAAAATGCTCTATTGGCAGAAGCATTAACTGCACTGACAGAGAGAAAAAGGGACATTATTCTTTTGTCATACTTTATGGAAATGAATGATGCGGATATAGCAAGAAAACTGAACCTGGTAAGAAGTACGGTACATGAGCATCGTACACGATCGCTTGAAATATTAAAGATTATGCTGGAGGAAAATGCAGGTGAAAACGGAAGAAAAAAGCGTAAATAATAAAAAATTGATACCGTTTTGGGTAATCGAAAGAGCATTGGAGGGTGACATTCAGGCGATAAATAAAATTCTGAAACATTATGAAGGATATATTGCAAAATTATCGGTCAGAAAAATGTATGATGAGTATGGCTGTGTTCATTATTGTGTAGATGAAACACTTCGCAGACGTCTGGAAACAAAATTGATAAAAACAATTATTGGATTTAAAATAGTTCGCTAAAAAACATTTGAAAGCATCCCTTTCTGCTGAAAAAGCTATTTAGCATTGTTTGTACCTTGAAAATTTAATATTTATCCTGCAGGACATATGAAACAGAGGAGCTATATAGCAAATACGCCAAGACTGTCTGCATTATAACTTTGCGACATCGTGACGCAAAGTAGAAATGTTGTAAACGAAGAAATATCAAAATGATATTGAAGTAAAGGCACGAGCGATAAATATTTGACTGTGATCAGGAAGTGGGATTTTTGTGGCGAAGATACTGTTTCTGATAATGATACTTCCGGGAAGGCTACCCGGTCTGGAAAGATGGTGAAATACCAATGAAGCTGTTACCCGATGGCTGCCTGTGGGATTGTTATAAATTGGGAAAGGAGCGAAAGAATGCAAAGACATATTATAAATAGGAAAAGATTTGTTCGTTATAAAGAAGGTGCAGAAATATACAGCATGTGTCAAAGTAAGTTTGAAAAAATGGCAAAGGAAGCAAATGCTGTTTATAAGCTGGATAAATTGGTACTGGTGAACTGTGATATTTTTGAGGCATATCTGGAAACATTCCGAACCGGTATTTAGTGATAAATAGTATTGCAAGAGTTTTTGTGCTACGAAAAGTATTGACTTTTTGCACGACAAAAAGTATAATGTAATCAAGCTATGAAGGAGGTGCATACGGTGGCTAAAATGGGGAGACCGAAAGCAGAATCCCCTAAGAAGAAAAATGTAAGTTTCCGCTTAACAGAGGAAGAATATCAGAAATTGTCAGAGTATGCAGCGAAGCATGAGCTGACTACAACACAAACGATACAAAAAGGTATTGAGCTTTTATATCAGATGCCAGAAAAGTAACACAAGGACTCCTTGCTACATTAGGAAGGAGTTACAGTGGCAAAAGCAAGAAAAGATAACAGAGGCAGGGCCTTACGCAAAGGCGAGAGTCAACGCCAGTCCGACCTGATGTACATATACACTTATACAGATCCATTTGGAAAAAGAAGATATACATATTCCAAGGATTTGGTTAAGTTAAGGGAAAAAGAGCAGAAATTGTTGAAAGACCAATTAGACGGTCTTGATGTGTATGCTGCGGGAAATGCCAATCTTAATTTTGTATTTGATAGATATATTTCTACGAAAACAGAGTTGAGACGAACAACATATACCAATTATATGTACATGTATGATCATTACGTCAGAGACAGTTTTGGAAAGAAGAAAATCGGTGAAATTAAATATTCAGATGTACTGTACTTTTATTATCATTTGATAAATGAAAGAAAATTGCAGGTTAATACACTGGAAACGATTCATACGGTGCTTCATCCAACATTTCAGTTAGCAGTGCGAGATGATATTATCCGAAACAACCCATCTCATGGTGTAATGTCAGAAATAAAAAAGAAACCAGGGAGGAATCATGGAGTGAGACATGCGTTGACAGTAGAACAGCAGAGAGCATTTATGAATTATACATCGAACAGTCCGGTATTTAATCATTGGGCACCATTGTTTACGGTTCTTTTAGGTACAGGATGTCGTATAGGTGAGATTATTGGGATTCGATGGGAAGATATTGATTTAGAGAAACGACTGATCAATATTAATCACAGTGTTACATATTATCCACGCAGAGCAGAAACAACCAAATGCGAATTTGCTGTTTCGTTACCTAAAACAGAGGCGGGCATTCGTACAGTTCCGATGATGGAGCCAGTATATAATGCTTTTATGGAAGAGTATGAATATCAGAAAGAAAATGGATTCAGTACCGTTACACTGGACGGTATGGAGGGATTTATATTTACAAATCGGTTTGGCAATCTTCATAATCCGCAGGCAGTCAACCGGACAATCAAACGCATCCGGGAAAACTACAATGCAGAAGAAATTTTAAAAGCAAAAAAGGAGAAAAGAGAGCCGATCATTATTCCACATTTTTCCTGCCATCATTTGAGACATACTTTTTGTACGAGATTCTGCGAAAATGAAACGAATATTAAGGTGATACAGGCAGTTATGGGACATGCAAATATTGAGACAACGATGGATATATATGCCGAAGTCACCGATATGAAAAAAACAGAAGCAATAGAAAAATTATCACATAATTTAGACATATTCTAGGAAAGAGTCCTTGTGGGTTCGATTCTATGAGGTGCAACAGAATTATGTGGTGTGCAACAGAACTACAACAAATACATACTGAATAATACCTTATAATAGGTTGAAGTCTTTTTGAAAATAATGTATAATACCTGACAGTACGGGATAGTATGGTAAGCGAATCAGTTTTCCCGACAATGAAGTCACTGGACGCTGATAAGAAATCTGCGAAGTCAGAAAACAGCACTTCCACAGCAGCACCGGAGAAAGAAGAAGTTATCGACTTCTCCAAGGTAAAGGTAGAGCCTTTATTTGAGGAATTTGTTGATTTCGATACTTTCAGCAAGTCAGATTTCAGAGCTGTAAAGGTAAAAGCATGTGAAGCAGTTAAGAAATCCAAGAAGCTGTTACAGTTCACTCTGGACGATGGAACAGGCACAGATCGTACCATTTTAAGCGGTATTCACGCTTATTATGAGCCAGAAGAACTGGTTGGAAAAACACTGATCGCTATCACAAACCTGCCGCCAAGAGCTATGATGGGAATTGATTCCTGTGGAATGTTACTTAGTGCAATCCATGAGGAAGAGGGCGAAGAAAAACTTCATCTTCTGATGGTTGATAACCATATTCCGGCAGGTGCAAAGCTGTACTAAAATTAAATATAAAATGTCTAAAACCATGATGTCAGACCGCATTTGACAACAATTTGACAACAAAATTTGGGATAATAATGAATCGTTATGAAGCATGACGAATTTCAGGTGAAAGGACACAGGTTTGAGAATGAAATCAAAATTGATTCACTGGATCAATGATTGATATGCATGACAACAAGAGCACTTCTTAGAGTTTAATCTGAGAGGTGCTTTTTTTCGTACTCAAAAATATATCCCGGCAGTCAACTTCTGTAAAACAGTGAATCTAATTTTGGAGGAAAATATCATGGATAAAAATTATAAACCAATCACAAGTATGAAGGAAGTACCAGAGCAGCTTAGAAAATTACGCCGACAGTATCTACGTTATCAGCAGGCAGAGATTATTTACAGTATTTCTCATAAGAAGCTATTTGAACTTGCCAGTGATGCAGGTGCGATTTACAGAATAGATGGAACCGTATTGATCAAGCAATGCAGTGTAGTGGATCATAAAATGAGCAATGATACGTTCACGTTTCTTCTGGAAAACAGGGCGTGCTGACTTTGTGTAAGAAGTACATTTGATAAAATGTGTTACATCATGAGGATCTTATTTATAAGTTTCTGGATCTAAATAAATGGAGAGAAAAGAAAACACGTGGTGAAAAATGATGTTTCGGTGAAATACATGAAATAAAAATGAAACAAATGAAACGGGGTTGACATTTTATACATTGATTCTTATAATTTCAAATATAAAATTGGTAAAAAGATACAACAAACAATGCAGAACAGCAAAAAAGAATGTGAAATACGTTGAAAAAAGGAGGTGATGATATGGGGCAACAATAAGAGATGTTGCAAAAAGGGCAGGAGTATCACCAGCTACGGTTTCAAGATATTTTCATGGGAAAAATGTTGTAACAACGGAAACCTCCAAGAGAATTGAAAAAGCAGTCCGAGAACTTTCATATAAACCTGTATATAAACAAAAGAATCCCGGTGTAATTGCTGTTTTAATTCCAAATCTTAAGCTGGCATATTTCAGTGAGGTTCTAAAGAATTTCCTAGATGCGGTTCCGAAATATGGTTGCAGAATGATATTTATTCCTGTTGTGGGTCAAGATGAGTCTTATAAACAATATTTTAAAGAACTGGATATCACGGGCGTAATTTATCTGGAGGAAAATACAAATCAGGATATGCTCAATTATATAGCGGCTAAGAATATTAAAATGGTGATGTTTGGTGCAATCAGTGAGGATCAGCGCTGCAAAATGATTCATATCAATGATTTGGCAGCAGCACATGAAGGCGCGAGATATCTTCTTGAACTTAAGCATGAGAGAATCTTGATTATATCGGATTATCCTAAGAGTATCAGCTCCGGATTTCAGCGTATTGCAGGATGCAAAAGAGCTTTCGAGGAATATGGATTGGAATTCGATGCAGATCGAGTGAAATATGGTGAGTTGACATATAATAGTGGGTATCGTATAACCACGCAGGCACTTCAACAGGGAATTTCTTTTACAGCAGTATTTGCATTCAGTGATGAAGCTGCATTGGGGGTTATCAGTGCTCTGGCTGAGAGAGGGTTAAGAGTTCCGGAGGATGTTTCCGTTATGGGATTTGACGGGATTAGTTTATCTAGGCAGGTAACTCCCAAGCTAACAACTATCCGTCAGCCTATCAAAAAAATGATAGAGCAGACATTGGATACTTTTCAGAACCAGAAAAGGGAAGAAAACATAGAAATTACATTACCCTACAAACTGGAAGAAGGAGAAACCTGCATTCTCAATCAGAAAATATTAAAAGAATAGAAACAGTTAATAATGATAAAAAAGTACAAATTTGGAGGGAAAACATGAAAAAAAGAATTTGTAAAATGCTGACACTTGTAATGACTGGTTCAATGGTCTTAGGAGTAACTTCACCGGTGCATGCAGAGAAAAAAGATGATGTTACTAAAATTTCTTTTGCAATTTGGGATGAGGTTCAGAAGCCGATATTTGATGAGATTATTGAGAAATTTGAAACAGAGAATCCTGATATTGATGTAGATTTACAGTTAACTCCTTGGTCACAGTATTGGACAAAGTTGGATGCTGCAATGGGATCAAATAGTGCGGCAGATGTATTTTGGATGAATACATATCTTCCTAAATATGCAGAGGCTGGTGTTTTGGAACCGCTTGATGAATATATTGAAAAAGATGAAATTAATATGGATGATTACGTAAGTGTTTTGAAAGACTCTTATAATTATAAGGATGTTCAATACTGTATACCAAAGGGAATGGACACGGTACAGGTATTTTTCAATAAAGCTATTTTTGAAAAATATGGGGTAGAAGAGCCTCAGACCGGATGGACATGGGAGGATATGACAGATATTGCAAAACAGTTAAAGACTAAAATTACAGAAGCAGGATCTGATGAATATCCGATACTAATGGAACTGGATGCCCAGCCTTCTTTTTTCAACTTTATCAATCAATCAGGAGGCTTTGTGCTCAGTGAAGATATGAAAACAGCAGGTTTTGATCAGAAAGGAACGGTGAAAGCGTTTAGTGATATGGTATCACTTATGGATGAAGGTCTGATGCCAGGAAGCGAAGTGCTTTCGGATACAAAGGGAACAGATTTGTTTCTGTCTCAGAAGGGAGCCATTCTTTTCATGGGATCCTGGAAAACATCTGTTATTGATGAAGCGAGTTTCGCTGATCAGATAGGAACTATTGCTATGCCCGCAAAAGAAGCAGGAAATCAGAGCGTTATTGGCGGATTGGGCTATGCAATCAATGCTAACAGTGAAAACAAGGATGCGTCGTGGAAACTTGTAAAATATCTTTCAGGGGAAGAGGCTAATAAAATGCAGGCAGAAGCGAAGGTAGATGTTCCGGCACTGATTAGTGCCCAGCAGTATTATAAAGCAGATCACATAGATGTAAGTGTAATTTTCGAAGCAGCAGAAACTGGATTTCCATTTCCAACATCTACAAGCGTTGCAGAATGGCTTCCTGCTGTAACTGAGATTTCAGCAAAGATATTTGCAAAAGAATTAACTCCGGAAGAGGGATGTTCACAGATGCAGGAAGTAACACAGAGTGCTTTGGACAGCGAATCATAAGATGGATTGGAAGTGTTGCTAATAATGAAATGAGCAACACTTCCTTTTTTCCAACGAATAAGCTGCAAAAAAGCTGTTCAATTATGAATAAAATAGCGAAGGCAGATTTCGAATCTATGCTTAATTGACAGGAGAGAATATTTGATGAAAAAAAATAAAGTGGATTCACTAAGGCATCGGGAAATAAGGACAGGTTATCTAATGATTGCGCCATTGATGTCAGGAGTCATCGTATTTTTTATCTGGGCATTTTTTCAGAATGTTTATTATAGTTTTACAAATAAGTCAAGCTTTGGCATTCCCAAATTTGTTGGACTTGAGAACTATGTAAAGCTTTTTCATGATGAAGCGTTTTATCAGGCATTTATTAATACGATATTATATGTAGTTATTTGTGTACCGGCAGTTGTGATTCTGGCGATTTTGCTGGCTGTATTATTGAATTCTAAGGTAAAGGGAATTGGTTTTTTCAGAGTATGCATCTTTCTTCCGGCAGTTACTTTACCGGCCGCAATTGGACTTTTGTGGAAATGGTTGATGAATTATAAATTTGGTATTTTCAATGAAATTCTTGGAAAGTTTGGAGTGAATCCAATTGCATGGCTTTCTGATCCTAGAATAGTGTTGTTTTCTATTTCTATTGTATTTATCTGGGCAAGTGTTGCATATCAAGTAATTGTATTGTTAGCCGGATTACAGGGGATTCCGGTGTGTTACAAGGAGGCTGCTGAAATTGATGGAGCGAATGGGATTCAGCGTTTTTTTAAGATTACATTACCGCTGTTATCGCCATCTATATTTTTTGTATGTGTAACAACTGTTATTAATGTATTCCAGATTTTTGATTTTATTTATCTGATGATTCCACAGGGAAGCAGTGGAACTGCAGCATCCAGATCGCTGGTTACATATTTTTTTGAACAATCTTTTGTAAAATTTCATAAGGGATATGGTGCAGCAATCAGTCTGGTGCTGTTTTTTCTGATTTTAGTGATTACAGCAATTCAGATGATCTGTCAGAAGAAATTGGTATTTTATGATGATTAATGAGGATCAGGACGTAGAAAGGAGATTATATAATGAAAAAAAGAAAGTGGCAGGTATATCTGTTACTTGTTCTATGTGCTGCTGTGACAGTATGTCCATTTATATGGATGATTTTGACATCTTTCAAATCCTATGAAGAAAGTATTCAGATACCACCAACAATTTTTCCGAAAATTTTTACAGTGGAAAGCTACCAGGAGATTGTAGCCAAGTTTCCGTTTCTTAGTTTTTACATCAATACATTTTTGGTCTTGATTTTTACAATTGTGATTGAGTTACTGATATGTTCTATGGCTGCATATGCGTTTGCCAGATTGAATTTTCCGGGAAGGGATGTAATTTTTATCGTCCTTTTGGCATTACTGATGGTTCCAGGACAGATTTTCCTAGTTCCCAATTATGAGATCATGGTAAAGCTACATTTGGCAGATACGGTAACAGCATTATGGATTCCTAAAATATTCAGTGCTTTTGGTACATTTATGTTATGTGAATTTTTTAAAGGACTTCCGAAGAGTTTAGATGAAGCAGCTATGTTAGATGGATGTGGATTTTTTCAGATTTATTATAAGATTTTATTGCCGTTATTAAAACCTGCATTGTCTTCTTTAGCAATTTTGACAGCAATATCTACATTTAAAGATTTGATGTGGCCGTTAATTGTAAATAATTCTATGGAGAAAATGACATTATCTGCTGGTCTTGCAATGCTTATCGGAGAGCATACAACCTATTATCCGCAGGTCATGGCGGGAGGCATTATTGCGATTCTTCCGATGATAGTACTATTTTTCTTTTTCCAGAAACAGTTCGTAGAAGGAATTGCAACCACAGGAGTAAAACAGTAGTAGGGGGAATAGATTATGGTTGATATTTTAGCAGTTTGTGCACATCCAGATGATTTGGAAGTCTGTGCTGCAGGAATGTTTGCAAAAGCAAAAAAAGAAGGATTAAAAACAGGGCTTGTAATTTTTACCAGAGGGGAAGCGGGAGGTTATGCGGAGCAGAGGGAAAGAGAAGCAGAGGCAAAAAAAGCCGCAGAAATTTTAAAGCTAGATTATTTTGAAATGCTAAATTTTCCGGATGCAGGCGTCTATTTCTGTAAGGAAGCAGTGGATGCTTTGATTCCACATTTGCGAAAGTGTTCTCCAAAATTTGTTTTAACACTTTTGGAGGATGATTATCATCCGGATCATACAGCTGTATCAAGAATTACAAGGGCGGCTTGTTTTACGGCTGGATTGAAAAAGTATTCAGATGATGATACTGACTGGCATTATGATGCGCTGATCTATTTTGGCGCAGATAATAGAAGCAATCGTCGCAGACCAGATATCTACGTAGACATTTCAGACGTAATAGAAATAAAGAAAAATGCTTGCCTGGCACATACATCTCAGAATATTCTTCCATATGCAATGAGTTTATCAGAGGAATATGGAAGAGATGCAAAAACAGAGTTTGCTGAGGGAATTTATTTAGGACATAGCATCACCATTGATAGTATTGCAGATCTTTTGAGAGACTGCAAAAAGATGTAAATAAGATTTTGGGGGAGGGATTAAGAGTGAAAGTTGATTTTTACCAAAAGGCCAAAGAGGCGGAGGAAGAAATTAAAAGATATTATACCCATCTCCATAAGCACCCGGAGTTGTCCGGGCAGGAATATCAGACACAGGAATGGATTCTTAGTCAATTGAAACAATGGGGAGTGGAATGCAGGACATGTGCTGATACGGGTGTATATGCAATAATTCGAAGCGGAAAACCTGGTTATACGATTGCTTTTCGTGCAGATATGGACGCACTTCCAATTCAAGAACAGACAGGACTTTCATGGAGCTCGGAAGAAAATGGTGTTATGCATGCGTGTGGACATGATGCGCATATGACAGTGCTGCTTGGCTGTATTCGGATTTTACATGAAAATCGGGAGCAGCTATATGGAAATATAGTATTTTTATTCCAGCCGTCTGAGGAACATCAGGGTGGTGCTGCCCGTATGATTGTAGATGGAGCAATGAAAACTCCGAAGCCGGATTTGATAGTTGCTTTTCATGTATGGCCACAAAGAGCAGGTACTATTACCTGCATGTCAGGACCTGTAATGGCACAACCGGATGCGTTTTCTATTGAACTAATAGGGAAAGGTGGACATGGAGCAACACCTCACATTTGTAGGAATCCGATTCCAGCAATGGCGGCGTTGATCAATGCAATCGGAAATATTACAGCAAATGATATATCAGCGCAGGAAACAGCAGTTGTAAACATTTGCCGGATTCGATGTGGCGAAAAATATAATATTATTGCAGAAAAAGGATATCTGGAAGGAACAATTCGAACTTATGATACAAAAGTGCGGGAAGAGATTATTCGACGTCTGAAAAAACTGACCACATCTATTGCAGATGCCTGGGAAATAGAGGGATCCTATTATATGGATTCAGGATATCCGGCAACGATCAATAATAAAACGGCAGCTTGCTGGGCAGCTGAGATTTTGAAAAAGGAGATTCCGGAAGTGGAGATTTTAACAGAAGGAGAACCATCTATGCTAGGAGAAGATTTTTCATGTTATGGAACAGTATGTCCATCTCTGTTTCTGAGACTAGGCTGTTGGAAAGAGGATGAAAAACGGCATTTTCCACTACATAGTAGTTGTTTTGAGATTGAAGAATCAATATTGTTGGATGGAATTGCAGCCTTTTGTATTCTGGCATCTGCATTTTCGGAAAAGGGGTTTGAGAGGATAAATGAAAAATACTGAAAGGATGTATAGGGGTAGCAGCAAAAATTGTCAAAAAACGTTTGAAGATTTAAAGGATGGTAGAGAGAGAATAGAAAAAATCTGTCGAGAGTTGTTAAAAAATGAAATTATCGTAGCCCTTGGATGTACAGAACCGGGAACGATTGCTTATGCAGCGGCGTGTGCGAAGGAGATTTTAGGTGCGATTCCGAATCATATGGAGATTTATGTGAGTGGTAATATTTTGAAAAATGTGAAAAGTGTAGTTATTCCAAACACTCAAAATCTTAAAGGGATAGCGGAAGCTGCTTTTTGCGGAATTGTAGGAGGCAATCCGAAACGAAAGTTGGAAGTTTTGAATACTTTGACTATGGCAGACGTTGAAATGGTACGAAAGCTTGTAGCGGAAGAAAATATGTACGATGTGCATCTTTCGAGAGTACAAGAGCCCCTATATGTACGAGTTGAATTGATTAGAGGAGAGCATACCTCTCTGGTGGAAATTCAGAAAAATCATCTTAATATAACAAAGGTACAAAAAGATGGGAAAGATATTACAAGGCAATATCAATACAGAGAATGTGTTGGAGAGGTTAATGGCAGTGAATATAAGCTAAAATTGAAAGATATTTACAATTTTGCATATGAAACAGAAATTGGCGATTTGGAGAATCTCATGAAATTGCAGATCACCCACAATGGGAGAATAGCAGAAGAAGGAATGAAAAATGATTATGGAGCGAAGGTAGGGAAGAATTACCTGAAATTGCATGAGAAAGAAAAAACAGCCGTATTAGCGGCATACGCAGCAGCAGGAAGTGATGCCAGAATGGGAGGAAGTATTCTTCCGGTAGTTGCTAACAGCGGCAGTGGAAATCAGGGAATTACTATTGCGGTGCCTATAGCTATTTATGCCCAGAAAGAAAATAAAAGTAACGAGATGCTGTATAGAGCATTGATATTTGCAAATTTGGTTTCAATTTATATTAAAAGAGGTATAGGAAAGTTGTCGGCATATTGTGGTGCAGTTAATGCGGGATGTGCTGCGGTTTGTGGAATTGCATATTTGGATCAACAGCCATTATCAGTAATTGAAGACATTATCACAAATACATTGGCAACGATATCAGGAATGTTATGTGACGGAGCAAAGCCATCTTGTGCTGCAAAAATAGCTATGTCAATTGAGACAGGTCTTTTATCCTATGAAATGGCAAAAAATCAATGCCGTTTTATAAGTGGGGAAGGAATTGTTGGAAAAAATGCGGATAAAACTATTGAATCTGTTGGCATAATTGGGAAAGATGGCATGAAAGAGATGGATAGTAAAATTCTGGAAATTATGATGGGAAATTAAAGGAGATGATGTTATGAAATTAACAGTTATTGGTGGATGTGGTTCACGAAGCTTGATGTTGGCAAAATGTTTGGCACAGCATGCGGAAGACCTTGACATTACAGATGTTGTATTTATGGATATAGATAAAGAAAGAGTCCGGGTGTTTGGCTCTATGGTGAGAGAGGTATTTTCCAGAATTGCACCTTATGTTCAGTATCTCTGTACAACAAATGAGAAAGAGGCTGTAATGGAGGCAGATTTTGTTATTACAACTATTCGTGCGGGAAAAGAAGAAAGCCGTATTATTGATGAACGGGTAGCACTAAAGAATGGGGTAATAGGGCAGGAAACGACAGGCGTTGGTGGCTTTGCTATGGCACTTCGTTCTATTCCAACATTAATTTATTATTGTAGGTTGATTGGTGAGTATTCTAATCCAAACGTTATGGTATTTAATTTTACAAATCCAGCTGGTCTTGTAACGCAGGCATTAAGAAATCAGGGATATTCGTTTGTGTATGGTATTTGTGATGCACCGTCTGGATTTTTAAGACAGGTAGCAGCTTTGTATGACTTGGAATATTCTGATTTAAAGGTGCAGCTTATAGGATTGAACCATTTATCTTATTTTACCAGTGTAAAGAAGGATGGACGGGAAATACTTTCGGAAATTTTGAAAGATTCACGGCTTTATGAACATACAGATATGCGTTATTTTGAGCCAAAGCTTGCACAACATATTGGTTGTATGCTGAATGAATATCTGTATTATTTTTATTATAGAGAGAAAGCTCTTCGGAATATTCAGAAAATAGGGGAAACACGAGGAGAAAGAATTAAGAAAATCAATGATCATATGTTGAAGGAACTTGGACAGTATGATGCAGCAAGAGATTTTGATAAAATGTTAGAAATCTACAGTGAACATATTTATATGAGAGAAAGTAATTATATGCAGGGGGAAACTTCTGTGGCAAGAGATGAGGCTTGCATTCCACGATTTGAACTTTATACAAAAGATGAAGGTGGATATGCAGGGGTTGCACTGGCATTTATGAAAGCAAAGATTACTGGTACAAAAGGAGAGATGATTTTGTGCGTCCCCAATCATGGAACTGTGGATTGGTTAGAAGATTCAGATATAATAGAGGTATCCTGTAATATTTCAAAGAATGGGGCCACACCGAAGAAAGGTCTATATGAATTACCAGAATGTGCAAAACAGCTGATTCGTACTGTGAAATGTTATGAGAGACTGGCCGCAGAGGCGATTGTGGAACGGAATACAGAAAAGGCTATTGACGCATTGATGATAAATCCACTGGTAAACTCATATTCTTTGGCAGTAAAACTGTTAGGGGAATATCTGGAGGTCTATAAGGAGTATACAGGAGGATGGACATTATGAATAGCGTAGGTGGATTTGGAATTGCCAATGTGGATATCATTTTTGGAAATGCTGACAGAATTCCAAAGCTTGGAGAAGAGATTTATACGCCAAGCTGCTTTAAGCAACTTGGCGGAGGTGTAGTTGCAACACTGATTCAGCTTTCAAGGTTGGGTGTTCCGGTGAAACTTGCAACTTATATAGGAAATGGTTCTCTTAGTAAATATCTTGTAAAAAAATTGGAAAAGGAAAAAATAGAGTACATTAACATGTTATCAACGGATGAAGAAGATCCAGTTACTCTCAGTTGTATTGTTTCCTGTGAACAGGACAGAGGTATTGTTTCCTATAAACCTAAAGAAGAAGCGTTTGGGGTGGACAGTAAAAAAATTTATGAATTTTATAAGGATTGTAAAATTGCTTTTCTTTCTCTTGAACAGAAAGAGTTTTGTAAATCTTTGAAAGAAGCAGGATGTATTATCGTGTTGGATTCTGCATGGAATGATATGTTAAGTTTGGAATGGTATTATGATGTTTTTCCGTATGTGGATTATTTTATTCCGAATTCCATGGAGGCGATAAAAATAACAGGCGAAGAAAATCCGGAAAAGGCATTGGAAAAATTGGGTCAGTATTTAAAATATCCAATTGTAAAAAATGGAAATAAAGGATGTCTTTATAAAGAGGATGGAGAGATTCATACTGTTGAACCGCTTCCAGTAAAACATGTAGATTCAACGGGTGCAGGTGATGCATTTGCAGCTGGATTTATGTATGGATTATATTATGATTATAGTTTGGATGATTGTATACGGTTTGGAAATATTACCGGCGGGTATGCGGTAACAAAAATGGGATGTTTAACTGCAGAAATAGATGAACAGAAACTTTTAAATTATTTTCATAATATTTATAGGAGATAATGGAGAGAAGAATTTTTAAATAAATGTTTACACAAAGCGAGGAGATATTTTTCCTTCATATAGAATGATGAAATATAAGAGTCCTATATTTTCTGAGTGACATATAACAGGGAAAGCTAAAAAGCAATTTCGAAGAGCAATAAATAGAGGAAAAATTTAAAAATGGCCGGATCAGAAAGAGGAATTTATCCTAGATGGGGGGCGACTGCCAGTTCCTGGAACCGGTGCTGCATCACGGAGAAAGACAGAAACACCATCTTCAGGTGGAAATCCTTCCGGATTCTCCTGAAGGGAGTACGCCTTTTTATCTGATGTCGTTTATTATTGCTTGACGCAAAAAACCAGATGCCATATACTGTAACTGTTCATCGGAGGGTTGATTGTTCGACGGAAACAATGGCTGGATAAGATGACAGGCTGAGATGCCTGTTGCTTATCCGTTACTGTTCAGGGGTATGTATAAGTCGTTGTTAAAAATGACGAAATTTATTTTTTTATTTTGTGGATAATCATTTTCAGCAGGAAAAACTGTGTTTATAGTTTTTTCTGCTGCTCTTTTTATGAACAGTTATACACCGGGTTCTGCTTTTAAGTCCTCTTTTTTTGAAGTCTCAAGATTTACATTAATACTTTTTTATCATAAAACAAATAGTTTATCCACAGTCAGAATGACGAAAGAGTGTTTTCTGGTAATTCGCTTTTTTTCTACGTTTTTGTTATACTCTTTTTAACAAAAAACACGAGAGGTTTCTTCATGGACATTGATTTAAAAGAAGAGCTTAAGAAACGCGATGAACTTCTTGCTGGTTATTTCAAACAGATTGAGATCCAGGAGGAATTTATCCAGAAACAAAAAGAATTGATCGAATATCTGGAAGATCATATTTCTAAGATCACAGACATAATCAGTGGCGTTTGATTATAACTGTGCTGGAGGGAAATATATGCCTGATGCTTATGATCACATCACACTCATGTGCCGGCTGAAAGCCACACAGGCCAGAAATAAAGAACTGGAATCCGGCGAAAGATATATCCAGCTGAAAGAACTCCATCAAAAGGAGTACAGACTTTATGAACATAAGATCCGGAAGCTGGAATCTGCGATAGCAGATGCACATAAAGAGGCAATCCGTGTACGTAACTACTGGTTTCAGGTTCTGGAAGACATGCTTTTGGAGTTTGAGTCTATGCAGAAAAAGGCAGCCCAGGAACTTCAGGAGATGGAGAAGCGGGTCCTTCTTGCTGAAAAACAAAGAGATGATGCACTGGATAAGGTAAAAGAACTCCGGCTTTTGTTTTACGAAACAGCTGCCAGACTGGAAGAAGAACAGGGAAAGAATCTGAAACTCCGTGCACAGATAAACCGGGATTATGAAAACTCATCGATTCCTTCCTCAAAAACCATTAAGCGTAAAAAGATCACAAACAGCAGGGAAAAATCAGGCAGAAAGCCAGGCGGCCAACCCGGTCATAAAGGACACAGCCGAAAGAAACAGGAGCCTACACATCCTATAATACTTCTTCCTCCACCAGAAGAGGTGAGTGAAGACTGTGCTTTTAAAAAGACTGGAAAAACGATCATAAAACAGCTGGTAAGCATCCGTATGATGCTGGATATGACGGAATATCATGCAGATGTTTATTATAACAGTAAAACGGGCGAACGTGTACATGCTGCATTTCCGGATGGTGTTGTTGATGATGTAAACTACGATGGCAGCATTCGGGCATTTTTGTTTCTCCTGAACAATGACTGTTGTACTTCTATTGATAAGAGCAGAAAGTTCCTGTCAGATCTGACAGGTGGAAAATTAAACATTTCTAAAGGAATGGTAAGTAAACTCAGCAAAGAGTTTGCTTTAAAAACTGAGCCTGAGCGCAGGTCTGCTTATGCAGATATGCTGCTTTCTCCAGTCATGCATACAGATTGTACAAATGCCAGAGAGAACGGAAAGAGCTGTTATGTATATGTCTGTGCAACACCTGACGGAAAAGCTCTTTATTTTGCACGCAGAAAAAAGGGGCACGAAGGTGTAAAAGGAACTGTTGCTGAGGATTATCAGGGAATCCTTGTCCATGATCATGATATCACCTTCTACAACTATGGGGAAGATCATCAGGAATGTCTTGCACATGTGCTGAGATACCTGAAATCCAGCATCGAAAATGAACCAGATCGAACCTGGAACAAAAAGATGCATTCATTGATACAGGAAATGATCCACTTCCGAAATAAGTCCCAGGTGCCATACACCCCGGAGACAGAAAAATCTTCCGAGTTTGAAAAACAATACCTGAAGATACTGGAAACTGCCCGAAAGGAATACGAGGACATTCCAGCAAACACTTATTATAGAGAAGGGTATAATTTATTCCTGAGAATGGAGAAATACATACGGAATCATCTGCTGTTTTTGCATGATTTCCGGATACCTGCTACTAATAACGAAGCGGAAAGGCTTCTGAGGAATTATAAGCGGAAACAGGCGCAGGCTGTGACATTTAGGAGTTTCGAGAGTATCGATTATCTCTGTCAATGCATGAGCATGCTTATTTTGATGCGGCTGGAAGAACCAGAGAATATATTTGACAGAGTGTCCAAGATATTTGGATAAAGAAAACCGATGGCTTTGACTGTTATCAGTCTACACCATCGGTTTTCTTAAGTCCAGCTAACCTCTGAACAGTAACTAAAATTTTTTGCGAATTAAAAAGAGGTGAAAAATTAAATTGAGAATAATAAAAAACTCTGGTAGAATGAAAATTATCAATATGTTAAGGTGTAAAAAACGGAGTTTGGAAGGGGCGAAATTAATGGCTGTTTTTTCAATTGATTTACCTGGGCGTGTAAAAAATTTTGAGTTACCAAGAACAAAACCATTGATGCCATTATTTGAAACAATAGTTAATTCGATTTATGCGATTGAGGAAAGACAGCAAAATGAGGAGAAAATAAATGGCTATATTAATATTGAAATAATACGTGAACCGCAAATGAGGGTTCAGACAGTGGGAATAGACAGTAGTATAAATGATATTACGGGTTTTGTAGTAACTGATAACGGAGTTGGTTTTGATGAGAACAATATGAAATCCTTTCTTCAGTCTGATTCTACGTATAGAGCTGAAAAAGGCGGTAAAGGTGTTGGGAGGTTTGCTTGGTTAAAAGCCTTTAAAGAAGCGGATATAGAAAGTTCATTTATTGATGCAGGCGAATGGGTTAGAAGAAAATTTTGCTTTACATTGGAGCAAAATGAAATTAATGATTCGTTGGAATCTATTGAACCTCTGACTGATAATAAAACAATAGTAGCTTTGAAAGAATGTTTGGCTCCATATAAGAAAAATCTTCCTAAAAAGGGAGAAGTTATTGCTACTAAAATAATGCAACATTGTTTTATTTATCTGATGTCTGCAAAGTGTCCGGTCATAAGAGTAGCTGATGAAGATCAGACATATAATATTAATGAAATGTTCGATGAGCGTATTAAAAAGGAATCTGAAAAAATCGAATTTGAGATTGGAAACGAAAAGTTTTCATTATTGCATACGCAGATTGAAGATGCTGCATTTGGGGCAAGCAAACTGTATTTATATGCAAATGATAGAATGGTTCAAGAAATAAATCTCGAAAAAGAAATTGTAGATTTGGATAAGAATCTATTTTCTGCAAAGGGTTATTATTATGCAGGAATTTTGTCGGGTGAGTTTTTAGATGAAAATGTAGGAACAAACAGAACTTCTTTTGAGATTTCGGATACAGCTGAAGATGAATCTGAGATAAGTATGGATGATATCATCTCAAATGTCGCACAAAATGTTCAGATATATTTGGCTGATTACTTATCCGAGGTAAAAGGGAAAAAAGAAGAAAGAGTTCGGACGTATATAAAAGATGAAGCACCACAATATGGACATCTCTTGAAGTATATGCGAGAGGATGTTGAGGCAATCAAACCATATCTTCCAGATTCTAAATTAGATGATGAATTGTATAAGATTAAGAGAAAGTTTGATAATCAGTTAAAAAAAGACAATCAGGATATTATTAAAACGCTGGAAGTAGGAGCAACAAGTTTAGATTCTTATCAGGAAAAATTCCAGAAACAATTTGCTAAAATTAGTGAAGCGAATAAAGCGTCCTTAGCAGAATATGTAGCACATAGGAAAGTGATTCTGGAATTATTGAAAAAAGGTATTCAGTCGGATGATTTTGGAAAATACAGTAAAGAAGCATATATTCATAACCTTATATATCCTATGCGAAGAACGTCAGACGAAATTGAATATCAGGCTCATAACTTGTGGCTTATAGATGAAAGATTAGCATATTGCGAATATGTGTCATCAGATATTCCATTTGATAATAATCCAAAAGAAGATAGAACTGATGTAATGATATTAGATAAACCTGTCGCTGTTTCGGATGAGCCTAATACTGGACGAGAATACGAAACAATTGTGATTTTGGAATTGAAGAAACCTATGAGAAATGATTATACACAGGCAGAAAATCCAATTATACAAATGCTGGGATATGTTGATAAGATTAGTTCTAATGAGATGAAAGATAAAAATGGGCGACTTATAAAAACGGGAACTAATACCCAGTTTTATTTATATGCGGTATGCGATATTACATCTAAGCTGAGAAAAATTGCAGAAGATTTTGATTTTATTGAAACTCCGGATAAACGTGGAATGTATAAATACCACGACAAAAAGAGAGCATATATTGAAATCTTATCGTTTGATAAAATCATTGATGATGCAGGAAAAAGGAACAGAATACTATTTGAAAAACTTGGCATTTAACATGAAGGCTGTTTATAGAAATATAGGCAGCCTTTTAAGTTGAAAATGAAATTAAAAAAGATTGCGAATTGCTTGTAATTTGCAATCAAACGAAATATAATGAAGAAAAAAGGAGGCGATATCTATGGCAAGAACAGCAAATGTATTTGCACGTGTTGAGCCTGAAGTGAAAGAACAGGCAGAGCAGGTGCTTGATAGACTTGGAATTCCAATGTCCAATGCGGTAGGAATGTTTCTGAGACAGATTGTACTCCAGAGAGGAATTCCTTTTGAGATGAAACTTCCAGCTTATGAGGAGCCTGTTGCATATGGCTCTCTGACAAAGGAACAGTTCAATGCAGAAATAGGAAAAGGCATGGAAGATATTAAGGCTGGCAGAGTGTATTCAGCAGATGAAGTTGAAGCAGAAATGAAACAGGAATTTGGTATATGAAATATAAAGTGATGTATACAGCCGGAGCAAAGAAAGATCTGCGAAATATTTTCAGATATATTTCAGAGGAACTGTTAGCTCCGGAGAATGCTGCAGGACAGACAGAGCGGATTATGACGGCAATTCGGAAACTGGATACTATGCCAAATAGAAATCGGCTCTATGAGGAGGAACCGTGGCACAGCAGAGGACTTCGATTCTTTCCGGTGGATAATTATCTGGTATTTTACAAAACAGATGATGAAACTGAGATAGTATATGTAGTGCGAATTATGTATGGTGGACGTGATGTTCATAAACAGTTAAGTCAAACAGAAGACGTTTTAGTAAATTAAAACAGAATATGGAACAAAAACACGAGCAGTTAGTCTACGAAAAATAGGTTAGCTGCTTTTTTTTATGCAAAAAAGGAGGTGCCGTGTATGGGATATGCACGTAAAGATGTAGAGAAAACAAAGAAATTAGCAAAGAAATTTGTCCGCTATCAGGAAGGGGCAGAGCTTTATAGCATTGGACTGACAAAGTTTCAGGAACTGGCGAAAGAAGCCAAAGCAGTGTATAAGATTGACAAGGTTGCTCTTGTAAACTGTGAGATATTTGAAAAATATCTGGAGACATTCCGGATTGCGTAGGGAACAGAAGAAAACTGTGGAAGGACGAAAAATAGGGATTGACTTCTTGTCATACGAAAATTATAATGTGAATGTGGAGGAATAAGAACAGATATGGCGAAAATAGGAAGACCAAAGTCGGAAAATGTAAAAAAGAAAGTGTTGAGTATCCGGGTGGAAGATTCTATGTATAAGTGTATCTGTGATTATGCCAGGAAACACAAAATGACTGTGACAGAAGTTGTCTTGCAGGGACTGGAAAAAGTATTGAACAGACCTGAATAATATGTAGTCCTTCCTTTATTTGAAGGAGGATTTTATATGGCACAGACAAGAAAAGATCTGCGGGGCAGAGCCCTGCGGAAAGGTGAATCACAGAGACATTCAGACGGGAGATATGTATATACTTATACGGATCCTCTCGGAAGATGTAAATATGTTTATGCACAAGACCTTGTAACGCTTCGGGAAAAAGAAGCACAGCTCATGAAAGATCAGATGGACGGTCTGGATATTTATGTTGCCGGAAAGGCTACAATAAATTTTGTATTTGACCGTTACATGAGTCTCAAAAACAATCTGAAACCAACGACCAAGAGCAATTATCTTTATATGTATGACCGATTTATCCGGGATATATTTGGAAAGCGGAATATAGCAGAGATTAAGTATTCTGATGTGGCGCAGTTCTATAATCATCTGACCAAGAAGCAGGAACTGAAGATCAACACATTGGAAACCATTCACACGTTATTGCATCCAACTTTTCAACTGGCTGTAAGGGATGACATTATCAGAAAAAATCCTACGGATGGAGTCATGGCAGAATTAAAAAAAACTTAGGCATGAAAACCGGTGTGAGACATGGGCTGACAATTCCACAGCAGAGAGCATTTATGGAATATATTGCTACGCGTCCGATTTATTTTCATTGGTGGCCGATTTTTACGATTTTTCTTGGAACCGGATGCCGAATCGGAGAAGTTTTAGGGCTTCGATGGGAAGACATCAATTATGAAAAGCGAATTATCAGTATCAATCATAATCTGACGTATTATCCGGTAGGAGAAGACAGGGCATCAGAAAATCACATTTCAACGCCGAAAACAGAAGCCGGTATGCGTACGATTCCCATGTTGGACACAGTGAAGGATGCTTTCGAAATGATCTGGGAAGAGCAGAAAGAAAATGGCTGGACAGATGCAGAGATTGACGGGATGACAGGCTTTGTCTTCTGTAACCGTTATGGAAATGTAATGAATGCTCAGTCAGTCAATCGGGCAATCAAGAGAATATCTTCTGCTTATAATGCGGCGGAAGAAGTAGAAGCTAAGAAAGAGCATCGGGAGCCGGTGCTGTTGCCGAACTTTTCAGCGCATAGTTTGAGACACACATTCTGTACAAGGCTTTGTGAAAGAGAAACCAACCTGAAGGTTATCCAGTCGATCATGGGGCATAAGGATATCCAGACCACTATGGATATCTATGCAGAGGCGACAGAGGAGAAAAAACAGGAAACATTTGAACATTTGGCTGCAACAATGGATGTATTTTAAGAAGGGCTTATGAACCTTTCCATCTGACAACAGAAAGAACCAAATGACATCAAATTGACAACAGATATGATTTGACGATGATTCATCATGAACGGTGATGAAGAGAAGACAATTTAATAGGAATAGCTCAGCGAAGAATCACGAAGAGGAATGAAGAAAAATCAAAAAAATTCCCGACAATGAAGTCCTTAGATGGTGTAAATAAGAAAAATGATGTAAATAATACAGCTTCTGAAGCACCTGAAAAAAATGTAAAAACTGAGTCTGAAAAGATTGATTTTTCTAAGGTAAAGGTAGAGCCTTTATTTGAGGAATTTGTTGATTTTGATACATTCAGCAAGTCAGATTTCCGTGCAGTAAAGGTTAAAGAGTGTGTTGCAGTACCGAAGTCAAAGAAATTGTTACAGTTTACTCTTGATGACGGAACAGACACAGACAGAACCATTTTAAGCGGTATTCATAGCTTTTATGAGCCGGAAGAACTGGTTGGAAAGACTCTTATTGCTATCACAAATCTTCCACCGAGAGCTATGATGGGCATTGACTCTTGCGGTATGCTCCTCAGTGCTATCCACGAAGAAGAAGGCGAAGAAAAGCTCCATCTTCTGATGGTTGATGACCACATTCCAGCAGGTGCAAAGCTCTATTAAGATGATGTAAAGATGTACCGTTTTACCGAATAGACGGGACGTACTTCATTTGATAAAAAACTAAAAAAACAGCGATTTACATCAAACTTACATCAATTGATGCAGAAATCGGTGCAAGCAAGAAAAAATCGCATAATTAGTGCAATGAGTGGGCAATTCCAATCGGAGTTGCCCATTTTTAAAATGAATGGAAATGCAAATAGGAATTTATCAGAAAATGAGGAATAGTTGAAATGGAGGCGCTATAATAACATGAAGATTGAAGGGAACCAGAAAGAACTGGATGCAATGGTAGAATTTCATAAGGGAAACCGTGTCGAGGGACTGAGACTGCAAGAAGAATTTGCAGCGGAATTTCGTAAGGAGTATAAAGACAAAGATCACTGTCCTTGCCTGAAAGCCTGTCGTTATCACGGAAACTGTAAGGAATGTGTAGCAATCCACAGAGCGCATCAGGAACATGTTCCTAATTGTATGCGACCATTGATTAATAAAAAATTGAAATTGATGTCAGAATTAACAGAGCATACCTTGGCAAATGAAATAGAAGCTCCACATGAGATTTTAAGAAAATAGGCAAGTCAAATTTTCAGTTTGGAGAATTGAGAAAATCGCCGTTTGTGATAACAGATGAAATATTGGAACATCATTATCACGCATTTCAGGAGCCATGGGGCGAAGGAGAAAAAGTAATTTTGCAGAAAGAGGATATTATGCAGTATTCAAAGGAAGAAAGTAAAACAATCTGGAATCAAAACGCTGAATTTTGGGATTGTGCAATGGGGGATGAATCAAATGATTTTCACAGAGAAGTTGTCCGCCCCAAAGTAACAGAGCTTCTAAATCCTGATCCAACAGACTATATTTTAGATATTGCCTGTGGAAATGGAAATTATTCTGCATATCTTGCAGAAAAAGCTGTCTCTGTTTTGGCTTTTGATTATAGTGAGAAAATGGTGGAACTGGCAAAAAAGCGCCAAAAACGGTATGCTGATCACATTGAGTTTTGTGTAGCAGACGCCACGAATGAAACAAGTCTGATGGCATTAAAAAGAAATAAGCCGTTTACAAAAGCAGTCTCCAATATGGCGGTCATGGATATTACCGATATTAAGCCGCTTTTTACCTCTGTTTATAAATTGCTTGAGGATAACGGAGTATTTGTATTTGCGACACAGCACCCCTGTTTTGTAACGCTTACAGAAAAATATATGACGCCGCACAGCTATTACGATATTGCGATTGAAGGACAGCCTCAAAAACAATGTTATTATCATCGTTCTTTACAGGATATTTTTAATCTGTGTTTTGATACCGGATTTGTCATAGACGGATTTTACGAAGAATGCTATTTTAATAAAGAAATCCCGGATATTATCATTGTCAGAGCCATAAAAATTGAGAGGTAGATAGTAGATTTGCCATTTCCTGTAATTGTAAAAAGCTTAAAACTATGTAGGTATCTATTTTGATTATAAGACAAGAAAGACCAGAAGATTATGATACGGTATATCATGTTGTAAAAGAAGCATTTGAAAATGCTGAATATACAGATGGAAATGAACAGAACTTAGTTGCTGCGTTAAGAAAAAGCAAATCGTTTATTCCGGAACTTTCTCTTGTTGCTGTCGAGGACGAAAAAATTGTAGGACATATTCTTTTTACAAAAGCAGTTGTTCAAGGGGTTGAGGTTCTTGCGCTTGCCCCTCTTTCTGTATTACCCGATTATCAGAACAGGGGAATCAGATTATCTTTGATGAAAGAAGGACACAGTATAGCACATAAATTGGGATATGAATATTCAGTTGTTTTGGGACATTCCAAATACTATCCAAAGGCAGGATATATTCCGGCAAGTGAGTGTGGAATAAAAGCGCCATTTGAAGTTGACGATGAAAGTTTTATGGCACTTAATCTTAACGGAAGTCAAAACAAATTAAATGGAGTTATTGAGTACGACAAGGCTTTTGGGATATGATGTAAAAAATTAGAAGTTGGGAAGGTAAAACATAGATCCTGTTTTTACTGCCTATGGAACACAAGACTGGCATTATAACAAAAAAGGAGAAATACTGCATTTTCCGGTGGATAATTATTATTATGAGGGCAAACGGACAGCTGTGTTTTTGGGAGAAAAGGTTACAAAATATCATAGAACACTGACCACATATCTAAATACACTGCTTTCAAATGGTTTTATAATAAATCATATTGTGGAGCCGCAGCCGCCGGAATACATGATGGATATTCCGGGGATGCAGGATGAAATGCGCCGTCCCATGATGCTGATTGTATCGGCGAACAAAAAAGTGGATAGATAGAACTAAAACACCTATAAGGTATAAATGGAGGTAATTTATGTTTAAAGAAAAAATTATTATAGAGATGAAAGAAGTATTCAAAGAAATTCCTTTTGGCATAGAGCATACTCTCAAAGTTTTAAAAAATGCAGAAGATATAATGAAAGGAGAAAATATCGGAGAGGAAGAAAAAGAATTCATCAGTATTATTGCTATACTACATGATATTGGTGCGGTTGAAGCACAAAAAAAATACGGTTCTATTGATGGTGTCTATCAAGAAAAGGAAGGACCAGAAGTAGCGAAAGAAATATTAAAAAAGGTAGGCTATAACAAAAATATTGATAGAATATGCTTTATAATAGGCAACCATCATACTCCATCTAAAATTGATGGACTTGATTTTCAAATACAATGGGAAGCTGATTTGCTTGAAAATTTAACGGTTATGGATAAAGAAAAAGAACAGGAAAAGATAAAAAAGTGTATAGATGAAAACTTTAAAACAAACACAGGAAAAAGGATAGCTTATAATCGCTTTATTTTAGATTAGTAGTAGATTATTACAGTTATGTATTTTATATCGCAAAGAAAAAATAGTAGTTAAGTTTAACCCTAGGGTTAAATGATGAATATGTTGAGGGCATTTTTGTTTCTGGTGAAATGCAATCGCAGGGTCTAGGTAAAATTCTGCTGAATTATGCAAAGGATAAAATGAATAAGTTGTACTTGAACGTATACCAAAAGAACGCACGGGCAATATCTTTTTATAAGAGAGAAGGATTTGAGATTCAGCATAGTGGCTTAGATGAGGCTACCGAAGAAAAAGATTATGTAATGACATGGCAACACAAATAGAAATTCAAGTTTGACGGAGTAATAAATATGAAAATCCGAGAAGTGAATGAGAATAAAAAGCAATTTATAGCATTATTGTTATTAGCTGATGAGCAGGAAAATATGATTGATCACTATCTTGAAAAAGGTACTATGTATGTACTTGAAGATGGTAATGTAAAAGCTGAATGTGTCGTTACTGATGAAGATAATGGAATACTTGAAATTAAAAATATTGCAGTTGATCCTCAGAATCAAGGACAGGGATATGGAAAAGCATTGATTGACTTCCTTTCAAGTAAATATGCAGATGAATATTCTATTTTGCAGGTTGGAACAGGTGACAGCCCGTTGACCGTACCGTTTTATGAAAAATGCGGATTTGTCCGATCTCACAATATTCCGAATTTCTTTACGGACAATTATGACCACCCAATTTATGAGTGTGGTGTACAGTTAATAGATATGGTATATTTGCAAAGATGTTTATAACTTCCAGTTTTTGAAACTGAGAAATCGGAATTTGTAGGAATAGATATTCTGGAAAATATAGTGAAAACTGCGCATTTGCGGGGATGATACGAATCGTGTCACACATGTGAAAGAGCGATTCTTTCGTCATTTTACGTTTTTTGATAAGGTGAAACTGTCGAAAAGACAAACCAATTATAGAAAGGACGTAGAATGATGAAAAAAAGTGGAAAACAGGTTTTATTATTTGGAGGAATACTTATTGTAGCGTTTGCAGTATGGACAGCTTTGATCCAGATGGTAGACGTGCAGCCGCTGGGTCAGAACGGAACCAATATTGGATTTGCAACATTCAATTGCTGGTTTCATCGTTTGGCAGGTGTCAATATGACAATTTATACGATTACCGATTGGATGGGACTTATTCCTTTAGTTGTATGCCTGATTTTTGCAGGTATTGGAGTGGTTCAGTTAATAAAGAGAAGAAGTCTCTTCAAAGTGGATCCAGATATCATTATCCTTGGAGTTTACTATGTTGTCGTGATACTGGCATATTTGATTTTTGAAATGATCTCAATCAATTACAGACCGATTTTAATCAATGGAGTTATGGAGGCTTCTTATCCTTCTTCAACGACATTACTGGTATTGTGTGTGATGCCGACTTTGATTGAACAGATTCAGCGTAGACTGTCAAGCATTGCAGTGAAAAGAATCGTTACGATTCTGGCAATCGCTTTTTCGGCATTCATGGTTATCGGCAGATTGATTTCCGGAGTACATTGGGTTACGGATATTGTGGGCGGCGTATTGTTAAGTGCCGGATTATTTACTGTCTATAAGGCGGTAGTTATGCTGTCAATAAAAAAATGATATAAAAAAGGGGGTGCAGGAAGTGGAATTCCATGAAAAGCTTCAGGAATTAAGAAAGAGCCGAGGTTTGACACAAGAAGAGCTGGCCGAGGCTTTATTTGTCTCCAGAACTGCAATTTCAAAATGGGAATCTGGAAGAGGGTATCCAAGCATAGATTCATTAAAGGAAATATCCAGATATTTCTCTGTGTCCATTGATGAGTTGTTATCTGGAAATCAGTTGGTTTTGATTGCGGAAAAAGAAAACAAGTCAAACCTAGGCGGTCTATGTGACTTGTTATTTGGATTTGCCGATTTGCTTTCTTTGATGCTTATTTTTCTTCCATTGTATCCCAAACCGGTTGGCGGATATATCTATTCGGTCAATCTTATTGAGTATGTAGATAAAGAAATTTGGATTTGTACGACATATTGGGGTCTTTTTATCGCATTAACGATTGTTGGAATTGTGAAGATTTTAATGGTCAATTTCAAATTTGAAAAGGGAAAAAAGGCGATTACTTTTTTATCTGTTGGGCTTAGTATTATTACTGTTTTGTTTTTGTCGATTGCGAGAGAAGCATATGCAGTAACAGTGGCTTTTCTGTTGTTACTTATAAAAGGGGGGCTACTTTATAAACGAGCCGCAGCAGGCCGATAAGGGGTTGGGCCATACAACTTCAAGTTTGTTGAATTAAAAATGAAATAAAGTTCCAGTAATCATAGAGTGTATGGATTCAATTCCATATGCTCTTTTTCTTTACTGAAAAATCTAATATTACGAGTTTCTTACGAGTGGTATTTAAAAAACTCGCAAGAAGACTCAGTTCAATGATTCTATCGAGATATTTTGCTCTCGTGACTGTTTTCATATAGTCACCCACTTTCAGAAATTGAAGTTTTTTCATTTTTTCGAAAGTGGAAACTATGTAAAGGCAACCCGATTCTTTACTGAATTTCAAGAAAAATGTAGAAATTTCAAAAAGATTGCTTTTGACCACTGTAAAACATGCTCTGAGCGTTTCGTTATATGAAGGGATAATTTTTCTTTCATATTTCAAAGAAAAGAGGATAAAGAAATGTCAGAGAAAAGATGTTATACAGTTCAGGAGTTACAGGAAATCTTAGGAGTCAGCAGACCTACTATTTATAACCTTTTGAAGAAAAAGGAATTCCGGTGGATCCAGTTGGATGGCGGAAAGTATCGCATCTCTAAGAAGAGTTTCGATGACTGGCTCGATAACTTGGAACAGTAAAAAACAGGGTGTTGATCAGGCAGATTTTGTCTGCAATCGACATCCTAAATTTTTATCTGGATTTGAGATATGATATAAGAAAAAACACTAACACTAAAAAAGACAGGAAGTGAAGAATAAATGGCAACAGCAATTATGAAACAAAAAGAAGTTCCGGAAACGGACGATGTTGAAGAAATCATTTCGAAGATATCAGAAGAAAGTCCTTATAAACGGCGTCCAACACAAAAGAGGACCTGGATGACCGTGCCGGAAATGGGAAAGCTACTGGGATTAAAAAAGACAGATCGATACTGGCTGGTGCATAAAAATGTTTTTGAATCAAAAGAGATTGCCGGAAAGATACGAATCAATATTGCCAGCTTTGAAAAATGGTACGCCAATCAGATTAAATACTATAAAGTTACCGGAGAAGAACCGGGGAAAGAATTGAAATCCTGGTCCTATTCTGTTAAGGAAGTCGAGGATCTGTTGGGTGTTGATGAATATCTTGTTTATGATTTACTCAAGAAAAATCAAATGGAAGCTGTTATTGTCGATTACTGGAAACGTATACCAAAAGAATCTTTTCAGAATTGGTATAAAAGCCAGTCCCGGTATCGGACAAAGGAAGACAGAGAAAAGGACGCTCTTCTGGAAGATGCAACTATTACGATGCCAGAGATGGCACAGCTGCTAGGAACAACCAGAAGCTCAGTATATACAATTCTTGATAATCCGAAGTATAGTCATTTTTTTGAATTCATTGTGATTGCAGAAAAGAAAAGGATCACAAAAGAGAGTTTTCAAAAATTCCTGAAAGGTCAGGATCGGTATAAGCTGGATCCATCGAATGATTATGAAGAACTTGCACAGGAACAAAATATTGCTCTGGCTAATTACCGGCGGAAGAAATTATCACAGACCGGAATACGAGGAAGCAATGGAAATATAAAGTATCTTACTTTTGATGAAGCTTCCTATCTGGCAAAGGTCAGCAGAAGCATGATCAACAAGTGGGCGGATACAGGAAAGTTCACAGTAATAAAAGTTGGCAGTCGAGTTAGAATCCGTCGGGATGAATTTGAGGACTGGATGGAGCAAAGAGATTTGGAAAGGAGTATGCAATAATATGGCATCAATAAGAGAACGAAACGGAAAATTTAATGTAATCTATTCTTATACGAATGAAAAAGGTGAGAGGAAACAGAAATGGGAAACCTATGAAACGAAAGCCGAAGCAAAGAGAAGAAAAAAAGAAATTGAATATAAAAAGAGATGGGATCATTTGTCGTTCGTAAATGCAAAACACTGGATGAGCTTATTACAGAGTATGTTGCACTTTATGGAAAAGAAAACTGGGCGCTTTCTACATATGAAGGAAATGTCTCTCTTATCAATAACTATATTCTTCCAATTATTGGTGATACGAAACTTTCAGAGATCAATACCCGATTCATCGAAAGATATTATCAGAGTCTTTTGAAGAGACGTGCAGTTATCAATCCATTAAATAAAACCAGTCGAAATGAATTTGTATCGTCCAGTACGGTCAGGGATGTTAATAAGCTGCTCAGGAACTGTTTCGAACAGGCAGTGAAATGGGAGTTGATGGAGAAGAATCCTTGCACCCATGCGACTGTACCAAAACATAAATCACAAAAAAGAGACATCTGGACAGCGGATACATTGATGTATGCGCTCAGTGTCTGTGAAGATGAACGATTAAAGCTCGCAATTAATCTATCTTTCTCATGTTCTCTGCGACTTGGTGAGCTGCTTGGTCTTACCTGGGATTGTGTAGATATTTCTCATGAGGCAATTGAAGAAAACCGTGCATATGTCTTCATCAACAAAGAATCACAGCGTATAAGAAAAGAATCTTTAAATGCATTGGATGGAAAAGATGTGTTGTTGGTATTTCCGACAAATCATAGGAAGAATTCTACGGTCCGTATTCTGAAAACACCGAAGACAGAAAGCAATGTGCGTAAAATATTCTTACCGAAGAGTGTTGCTAATATGCTGGTAGACTGGAAAGCTGAGCAAGATGAAATGAAAGAAATTCTTGGTGATGAATATATGGACTATAACCTGGTTATGGCAAGTACCTTTGGGCTTCCTCTCGGAGATGGAGCAATCCGTGGTCCTTTAAAAAAACTGATCGAGGACTATAATCTCCCACCGGTTGTATTTCACAGTTTCCGTCATAGCAGCGTTACTTATAAGCTGAAACTGAATGGTGGGGACATCAAAGCGGTACAGGGTGATTCCGGCCATGCTCAGGTCAATATGGTTACGGATGTGTACTCTCATATTCTGGATGATGACCGAAGGAAAAATGCAGAGCTTTTTGAAGAAGCATTTTATGAGAAGAAGAATCTGGATCCACAGATGCATGTACAGCAGGAAAATAATAATGCAACTGTTGCTGATGAAGTCGATCCTGAACTTTTGGCAAAAGTGTTGGCAAATCCAGAGATGCGGGCATTACTCAATTCGCTGGCGAAGACAATGAAGTAATGAAAAATAGTGAAAAAATAGTGTAATTTTAGTGGAAAAACAATTCATAAAACGATATAATATATGGATGAAATGGAGGTGGATCATGTGATTAAGGTTACGTTAACAAATGAAATTTTAAAAAAAATATCGGAAATAGACGAAAAGCGTTTTTCTCTTAGTACGATAGAAATGCCACCTGTTATAAAAAACAGACTTAGAAAAAACTCTAAGAAAAAAAGTTCCTATGCTTCTAATAAGATTGAAGGAAATCCATTAACTGAAAAACAGGCAAATGAGGCTATTGATAGTGATCCTCACAAACATTTTTTAAAGCCAGAACAGGAAGTTCGTAATTACTTTTTGGCTTTAAATTTTTTAGAAGAAAAACTGAAAAAGAAAGAAGCTTTTTCAAAAGAAATGATTTTAGAAGTGCAGGCAATGGTTGAAAAAGGTGCGTCAAAAGAAAAGATAGGCTTAAGAGGCCCTATGCCACCTGGAATGTTATTCGCAGTATATGATTCCGAAACAGGCGCAGCGGAATATATTCCACCAGAGTATATTGATATTCCAGACTTGTTGGATGAACTTGTTGAATATGTAAATACTACAGATGATCATCCGCTGATTATTGCTGCTGTAGTTCATTATCAATTGGTTACCATTCATCCTTTTGAAGATGGAAATGGAAGAACCGCCAGATTAATGTCAGGCTATATTCTTGATTATTATGGATATGGTTTTAATGGAATAGGTTCTCTGGAAGAATATTTTGCCTATGATCCAGATGAGTATTATGCATCACTGCAAATGGGGTTACCGGCGTTATATTATTCAGGAAGAGAAAACCCTCCTCATCCGGAAATTTGGATCAATTATTTTTTGCGGATGATGGAATTGTATTCTAAAAAGGTATATGAATTATCAAAAACATCCGAAAACGACGAGTTAGATGGAAGTCTATCTTATTTAAATGCAAAAGAAAAAGAATTCTTAGCATTTCTGTTAAAAAAGCGATTATATGAGTTTACACCAATTGAAGTCAGCAAAATGCTAGGTGTAACCAACAAAACGATTATTAATCGATGTGCAAAGCTGGTAAATAATGGTTTGTTAATTCCAATCATTGTAAAGACAAGAGTCCGATCTTATCGGTTAAGTGATTTTTCAAAGACAAATGCGAAAAAGATTTTGAAAAAAATATCGTAATAAAATATAAAATTTGCCAGTCAAAAACGCATGGACAAACCGTCTCGTATGCGTTATATTATTTATAGACAAGAAAATATCTTGTGCTTTCGATAGGAAGTTTAATTGAATACTGTTTACCATGATCGAACGTACGAAGCATGGTGGTCATATAACAGATGTCGATGGTAATATCAAGGCATTCCCCAATTATTAGCTGAAGCAAACAATCAGCTAACTTTCAGAGCTTTACAGAGCTTGACAGAGGGGGTATTCAGAATAACTCAAATTGAATCGGAAACAGTTTTTAATAGTGTCCCATATGGGTTTATCTTACCTCAGATTGACAGAGAGTGACAATAGGTTGGAGCTCTCCTAAGCGAGGGGTCGGAGGTTCAAATCCTCTTATGGACGGGCTTCAAAGCGTTCGAAAATGTTAGCTGGATTAGCTGACAACGAACGCTTTTCTTATTTTCTAATCACGTTCGTGACATGAAATTCCATTCAAAATGCTCCATTTCCAGCTAACACAATCCGATTTTTGTTAGCTGACAGCTAATCAAAATCACTGGTTTGCAAACATGGTCTTTCAAGAGTCCAGTTAACATTTGGGTTCCGCTCTGTTGTCACCCCTTATTTGGGGATGTAAATCAGAGAAAAGGCGGGAAAAGAAACAATCTCTCTGAAATCTGCAAACATTAATTAGCTGAAACAGTATACAATTCTATTAGCTACCATAAAAGGCACTAATGTCAGTGTGGAGGATGTAATCACACCAAGAGAAATCAAGTACAAATTTAATCTTATGCTTGAAGATCGCACAATCGAGGTATGGGCATATAATCTGGAAACGGTATTGGCTGAAAAACTGGAAACTGTTATTAGCCGAAACGTTACAAATACACGAATGAGAGATTTTTATGATATTTATATTTTACAAAAGTTGTATGGAGAACAACTCAAAAAGCAAGTTTTATGGAATGCACTTGTGGCAACTGCAAGAAAACGTGGAACATTGGAGCAGATAAACTCTGGGGATAGAAGAGAAATATTTGATGAAATAGAAATAAGTTCTGTTATGGAAAATTTATGGAAAACATATCAAAAAAATTATTCTTACGCTGCTGATATTTCATGGCATACAATTATGAAATCAATTTGTACACTATATGGAAGTATGTTAAAATGAAAGAAATTAAGTTAAAAGGGGAATAAGAAATATCCTTACAAGCGTAGTCGGAATTTCTATAAAATATGAAGCAGGGAATCATCAGGATTCTTTGCCTGTTTATATTGCAAGGAGTTATGATTTTCACACAGCATATATTGGAAACAGACGCTGTATAATGCTTACTCCGACAGAAGAACTTGCCACACTTCCGGCATTGAAAAAGCAAAAGCATATTTGACGACTCCTTTCAGAGGATAACAGTGCTGACGATAGTTTCATTGTTTTATCTTTTGGAGATACAAACGATGAGAGAATTGAAGAAGCAGTACTCTGATATTAAATATATATAGTTAATAAAGAGAGGTGCATATGCTATGCCAGGTATACTCGTGGTTGAAGATGATGAAAATTTAAATCGTGGAATTACATTCTCACTGAAAAAATCCGGATATGAGGTTTTTTCAGCAGAATCAATGAAAAAAGCGAAAAGAATTGCAAGTGATAATAATGTGGATGTTACCATTTGTGATGTGAATCTTCCGGATGGGAATGGACTGGAATTTGTAAGGTGGATGAGATGCAATTATAATACATATATTATTTGTCTTACAGCACTAGATCAGGAGATGGATCAGGTCATGGGATATGAAGCAGGGGCAGATGATTATATTACAAAGCCGTTTAGTCTTTCGGTACTTCTTTTGAAAATAGAAGCACATTTCCGCCGCAGACAGGAGAAAACGGAAGCCGGAAAGATGATTTCGGGAGATATCGTATTTATTGCAGGAGAAATGAAAGTCCTGATAAAGAGTTGTGAAATCAGTCTGACAAAAACGGAGTTGAAAATGCTGACTTTTTTTCTTCAGAATCCGAAACAGATTCTTTCAAAAACACAAATATTGGAAAATGTGTTTGATCTGGAAGGGGATTTTGTGGATGAAAATACAATCGCTGTCAATATCAGAAGACTCCGTGAGAAAATCGAAGACAATCCGGCTGCACCGGTCTATATAAAGAATATCAGAGGTCTTGGGTATATATGGAATCAGGAGGTAAGGCAGTGACAAAGAGATATCGCAAGAAGATTACAGTAGTGCTCTCCTTGGTATTACCTGTCATATTATTGTTTGCAATATTAAATTGCTTTACCACGTATGTGTTTTATGAAGATTATAAATATAAAATGAATCTTATGACAGAAATTGCAGCAAAGGAAAAATTTTCCGGGCTGGATGCTGTTTCGGAATTGCTTAAGGATAAGGATATTGAAACCAACGAACAGGGAAGGCGATTATTGGAGCAATATGGATACTGGGGAAATAAAGGGAATGTGTTTTATTCGCAATTCCGGCATCAGGTTATGGTGACCGGTGCTGTAAGCACTGTGATATGCGTGCTTCTTTTGATTATTTTATTTTATTGGAAGAAGACAGAAGATGCGTGTCATCAGAAAATTTTAGACCAGTTAGAAGAAATTCTGATCAGATTCCGTGAAAATAAATTTGATGATTTACTGAAAACGGAAAATCTCGCTGAACTGGAAAAATTGAATGACCAGCTTGAAGCAATCGGACATCATATTCAGTTGCTAAAGGAAGAAGCACGGGAAGAAAAAGAGAGCACGAAAGAAATGGTTTCTGATATCTCTCACCAGTTAAAGACACCGGTTGCAGCTTTGGATACATGTTTTAGTGTGCTGATGCAGAATGACTTAAGTGCCACAGAACAGGAGGAGTTTCGTATTCGTTGTCGGAGTGCTTTGGATGGACTGGAGACATTATTGCAGTCGCTTCTTGAAATATCCAAGATGGAAACCGGACTGATTCAGATTAATAAGAAAAAACTTCCGCTTATGGATACTGTCATATCTGCTGTGAACCGTACTTATCCAAAAGCGGATGAGAAAGAAATTGAATTCGTTTTTGACTATGCAAAAGAGCTGGAAACATGCATGGTTGTGCAGGATAAAAGGTGGCTTGGTGAAGCTTTTATCAATGTTCTGGATAATGCGGTCAAGTACAGTCCGGGTGGTTCAAAAATATTTATCCGGTTACAAAAAAGAAACGATCTTGTAAGAATGGAAATTGAGGATCAGGGAATCGGTATTCCGCAGAATGAGTATCACAAAATTTTTCAACGATTTTACAGAGGGGGTTCCAGGGAGGTCAGGGAAGAGAGTGGCACGGGAATCGGACTTTTTCTATCGAGAGAAATTATCGAAAAACACGGAGGTATGATCACGGTAATCTCCGGCAAAAAGAAAAAAGGAAGCACGTTTGTGATTCAATTACCATATGTTGGTTAAATTTTAAGTGGGCAGAAATCTTACAATTCTGTAAGACTTCTGCTCGTTTTTTGAAAGTGAAATGAAAGATTATCCTGATACAATTTGGATGTAGGTTGAAAAATGACCAAATATATAAACAGGCAAAGAAAGCGTGCTGAAAAGGTACGCTTTACAGAATTGAAAAGGAGGCAACACATGAGTGTGATATTAGAAACCAAGCAGCTTTGTAAGTTTTATGGCGCAGGTGAGAATCAGGTCAAAGCGGTCAATCAGGTGGACATTCAGATTGAGCAGGGAGAATTTGTCGCAATTGTTGGAAAGTCAGGTTCCGGTAAAAGTACATTACTTCATATGCTTGGAGGGCTTGATACCCCGACAAAAGGCAGAGTTACTTTAGCGGGGAAAGATTTATACAGGATGAAGGAAGATGCCCTTGCTGTTTTCCGCAGAAGAAAAATCGGATTTGTTTTTCAGGCATTTAATCTGGTTTCATCTGTTAATGTCTGGGAAAATATTGTACTGCCACTGGGGCTGGATGGAAGAAAAGTGGATGAAGCGTATGTAAATGATATTATTGCAACTCTGGGGATTGAAAACCGGATTTATAATCTGCCAAATCAGTTATCCGGAGGACAGCAGCAGAGAGTAGCAATTGCAAGAGCACTGGTGAATCGTCCGGAAATTATATTTGCGGATGAGCCGACAGGCAATCTTGATTCTAAGACCAGTGATGAGGTAATCGCTCTGCTTAAGATGACAGCAAAAAAATATGGACAGACAATTGTAATGATTACCCATGATGACGAAATTGCACAGGTCGCTGACCGTATTCTGGTGATTGAGGACGGACAGGTGGTGGATTTCAGATGAAGACAATAAGCAGGATTGCATATAGCAATGACAAAAGGAACAGGACAAGAAGTATACTGATCATGATGGCAATCTGTCTGACCACGATGCTGCTTGTTATTATCAGTACTGTGGGAAATGGGGTAATTCATTTACAGAAAAGTCAGGCGGCAGGATCATATGGAAGCAATTATGGTCTGTTTGTTTCCGCAGACGGATCGCAGTTAAAAGAAGTAAACCGCCGTGCGGAAATAGATGCTACAGGCACTATGTGCACCGAAGGTATCATAAAAGGCAATGAAAAAGGCGGGTTTGTCTGCATGGATGAGACTGCTAGAAAAATGCTTCCTTATAATAAAGAATATGAGTTGAAGGAAGGAAAGTATCCGGAAAAAATGCAGGAAATTGCCGCAGGAAGAGCATTTTTTCGTGCAATGGGGTATGGTGATGTAAAGATCGGAGATACGGTTACACTGGATTACCGCGCAGGGATGCAGTCAGAATATAAGCCGGAAGAATTTGTTGTCAGCGGAATCCTATATGATCGGGATGAGTATACCATCGAGGCATCTTATGTTGCTTTCGGGTCACAGGAGTTTTATGATGAGCACGTCGCAGAGAATGACAGACAGTATAATATTTATTTTACTTTAAATGATTCTGCAAATGTATCTATGAATAATATTGATTCGGTTATAAAGCAGATTGCAGCAGCTTGTGGGATCGAAGAAAAAAACGTTATAGTCAATGATCTCTATTTGCAATGGGTCTTGCAGCCGAGTTATGAAACGATTGCGGTATGCGGGGTTTTGATTCTTGCAATTGTACTTTTCTCTGTTGTGGTCATTTATAATATTTTTCAGGTCGGTATTGCCAACAAGATACAGGAGTATGGAAAAATCAAGGCTCTGGGAGCGACAAAAAAGCAGATGAAACAACTGATCTTTAGAGAGGGCATTTTTTTGACAATTTTTTCAATACCGGTTGGATTGCTTTTTGGCTTTCTGATTGCAAAATGCGGTTTTAACTGGCTGGTAGAACAGGGGAACCTTGTATCAACCGGAACTGACTCTATGGGAGTCCAAAATCAGCAGGTGTCACTGTTTTCCCTGCCTGTTATGCTTCTCTGTATTTTCGTATCATTTCTTACCGTTGCTTTGGCACTGCGTAAACCAATGAAAATTGTTTCACGGATTTCACCTATCGAAGCAACACGGTATTTAGAAAATGCAGAAACACAAAAAAAAGGAAAACGAAATGGCAGAAAAAATGTTACCGTGTTTTCTATGGCAATGGCAAATATAACGGGTAATCCAAAAAGAACCATTGGTACCATCCTCACACTGGGGCTTTCCTGCGCATTGTTTGTGATTATCTCTAATTATGTGGGAAATATTGACACGGAGCATGAAGCACGTCGTTACATAAATCATGGACAATTTGAACTGCAGCTTGACTATTCTGATGAGTATGATGAAAAATATCCGGAGAATAATCTGGATACGATTCTGACGGATAATCTATTGAATGATTCGCTGATTGAAGAAATCAAAAGCATTCCAGGAGTGACAGATGTCATGACGAGAGAGATTGTCTCTGTAAATCTGAACGGAACAAGATTTCCGGCTGATATTGTGAGTAAAAATGATTTTGATTTTATGCGCCAGGACGGGGATATTGGCTCTATGGACTATGATCAGGCGGTAAAGAATGGTGATATTTTCTTTGGCTGGTCAACGTGGATGGAACAAGATGGATATGCTCCGGATGAATCCATTGCATTTGACTTTGAGAATGGAAGTGGAACCTATACCTATCAGGGAAAGATTGCAGGATCCTTTGCAAGTGCGGACACTTATCTTGTCATTCCGGAAGGTGTATACCGTTCCATGAATCCGAGAGGAACAGCCTATGGCTATCTGTGGGTGGACTGTGATAAAAAAGATGTGGCATCTGTAGAACAAAGTCTGAATACTTTGATTTCTAATACTTCGCATATAAAAATGGATACCTATCATGCGCAGTTACAATATGCAGAAGTCGCAGCCCGCATGATGAAGCTTGGCTGTTATCTGTTTATGGCGGTTGTAGGACTCATCGGTTTTATGAATATGGCAAACACCATGATTATGAATATTACGACAAAAAAGCAGGAATATGGTGTATTGCAGGCTGTGGGTATGACAAATAAACAATTAAATTTATGCCTGCAGTTACAGGGACTGATTTTTACGGTTGGCACCATATGCGTAGCTTTGATCATTGGTCTGCCGCTCGGCTATGCACTTTTTTCCTATGCAAAACATAATGGAATATTTGGAATGAATATCTATCATGTTCCAATTACACCAATTCTTGCTATGATTTTGCTGGTCAGCCTTTTGCAGATTGTGCTTTCCTGCGTTTTAAGCAGTAATCTGAAAAAGGAAACGCTGGTAGAAAGAATAAGGTATCAGGGATAGCAAGTATTGCTGGGATATCCTCAGTATCATAACAGGAATTAAAAGCATTTGGTTTCAAAAAGTTTTGTACTTTTGACAAAATGCAACCGATTTTTCATCAATTATAATAAATTTGATTAAGCAGCCTGTGTGTAATGAAGCATACAGGCTGCTTGCATTTTATAACTCTAATGAATCTTCTGTATCTACCCACATCTGTAAATTGCCCTCAAGATATAATCTCGCATATTCAAGTGGTTCATCGACTGCAAGTGAAGTCAATGCACAGTCTGATCCGGGTGTGGTTTTTAGATCCTTTTCGGCTTCCCAGCAGTCAATGCGAAGCATATAGCCAACATTTGTATAAATGTCAATGCTGTTTCGTTGTGGATTGTATTCTGCAAATATTGTTCTCATCGTATCCCATCTCCTTATCATTTAATCAATCATTAGTAGCAAAAATTAAGAAGCATTTCAATCAGTCCACCATGTCACTTTTATTTTATGTTATACTGTTTTATATAATTTTTTTGCCCTTATCAGAGTTCATAAACACTGACGGGACGATATAACACAAGGGAAAAAATAAGGGAAAGCTCACCTGCGACAAATCCAGTGTTTTCAATGGTTTGCGGAGAATTTAATAACAAAATATAACAGTTATTAAATCTCTTAAAACAGGTGAAATCTCAATCGGAAGTTGTGAAGGTGCATTATGGACAAATATTTAAAAGAAACAAAAATGTTAGATTATTCCAACGAAAACATACAGCTGTTAATTCGGGAAAGAAGATGGAAAAGTATAAATGAATTTGAACGCTTAAAATCGATTTATGATTTTGTTAGGGATGAAATATTGTTTGGATATAATATTGATGATAATGTTCCTGCATCAAAGGTTTTGGCAGATGGTTATGGACAATGTAATACAAAAGGAACATTGTTTATGGCAATACTAAGGGCATGCAATATTCCTTGCAGGGTACATGGATTCACCATTGATAAAAAATTACAAAAGGGAGCAATGACAGGGGTTGTCTATAAAAATGCACCACAAAATGTATTTCATAGTTGGGTTGAAGTTTACTTTGAGGATAGATGGTATGAGTTAGAGGCGTTTATTCTTGATAAAAAGTATTTACAAAAATTACAGAAAAAAAATAGTGATTGTAAAGGTGCATTTTGTGGTTACGGTGTAGCCGTAAAAGACTTCAAAAATCCAATTATAGATTTTGATAGAAATAATACATATATTCAGAGTGAAGGAATTAATCAAGATTTTGGAGTCTATGATTCGCCTGATGACTTGCTAAAAGTACACCATCAAGAAATGTCTGCGATAAAAGCATTTTTATATAAACACTTTGGCAGGCATTTAATGAACCGAAACGTCAAAAAAATTAGAAATTGCTAAATTTCAGTTTAAGAAGTTTATGGGGAGAAAGTTTATGGGGCCTGTTTCCAAGACACGTCAATTTGAATTGTTTATTTTCATAAAATGTGTTACAATCAAGTTAGTCGAAACTAATTATATTGCAAAAAAGGTAAATGTATGAGTGAAAGAATAAAACCTACTATCAGTGGCAGTGCTGAGACAATGCTCCAGAGCTTTTATGCCAGAGCCCAATATTCCAAAAGTAAACATAATAAATTCTATGATGCAAAGGCGGTAGAATTAGTCGACAAAATTGATTATGATTTTTCTACAGCGGCTAGGGATTCTACGATGGGGAAAGGGGTAATTGCCAGAACGGTAGTTTTTGATGAATTAGTAAAGAATTTTATAGAGAAAAATCCTGATTGTACGGTGGTTAATATTGCCTGTGGTCTGGATACGAGATTTTATCGTATGGATAATGGTAAAATCACCTGGTACAATCTGGACCTGCCAGAAACGATAGCAATCCGCAATCAGATTTTCGAGGAATCAGGACGTGTTTCTACGATAGGAATTTCTGCACTTGATCCTGCATGGTCAAAAGAAGTAAAAGTGCGGGGGAAAATGCTTTTTATCATTGAAGGATTATCAATGTATCTGACAGCAGAGGAAAACGGTAAGATATTAAAAATAATAAAGGACAACTTTGATAATGCCTGTATTCTTATGGAATGTCTGGCAAAGGCATGGATAAAGAAAGAAGGAATAGAAAAATCCATACAGCAAACAGGCTCAAAATTTGTCTTCGGTGCAGATCATTTTGAAGACCTTGGGAATATGACAACAGGGTATCATAAAATAAAAGATGATAATATTCTTCGTGGCATGGAGTTATTTTCATCTGCATACAGACTTTTGGCGTTATTACCGATTGCAAAAAAGGTTACGCAGAAGATTCTGATATTTGAAAAGGACGAACAAAGCATGTGAAAGAGTCTTTATACGTTTTTTCTTGCATTTTTCAAATAAGAAGTATTGTCGCTGATTCGTCCAAGAAGAAAATATCCCTGATAGATAGAAAGCATGCGCTGAGAAAGATTTTTTGCATGATCTGGAGACAATCCGGAGTATAACAATACTTCCTGAAAAATCTGCTCAAATTTTTTCAGTCCTTCCATAAATACAGATGCAACTGCAGGCTTGCCAAGTGCTGTTTCCATGCCCATCACCGCATACGGGCAGCCTGCAAATGTTTGTCCATTTGTCCTTTCAGATAAAAAATCAAAGATTTCTTCAATAAAACTTTCCCAGTCATTTCCCTGAGAACTATTTTGAAATTGTTCCAGCAAGATTTGTTGATAGTATTCCGTTACCGCTGTTGCCAGGTCATCCTTGCTTTTGAAATAAAAATAAAAAGATCCTTTTGGAAGGTCTGTTTGTTTGAGAATTTCGCTGATTCCAGTAGCAGAATACCCATTTTTCCAAAATAATTCAGCAGCACACTCGATCAGGCGTTGTCTGGATTCTTCACCCTTTTTCAATTCGCATTTCTTCCTTCAGTCTGGAAAACAGATGTGTAAGTGCAAACATAAGCGTTTCATAATGCATGTAATCTAAAGTATTTCTATCCGCAAGAATTTGAAGACTTGCCGGGAATTCGTCATCAGCTTCCCAGAAACGAATGATAATCGGCAAAAAAGGAAAAAGATTTAATTTAAAAGCAACATCTCCTTTTTCCAGTTCCTTTCCGGAAAGTGATATACAGGCATTACGCAATTCAACGGTTTTTCCGTTAAAAAAGTCAGCGGTATTCTGGAAAAATCCTCTGTTCGGTGAGAGATTTCCTGTTCGGACAGAGGAAAGGCTGTTTATATTTACAAATTCATGTGACAGATGGCATCTATCCTTTGAATAACATAAAACATCATAAATAGTCATTGCTTCATTATGATTGGCTTCATGAACTGTTTCAAAATCATTATCTGACCACTGAACATTTCCCGTTTTTCGGTTAATACGATAGGTACGGTTAATAAAAGTAATATATAACCAGTCAGAATTGTAATGTAATGAATATTTATGTATCATTGTAGCTTGATCATATTGCAGGAAAACATGTGCTGTAGAAATTTTTGTTTTATCATAATTAGTGAGAGCTTTTGTCATATATCCCTCCAAGAATATTTTGTTGCAGTTATTTACAAAATAGACTAATCGGTCTATAAAGTCAATTCATTTTGCGTAACAAATAAAAATTAATGATCATGAAAAGTAAGTGTCTAAGACTTCCCATACCTTCTGATGGTAGATGACAAAATCCCGGCAGGTGCAAAGCTGTACTAAAATTAAATTATTGATATACATGACAACAAAAGCACTTCTTAGAGTTTTTTGATCTGAGAGGTGCTTTTTTTCGTGTTAAAAAATATATCCCAGCAGTCAACTACTGCAAAACAGTATATAACAGTTGACAACAGTACTACACTGTTATATACTGTTTACAACAGGAGGGAACATATGAAGATTATAATCAATAATACATCGATGGTACCAATTTATGAACAGATCATGGAGCAGATCAAGGCGCAGATCATCTCCGGAGAATTAAAAGAAAATGATATATTGCCGTCCGTGAGAACAATGGCAAAGGAACTGAAGATCAGTGCACTTACTGTGAAGAAAGCATATGACAATCTGGAAGCAGAGGGCATGACAGTCACAGTTCATGGAAAAGGAACATATGTAGCGGCTTCGAATACACAGCTGATGGAAGAAGAGCGCAGGAAAGAGGTTGAGGCGGATCTGGAAGCAGCGATTCAGAAGGGAAGGCGCTGCGGAATGAAGGAGGAAGAGATCCGTTCATTGTTTGAACTCATCATGGAGGATGAATGATTATGTTAGAGATCAAAGGAGTAAAGAAAAGCTACGGTGAATTTCAGTTAGACTGTTCGTTAAATGTAGAAAAAGGAAGAATTACTGGTCTGGTTGGAGAGAACGGAGCCGGTAAGAGTACTTTATTCAAGGCGGTGCTCGGACTCATTTCTTATGATGCCGGCGAGATAAAGATCCTGGGAAAAATACCGGAAGAGTTAAGTGAAAAAGAGAAAGAAGAGCTGGGAGTCGTCCTGGCAGAAGCTGGATTTACCGGATATTTGAAAGGAAAAGATATTGAGGCAGTCCTTGCCAAATTGTATCCGAAGTTTGAAGCAGAAAAATTTCATCAGATGTGTGAGGAATATCAGATTCCGTTGAATAAATTTATAAAAGAGTACTCAACAGGAATGAAAGCAAAGCTGAATCTGATCGTTGCATTGACACATCAGGCAGAATTCCTGATGCTGGATGTAAAATGAGGTATAGATGGTAGGCGTGTATGGAGTGTATACAGTTTGCTTTTAGAGGAAAATAGGTACATGATACACAGATAATGGAAAAGAATGTGTATTCAGTTGAATATAGAAATAAGTAGTAGGTATGAAAGAATAAGATTCTTCCATGCCTTTTTTTATTATAAAGAAAGGATAGGTTGCACAGTATCCGCCCGGTCATTTTAGTAGATCTGCTGAATAGCTTTCTCCCGGAAGTGTGGTATAGTCTTGTGCTTGGAACAGGGAAACGACACAGAAAGGAGAAAACGATATGTCAGTACAGCCAGATATCATCTGGAACGAGCAATGTCTGGGGATACGGATAGGAGAACAGGTATGTATCTATCTGAAAAAGCATAATGCGGAATACCAGAGACTGCAAAAGAAAATACTGGAACTTATAGAGAAGTATCCAGTGATAGAAACATTTATGGAAGCGGCTCAGTCAATCAGTCTGACAGCAGACGAACATCAGGCACTGCACCAATATTTCCAACTGGAGAACGGAAAGGAAATGATAGAAGAAGAATATCATTTCTATATGGGACAGGCACAGATGATTTCGTATGGTGCCATGCTTGGAAAAATCAAAAAAGCAGTGTCAGGAAAGGACGAAAGTGATACAAAGAAATTACTGGAACTGCTAATGGATACCTGGATTGATGAGGTAGAAAATGAACTGAAAGAAAATGCAGTGTACCAGAAAATGCTCGAAAAAATATCAAAATATGAAGATCAGGTTCAGGCAATGGGACTTGAAAAAGAAAAACGAAAAATGATAGATGCATACGTTACGAAAGTAAATGAGAGATGGATTCTATATGCGGAATCCTTGTATCAGGCTGGTATGCAGAAAATCCTGGAATTACTGAATCTGTAAAAGAGACGGATAAAATGGGGAAGCACGAAAGACACTTCCCCATTTGTCACTTCTATTCATCTTTGCCATCAATGAGAAATATGTATGAAACCTGAAAGATTTCAGCAATGGCTTTTAATTCAAGATCAGTGACATAACGCTTGTTTGTTTCGATTCTGGTGATTACATTTTTATCCATATCGTAACCAGCTAACTGGAGTTTATAGGCAAGATCACGCTGAGACATATTGTGGGTCTTGCGAAGTTCAATCAATCGCTGGCTAATCAGATTCTTCTCACCAGACTGTGTCCTTGGCTTTGGCATCTTAAATCTCTTCCTCTCTGGTAAACAGATGGTTTGTCTCACTTTTTGCACCATCTGTATTGATTTTAACGATTGGACAAGGTAGAATCGGTTGTAAAAGTGAGACAAGGACAGAAGAGAAGGGAGAAATATATGGAGCAGGCAAAAATAGAACAGCTTGCATTTTTATATTTATGCAGCGAGCATGATAAAAGGTTATTGCTGAAAAAAGAAAAAATGCCGTTAGCTGATTTTGACAGGTTGACCTACTTGATTTACCATTTAGGTTTTAAGGAATATCATATAAAAGTATGGATGGAATTTGCTGGGGACTTCCAAAAGGAATGGGATTGCCTGGAAGCACTTCAGGAAACAGGTGGGCGTGTTGGAAACATAGATAGTACAGAATCAGAAGTTAAACTCCATGAGATGTGGATTCAGGATTTTTGCAAAAGCACACCAAAAGAGATCGGAGAGTGGATACAAGACCTAGATTATAAATAAAAAATATGATATCATTAGTGGTAGAAATCGAATTTTGTTAGGAAATGACACAATAATGAGTAGTGATAAAGAAATTGCTCATAGCATTGCGATATATATAAAGCTATAGGGGGATGTTATGACAGAACAGCAGTATAAGGATTTATTGATAGCAACAGCAAAGATGAGTGATTATGAGCATAAAGATGAGGTGGTGGAGGCGCTTAAAGTTGCTTCTGTTTCATTTCAAAAGGAATGGGCTTTTACATATCATTTGCCTGATCATCGTCAAGAGTATATTATTATTAGCGTTGTTCCAGATAAATTAATTGTCTTGAAAGAACATGAAGATTTTGTTGATGATTTGTGCAAACAGGTTTATGAACCAAACGATTATAATGAGTATAGCGGATTGGTATTAAAACCCGGAATACTTAATATTGCACCAGAAGAAGTAAGCCAAGAGATACTTTTTGATGATATACAAAATCGGATAATTGATGAAATTCGAGAAGCAAAGTTCTCAATTTGGATAGCAATGGCATGGTTCACCAATAAAAAAATATTTGATGAATTATTGAAAAAAAGAAATGAAGGGTTAGATGTAAAAATTATTATTGATAATAATCGTGTTAATAAGGAGAAACCTTCGTTCACTTTGGAAGATCACTTTGAGGTTTATCGGGTGGATGTGATGTCAGAGCGGTACAAAAATATAATGCATAGGAAGTTTTGTGTGATCGATTTAGAAGTTGCAATGCACGGTACTTTCAATTGGACAAACGCTGCAAACTATAATAAGGAACATTGGGATGTAGATCATAATAGAGAAACAGCAAAAACATTTGCAGAAGAATTTGTGAAAATGAGAAGAGATGCTGAATTGTCGATGTTGTGGCTTGATTTTTGAATGGAGTATGTTCATGGATTTAAAAGAATTTTATTTTCAAAATATAAAGGAATCCGAATACCATTATCGTTTTCTGGAATCTGTTAAAAAGGTAAATTATACATATAATATTTTTTATGGTGAAGAAGAAACTCAGAATTATCAATTTGAGATTTATGATGTTGAAGAAGCAATAACGAAATTTAAAGAACTGTGTCAGCCAGATGTTGATTTTTCAGGTGAAAATAAATGTTGGTTTTATCTAATAACATATTATCTACATATGCTCGGTTATGAGATAAAAGAGTTTCCTAGAATACTAGCAAGACCCCCTGTTGATCCAACAGACTTTACATATAGAGATATTAGAAATCGAATTATTGCTCTAGGTGGAGATGATAATGGAACTGTTCGTTATGCGACTAGAAGAACCTTTGTAGCAGATCTGACATTTGAGCAAAAGTCTTGTAATATTGAAGTGAACGATTCTATAAATCAGAAATTTATTGAAATTTCTACTAGACAGGCATCTTTCAATAGTATGCATATAGATGAAAAAATTGCTGAGATTGCAAACCTTATTGAAAACCTGTTGAAACAAGATGGAAAATTTATCACACCAGAATATGAAGATGTATGTTGTGGCTTCATTGACGATACGATAGTAAAGAATTATAGAAAGAAAATGCAGTGCTTTAGACATTGCACAGATGAAGCAATAGAGGAAAGAAAGACATACTCCGAAGAACAAAAAAAATTCCTTGTTGATTATGGACTTACAATGGTAAAAGCTATTCATGAATTGGTGAAATAAAGAATAGTAACATAGGCAGCTAGTAGGAACATTTTAAAGCAGTATTTATGTGCTACAAGAACAGAAATAGAGAATCCAAGTTATAAATTAATTAAAAGTGATAGCATACAGTTATGCATATTTGTTTGTAAATATACATAACTGTATTTTTTATTACGGGCAGGGCTCTTCGGGGTTCTGCCCTTTTTCTCTTTTTCCAGACCGAAAGACCACCTGCTGGAAAAGAACAAAGAAAACCAGAAAGGATGTGGTGACTTATCATTATAGGAATTGACCATGGATATTATGCCATCAAAACTCCCCATGTGTGCTTCCCGACAGGATTGACCGGGTATGATTACGAGCCGTACACCATGCAGAATGTCCTGCAGTACAATGGGAAATTTTATGTGTGTGGAACCGGGCGGCAGACGCTGGTGAGAAGCAAGACTTCCAATGACAATTATTATCTTTTGACAATGGCAGCTATTGCTCAGGAAATCCGCTATCGCCGGGGAGAGAGGAAAACAGATGTGGTTCTGGCAGCCGGCCTCCCACTGGCAAGTTTTGGCAGGGAGAAAAAAGGTTTCCGGGAATATCTGTTTCGGAAAGAGCAGCCTCTGCGTTTCCGGTACGAGGATGAGAGCTATGAGATCCGGATTCAGGATGTAAAACTGTTCCCACAGGGATACTCTGCCCTGGCTCTTCACCCGGAATGTGTTCGGGATGAGCCTTCTGTTCTTCTCGCAGATATCGGTGGCTGGACCGTAGACCTGATGCGGCTGGACAACAGTGTTCCAAATGCCGCTACCTGCCGCAGCCTGGAACTTGGTGTGATCCGGTGTGTGGATGAGATCACCGAGCAGGTACGCAGAAATACCGGACTGTCTGTAACGGATATTCAGATCGAACGTGTTCTGAACGGCCAGAGCTGCAGCATGGACCCGGCCGCAAAAGAAATCATTGTCCGGCAGGGAAGACTCTACACGGAGAAAATACTGTCTGCAATTATGGAAGCCGGGTTCGATCTGAAGGCAATTCCGTCCGTGATCATGGGCGGCGGAGCCAGCATTCTGAAACGGCACGTGACACCGCAGGACAGGCTGTGTCGGCAGATTTACCTGACAGACATACACGCCAATGCTTCCGGCTATGAGCGGATTGTGGGGCAGATGTGCGCGAAGTAAAGAGACCCGTTTTCTCGTTCCGCCTGAACCTTGATAACCCAGATCACAAAAAGGCATGGGAGATCCTGCAAAGTGTTCCAGATGGACAGAAGAGCAGCTATCTGGTTCAGGTGATTTTAAAAGATCAGGAAAACAACCAGCTGGAGAAAAGCATCCGGCAGGCAATCCGGGAAGAACTGGCAGGTGTTTCCATTTCTGGCTCCGGGGAGAGGGTTTCAAAAAAGGAAGAAATCCCGTCCCAGATGCTGGATTTTCTCTCCGGGCTTGAGGATGCATTCTGAAAAAGTCAAGTCTTTCCTGGTGATAAAATAGCCAAATTTCAAGCAGTCAAATTAGTATAAATCACGGATTTTTGAAAGGGGTGATGCCTATTGAATGTTATTGGATCTGCATCCTTTGGGAGCTTTTGAGAGCCTCATATTCGTTGGGTATTGTGAATAGCTTTCTGTCATGTTTTAGGGTATGTTGTATGTAGAAAAAAGAAAGGAGAACGAACACAATGGAGATGAAAAACATATGCGGAAAAATTCCGGTAGAGCTGCATGAAAAGCTAAAACTGGAAGTCGAAGAGTTAGGAATCAGCATACCAAAATACCTTGAAATGGTAATCGAAGAACACATGACAAGAAAAGGAGAAAAGACGAACATGGCAGATTTAAGAACAGTAGCAGTACAGGTAACCGAGGATTTATTTTCCAGACTGAAAGCAGTCCTCGCCAGGAATGGCATGAAACAGAAAGACTTCTTAATCGGGCTTATCGAAGATGTAATCGAAAAAGAAGAAGCCAAATGGAAAGCAGAGTCAGAGGAAGCCGAAGAAACAGAAATGGAAGATCCTGAGACTGCGAAATCAGAACCGGATGAAGAGTCAGCAGAACCTGAAGCAGAAGAGCCTGAGACAGAAGCACTGGAAGCTGAAACAGACGGAGAAATGACAGAACCGGACGAACCTGAAGCAGATGAAGAGCCGACAGAGCCAGAAAACGAAGAGCCAGCGGAAGCAGAACCAACAGAACTGGAAACCGAAGAAGCAGAAGAATCTGAGCCAGAGGAAGCGGAATCATAAGAATAGACATCACAAAACAGAAACCAAGAGACGGAAACGGTGCAGAGAAATCTGCACTGTTTTTTTCGCAGCGAAGGGAGGCTGATAGCCGGAACAATTCGATTTTTTGACCTGTTCAGTGGAATCGGAGGATTCCGAGAAGGACTGCACAGGGCAGGGGGCTTCACCTGTGTCGGACACTGTGAAGCAGATGCATATGCAGACCACAACTACCGGGTGCTGTTTGATACGGAAGGAGAGTGGTTCTGCAATGACGCTAGAAATATTGAAACAGAACGAATGCCGGACTTTGATCTTTTATGCGCGGGATTTCCTTGCCAGGCATTCTCCATCGCTGGACGAAGGGAAGGATTTGCCGATGCAAGAGGAACCCTTTTCTTCGAAGTTGCCAGATTGGTTGCAGACAAACGACCTGCGTATTTTCTCCTTGAAAACGTACCCGGTTTGCTTTCGCATGACAAAGGGCGGACGTTTCACACCATCCTCAGTACGCTATCTGAACTGGGGTATCATGTCGAATGGAAGGTGCTTAACAGCAAGGATTTCGGAGTCCCACAGTCAAGGAAACGGGTGTATATTGTCGGATATCTTGATGGAAGATGTGCCGGAAAAATATTACCTTTCCCAAAAGCAAATGGAACAGCTCTTATACAAGTCCATGCTGGCAAACAGGGAGAAAGAGTCTACGCAGAAGAAGGATTGAGCTGCACGTTGACCAGCGGGGCTGGTGGTATGGGCGGCAAGACCGGATTATACGAAGTCGGTATCCCAATCAAGGAAAACACCCGAAAAGGATACAAGATGGCTTATGAGGGTGACAGCATTGATCTCGGATATCCGGGCATCAACAGCCGCAGGGGAAGAGTCGGGCATGAGATCGCCCATACTCTGACGACCATAAACCAGCAGGGGACACTGCATTTTGTAGATATTTCCCCTCCGCCGCTGGTAACAGAGGTTGCAAGATGTCTGAATACCAGACAGGATTCCAGCATCCATAACCACAGGGGCGAAAGCTCCGGGGTGCTGGTGGAAGAAACGCCAAGGGCAGTGCTGACACCAGCCAGGGAAAAAGTCCGGCAGAATGGAAGAAGAATGAAAGAACCGGAAGAGCCAATGTTCACCATTACGGCAACTGACCGTCATGGAGTGATTTACCATGGCAGAATCCGCAGGCTGACGCCAAGGGAGTGTCTGCGGCTACAGGGATACCGAGATGGTCAGATTTCCAAGATGGAAAAAGAAACATCGGATAACCAGCTTTACAAGCAGGCCGGGAACGGTGTCACCGTCAATGTCATCGAAGCAATAGGCAGAAACCTGAAAGCTGTGGATGAAGAGATCCGAAGCAGCTCACCTGTTCCAGAAGCGAAGGGTGGGTGAAGCAGATCGACTTAAAAGACCAGTATTTTGGTACAGAGATTGAGATGACAGGCATCAGCCGTTACAACGCGGCTGCCGCTGTTGGAAGAATGTTCGGAACAGAGCCATATCATATCCGTTCTTACGATTCCTGGTGTGTAAAAGATTCAGATGGAAAAACGTGGAAATTTTCAAGGGACAGCAGTATCGACTGTGAAAGGCTGGCAAATGGTACTGTAATAGATGCCGATGGAGATTATTCGACAGAAATGGTATCCCCGAAATTGGAATATTCGGAAATGGGGAAACTCCAGGAAGTGGTGCGGTGTGTCAAAAACGCAGGTGCTTTTGTCAATTCATCCTGTGGCATGCATGTCCATGTGGACGCATCCAATCATACACCAAGGAGTCTGAAAAATGCACTGACGATCATGTATTGCAAAGAGGATATTCTGTTCAAAGCCTTAAATGTACAGACGAGAAGGGAAGATGAGTATTGCCAGAAAGTCCGTCCTATGGTATTGGAGAAGATCCGCCGGATGCCAAACAGCACCATCACGATGGAAAAATTCAAAAGGGCATGGTATGAGGGAAATGACGGAAGCTCCGAGCATTACAACTGGACAAGGTATTATGCCTTAAACTTACATGCTGTTTTTTCCAAGGGAACACTGGAATGGCGTTGTTTTGAAAGCACCCTCCATGCAGGAAAAGTCCGGTCAAACATTACGCTGGCACTTGCCATATCCGCACAGGCGGTCAACCAGTCCTGTACCCATGCCAAAAAGACGGAGATCGGGGATAACCCGGCATTTACGTTTCGTACCTTTTTGCTCCGCCTCGGACTAATCGGGGACGAATACAAAAATGTGCGAAAGCATCTGCTTGCTAACCTGGACGGCGATAAAGCATGGCGGTATGACAAAAGCACCTATGCCTGTCTGCAGAAGCCAGGACGGACAGAGGGCGCAAGATAACAGAATAACGAGAACAGACAGGCCGGGTGGGAACATCCGGCTGTTCTTATGAGAAATGAAGAAAAATAAGAAAGAGGTAGAAAACATGAAGAGCAAATATCGATTCAGGCGGATCCTTTCAGGGGTGATGGCGGCAGTCACCATCTTATCCACGGTCATTTCACCGTTGACCGTTTATGCTTCGGAAGAGCCGAAAACGGCAGAACCGCCAGCTTATGAATCCGTAAAGGATCTGCTGGATGAAGAGGAAGTGGTAAAAGCCAACGATCTGGAGCTGGAAGTCGGACAGGAGTTTGATGTTTCCAGTGACCGCACGAATCTGGAAATCAAGGACGAAAGCAAAGTCAAAGTGACATTCCAGAAAGCAGAGAGCGACGCCGGGGAGAGTTTCAGCACCGGCCATGCAGACACTTACCATGCCGTTTATTATGTGCAGCCAGTCAACCAGAACCACCCGGTTTATCAGATTGGGAGAAACCTGATCGTAAAAGAGCCTGTGGCAGCGTCTCAGAGTGAACCACAGACAGAACAGGCAGTTACAGAAGAGGATACAGGTTCTGATGATGAGGAAGCTGCCTCGCAGGAAGAAACTGAGACAGAGCCTGTAGAGACAGAAATTGTTGAGCCGGAGACAGCTGAATCTGAAACAGAAGAACCGGAAGAAACAGAACCCGAATTTCAGGACGGACTTTCCGAATCCGAGTTTGATGCTGCATTAGAGGAATCTGAAACGGAAAATACAACCGATGAAGAATCCGGGCTGACACTCAGCGATGTTCTGGAGCAGGCAGGGGAACAGGATATTGACCTGATGGCAATGGAAGATGGGGAAACCGTTTCATTCACCGCAGTCAATACCAGTACAAGAGCAACACAGGACGTAGATGTGACAAGAGGGGCTGCATACTATTATGCAGACTACGGTCTGGGTTCCTACGTAACTTATAAATATACCGTAAAATTTGGAAACGTGTCTGCAACTGCCTACTGTGTGCAGCCATCCAAGGCAGGACCTGGGGATGGTGTCTATAAGATCACCAAACTGGGTGACAGCAAAGCACTGGCAAAAGTATGCTACTACGGCACAAAAGCATCCGGCGAAAATGGATTTTTCTCAGAGAAACATCCTGATTTTTCCGCTGGAAAACAGTTTATCATTGTCCATCTGGCTGCGTCTTATGCCAATAACAGTAGTGACGCTTTTTCCGGTACGAATGCAACTGGACAGGCTCTGGCAATGGAACTCTACAATTATTGCATGAGCCAGCCGGAGATACCGGAAGTGGACATGAGTTTCTCCAATGCAGATGTTACCGCATATATCAGCGGCAACAGCCAGAGAACAGAAGAGATCACCTTCAAGGCATCCGAACTGCAGATCATCACCATGAAGCTGCCGTCCGGTGTCAAACTGCATAATGTGACAACGGGAAAAACAAGCAGTGCAGGTGCATCCGTGGAGATCTGCGGCGGTACCAAATTCTACTTATCTGCACCGCTGACACAGGCAGTGGATGTCAAAGGGGAATGGTCTGTCACCATGAAGGGAAGCATCATCAAAGATTATTCCGCTTATAAGATCACAACCGGAAGCGAGACACAGGACCTTGCCCTGGTATTTGGCGAGGGTGTGACCGATGAGAAATATGTAGATTTTAAAGTATCATGGGTAAAACAGGCAACTCTGGAGATCGTAAAGAAAGACCGTAAGAGCAACAAAGCCATCGCAGGTGCAGTTTATGGCGTTTACAGTGACAAGGATGGAAAGAACCTGATCACAAAGATGCCGGCCACAGATGCCAACGGAGCTTCCAGCGTTACGATCACCAAAACACAGGATACCGTATACCTGAAAGAAATCTCCGTACCAAACGGATATCTGCTGGATACCAAAGCCTACGATGTGAAACTGGTCATCGGGGATACCGTAAAACAGACCGTTACCGATGCAGAGCAGATGGCAAGCCTGACCGTTTACAAATTAGGCGAAGTCCTGACCGGAGCAAAGGTGACCGATGATGGTGTTTCCTTTGTTTATACAGAGCAGAAACAAAAAGGCGCGGTTTACAACGTTTATGCTGCAGAGGACATTGTATCCGCAGACGGAACAATCATCTACAAAAAAGATGCACTGGTTAAAGCCGGACTCACCACCGGGGATGACGGAAGTGCCACACTGGACAAGCTATATCTGGGGAAATATGTGGTAAAAGAAATGCAGGCACCACAAAATCTGGTATGCACTGGTGAAAGCCAGGAGATCACCCTTTCCTATGCCGGAAGTAATGTGGAAAAGGTCATGGGAAGCGTGACATTCAAAAATGACCGCCAGAAAGCAAGCGTGAGTGTATACAAACAGGATAAAGAAACCAGGAAATATCTTCCGGGCGGCACTTATGGTCTGTATGCCGGAAATGACATCAAAGCAGCGGACGGAACCATTGTGGTCAAGAAAGATACTCTCATTGAGAAAGCAGTGACCGGAACAGACGGAAAAGCCGTATATCAGGCAGACCTGCCGATCGCCAACAGCTACTACATGAAAGAGCTGGGTGCACCAGCTGGATATGTGAGAAACGGCGAGGATGTGTACTCCTTTACCTTCCAGTACACCACAGACAAAGAGGCAACGGTTTCTTTCAACCATACGTTCCAGAATGAGCGGATCAATGCGAAGATCAAACTGGTAAAAGAGGATTCCGAAACCGGAAAGACCGCACAGGGAGATGCAACACTTGAGGGTGCTGTTTACGGATTGTATGCCCGTGAAGATATCGTACATCCAGATGGACAGACAGGTGTTCTTTACCCGGCAGGAACACAGATTGTAACCCTGACTACGGATACAGAGGGAAATGCAGAAGTCGCAGACCTCTATCTCGGAAAGTATTACGTTAAAGAACTGACTCCGCCTGTCGGATATCTGGCAGACACGGAAGAACATGATCTGGAGTGCAATGACGAGGGAGATCTGGTTCACACGGTAGAACGTACCGCAACTTCTCTGGAAGATGTGATCAAACAGCCGTTTCAGGTCATCAAAGCAGCCAACAACGGAAAGACCGATGCCGATCTGTTAAAAGGTGTGGGATTCCGTGCTTACCTGGAGAGCAGCCTGAAGAAAAATAAGGACGGCTCCTATGATTTTGCATCTGCTACCCCGGTCGTGCTGACCGCAGACGGACAGACAGAAATGTTCACAGATGAGCGTGGATATGCATGCTCCATTCCGCTTGCATACGGAACCTACATTGTAAGAGAAACCACCACACCGCACAACTTCAAACCAGTCGATGACTTTAAGGTTGTGATCTCGGAAAACAATCCGGATCAGCCGCAGGTATGGCGTGTGCTTCTGGACGAAGAGTTTGAAGCAAAATTAAAAATCGTCAAAAAAGATGACGAGACAAAGAAATCTGTTCTGGTTCCGAATACTGAATTTAAGGTATACGATCTGGATAACAAGAAATATGTAGAACAAGTGACTACTTATCCATCCACTACGGTACATAAATCCTATTTTACGGATGAAAACGGATACTTGATCCTGCCACAGAATCTGGCTTGTGGAAATTACCGCATCGAAGAGGTGACTGCACCAGATGGATATACCCACAGCACCAATACCGTGGAAATCAAGGTAGACAGTGATACCGCATACCAGGAAGATCCGGTCAGCGGTGACCTGATCATCGAGGTGGATTTTGAGAACCACCCAGCTAAGGGCAGACTGACCATCCGCAAAGAAGGCGAAGTAGTCAAAGGTTTTGATAAAGATTTTACTTATGAGGAAGCCAGCCTTGCAGGAGCCGTGTTTGAAGTTTACGCCTCCGAGGATATCTATACTGCAGACCATCAGACAGATGAGAACGGCAACCGTTATCTGGAATATGCCAAGGACACACTGGTGGCAACGGTAACGACCGATGAAACCGGAAGTGCCGTAATCGAGAATCTTCCGCTCGGAAAATACCGTGTAGAAGAGAAAAAAGCACCGGAAGGATACACCTGGAATGCCAAAGGAGAAGAGGTAACCTTTACCTATGCCGGACAGGATACCCTGGTTGTAGACGAAGAAGTGACATTTACCAATGAACGCCAGAAGGTAAGCATCACCGTGGAAAAACAGGATGCAGAAATCGGAAGCGTGGTAGCTGGAGCCGTCTTTGGTCTTTATAATAAGAATGAGATCAAATCCGGTGACAATGTAATCGTGAAAGCGGACACCTTATTACAGGAGATTACAAGCGATGAAAAGGGACAGGCACACTTCACCCTGGACCTGCCGCTTGGAACTTATTATGTAAAAGAAATTTCTGCACCGGACGGTTTTGTATCCTCTGATGAGGTACTGGAATTTGATGCCACCTATCAGGGACAAGACATCCAGACCATTAAACTGAAATCGATTAAGAAGAACCAGCCGACGACCATCGAGGTGACAAAATCCGATCTGACCACAGGCGTGGAGTTGAACGGAGCATCCCTTTCTGTTCTGGATGAGGATGGAAACGTGATCGACAGCTGGACTTCCGTAAAGGATGAGCCTCATGTGATCAAATATCTGACTGTTGGAAAAACCTATATCCTCCGTGAATCCCTTGCACCGCTTGGTTATTTAAAGACTACGGATGTGAAATTCACCATCGAGGATACCGCAGAAATACAGAAAGTGGAAATGCAGGACCATGTACCGAAAGCACTGCTGATCGTAAACAAGAAGGGCGAATTCCTCGATAAGATCACCCTGCTGGATAACGTCAAAGGTGTTGTGGAACATTTCTTTGAGTACATTACAGGAAGCCTGACAGATGTTACCTTCGAAATCCGTGCTGCCGAAGATATCAAAGCAGCTGATGGCGTAAGCCCGGACTATTATTCCAAGGATGAACTGGTAGCAACTGTAACTACCGATGCAAACGGTGTTGCAGAAGTATCTGACCTTCCGGTTGGAAAATATTATGTCAAAGAGGTAGGCACAGCATATGGTTATATCCTGGATGAAGAACCACGATATGTAGATCTTTCCTACCGCGATCAGGATACCCCGGTTGTCGTATACGATGAGGACTGGCAGAACAACCGCCAGAAGGTGAAAGTGAACGTCCTGAAGAAAGAAAAGGATACCGACCGTGTATTAAAAGGCGGCATCTTTGGATTGTACACTAGGAACGACATCCTGTCCGCATCTGGAAAGGTGCTGATGGAAGCAGATACCCTGATCGAGTTAAAAACAACAGATGTAGATGGAAAGATTTCCTTTATTGCAGACCTGCCGATTGACGGAACCTATTATGTGAAGGAGCTGTATGCACCGGATGGATTTGTCACCACCGGAGAAGAACAGGAATTTGTTTTTGAGTACCAGGGAGACAAAGAAGCAGAAGTGTCCTATGAGTTCGTATTTGAAGATGAGCCGACAACCGTGGAACTTTCCAAAACCGATCTGACCACAGGCGAGGAACTGCCGGGAGCCAGATTACAGCTGACGGATGAAAACGGGGCTGTTGTTGAGGAATGGACATCCACCAAGGAGCCGCACATCATCAAAGAACTGGTTGTAGGAAAATCGTACACCCTGACAGAAACCAAGCCGGCCGATGGATATGCCACTGCGGAAAGCATCACATTCACCGTGGAGAATACTGTAGAGATCCAGAAACAGGTAATGGAAGATGATGTGACCAAAGTGGAGATCAGCAAAACGGATATTACCGGAGATACTGAGATTGAAGGAGCCAAACTGACCATCACAGATGAAAATGGCAATATCGTAGAAACCTGGACTTCCGGTAAAGAGCCGCATTATATCGAAAAACTTCCAATCGGTAAATACACCCTGAAAGAAGAGCAGGCTCCAAACGGTTATGTCGTTTCGGAAGAGATCACCTTCGAGGTGGCAGACACCGCAGAGATCCAGAAGGTAGCCATGAAAGATGATACCGCAAAGGGACGTCTGATCATTGAGAAAACGGACAAGGATACCGGAGCTGCACTGAAAGGTGCGGAATTTGAATTGAGGGATGCCGATGGCAAAGTGGTAGAAACCCTGACCACTGATGAAAACGGTCATGCAACCAGCGGACTGCTTGCAATCGGAACTTATAAGGATGGCAAATTTGATAAGGCAGCCACTTATTATCTGGTTGAGACCAAAGCACCGGAAGGATATCAGCTGGATGAGACCAAGCATGAAGTGACATTTACTTATGTAGATGACAAAACCCCAGTGATTGAAGTCATCCAGAAAGTGACGAACGAGAAGCTTCCGGAGGACACCCCGTCTGTAAGTAACCCGAAAACAGGCGATGACATCAACCTCTGGATTCCGGCCCTGTGCCTGATCCTTTCCACAGGCGGTCTGATCGGCATGGGTGTGGCATCCAGAAGAAAGAAGAAAAAAGGGGGCAGATAGGCTGAAACAATTATATTTTGCGTATGGAAGCAACATGGATCTGGACCAGATGGCATATCGGTGCCCAAAGGCGGAGGTGGTAGAAACCGTCCGCCTGGAGGGGTATCGGCTGACCTTTGCAGCCGCAGGAAGCGGTCTTGCCACCATCTTCCCGGAAGAGGGAAGCCATGTGGACGGCGTCCTCTGGTCACTGACTGGGGACTGCGAAAAGAGCCTGGATCTTTATGAAGGCTATCCTGATTTTTACGACAAACAGGAAATCACCGTCAAGAATAAAGGCGGAAGAGAGATCAAAGCCATTGTCTATATCATGACAAAAGATTACATGCAGAACTTTAATCCGCCCGGACGGTCGTACCTGACCGGAATCTTAAAGGGCTGCAGGCAGAATCAGATTCCAACAGAACCAATCCTGAAAGCAGCAAGGAAACCGCCTGTGCCGGGACAGACACAGAAGAGTCAGCCAAAGAAGAGAAAAGCCGGACAGGAACGATGAAAATCGTGAAAAAACTTTTTCAAGCGGTATGTCTTGCTGCTCTTTTCTTAAGTGCCGGATTTCTGATTTACCACATGGTATATCTTCCAATGGAAAACAAAAAGCTGGTGGCAGAGCTGAAAGGGAATTTCCCGGAGCCGGAAGCTCCGGGAGCCTCAGGCTCTGAAAAGAAAGACCAACCAGCTGGAAGAAAATGCCCGGTGGCTACGGTAGACCTTGTTACTCTTCGGAAACAATACCTGGATGTGCAGGGATGGCTGACGATACCAGATACAGGAATCGATTACCCGGTGCTTCAGTCCGAACAGGAGAATGGGGAGTTTTACCTGAAACGGAATTACAAAAAGGAATATGACATCAACGGAAGCCTGTTTTTACAGGCAGACTGCAAAGTGTCTGAAAGTCGGAACCTTATCATTTACGGTCACAACATGAACAGTGGGGCAATGTTCGGAAATCTGGACTTCTATGCAGATGAAACATATTATCAGGAGCATCCCTTTGCTTATCTTCAGACAGAGGATAGCATTCAGGAATATCGAATTGTCACGGTGCTGAAAGCAGACAGGAATTTGTTCCCGTTCCAGCAGAAACTTCCAGATGTGGCGGCAGTGCAGGAGTACTTAAAAGCAGCTAAGCAGAGGGAAGTGTTCGAAACCGGAGATGATTACCTGAAGTGTATATACGATAAGGTTTTGACGCTCGTCACGTGTTCATATGAATGGAGCGGTGCCAGGAACATCGTCCTGGCGGTGCCGGTTTCCGGGGCAGTGTGGAGTCAGAAGTGTTCGTAAGTACCCGAAAAGTGCAGAAAATGAGACAAATAATGACCGCACGGGCAGGGATGTGTTCAAAACAGGGGAGTATATAAAGGGTGTATGCCAGGTGTATTCAGATGGAAAATGTGTTCAAAAGTGGAAACTTTGGTAAATACTCTACGGAATATCAGCGAATGCTCTAACAAAAAGTGTCTGAAAGCCCCCAAAAAGTGTAGAAAATGAGACAAATGATGACCGCACAGACTGGGAAGTGTTCAAAACAGGGGGATTATGTAAGGGTGTGTGTTGGTAGTATTCAGGTGGAAAAAAGTGTCTGAACGTACTAGAAAAGTGCAGAATGTGAGACAGCTCATAATCCAGATCCGGCAGGAAGTGTTCCAAAAAGGAGTGCTTTCTGCTGGATCTATTTAGTTTATAACGAGCAGCGAGTTTTGACTCGTTGGAAAGGATGGTAATAATTATGAAACGATTTTATACAGCAGAATCCGTAACGGAAGGACATCCGGATAAGCTCTGCGACTTAATTGCAGACAGTATTCTGGATGCGTGTCTGAAAGAGGACGAAAATTCCAAGGTGGCCTGCGAAGTGCTGGCTACTAAAGGGAACATCATTGTGGCAGGAGAGATCACCAGCCGATATGAGCCACAGGTGTTTGAAATCGTCAGAAAGGTGTTGGAGAGTGCAGGCTATGAAGCAGATGGAATCCATATGGATGCCCTCATCCACAAACAGAGTCCGGATATCGCCGGGGCAGTGGAACGTTCCAGAGAACGCAGGACAGGAACTGTTTCTGTTCAGAGCGGACTTGCCAATGGAGCCGGGGATCAGGGAATCATGGTGGGATACGCCTGCGATGATACGCCGCAGCTTATGCCGATGCCAGTGGTTCTGGCGAACCGCATTGTAAGAGAACTGTCTGCAAGCCGTAGAAGCGGATATATCATGGGAATCCTGCCGGACGGAAAAGCACAGGTGACCGTGGAATACGAAGATGACAGACCTGTCCGTCTGGATACGGTCGTTGTGTCCTGTCAGCATGAAAAGGAAAAATCCCTTCGGAAGCTGGAGCATGAGATCCGGGAGAAAGTGCTGCGCCCGGCACTCCGCATGCTGCCGCCGGATGAGGATACCAAGATCCTGATTAATCCATCGGGCAGATTTGTGTGCGGAGGTCTGGATGCAGACACCGGACTGACCGGAAGGAAGCTGATGGTGGATACCTACGGTGGTCTGGTACCGCATGGCGGCGGTGCATTTTCCGGGAAGGACTGTTCCAAAGTTGACCGATCCGGGGCGTATATGGCTCGTTACATCGCCAAAAACATGGTGGCTGCCGGACTTGCCAGCCGATGTCAGGTATCCCTTGCCTATGCCATCGGAGTTGCCCAGCCAGTCATGGTGCAGGTGGATACCTTTGGAACCGGAAAGATTTGTGCGGATGACTGCCTCGCCGCTGCGATTCCTCTGGTGTTTGGGCTTACCCCAAGCCAGATTAGTGACACCCTGCACCTGGAGCGGCCGATCTACCGACAGAGTGCCGTGTTCGGGCATTTTGGAAGAAAGGAATTCCCGTGGGAGAAAACGGATAAGGCAGAGCAGCTCCGGGATACCGTGATGTAATGCCGTGGATTCCGGAAGAAGAGATCAAACGGGCAAGGGAAATCACCGCCATTGAGTACCTGAAGAAATACCAGCCGAACCGCCTGAAAAAATCTTCAGTCAGAAATGAATGGGAGCTGACAGACCACGATAGCTTTAAAATCAACGAGCTCACCAGCCAGTGGCACTGGAAATCCAGAGATATCGGGGGAACCAGTGCCTTAAATTTCCTGATCCATGTAGATGGGTGTTCCTTTCTGGAGGCAGTGCAAATGCTGAAAGATGAGTATCCCACCTACATCCCTCCGCCTGTGGAGACAAAGCCCAAAAAGCTGTTTGTCCTGCCGCCAGCCAGCCCGGACTGCCGCAGGGTGTTCCGATATCTGAAAGAGCGCGGAATCAGTGGAGAGGTCTTACAGCAGTGTGTTCATCTGGGAATCCTCTATGAGAGCCTGCCCTATCACAATGCTGTGTTCGTAGGCCGGGACGAAAATCAGGTGGCAAGATATGCTTTCCTGCGTGGGATTTACGATGCCAGCGGAAAGGCTTTTAAGATGGAACAGGCTGGAAGCGAAAAGGCATACGCTTTTTGTGTTCCGGCACAAACAGGATGCAGACGGGTTGCCGTTTATGAAGCCTGTGTGGATGTGCTGGCGCACATGACACTGGAACAGGGAAGCCGGGATAAGTACCGTCTGGAGCTTGGCGGGATCAGTGCACCAAAAGAAGGGCAGAGCCAGCGGAGTATGAAAAAGCCGCAGGCACTGGAACATTTTCTGTCCCAGCACCCGGAGATTACCGAGATTGAAGTATGTACCGACAATGACTTTGCCGGACGGTGGGCGTGTGAACATATCCGAAAAGCCTACGAGGGAAGCTATCGGATCATCGAGAACCTGCCGGAGATCGAAGGGGCAGACTGGGCAGATATGGCAAAGATGGCTGCCCGAACACCGGAGAAACGGCAGAGAAAGGAAGTGAGGTGATGCCTATCAAAGAAAAAATAGAAGTGGAAATGCTGTCCCCTCTGATGGCAGAGTTTATCCCGGACTATTCAGATATTGTGGATCTGGATGATGCGGAACCATTGGAAGGACCTGACCTGGTGCAGTATCAGCCATCTATAGCAGAAAAGGTTGACGAGATCAACCGGCTCGGTATGCCTGACAACCAGCCATGCAACCTGATTGATTATTTTGACCGAAATAAGGACATTATGGAAAAAGTGGAACGCATTACAATGGCGGTAAAAGAACAGGATGGTGTTTTATATGGCTGTGCAAACTTGACACTCCGGGAGAATCTGACACCAGAGGAATACCGTGTGGTGGGGCAGTATCTGAGAGGCCAGTACAGCGATGGCTGGGGAGAAAGTCTGGAACAACGGGAGATCAAGGTAGACGGCGGTGAATTATACTTACATTTCTATGTCGGTGCCGGCTCGGATTTCCAGATACAGGTGAAAGCACCAGAAAACGAGATGCAGGAACAGCAGCCGAAACCAAATCCGTCCCGTCCGAAGCTGAAGCTCTTAGGGCATGACGGAAATATTTTCTCAATCCTTGGGGATGCCTCAAGATTGCTCAGATGTGCCGGGATGTCCGAACAGGCCAACGAGATGGCAGACCGTGTCCACAAGAGTGGCAATTATTATGAAGCACTGGGAATCATCAGCGAATATGTGGAAACCGAACTGTCGGATCACCGTGAACAGCGCAGAACACCGAGAAAAGAAGTACCAAAAAAAGAGGATACCTGCCGATGAGCAGTTCCATAGATAGAAGCACTTCCAGAGAAATCTGGGAAATAAGCAAGAGGAAGGATGATGCCTATGGGAAATACCCTGAAACTTGAAGATCTTTTAAAACCGGACTGTCTGCCGGATGAGTCTGCCGGAGGGGAGAACTGGCGTATCTTGCATGGGGATACCTTAAAGCTGGTAAAAGGATTCCAGCCGGGGATTTTTGATGCAGTCGTGACCGATCCGCCCTATGCGTCCGGGGGAACCAAGCAGAATGAACGCAACCGCACCACCAACCAGAAGTATAGTAGCATGAAAGCAGAGAATGCCCTTCCGGACTTTGATGGGGATAACAAGGATCAGCGTTCCTGGACCCACTGGATGGCAGAATGGCTGTACGATGTGCGGAAAGCCTGCAAGAGAGGGGCTCCGATCTGCCTTTTTATTGACTGGAGACAGTACCCGTCTATCACCGATGCCCTTCAGTGGGCAGGCTGGATCTGGAGAGGAACTGCAGTCTGGGACAAAGGAAATTCCCGTCCGCAAAAAGGCAGGTTTCGCCAGCAGGCAGAATACATCGTGTGGGGAAGCAACGGTCCGATGCCAATCAACCGCCCGGTGTCCTGTCTTCCGGGTGTGTTCCGTTATGGGAATCCCCAGAACCGCATCCATGTGACAGAAAAGCCGCTCCAGCTGATGAAGGATGTCATCCAGATCTGCGAGCCGGGCGGCCTGATCTTAGACCCGTTTGCCGGAGCTGGCACGACCATCCTTGCGGCGACAGAGTCGGGCTATCAGGCAGTCGGCATCGAAGTGACGGATGCATATTATAAGCTGGGAAGCGACCGTGTCCGTATCGCACTGGAAGCCGGGGCAGAAGCAGAGAATAAAGAACCACAGTAACCGGATGTCTGGCAGACATCTGAAAAAGAGAAGAAAAGAATCCAGATGTCCACAAGACATCCACAGAGCGGAATGCTTTGTGGGTGTTTCTTTTTGGAAAAACGCCGGGCAGAGGAAACCTGTCCGGCCAGGAAAGGAGATGGTCGTATTGGAACAGGCACTTGCTTATGTCTGCTGTTCTGCAGAAGAAGGAAAGACCAAAGTACAGCGGTACTGCCGGAAGATCTACGAACTGGGATATGTGCCGATCTGCCCGCAGTACAGCTTTTCCCCATTCCTTGATGACGGGGATGCAGAGGATATGCAGGCCATGCGGAGAATGTCCCACCAGATATTAAGGCGGTGCAGGATGGTGGTTGTCTGCGGAAAAGAGACCACCGGGACGATGAACACGGAGATCAGCATGGCTGACAGACTCCATATCATCTGTACCACACTGGATGGGTTGAGCAAAATCAAGGAAAATGAATGATTCAGAAAAACGACTGGTTCAGAGGGGACGAAACCGGATGCGACTGGTTTTGCAAGCATAGCGTTTGGATATCCAAACGCACTTTGGGGAGAACCCCAATCCCCCATACCGAGCCGTAAACAGACGAAAGGAGAACGAAAAAATGTTGGGATTTATACTTGGCACAATGACCGGAGGAGTAATGGGCGTTTTTGCAATGTGTCTTTTCATAGCTGGAAAACGTGAGGATGAGGCACTGGAGCGGTGCCGGATGAAACCAAAGGAGATCATTGACCACGGCGTGTGCATCTGTTTTGTAAACAGCCAGGGAGAGGAACTGTTCCGTCTGGCAGACGGGGAAAGCCTTGTGCAGAATGCCCCAAATGGAGAGCGGAACGTATCCACCTGCCACTATCTGGATGCCGATTCTGCTATGATTGATGGGAAAAAATGGAACCTCCTGGAATTCGCAAAAGAGATGGAAAAGAGAGGGATCATGTTCGCCCCGATGGAGCTGTGCCAGGTATCGGAAAGGGGGTGAGGCCCATATGAAGAAAAAGATCATTGCTGCAGCGGTAGCCATCGGCGTCCTGGCAGGTTTCCTGATCTGGAAAAATCGTGAAATGTAATGACGCAACCAATAACCCGTTGGAAAGCAGGTGAAGAGATGAGAAAAAGGAACCATGTGATACCAGTCCGCCTCAATGCAAAAGAGCTGCGTTTTCTGGAAGAGCAGGTAGAAAAAAGCGGCCTGTCCCGTGAGGAATACATCCGTTCCATTGTCATGGGTGGCGAAGTCCGGGCAAGACCCTGTGAGCATCATACGGAGCTTTTGCGGAAAATATCCGGTCTGTGCAACAACGCCAATCAGCTTGCCCATGTAGCCAACGGCTGTGGGATGGCCGGGGAAGAGAGTATCCGGGAAATGCTCCGCATGACGAAAGAGACATGGAGGCTGGTCAAAGAGGAATGGTAGCCGATGGCATACACCAGTATCATCCCGGTCAGCCGTCTGGACAATTCTATCACGTACATCCGAAACAAGGATAAGACCACCAAGAAAGGGCAGAGTGCCGGCTCTCTGGAAGAAGCCATCGATTACGCCATGAATCGGGACAAGACGGAGCGTTCCGTTTTTGAGGATGCCATCGGCTGCGTCTGTGAGACTGCCTATCAAGATATGGTAGCTACGAAGAAACGATACCACAAGATGGACGGAGTACAGGGGTACCATCTGGTGCAGAGCTTTGTCAAAGGGGAAGTCACCCCGGAGCTTGCTCACCAGATCGGCATGGAAATGGCAGAAAGGCTCCTTCAGGGAAAATACGAAGCAGTCATCACCACCCATCTGAATACGGAGCATTACCACAACCACATCGTGTTTAATTCCGTGAGCATGGAAGATGGGAAAAAGTACCACAGCAACAGCAGGAGTTACTATGAGGATGTGCGGAAAGCTTCGGATGCCTTATGCCTGAAATACGGCTTATCTGTCATCGAACCGAAAAACGGCAAAGGGAAATCCTATGCACAGTGGATGGCAGAACAGGACGGAAAGCCGACCTGGAGAACCTCGATCCGTCTGGACATCCGGGATGCTGTGGCAGAGAGCTTCACATGGAAACAGTTTCTGGAACAGATGAAGCAGAGGGGATACCAGTGGAAGCTGAACCGGAAGTACATTGCATTAAAAGCACCGGGGATGGAACGGTATATCCGTCTGCGGAGCCTTGGGAAGCATTACTCGGAAGAGAGCATCCGGCAGTGGATCTTGCAGCCCAAGAGCAGGATACCTGCTGGAAAAGAAGGAGATTCCAGATTCCCGAAAAAGAAGTTAAAAGGGATACAGGCCCTGTACTATTCCTATCTGTACCAGATGGGTGCACTAAAGCAGAAGCCGAAAAGGATCTCCCCGGTGCTCCGGGCAGACATCCGAAAACTGGATGCCAGGATCGAGCAGATGGAATTTCTACAGAAGCATCAGATTACTAGCCGTGAAGAGCTACTCGCCTACCGCACATCGTTGGAAGAGAGGGTACAGGCACTCACGAAAGAGCGGAAGCGGCTCTACCGGAGCGAACCGGACAGTGTCAGGATCGGTCAGATCACCGAAGAACTGAAGCCGCTTCGAAAGGATATCCGCATTTGTATCCGGATCGAACAGCAGTCCCAGGAGATGGAAGAAAAGATGCGTCTGGCAGAGCAGATCCAGAGACAGGAAGAAGAACAGACGGAGAAAAACAGAAAACCGAGAACAGAAAGCAGGTGAACAACATGAATTATGGAGGCGATGCGGCGGACCAGATCGTCCGGTATTCCCTAGACGGCGTGGACCACGGGCTCAGGCTTTCGGGTACGCTGGCAAAGCATCTGGCGGTATTTGTTGCCGCCGTATTAAAAGACCAGAAGAAAACGAGGGGCAAGACCAGAATGGTGCGGATGTTAAAGGAGAACAAGCCATTGAAGTTCTTCACTGTGCCATCTGACCGCCTGCGTGAATTCTGCAGTGAGGGCAGGAAACGAGGACTGCTCTATGTGATCATCCGGGATAAAAAGAACCCGGAGATGAGCGAGGTCATGGTCTTTGCCGATGATGCAGCCAAAGTCAACCGTGTCATGGATAAGATGAACCTTGATTTTGTAAGGAGCGAAGTCGGGGAAGCTGTCCATGAGGTAACCGCCGGAATGGAAGCACCGGAAACCGAAGCAGTACAGGAAACTGTGCAGATGCCGGAGGGCGAGGTGCAGTTTGAAATCAGCGATCTGGACGAAGCATTCCAGGTCGGTGACATGGACTTTTCTGAAGAGGAAAAGAACCAGAATCATCCCGAAAAGGAGTTTTCCGAACCGGAAAATTTTATCCCGGTGCAGGAAGAGGGGGAAGAGAATCTGTCCGGCTCTTCCTTGCACAGCAGAAATATTTCTACCGGGCAGGAAAAAGGGACTGATGCAGGGCAGAGGGAACAGGAGCGTCCCAGTGTCCGCCGGGAGCTGGAGAACATCAAACGGGAGAAAGCAGAGGAATCCCAGAAGCGGAGCCGGGAAAAGAACCGTGGACCAAGGAAAACGCAGAAGAAAGCAAGAAAGAAACGAAAGGTGAAAGCGAGGTAGGAGATGGACCTGACAAAATTTTTAGGGCAGGACTCGCAGGAGCAGTCCGCCCAGCGGTTATCGAAAGAAGAATATGCCGCACAGAAAAAGCAGGAGAGGGAAGAAATCTGGGGTATGATCGATGGAAAGGCACAGGAGGTCTTCCAGAATGGGGACTCCTTAAAAGGATTCCTTGATTTTATGGGACAGTGCAAGCCGCAGAGGACAGACAACCTGTTCCTGCTTTATGCACAGAATCCGGAGATCCGGCAGGTCAAGACCTTTGAAAAATGGAAGGAAGAAGGCAAGGTAGTCAAGACCGGAAGCAAGGGATACAACTTCATTGTCGGACAGGAATATGAAAAGGACGGTGTCATCCAGCAGGGGTACTCCATCCAGAAAGCCTATGACATCAGCCAGATCCGTACCAAGTAGCCAGAAGAGGCAGAGCCAAAGCCGATGGACCAGCTGATGGAAGCACTGCTGACCGACAGCGAGGTACGGATTCAGATCGCAGACAATCTGCCGGATAAGGTACAGGCACAGTACATCCCGAATAAGCGGACGATCTATGTCCGAAATGGCATGAGCGAAAATGCAACGTTCCATTCCATCAGCCGGGAGCTGGCCTGTGCATCCCTTGACCATCACGATGGAAGCTACAGCCGGGCAGGGGTATCGGCACAGGCCTATTGTGCGGCGTATGTGACAGCACAGAAATACGGCGTGGATGTCTCCGGTTTTTCCTTTGACAAGGTATGCCAGATGCAGGCATTCGGACAGAAAGATCCGAAAGAACTCCGCTCCTTTATCCAGGATGTAAAGAGTGCAGCCTATTCCATTGGCAAGCAGGTAGACCGCAACCTTGGCAAAAGCGAGCAGGAATTTATGACCGATGAATTTGCCATCCCGGAGGAAAAAACGGAGAAACCTGCCAAGAGTAAAAAGTCTCCGGAACGCTGATAAAAAGGGGCTTTTCCGGCTCTTTTGCAGTAGCTTTCCGGGAGGAAGTGTGGTATGTTGTGGTTGAGAAAAAAGAGGAAAAAAGGAGGCTCGCCTATGACAAGAATGCGATATGTAAAGATGGACCGGATCATGAACCACATGCTGATCCATGCACTCCGGGAAGTGTTCCGGCAGGAAAAAGAACAGGGGCTTCCGGTGGATACCACACGGGATCTGGTTCTGAAGCTGGCAGAGCAGGAAGAGGGAAAGCTCTACCTGACAGAAGCCGAACACAGCAAATCCGTGGAAGCCTTAAACCAGCTCCGGGACACATACCTGAAAAACGGACGCTATTCCGATGGGATCGACAGCGTCCTGTTAAAGATCATGAAATCCAGATACCGCCCATACCGTGGAAGGGGAAGATGAAGAAAGGATGTGGTACAAATATACAGAAATATGACACAAGAAAGAATAGAAGCCATGCGGAGAAGATATCCGCCGGGAACCGAGGTCACGCTTAACAGCATGGAGGGGGAGAGCCACATGCCACCCGGCTTAAAAGGTAAGGTGGATATGGTAGACGATGCAGGGCAGATCCACGTAAACTGGGAGAATGGAAGCAGCCTTGCCCTCGTTCCGGGAGTGGACAGCTTCCACATTACGGACCTGCCAAGAGCAGAGAGGCCCAAACAGCAGCCATCCCGGTAACAAACAGCCGGAAGTCAGACTGGGTGATTTGGCTTGCCGGACTGCCTGTCATCTGGTGGGTAGCAATCCTGCTTGCGGATGCCATCCAGCCGGGCAGGAATCTTTTCGAGCTGATGGAGGTTCTCACAGAAAAGCTGAACCATCCCTTCCAGTTTCATTATACGGAATACACCATCAAGTCGATGCTGGTCTGCACGTTACTTTACGCAGCCGGGATCGGCATTTTTTATTCCAGTCAGAAGAACTACCGCAGAGGGGAAGAACATGGCTCTGCCAGATGGGGCGATGCCCGGCAGATCTGTAAGAAATATAGCCAGAAGCCGTACTCCCAGAACATCCTGCTGACACAGAACTTCCGCATCAGCCTGGACACCCACAAGCACCGCAGATGTCTTAACATTCTCGTGGTGGGAGGCTCCGGTGCAGGAAAATCCAGAGGCTTTGCTCTGCCGAACATCATGCAGTGCTGCTGTTCGATGGTCATCACCGATCCGAAAGCCGAACTGCTTCGAAAGACAGGCGGCCTGCTGGAAAAGAAGGGATATGAGGTGCGTGTTTTTGACCTTATCAATCCCGACACATCTTTTTGTTACAATCCGTTCGAGTACGTCCATGATGACAAAGACGTACTCCGTCTCATTTCCAATCTGATACAAAACACCACACCCAAAGGTTCCCAGTCCTCCGATCCATTCTGGGAGAAGAGCGAGACAGCACTGCTTCAGGCACTGATGCTGTACCTGCTTCACGAAGCTCCGCCGGAAGAACAGAACTTTGCCATGATTATGGAGATGTTAGGTTCTGCCCAGGTAAAGGAAGAGGACGAGGATTACGAATCACCTCTGGATATTTTGTTTGATCGTCTGGAGATGCGGGACCCGGACAGCATTGCCGTCAAGCAGTATCACATTTACAAGCAGGCGGCAGGAAAGACCGCCAAGTCCATCCTGATCAGTGTAGGTGTCCGGCTGGCAGCCTTCAATCTGCCGCAGATCGCCAAGCTGACCAATACTGATGAACTGGATCTTTCCAGTATGGGAGAAAGAAAAGTTGCCCTTTTCTGCTGTATCCCGGATGCAGACACCTCTTTGAATTATCTGGTAGGCATGATCTACAGCCAGCTTTTCCAGACGCTTTATTACATGGCGGACCGTGTGCATGGCGGTGCCCTCCCGGTTCCGGTCAACTGCATCATGGATGAGTTTCCAAACGTATCCCTGCCAAATGAGTTTGAGAAGATCCTGGCAACCTGCCGTTCCCGTTCCATTTACTGCAGCATCATCATCCAGAACATGAGCCAGCTAAAGGCTCTGTTCAAGGACTCCTGGGAAAGTCTGGTGGGCAACTGCGTGCGCCCAGAAGTCGCCAGCGCATTATAAATTCGGCGGCGTGGTATTTATGGAATACTGCCTTTAGCAAGCAGTAGGTAAAAGTATCAAGTGATGAAAAATCACAGCCTATTATTCTACAACTTATCCGAGAGGGGAAACCCGAAGGGGAGTGTAGCATGTTGTCGCTTTTGTCAATGGATAAAAGCCTGAATGATAAGGTACTAATCCTGTGTATCTGAAAATTCAAGAATAAAAATTCGTGTATGAGGTACAAAGCTAAACTGCCTGAACGATAGCCAGAGTGGGGGAATCCGCACTCCGCATACGAAAAGGATTGAAACGTATGCTATTCCATGTTGGTTTCATTTCGCAGTTATGAAAGCAAGCGATACTCATGGAAGGACAACCGCAAGACAGCGGGTAAATGGCGAAAGTCGGTGCCGACAACACGAAACGCTAATTCCATAAATACTAACTGGGGATGACCTAAACCTGGTAACGGGCATGGTCACACAGCTCCCATAGTAGTCTGAGACGTTAATGACGTTCACATGGCGAAGGGGAGCAGCTTATTTACTAATACGATATGAAAGGACGGTGCGAGAGGCATTGAGAAATCCAATCCAAGTATTAAGTAGTTTGACGGAAAAGTCAAAGAATGAATCTTACAGGTTTCAAAGATTATATCGGAATCTGTACAATCCAGAGTTCTATTGGCTTGCATATAAAAACATATATGCAAACACAGGCAGTATGACTGCCGGTGCAGATGGAACTACTATTGATGGCATGAGTGACGAAAGAATCCAAAGGATTATTGAATCCATGCGAGATAAAAGTTACCTGCCAAAACCTGCACGCAGGGAATATATTGCTAAGAAAAACAGTAATAAAAAGCGTCCGTTGGGAATCCAGTCGGGCAATGACAAACTGGTGCAGGAAGTAGTGAAGATGATTTTAGAAAGCATTTATGAGCCTGTGTTTAAGAAAACATCTCATGGGTTCAGACCAAACAAAAGCTGTCAGACAGCATTATACCAGATACAGAAAACCTTTACGGGAACGAACTGGTTTGTTGAGGGCGATATACACGCCTGCTTCGACAGTTTTAATCACCACACAATCATCAGATTGCTGAGAAAACGTATTGATGATGAAATGTTTCTACAACTCATCTGGAAATTTCTAAAAGCAGGCTATATGGAGCAATGGACGTACAATCGGACATACAGCGGAGTACCGCAGGGTTCAGGTGTCAGTCCAGTGCTTGCAAATGTGTACCTTCACGAATTAGATAAATTTATGGAGGAATATGCACAGAAATATAACCGAGGAAAGAAGAAACAAATGAACTCCGACTACAAGAAAGTTGTCAAAAAGGCATCCTATTATAGATGTATGGGCAAAAAGAAGTGGGCGGATTTATCTCCAGAAGAACGCTGGGAACGCAATAAACATTTGAAAATGCTTGAAAAGCAAACACGACAGCTAACTCCGACCGAACCTTTGGATGAGACGTATAAACGGATTCAGTACACCCGATACGCTGATGATTTCATCATTGGAGTAATTGGGAGCAAAGCGGACGCAGAACAGATGAAAGCTGACGTCGGCAGATTTCTCAGGGAAGAACTGGATTTGGAAATGTCCGAAACCAAAACCAAAGTTACGCATACAGGAGACAGAGCCAGATTTTTAGGCTATGACATTACGGTATCCAGAAGTCAGGATTTAAAGAAATCCGCAGGAGGATACAAAATCAGAAGCAATGCAGGAGTGGTGAAATTACTTGTACCCAGAGAAAAATGGGTGGGAAAGTTACTGGAATATCATGCAATCAAAATCAAGATTAACGAAAACGGAAAAGAAAGATTTGTAGCCCTACACAGAGGAAAACTGGTAAATCAAAGCGATATAGAGATTCTGGCAAGATATAATGCGGAAGTTCGTGGACTTTACAACTATTATGCCATAGCAAATGATTCCTTCAAGATAGGCAGATTTGCCAATCTTATGAAGTACAGTATGTACAAGACATTTGCCTGTAAGTATAAAACAAATGTTCACGAAATCAAGCGCAGATATTGTGTTGGAGGTCTGTTTACAATCGCATACGATACCAGAGCAGGAAGGAAAATCACGACCTTTTACAGAGACGGGTTTAAGCGAAAAGAATCAGCTACGAAGTTTGACAATGTGAGCGAACTTCCGCAGTTCTCAAAATACGCTAAAACCAACACTCTGAAACAGAGAGTGGAACGCCATACCTGTGAACTTTGTGGAAAGGATTGCAGAAATCTGGAAATCCATCAAGTAAAGAAACTAAAAGACTTAAAGGGCAATGCGGAGTGGGTACTCCTTATGCGCAAAAGGAGACGGAAAACTCTTGTGGTATGCCCTGAATGTCATAAACTGATTCATTCTTAATACCGTAAATATAATAAGCGGAAAGCCGTATACATCGAGAGGTGTACGTGCGGTTTGGGAGGGAGGGGACGCAAGTCCTGCAAAGGATGAGCTGAACCTTACCTCATGATGAGTTTTTGTACCTGGGCGGCAATGAAAAAGAGACACACAAATATGTATCAGAATTACTGGGGAAAGAAACCATAGACACCAACACCTACGGGCAGACCAAAGGAAAATCCGGTAGCTACTCCACCAACTTCCAGCAGAGCGGAAGGGAGCTGTTACAGCCGGATGAAGTCCGTATGCTGGATAACCAGAATGCACTTCTGTTTATCCGCGGGGAGCGGCCCATACTGGATGCCAAGTATGACCTGATGAAGCATCCCAACATCCGGTATACCGAGGACGGAGGTGCCGGCCCGTTCAATTATGCGAAAGCACCGCTGGCGCATGACGATTTTACATTTGACGAAACAAGATATGACGATTACGAACTGCTTCTGGATGAGGACATCATCGGGGAGCTTTTTTGATGGGAGGAATGCCAATGAATTTACTGAAAAATAAGAAACACACAGAAATCAGGAAAGAGACCGCACCGCTGAAGATGAAGAGAGGGCAGAAGAAACTGTTTGCTCTGTATGCAGTTACGGTACTGTCGATCTGCATTGGGGCGACCTGCGTTTATGCCGCAGGCGATCCGCTGACCGTAGTCAATAACCTATCCACGTTTATCTTTTCCCTGATCCGCGCCATTGGCCTGATCCTGCTGGGATTTGGTATCGTGCAGGTCGGTCTGTCCTTAAAGAGCCACGATCCAAGCCAGAGGGCAAACGGATTTCTGACACTGGCAGGCGGTATCATCATTACCTTTGCAAAAGAGATCCTGGACCTGATCATGGGATAGGAGAAGAATCCAGAAGGGGAGCCATGCGAAATGCCGGCTCCCTGCTCACTTTTGAGGATGGGAGGTGAAACTGTTTGAGTGATAACTGGATCGTACAGAATCTAAATTCTGCCTTGCAGACCTGGAGCGACAAGCTGGCTGAGATCTGGACACTGCTGACGCAAAGCCCGGAGAATTTCAAGGGCGGGGCGATCTGGAGCGTGATGACGAACATCAACGGTGGACTGAAAGCCATCGGGTACGGCCTGTTGGTTCTGTTCTTTGCGGCGGGGCTTGTGAAAACCTGTGGGAGCTTCACGGATATGAAAAAGCCGGAACATGTAGTGAAAGCCTTTATCCGTTTTGCACTGGCACAGGGAGCCGTCATGTCCGGCATGGAGCTTTTGACCGCGATCTTTTCCATTGTGCAGGGCATCGTAACAAATATCATGTCCCACTCCGGGATGGCGGGTGGAACTGTAACGGAGCTGCCCTCGGAGATCGTGGACAAGATCGAAGCGGTGGGGATGCTGGAATCTATCCCTTTGTGGATCGTAACTTTATTAGGAAGCCTGCTGATTACGGTATTGTCATTTGTCATGATTCTGACTGTATACGGGAGAATGTTTAAGCTGTATATGTACACAGCCATCGCACCGATTCCATTGGCAACCTTTGCCGGGGAGCCAACCCAGTCTGTAGGAAAGAACTTTATCCGTTCCTACGCCGGGGTATGTCTGGAAGGAGCCATCATCGCACTGGCCTGCATCATCTTTTCGGTGTTTGCATCAAGTCCGCCGGCCATCGGGGACACCAGCCTGTCCGCCGTGACCATTGTCTGGAATTACGTCGGGGAACTGGTATTTAACCTGCTGGTACTGGTCGGGGCAGTCAAGGCATCCGACCGTATCGTAAAAGAAATCATGGGATTATAGGAGGCGAAAAAAATGGAAGAACCAAAGACACTGAGCTACGACTGGCAGTATGGCCGGGAGGAATTATTTCTCAGGGTAGACAGTTACATGAGCGATGACAATCTCTATATCGGGCTTTACCATATGGAAGATGGATACCCGGAAAGCTTTGCAGACCTTACGGTAAACCTGCCTTTTGCTCCGCTGGGCGGTATCAATGAAGCCTATATCGACCACAATTTCAGCAAAGAAAAGCTTCGTTTTATAAAGCAGCATAAGCTGGGAACGATACAGCCGGATACCGCATCCTCCGGTTACTGCATCTTCCAGAGGGTTGCATTCGACCTGAAAAAACTGGCAGAGCTTGATCCGGAAGGAACAAAAAGATTTATGGAAAGAAATGGCATCCGGCAAAGGGATGTACCAAAACAGAAACAAAAGAAAAAACAGAGATTACAAAGAGAAAGGTAGAAAACAACATGGAAGTGAAAATGAATAAAGAAATCCGAGACTATCAGGAGTCAATGTTCTGGGGCTTAAGCTTCCGGCAGTGCTTATTTTCGGTACTGGCGATCCTGGCAGCCCTTGGAATCTATTTTGTCACCCGGAAATATGCCGGGGAACAGGTAACCGGATGGCTGTGCGTACTTGGGGCGGCTCCCTTTGCAGCCTGCGGCTTTTTCCGTTACCACGGCATGACGGCAGAACAGTTCGCATGGGCAGTCATCAAATCCGAACTGCTGTACCCGAAACGGCTGGTATTCAAATCAGAGAACCTGTACTTTTCCTGCATGGAAGAGAGCCTGCGGCTGGGTGAAAAGATGATGGGAAACGGAGCGGAGCTTCTGGTGAAGAAGCGGACGAAACAGAAGAAACCAAAGAAGCTAGGAGGAAGGGGTGATGCCTTTGATTAAAACCCTGAGTCAGACACTGAAACAGGACAAAGAAAAATTCAAAGTACCGGGGTCTGTCCAGCAGGCGATCCCGATCCGCAAGATCTGGCCGGACGGTATTTTTCAGGTGGAGAGCAAGTATTCCCGGACATTCCGGTTTACGGATATCAACTATTCCATTGCCAGCAAAGCGGATAAGACAGAGATGTTCCTGGACTACTCTGAACTTTTAAATGCACTGGATTCCGGCTGTACGGCGAAGATTACCCTGAACAACCGTAAGATCAACAAGGAAGAGTTTGAGCAGTCCCTGCTGATTCCAATGAAAGGAGATGGACTGGACGAGTACCGGAAAGAGTATAACGATATGCTCCTTTCCAAGATCTCCGGTACCAACAACAGCATTTACCAGGAACGCTATCTGACCGTCAGCGTCCACAAGAAGAACATCGATGAAGCCAGGACATACTTCGCCCGTGTGGGAACGGATATCATCACCCATCTGGCCAAGCTGTCCTCCATCGGGGAAGAGCTGGATGCAGAACAGAGGCTCCAGATTTTCCGGGACTTTTTCAAGGCAGACGTTCCGCAGAGCTTTCCGTTTGACATGAAAGCCTTTGCGAAAAATGGACACAGCTTCAAGGACTGGATCTGCCCGGACACGATGGAGTTCCACAACGACCATTTCAAGCTGGGCGAGCAGTACGGCAGAGTCCTTTTTATGGAAGATTACGCCAGCTATGTGAAAGACGAGATGATCTCCGAACTGTGCAGCCTTGGCAGGAATCTGATGCTGTCTATTGACATCATCCCGGTACCAACAGATGAAGCAGTGCGTGAGATCCAGAACCGACTGCTGGGCGTAGAGACCAACGTAACGAACTGGCAGAGACGCCAGAATGCAAACAATAATTTTTCCGCCGTGGTTCCCTATGATATGGAGCTTCAGAGAAAAGAAACCAAGGAGATGCTGGACGACTTGACTACCAGGGACCAGAGGATGATGTTCGGTATCCTGACAATGGTACATATGGCAGAAAGCAAGAAACAACTGGATTCTGATACGGAAACCCTGTATTCCATTGCAAGAAAACACCTCTGCCAGATGGCAACCCTGAAATGGCAACAGGTCGATGGACTGAATACCGTCCTGCCGTATGGTCTGCGGAAGATCGATGCGGTGCGTACCCTTACCACAGAGTCCACTGCCGTCTTGATTCCGTTCCATACACAGGAGATCATGCAGCCGGGCGGCATTTATTATGGGCAGAATGCAGTCAGCAAAAATATGCTGGTGGCAGACCGAAGAAAGCTGTTAAATGGAAATTCCTTCCGACTGGGAGTCAGCGGTTCTGGAAAAAGTTTCTCGGCAAAAGAAGAGATCGTAGACCTTGCCCTTTCCACGGAAGATGACATCCTCATCCTTGATCCGGAGTCCGAGTTTGCTTCACTGGTGGAAGCCTTAAACGGCGAGGTCATCCGGATTTCGGCAACCTCCGATACCCATCTGAATGCACTGGACATGGACTCCGCCTATGGCAATGACCGTAACCCTCTGATTGAAAAGTCAGAATTTATCCTATCCCTCTTTGAGCAGCTTGTAGGAGCCGGAAACCTTTCAGCAAAGGAGAAATCCATCCTTGACCGCTGTACCGCAGATGTGTACCGGGATTATATGAGGGGTGGATACCAAGGGCAGGTGCCGACCTTGAAGGATCTGTACCGACAGCTCATGCTCCAGCCGGAGGAAGAAGCCAGAGGGCTGGCATTGTCTTCGGAACTGTTTATTAACGGAAGCCTGAACACCTTTGCCCAGGAAACCAATGTCAATACGAAGAGCCGTATCATCGACTATGACATCCGGGAGCTGGGCGAACAGCTGATGCCCCTTGGAATGTTGGTCACACTGGATTCCATTTTTAACCGTGTGATCCAGAACTGGAAGAAGGGGAAAACGACATGGATCTTTGCGGATGAGTTTTATCTGCTGTTCCGCTATGAATACAGTGCAGACTTTTTCTACCGCCTGTACAAGCGTATCCGTAAGTATTCGGGATTTGTGACCGGGCTTACACAGAACGTGGAAGAACTTCTGAAATCCGATACCGCCCGCCTGATGCTGGCAAACAGTGAATTCCTAATCCTTTTGAATCAGGCAACCACCGACCGGGACGAGCTTGCGGCACTTCTGAATATCTCGGATAACCAGTTATCCTACATCACCAATGTGGGTGCCGGACACGGTCTGATCCGCTGCTCCGGGAATCTGGTGCCGTTTGAAAATTCGTTCCCAAGAAATACAAAGCTGTACCGTCTGATGACGACCAAGCCGGGCGAAGCGTAAGAGCAGTACAGATCGGGACTGGAGGTGAGAGATGAAGGATATCAAAACCAAAGAAGTCACAACAAAACCAAAGACTAAAAATCCTGCCTCCAGAATCCCGAAGGAGCTGATGCGGACGGCCATACTGGAGAGCAAGGAAAAGTCCCAGACCATTGCAAATGCCAGGGATAATGACATGGGGGAACAGTCCCCATCCGAGTATGCCAGTGGAAAAGTCGCATCCGCAGAGGAATGGGCTGCCAGAAAGACTGGCAGAACTGTAACCAGAGCCGGAAAGACAGCAGCACAGACTTCCTACGAGAAGATCAAACAGAGAGCCGCTGGCAAAAAAGAAGCGGAGAAAGAAACCGCCAGAGGAACAGGGGACACACAGACCGCCAATCCTGCCAGCCGGGAAGCTCAGGAAGCACAGATCCGGGAAGTACAGATCCAGGAAGCCCAGCGGCAAAAGGTGGTTTCAGATGCCGTAAAAACGAAAGAGCAGAAGATCCGGGCTGCCAGGGAGACACCAAGAATCCAGAACAGACAGGAAATAGCAGAAATGAAGCAGCTCTCCATCCGAGAACAGAGCCAGAAGAAGGAAGCAAAAGATACAGTAAGGCAGACCGCCATCCGACAGAAACAGCCGGAAACCATTCGGATTAAAGAAAAACCAAGGAAACAGCCGGAGCCGAAAACCATACAGAAGCGTATCATCAAGACGGCTCCCCAGTCTGCGAAGATCAGCGTCCAGCCAGAGCAGAAGCTCCGTGCGGCCAGCTCCAACGCCCTGACAGCCCGGATGCAGAAGCAGATGGAACGAAGGGCAGCGAAGCAGGCGGCGAAGAAAGCTGCCATGCAGACGTCCAATAACGTCCGCCGGATGCAGAAAACGGCAAGGGCAGGGCAGAATACCTTCAAGGCAGCCAAAGCCGCCGTGGAAGCGGCAGCGAAAACCGTGCAGTCCATGATGGCTGCACTGGGAGCCGCCGGAGCAGTTATCGTTCTTTTATTGGTTATCATGGTCGGAATCATTGGCGGTGCGGCATTTTCAGGAAGCTCAGAGAGCAACGAAGCATTGAGTCAGGAAGTCCTTTCCTATACAACAGCTATCCAGAAATATGCCAACCAGTACGGAATCCCCGAATACGTTTCCGTGATACAGGCGATCATGATGCAGGAATCCGGCGGCCGGGGAACCGATCCCATGCAGAGCAGTGAGTGCCCATACAACACCAGGTACTCCAACAGTCCCAATGCCATCCAGGACGCAGATTACTCCATACAGGTAGGAATCCAGTATTATGCAGACTGCCTGAAGGAAGCCGGATGCACCAGTCCACAGGATATGGATAAGCTGAAACTGTCCCTGCAAGGATATAACTACGGCAACGGATACATAACGTGGGCGATACGGAAGTATGGCGGTTACAGTGCCGAAAATGCCCTGCAGTTTTCCAACGAGCAGGCGGCTTCGCACGGATGGAGTGCCTATGGCGACCCAGAGTACGTCCCACATGTCCTGCGGTATTATTCCAGCGGCGGATTGTTTGCCGGCCTGTTTGGAGGCAACGGCCAGATCGTATCGGTGGCACTTACCCAGCTTGGAAATGAGGGAGGCCAGAAGTTCTGGTCGTGGTATGGCTTTGACAGCCATGTGGCATGGTGTGCCTGCTTTGCCAGCTGGTGTGGGGATCAGGCAGGACTCATCGAGAGCGGCAAGATGCCAAAATTCTCCCTGTGCGATGATGGAATCGCATGGTTCCAGAGCAAGGGAAAGTGGAAAAGCCGGGGATATTCCCCAGCACCCGGAACCCTGATCTTTTTTGACTGGAACGGGGACGGAACCTCAGACCATGTGGGAATCGTGGAGAAAACCGAAGGCAGTACCGTATATACCGTGGAAGGAAACTCCAGTAATGCCGTGAACCAGAGAAGCTATAGCATTAATAACGGAACAATCATGGGATATGGTATACTTTGAAAATTAATATGTTGATTTTTAGAGCGTATTCAATAGTTTAGATTACCTTTAAAAACAAATTAGAGAATGAGTATGAATTTTACAATAAAAAGAGGTGCAAACTTAGCGCCTCTTTTTTGTGATAATATAATTAAAAAATTTCTAAAAAAATGGCAAGTGATTCTAATCTTTACGCATATTATAATTATTTTTTCGGTAAATTTCAGGCGATTGATTAAAATAGTTTTTAAAAGCGCTAGAAAATTTACTTGCGTTTTGATACCCTAAATGTTTGGCTATAGATGAAATTGATAATTCATTCTTTTTAAGTAACAGTGAAGCATATTTCATTTTGGATTGTCGAATGTATGTCCCAATAGGAACACCATACATTTTTTTGAATGATTCTCGAAGTTTAGTTTGTCCCATTGCTGCTATTTTGCAAAGCTGCGAGAGTTCTGGTGGGTTTAAAATATTCTGTTCAATAGCCAGACGTACAGATTCCAGCGCCTTTTTCTCTTGTTTGGAAAGAGACTGGTGTTTAGATGCTATCTCCTGTCGCTGTTTATGAAAGTTGCCTGCCACAATAGAAAGCAGTTCACCCACTTTGCTTTCGTAGTAAAGACGGGAGGTTTCGCCAGCAATCAGTTTATCCCGTATCTGCAAAAACAGGGTTCCAATTTCCGGGGTATTATAATCAAAAGCTTTCCAATCATAAACCTCTGCATAGTCAAAATCGTCCGGGGTAAAACGGTCTTGCAGATTTTTCTCTATGTAATCTTCAAACAGCAAAACTGACGCATAGCTGATTGGTATATTGGGTTGATATAATACTCGCCCTTGTGACGGCTTATTTAGATAAAGGTGGATTCCCTCTGTGATGGGTTGGGCTTTCCGCCCATTCTGGATCAGGGTAACACCGCCGGATTCCAAATAATAAATTTTCACCAGCTTTTGATTGATCTCATATTTACGTTCCATTGAGGCGTATGGTATCCAGCTTCCGGTTGACAGGAATAATCCATCTGTCGGTTGAACCTGATAGATATTTCCATAGCCTTGTCTGTTTTGCGGCTGCAAGGTGCAGATTCCATTATGATTATCCTGTCGAAAATGATAATCATGCAGATAAAAAGAAGCATCCCCTAATTCGTGCGCGGCCTGTGTAGAATCGGTCTGCATCCTGCTCACCCCCGTTTCTTATGTAGTCGGAATAATCCGCAGTATCTTTTTTTATGCTCCAAAATGTCGCAAAGGCTGTCAGCAAAACCACAAAAAGCACTGATATATCCGGTTGTTTTTCCACTTTTAACTCCTGTTTTGACCTTTTTTGCCGGATTTGACACAAAAAAAATCACTGAGTAGAATGGCATTACTGGCTGGTTAGCTGACTCTAATCACAGCAATTCTATCACGATTTTGTGCGTAGGTCAATGAGGCTTCTGCCAGCAAATAATAAATAGGAGGACGTTGAAAATGTCTAATTCACAACAAATGAAAAAAGGGCTATCTGTGCGTGATTTGATTACCACCGGCATCCTTGCTGCTTTGTACATGGTATGCGCCATGATTGGCGAAGCTATCTTTGGGTTCTTCCCTGTACTGACTTTCCTTTGCCCGCTGTCTATTGCGCTGCTGTGCGGCCCGGTTTATATGCTGATACTGGCGAAGGTGCCGAAGCATGGCCCAATCATTGTCACCGGTATTTTGGTAGGAGGTGTACTGTTCGTACTCGGTATGTACTGGTCTATGTGTTTGGCATATTGTATTCTCGGCGTTGTGGCCGATCTGCTGGCCGGTTCCGGGAACTTTAGAAACAAAGGGCGTAACCTGTTGTCCTACATGATTTTTGTTCTCAGCCCAGTTTTCTCCTACGGTATGCTTTGGTTTGACCGCGACGCCTATGTGCAATATTTGGTAGAAAAGGGAACAGAACAGACCTATATGGACACAATGGTTTCAACCGCGCAAAACTGGATGCTCCCGGCAATGATTATCGGCGTGTTGATCTGTGCTGCTATCAGCGGTCTTGTAGGCCAGAAACTATTGAAAAAGCATTTTGAAAAGGCCGGAGTAGTGTAATGGAGATGCAACTGCAAACAAAAGACACACTTGCCACATTACATTTAGACCCTCGCACAAAACTATATCTGTTGATCGTCGGAAATGTTGCGTTGTTCCTTGCGCCCTCTTTACTCTATGAGATTGCGCTGGTTGTATGCGTTGTGATTCTCGGCGTCCTTGTAGGAGCAAAGCGGTTTACGGTAAGAATGGCTGCTATCTATGCGGGAATGGTTGTTCTGCATATCATTGGAACAAATTATTTGACAGGGACTTTGCAGATTGCGATTGTAACATTTACCGTATTTATCCGTAAAATCTTTCCTTGTGCCATGCTCGGAGGTATTTTAGTCAGCACGACAAGGGTAAATGAATTTATGGCGACCATGAACCGTATTCATATGCCAAAAGCAATGGTTATTCCTCTGACGGTCATGCTCCGTTATTTTCCTATGGTGCATGAGGACTGGGGCTATATCAGCGATGCCATGCGGATGCGCGATGTAGCTCCAACCGTAAAAAGTCTGCTAACCCATCCGGCCCGAACAGTGGAATGTATCTATGTTCCGATGATGATGTCAGCACTGAAAGTGGCGGATGAATTATCGGCGGCGGCTGTTACAAGGGGGCTGGAAAATCCGAAGCCCCGAACCTGCTTGCAGGAAATCCACTTTAATGTTGCGGATGCTGTATGCTTTATCCTGTTCACTTTGTTTATGTCAGTGTCAATCTGGCTGAAATTGAAAGGGGGTGCAGGCTAATGATCCGTTTTGACAAGGTTTCTTTTACCTATCAGGAATCATTACAAAATGGCGGACTGCGCGATGTTGATTTGACAATCAACAAAGGCGAGTGTGTGCTGTTGTGTGGGCGAAGCGGCTGTGGGAAAACCACATTGACCCGTCTTGTGAATGGACTGATTCCATACTTTTATGCGGGAGAAGTCACCGGCACAACCTATGTTGACGGTAAAGATATACAGGATTATCCCATATACGAAGTGTCCGAGTATGTGGGGTCTGTATTCCAAAATCCACGCTCTCAATTTTTTAATGTAGATACAGACAGTGAAATCTCCTTTGGAATGGAAAATCTGACTTATCCAAGAGAAAAAATGAAAGAACGCATTTCAAAGACAGTTGCGGATTTGGATATAGCCCATCTGACCGGGAGAAGCATATTTGAATTGTCTGGCGGTGAAAAACAAAAGGTGGCGTTTGCGTCCATCTATGCTATGTCTCCGAGTATTTACTTGTTAGATGAACCATCGTCCAATCTGGATATGGATGCTATTGAGGATTTGCGGCGTACACTTGAACTCCTAAAGAAACAAGGCAAGACCATTCTAATTGCAGAACATAGGATTTATTATCTGAGGGAATTAGTTGACCGCATTGCGTATATGGAAAACGGGGCTATATCTGCTGTGTTTTCTCCAAGCCAGTTTCTTTCTATTCCTGAAGAACAGCGGCATAGTATGGGACTTCGCGCTTTAGATTTGTCAAAGGTACAGCCAAGAGCCTTTGCTGAAAATTCTCAAAAGCCGATTTTGGAAGTCAGGAACTTATCCTTGTTCTATAAGAAAAAGCCGGTTCTAGACGATTTGAATTTGAGTGCGGCACCGGGAGAAATCATAGGAATTATCGGCCATAACGGAGCCGGGAAATCTACATTTTCCAGAACACTATGCGGCCTGCACACAAACTGTACGGGACAAATTCTTTGGGATGGTAAAGAACTGAACGCAAAGAGCCGGTTAAAACGCTCCTATATGGTGATGCAGGACGTAAGCTATCAGTTATTTGCCGATACATTGGAAAAGGAATGTGTATTTGGAATTAAGCATCCTGATCTGGATGCAGCAAAACAGGCAATGGAACGGCTGGGTATTTATGAGTACCGTACTCATCATCCCAATACACTTTCCGGGGGGCAGAAGCAGCGTGCAGCCGTGGCGGTCAGTATGGTATGCTGTAAGGATGTTTTAATTTTTGATGAACCAACTAGCGGACTTGATTATGACAGCATGATTCAGGTTGCGGGGTTATTTCAAACGCTTTCCAAAATGGGAAAGGTAATTTTTGTTGTAACCCATGATTACGAATTTTTAGCGGCAGCCTGTACAAGAGTGATTCATTTAGATAACGGAAAACAGCAGGAAGATTACCCACTTTCCCCCGACAATCTGCATCGACTACATGATTTTTTCTTGCGGTCAGAAAGGAGGCAGAACCTTGAGGAGAATGGAAAATGACCTCCTGTTCTTCCATGAGCTGATTGGTAACTGTTCCGTTGAAAAGGATTCAAAGATATATACAATTTCTCCCAAATTTGGGAAAGGCACCATGCAGAGCTTTGAAGTGATGCCTGGTGCTGAAATTGTTTATAGCAATGTTCATATCACAACTCCAATTCAAAAAAATATCCAATGTATAGATCGTTTTATTGAAGTCACCTATTGCTTTCATGGGCGAGTGAATATGCTGTTCAGCGACCAGCCGGAGATGATTATGAGCGACCATTATATTTCTGTTTTCAATGGTGCAAGCCACCTGAAAAGCTGTGATTTTGGAGAAGAACCTTTTGTTGGTGTTTCAGTGGTGGCTTATCTGCCGCAGATCATAAACAGCCTGAATATCATGCTGGGAACAATCGCGTTTGACGAGGACATGGATTTTCAAGGACTTTTTACAGCGGGCGGATGCTTTATAGCACCCGCAACAAAAAGTGTGGAGCATATTTTTACCGAACTGCTCTTGCTGCCGGAACAGTACCGCAATTACCTTATGCGTATTAAAGTCATGGAACTATTGCTATACCTGGTTGGCAAAATGGAGTATCGGACAGATTTTGGAATTTCACTATTCCGCAAGGAGGAGATGAATTGTAATGAGTGATGTAAAAGCCCTGTTTGGACTAATTGATAAGAAAAATAAGCGCCGCCTGATTGGTGCGGTGATCTGTTGCGTCCTGTCTGTTTTGTGCGGCATCCTGCCCTATTTAGGCGTTTGGGGTATTGTGACCTGTTTCCTGGATGAACGGACAGAGAACCTTTTTCAATATGTGTGCCTGATTGCCGTAGCAATCATTTTGAAACATCTGCTGTTTGGAACCGGCACAAAAATCTCTCACAAGGTAGCCTACCAGACATTGGGGGAAACCCGTAAAAAGCTGTTCCGTAAAATTGCCCGTTTACCAATGGGCTATGTGAAAACAACGGCATCCGGGCAGGTCAAAACGATCATTATGGACAATATGGAACAGTTGGAGACATTTTACGCCCATAACATTCCAGAGATTATTTCTGGTCTCGCTGTACCGCTATGTATGGAAATCCTGCTGGCGATATTGGACATTAGGGTAGCCGGTATCATGCTGATTCCGGTCGTTCTGTTTATTCTTGTCGGTATTCTTATGATTATCGTTCAGATGAAAAAAATGGACGAATTTAATCAGGCGTTTGCCGACGTCAGCGTTAAGACGGTGGAATATGTCAACGGTATGAAAGAACTGAAGATATTTGCCGCCGACGAATCCACTTATGGCCGCCTGTCAGAAAGCATCCGCACTTACAGCACCGTTGTAACAGAGTGGTTTCAAAGCTGCTTGAAATATGTTGCTTTCAATCATGCCGACTTAAACAGCAACCTTGTGTTCTTGTTTCCACTTGCTGGTTTGATGTACCTCTCCGGCAGCGTGACAGCGGCCAGCTATATTATGTATCTGTTTATGGGGCTTGCCATGCTGATTCCGTTGGAAACTGTTTCTAATAACTTTGATTATATCGGCATGAACGCTTCTGTTGCAAAAAAGATAGACGAAATTCTGAAGCTGGATGAAATGGCGGATATGATCTCGAAGGCAGAACTTTCCGACCACACGATTGTGTTTGAACACGTTACATTTTCCTATGGGGAAGGACAGCCGGTATTAAAAGATGTCTCATTTACTGTTCCTGATGGAAAAGTAACTGCGCTCGTCGGTGTTTCCGGCAGCGGTAAAAGTACGGCGGCCAGCCTGATCTGCCGGTTTTGGGATATAACCGAGGGACAGATTTGCCTGGGAGGCGTACCGCTGAACCAGATTCCGCTATCCGATCTGATGTCCCAGATCTCCTTTGTGACCCAGAATACGTTCCTGTTCAAAAAGAGTATCCGGGAAAACATTATGATGGGAAACCAAGAGGCCACGGAGGAAGAAATGATGCAGGCAGCAAAGGATGCCGTATGTCACGACTTTATTATGCGGCTTCCAAAGGACTATGACACAGTGATAGACAAGGAAACCAAGTTGAGCGGTGGCGAAAAACAGAGAATCACATTGGCAAGGGCAATTCTGAAAAATGCGCCGATTGTGATTCTTGACGAGGCAACGGCTTACATTGACGCCGACAATGAAGATTTACTGCAAAAGGCGCTGGCTAAATTATCAGAGGGAAAAACCGTACTCGTAATAGCGCACCGTCTTTCCAGTATCAAGGAAGCTGATTCGATTGTGGTTCTGGAACAAGGCAAAGTGATTGATTGCGGCACACATGATGAATTGATAAGACGTTGCTCCCCGTATCAGGATATGTGGGCGGCCTTTGAGCAATCCGATCAATGGAAAATGGGAGGTGTAAACGCATGATTGCTATGATACGGAAATTCTTAGAACTTGCAGGCGAGCGTAAAAAGCAGCTTTATCTTGCGTGGCTGTTTCAGGCGTTGACCTCAATTTGTGAGGGCGCGATATATTTCATGCTGTTCCTTGCGATAAAAGATATTTTGGGCGGTTCGTTTACAAGGGAAAAACTGATACAGTATAGCCTTATGTTTCTGGTTTATACTGTCCTGCATTTTGTTTTTTATTACTTTACGATTGCAAAACAGCGCCCGGTATCTTATGCCATGATGCGGGATGAACGCCTTTCGATTGCGGCAAAAATCAAACAGTTTCCGCTATACTACTTTACAAAAGACAAGATCAGCCAGCTTACATCTTTGTTTACAACTGATTTAAGTTTTGTGGAAATGAATATCATGGAGATTATTGCCGGTTTCGTGTCCAGCATGATCATGACGGTTGTATTTGCTCTGATGCTGCTTAGTGTGGACTGGCGTATGGCGCTTCTTCTGTTTGTGGGAATCATCCCCGGTTATATCCTCTACCAGCAGTTTCAAAAGAGCATGGTTCAACTGGGAGAGCAGAAGAAAAATGCACAGGTGGCAATGATTGATTCCACGCTGGAATATGTACAGGGTATGGAAACGATCAAGGCATACCGGCTGGAACAAACCGGTAAGCTCGTAGAGAATCAGGTGGACGGATATTGTACAGCTTCTGGCCGTTATGAATCGACGCTGACGAATTGGAGTATGGGTTATAAGATCTGCCTGAATCTGGGGCTGTTTTTGAGTTTGGGTGTTGGCATTACAATGGTTCGTTCTGGTTCATTAGCCTCGGCAACCTATTTGTTTTTTGCAATCATGGGTATTATTTTTTACCGTCCGCTGGAAGCTCTGATGGGTTCCTTTGCAATGATGAATCTTGCAAACGCATCGTTGGATAATATAGCGGAAATTAACAACCTGCCGACTGAAAATGAAAAACAGGGAATTACACAGTTTGCCGATACACAAGCCGATGTACGGTTTGAAAATGTATCGTTTAGCTATGATGGAAAGCGTGAAGCAGTTAGTCATGTAAGTTTTTCAGCTAACCCCGGAACGATCACTGCATTGGTTGGTCCTTCTGGAAGCGGCAAATCTACTCTCCTTAATTTGATTCTGGGATTCGTGACGCCGAAAAACGGGCGGATTCTGTTGAATGGGAAAGATGCGGCAACATTAAAGCATAGTGATCTGGTGCGTCATGTGAGTATCGTTTTTCAGGAAGTATATCTTTTTCAGGATACCATGATGAATAATATTCGGATGGGAAACCAGAGCGCAACGGACGAGCAGGTAATAGAGGCGGCAAAAAAGGCTCACTGTCACGAATTTATAGAAAAACTCCCACAGGGTTATCAAACGGTTATCAGCGAGGGCGGTGCAAGCCTTTCCGGTGGTGAGCGTCAGCGTGTCGCTATTGCGAGGGCAATTTTGAAAGATTCCCCGATCATTCTTTTGGATGAGGCGCTTTCCAGTCTGGATGCTGAAAATGCCGTAGCAATACAAAAGGGCATAGAAGAAATGATTAAGGGGAAAACGGTGTTCCTTGTATCACACACTTTGTCCTATATCCAAAATGCAGATCAAATACTTGTTTTATCTGACGGTGTTTTGCAGGGCTGCGGAAAACATGATGAATTATTGCAATCAGTGCCTCTTTATAAAACTATGTGGGAAAAAGAAAAATCCATTAAAAGTTGGAAATTATAGGGCAATATGAATGCCCCACATTTGTACCTGATCACATGCGAATATCAGAGCATGCGGCAAGAAAGTGTGCTTTGCAAAAAATGACAATGCATTTGATGATTTTCCTGTGAAGAAATAGAAAGTGTTGCTTTTTTAAAATAGAAATATGAAAGACACAAAATACAAAATATTAGCATATTTTGACAATCAATCATATCAAAAACTATTCAATGAGGTAAACTCAGATTATGCAGAAAATCTACAAATTTTATTGCATAATTTGAGTTTATTTTCTTATGATGTGCTTATAATAGGAGTGATCATTTATAAAGAGAACATAAGTAATATTATATCTGCTATTAGAAAGATAACGCAGATACCAATTATTATTTTGACGGATACTTCTTCTTTATTGTGTATGTCATGGAAAAAAGAATTAATATACGCTGGTGCAGACTGTGTAATGGATATAAATAGCACTACAGAAGAAGTAGATCTGCAGATTTTTTCATTGGCACGACGAAATAATAAACAAAAAATAACTCAAAAGCAATCCGAAACGATGATTGATAAAGGAAAACTTGTAATGGATCATAAGAAACATAAAGTATTTTGGAATGATGTAGCGTTACATTTAACACGACAAGAATATAATTTTTTATACTTATTAGCAGCGACACCGATGAGAGTATACACGTTTGAACAGATTTACCAGCTTGTCTGGAAAGATTATCCTGTTGGTGATATTAAAAATATCATCTGGTGTCTGGTAAAGCGACTGAGAAAAAAGCTGAATGTTGTTGAAGATGGTGCTGGGAATTGTATCGTCAGTGTCAGGGATATAGGTTACAAATTTGAATTGAATAAAGAAAACGAACAACAGTAAGGCGAATGATCCGTAAAAAGATTATTCGTCTTATTTTATTTATTCTGGAAAGAAGGTGATAAAAACTGACCGTCAATTGACAGTTTTCTGACCGTTAGTTGACAGGTGCATCCGATACACTGTGTCTTTGTAAAGATATGATTACAAAGGAGATCCGTGTTTGCAGGGAGACAGCAGAAATGCCGGACATTCCTGTAGACAGGAAGAACGGACCAGAGCACCGCCATACTCTGATTTGATTTCGCAAAAATTCAGATCGGAGGAAAACATAAGTGGCTTACAATAAAGCAAAAGAAGAATATAGATGGAACCAGTGGAAAGCAGAGGAAGAGAAGATCCTGCGTGAACAGGGCGTGGATGAAGAGACGATCCAGAAGCTTCGGGAGTACGACTGGGACGATTTCAATGCAGAGCGGAGATTCCGGGAACACCAGACCTCGCTTCTGGACTGTATGGAACTGCTCCTGGAAGAAAAAGAAACCAAAGAGTCCCAGCCGGAGAGCGTAGAAGCCCTGCTGGATACCGAAGAATATACAGAGGCGTACTATTAAGACAGCCCCTCCGTCTGCGAAGATCAGCATTCAGCCAGAACAGAAGCTCCGTGTGGTCAGCTCCGACGCCCTGACAGCCCGGATGCAGAAGCAGATGGAACGAAGGGCAGCGAAACAGGCGGCGAAGAAAGCAGCTTTGCAGACTTCCGATGGAGTACGCAGGATACAGAAAACGGCAAGGGCAGGGGAGAATACCTTCAAGGCAGCCAAGGCCGCCGTGGAAGCGGCAGCGAAAACCGTACAGTCCATGATAGCTGCACTGGGAGCCGCCGGAGCGGTCATGGTTCTGCTTCTGGTTATCATAGTCGGAATTATTGGCGGTGCCGCATTTTCGGGAAGCTCAGAGAGCAGCGAAGCACTCAGCCAGGAAGTCCTTTCCTACACATCAACCATCCAGAAATACGCCAATCAGTATGGAATCCCCGAATACGTCTCGGTGATACAGGCGATCATGATGCAGGAATCCGGCGGTCGGGGAACCGATCCCATGCAGAGCAGTGAGTGCCCATACAACACCCGGTACTCCAACAGCCCCAATGCCATCCAGGATGCAGATTACTCCATACAAGTGGGAATCCAATATTATGCGGACTGCCTGAAGGAAGCCGGATGCACTAGTCCCCAGGACATGGACAAGCTGAAACTGTCTCTGCAAGGATATAACTACGGTAACGGATACATAACGTGGGCTCTCCGAAACTATGGGGGCTACAGTGCAGAAAACGCTTTGCAGTTTTCCAATGAACAGGCGGCTTCACATGGCTGGAGTGCCTATGGGGATCCAGAATATGTCCCTCACGTCCTGCGGTATTATTCTAGCGGCGGATTGTTTGCCGGCCTGTTTGGAGGCAACGGCCAGATTGTATCTGTGGCACTTACCCAGCTTGGAAATGAAGGTGGCCAGAAGTTCTGGTCGTGGTATGGATTTGACAGCCATGTAGCATGGTGTGCCTGCTTTGCCAGCTGGTGTGGAGATCAGGCAGGATTAATCGAAAACGGTAAGATGCCGAAGTTCTCTCTGTGTGATGACGGAATCGCATGGTTTCAGAACAAGGGAAAATGGAAGAGCCGAGGATACTCGCCAGAGCCCGGAACCCTAATCTTTTTTGACTGGAACGGAGATGGAACCTCAGACCATGTAGGAATCGTGGAGAAAACCGAGGGCAGTACCGTATACACCGTAGAGGGAAACTCCAGTGATGCCGTGAACCAGAGAAGCTACGATATCAATAACGGAACGATCATGGGATATGGTATACTTTGAAAATTAATATGTTGACTCTTAGAGAGTAGTCAATAGTTTAGATTACCTTGACTAAAAAACAAATATAAAGTATTATGTGATTAGCTTCAACTAACTAGAAAAGGAGGGCGCACAATGACAAACCAATATATGACGAAGCTGTATCACGATCTGCTCTCCAACTCTCCGCAGACAGTGACAATAGATATTCCGGCTGATATGGGAACAGGTCAGATTTCGCAAGTTGTTACAAAGCAAGGAGCTGTTGTATCAGACTGGAAAATGAACTATTTTTCAGATATGAATGTGCAGGGTGTAAGCTGCGAAGATTATATTCAACTTTTATTCTGCTTCAATGATGGCGTATCGTGGAATATTGCAGATGCACGTCAAAGTGTCAGCATCCAGAAAGGCGAATCCTGCATTTATCGGGGACATGGTAAAATGGAATATTTGTGTTATTCTGGGAAGAAAGATTTCCTTTTTAAGAATATAAAAATTCTCATGCCATATTTTCACAAAATTTTGAATGACTACTTTGAAGATAGTGAAATAAACGCTTATGAAAAGAAATTACTGACAGGGATTTCAAAAGTGAGCGTTACCCCGTATATGGAGCACATTTTTGCGGAGGTAAAAGATTTTACGCAATACCGAGGTGGTTTAGGGTATTTATTCTTGGAAAGTAAAGTTTTTGAATTGCTGTCTGTATATTTAAGTGAAGTATTGGAACTCAGTATTCTTTCATCGAACCATATTAGCATTTCCAAAAGTGACAGGGATTCGATTACCGAAGCAAAAAGGATTATTGACAGTCAGCTTGCTTTTGCACCAAGCTGTGAGGAATTGGCGAAAAAGGTAAATATCAGTGTTTCTAAACTGACGAAAGGATTTAATTCTTTATTTGGAACATCGGTTCACGCATATATTATAGATCAAAGACTGGAAAAGGCTGCGGGGCTTCTTTTGGAAAGTGACTTGAACGTAAGTCAGATCGCGATGCTGGTTGGATATTCAAAACCAAGCAACTTTGCGGCTGCGTTCAAAAAGAAATATGGGGTAATACCCAAGAATTATAAAGATGAAAATACGATTGGCTAAACCTAAAAATACCGATTTTGGGTAGAATGAAATCGAGTTTGGGTTGGATGTAACGACGAAAATTGGTACAATTTGCGATGTGGTTAGAGACGATTAACCACATCGCATTTTTTATTTTCCAAATAAAGGGAGGAGGAATAAGTATTATGAAACAAAAGTTAAATGCGAAAGATTTTATTCTCATCGGTGTTTTAACGGCCCTTATGTGGATTATTTGCATGATTATCAGCACCATTATGAGCGTGGCTGGCCCGGTAACAAATGTATTTTACCCATCCGTTGTTGCAATCCCGAATGGTATCGTTATGATGCTTCTACTGGCTAAGGTACCGAAGAAAGGCGTGTTTACCATTTGCGCCGCAATTCAGGCTATCCTGTTTCTGCTGGTGGGTGCTTTCTGGTTCATTCCTATCGGTTTGATAATTGGCGGTGTCATCTGCGATTTCCTGGTTATGAGCCGGAATGAAATTACAATGAAGTCCATGATGACAGCCTATGCGCTGTTCAGTGCTATTTTTGCTTTTAGTGCTATCTGCCCTATCAAATTTCTTCAAAGCGCGTTTGTCGGAGCAATGGAGAAAAACAATATTGCTCCGGAGTACATTCAGGGAATGTTGAACATTACTTCCGTTCCCATGCTGGTAGTCATTGTTGCTGCCGGATTGGTGGGCGGTCTGATTGGTGGCTTTATCGGTCAGAAAGCATTGAAAAAACACTTTATCAAAGCTGGACTTGTTTCAGTAAAATAACAGGATCAGCCCCCTGAAACTTTATCAGGCAATACAGGCAAGCGGGCTGCCTGACTTCAGAGCGTGGGGCTGAGAACAGTCCCGCGCTTTGATTTTTATAGGGAGACATTTGAATGGAAGAAGCACAAATTAAACAAATAATTGAGCGCCAGCCCCTACATGGCTCTGCGCTCCTCGACCCACGTTGCAAGATACTTCTTTTGGTCTGCATTGGTTTTGTCAGTTATTTTCTGGCCGGAGAAGTTGTCAGTCTCGCGCTCATGCTGGTTTATGGGCTGTTTATTGCCTTGGGTAACGGTGGAAAATGGGCTGTCAAAATGATAGTGATCTATATTATTGTTGCTTATCTCAATGCCCTGCTTCGTTATGTCCAAGTTCCGGTTTTAAGTGTGATTATGAGCGTGTTCGGCGTGACGGTCTTAAAATTGATTCCTATCATGATGATGGGACTTTGGATATTGCGAACTACATACATGGATGACTTAATGGTGGCACTTCAACGGATGCGGCTGCCCCAGGCAGTCACAATCCCCCTTGTTGTTATGTTCCGATATATCCCTACTTTACGGATTGAATATCGACAAATCCGAAGCACGATGGATATTCGCGGTATCAGCGATACCGTGTGGAAACGAGTATCCCATCCGTTAGCAACCATAGAATACATTTTGATACCTCTGCTAATGCGGTGCTTGAAAGTTACCGATGAACTGGCTGCATCCGGCACAACACGCGGTCTGGAGTTGGAATGCAAACGATATGCGTTGCGGCCAATCCGTTTTTCGTGGCGGGAAATTGTGGTATCGCTGTTGGGTATCCTCTTTTTGGTCGGGTTGCTGTTTATTGACCAGACTAAAATCGGGGAAATCATTTTATGGAGGGTGTGACGATGATCTCATTTCAGAATTTTAGCTTTCGTTATGAAGAAAGCAAAGACTTTACCCTCCGTGGCATTGATATGACCGTACAGACAGGAGAATTTATTCTTTTGACTGGGCGAAGCGGCTGCGGCAAAACAACCCTGATCCGCTCGCTTAATGGTCTGATTCCGCACTTTTATCCCGGAGAAATCCAAGGCGATCTGCTTATGGATGGCCATTCGCTGCTGGAAATGAAGCCGTCTGAATTGGCAGGACAGGTTGGAACGGTATTCCAAGATCCACGTTCTCAGTTCTTTATGACGGATACCACGCGAGAATTGGCTTTCGGCTGCGAAAACCTCGGACTGCCCCGCGAGGAAACGATTGACCGTATTGCAAAAGCGGCGAAAGAGTTGGAATTGGTAGATTACTTAAACAGAAGTATCTTTGCTTTATCCAGCGGGGAAAAACAACAGATCGCAATCGGTTCTGTCTATGCGCTGGGGCCAAAAGTATATATTTTTGATGAACCATCGGCCAATCTGGACTATGCCGCTACCAAACGGCTGGCAGAAATTATGGGAAAACTGAAACACGCTGGATACACCATTTTTGTGGTAGAGCATCGTTTTTATTATTTGCGCGATCTGATTGACCGAGCCTTTCTGATTCAGAATGGAAAAATTGAGCATGAGTTCAAAAGGGAACAGTTTTGCTCTCTGCCTGAAGAAACACGAATTTCTTATGGCCTGCGGACAGCATACCCGGAACGCGATGCAGAACATTATCAGGAAAAGCCGCACACAAAGGATGAGACACATCGGCTGAATGTTCACAATTTAGGCTTTGCCTACAAGAAGGGGCCGGATATTTTTCAAAATGTCAGCTTTGAAGCTCATGCAGGAGATGTGATCGGTATTCTGGGCCATAACGGAGCTGGAAAAACAACCCTCTTATCTATTTTAACGGGTCTGCTAAAGCAGCAGCGCGGCGAGGTCTGCTTTGACGGAAAAAAACTTACACCACGCCAGCGGCGGTCACTTTCCTATCTTGTCATGCAAGATACGGATTATCAGCTTTTTGCCAGCAGCGTGGAGGAAGAACTATCCCTTGGAATGAGGGACGATTGCAAAGAAAAAGTGGATGAAACACTGAAAGCACTGGAACTATCAGATTACCGGGAACGGCATCCGGCATCCCTTTCAGGAGGTCAAAAGCAACGGGTTACTATCGGTGCGGCAATCGTAAAGGGCAGCCCGGTAATCTACTTTGACGAGCCTACCAGTGGTTTGGACTATGATTCTATGGTGCGTGTCAGCAAACTGATCGAACAGCTTTCAGGCTCTGGTGTGATCGTGTTTGTGGTGTCCCACGATTTTGAGTTTATTGTCCGTACCTGTACGGAGGTGGTTCAGTTGGATGATGACGGGGCTATTCAAAATCAAAGGCTTTCACCAGAAATTTTGAAAACGCTGTCCGAAAAATATTTTACCTGATAGGAGGTTGGAATTATGTTTCAAAAAGTATTTGAGTATGCAGGGCCTCATAAGAAGGGGCTTTATGCAGCAACGGCCATCGTGCTGGTCAGCGTCCTGATGGGTGTCTTGCCCTTTGTGCTGGCTTATCAGGTGATCGCGCCGCTGGTCATGGGTGAATCTATTGAAGCATCCTTTATCATTTTGCGCGTGGTTCTTGTCTTGGCGTGTCTGGTGCTGCAAGCCCTTTTCTATGGCTGGGGGCTGAATCTTTCTCACAAAGCCGCTTACGACACGCTGCTCCGTCTGCGGACGGCACTTCAAAAACGGTTTGAAAAGCTGCCCCTCGGTGTCATTCAGGATAAAGGCACCGGCACAGTCAAAAAGCTGTTCGTGGATGATGTAGACAGTCTGGAAGTTTTGCTAGCTCACTCTATGCCGGAGGGAATTGCAAACCTGATGATCCCTATTGCGGTTTATGTGGCAATGTTCTTTGTGGATTGGAAATTGGCGCTTCTGTCGCTGGCATCCATTCCGATCAGTCTGATTGCCATGATGACGATGTATTCCGTTGGCATGAAGAAAATGGGGCCTTACTACATGGCCGGACAAAAGATGAACAATACCATTATTGAGTACATTAACGGTATGGAAGTTGTCAAGGTATTCAATAAGGACGCAGATTCCTATGAGCGGTTCCGCAAAGATGTATCAGATTATCGGGACTATACTCTGGCGTGGTACAAGGCGGCGTGGCCGTGGATGGCAATTTACAGCAGTCTGCTTCCATGCACCATTATTCTGACTTTGCCTGTTGGCGCATGGTTCGTTCTCTCTGGCTGGTCTACTCTGCCTAATTTGATCTTGGTACTGTGTCTTTCTTTAAGTATTGGTATGCCGCTGCTGAAATCTCTCGGTTTCCTGCCTACCATGCCCCAGCTTAACTATAAAATTTCTGCATTGGAGCAGGTGTTGGATGCGCCGGAGCTCCAGCAGACAGAAGATGCGTTCCACGGGAAAGATGACACCATTACTTATGACCATGTTTCTTTCGCTTATCAGGCCACACAGCCCGGCCCGGATGGAAAGCCTGTTGTAATTGAGGATGAAGTTCTCCATGACATTTCCTTTACGGCAAAAGCTGGACAGAAAACAGCCCTTGTTGGTGAATCTGGCTCCGGCAAGAGTACATTAGCGAAACTGCTGATTCACTATTATGACCCACAGAAAGGCAGTATTTCCATCGGTGGGCAGAAACTATGCGATATGAGTCTTGAAGCACTCAACAGCCGTATCTCCTATGTGGCACAGGATCAATACCTGTTCAATACCTCTCTGCTCGAAAACATTCGGCTTGGTCGGCTGAACGCAACGGATGAAGAAGTGGTGGAGGCCGCAAAGAAAGCTCAGTGTATGGAGTTCCTTGAGAAACTTCCGCAGGGTATTCATTCGATGGCTGGTGATGCAGGAAAAATGCTCTCCGGCGGTCAGCGCCAGCGTATTTCTCTGGCAAGGGCAATCTTAAAGGATGCTCCTATTGTGGTGCTTGACGAGGCAACTGCCTATGCCGATCCTGAAAACGAAGAAAAGATGGAGGCCGCTATTGCAGAGCTTGTAAAAGGTAAGACCCTTGTGGTTATTGCACACAAATTACCAGCCATTATGAACGCAGATCAGATTTGTGTTATGGATCACGGAAAACTGGTTGCAACGGGCAGACATCAAGAGCTGATCCAGTCCTGCCCTGAATATCAAAAGTTGTGGAAAGCGGCACAAGACAGCGCCGAGTGGAAAGTACACACTGCAAAGGAGGGGAAATAAATGTTTGCTTTGTTTTCAAGAATATTGAAACTTTCCGGCCGTTATAAGAGCCGTATTCAGGGCGCATTTGTTTGTGCGTTTCTGGAATCCATTCTGTCCAAAATGCCGATTTTTCTGGCCTTTGTGGTTTTGAGTGGATTTGCAAACAAGACCATTACCGGGCAGACTTGCCTTTATGTGGGACTTGGTCTTGCCGCTATTGTGCTGGTTCAGATGCTCGTCCATTATCTTAGTGACAGCCTGCAAAGTGCAGCGGGATATTTGATGTTCGCTGACAAGCGTATCGAATTGGGCGGCCATCTGCGGAAACTTCCGATGGGATATTTCACTTCCGGCAATATTGGCAAGATCAGTTCTGTCCTCAGTACCGACATGGTGTTCATTGAAGAAGTCGCTATGAGTACGCTGGGAAACATGATGAGCTATCTGCTGTCCTCGCTGGTTTTGCTGGCGTTCATGTTTTATCTGAATTGGCAGCTTGGCTTGATCGCTGCGATAGTTACTATTTTAGCATGGCTGGTATCTAAGGGAATGAACAAAGTTTCCCTACGAGAAGCAGCAGGCCGTCAGGAGCAGAGTGAACGGCTGACCGATGCGGTGCTGTCTTTTGTGGAGGGCATTGGTGTTATTAAGAGCTATAACCTGCTTGGAGAAAAATCCGAAGAACTGTCCGGCAATTTCAAGCGTTCCAGAAATACATCGCTTGACTTTGAACGAAAAATGACCCCGTGGACAATGGGGCTGAATATCCTTTACGGTATTGGTATTGCGGCAATTTTCGGCCTGTCTATTGTGTTGGAACAGAGCGGTGCGCTTTCTTTGGCTTATGTGTTGGGTGTTCTGCTATTTGTATTTGATCTTTTTGGCCCGTTGAAGGCTCTCTATGGAGAAGCATCCAGACTAACCGTTATGAACGCTGCCCTTGATCGTATTGAAGCGGTATTGGATGAACCGGAACTTTCCGACAACGGCAAGCAGCATATTCCGGCTCAGGCACAGCCGGGACAGCCGGAAGTCCTGCTCAACGATGTTACATTTGCTTATCAGGATAAAGAGGTTCTGCATCATATCAGTTTTGCCATGAAGAAAAATTCTATGACAGCGCTGGTTGGACCGTCCGGTAGCGGTAAGTCCACCATTGCAAACTTGCTGGCGCGACTTTGGGATGTAAAATCCGGCAATGTGACGATAAGGGGCGTGGATATTCGCAATGTACCTCTGTCGGAATTGATGGATCAGATCAGCATGGTATTCCAGCGCGTGTATCTGTTTCAGGACACTATTTACAACAATATCATCATGGGAAAGCCGGATGCCACGGAAGAAGAAGTTTATGAGGCGGCCAGAAAAGCCCGCTGCTATGATTTCATTATGGCTTTGCCCGACGGATTCCAGACGGTGGTTGGTGAGGGCGGTGCAACACTTTCCGGCGGCGAAAAACAGCGTATTTCGATTGCCCGCTGTATTCTGAAAGACGCGCCTATTGTCATTTTGGATGAAGCTACCGCAAGTGTAGATACGGACAATGAAAGCTATATTCAGGAGGCTATTTCCGAATTGGTGAAGGGAAAGACCCTGCTTGTAATCGCTCACCGCCTAAATACCATCCAGAACGCCGATCAGATTTTAGTTATAGACAACGGCCAGATTGCACAGCAAGGAACCCATGAGGAACTTTTGAAACAGTCTGGTATCTATCAGGATTTTGTCAATATCCGAAAGAGTGCGGCTGGCTGGAGTCTTGCTTAATGACGAAAGGAGCTGCCTATGAAACTTCATACTGCCGGAGAGGATTATTTGGAGGCCGTGCTTATACTTCAAAAGAAGCTCGGTATGGTGCGTTCCGTGGATGTTGCTCGGTACATGGAGGTTTCAAAACCCAGCGTATGTTACGCAGTAGGAACTTTACGAGAGGGCGGTTTTTTGACAACAGACGAAAACCATTATATACACCTGACCGACCTTGGCCGGGATGTGGCTGAAAAAATTTACGAACGCCATTGCTTTTTTACCTATCAACTTATAGCCGTTGGAGTTAATCCACAAACTGCAGAAGTTGATGCTTGTCGCATGGAACATGCAGTCAGTGATGAAAGTTTTCAAAAACTGAAAGAGCATGCGATGAGAGGGATTGCTGCACAAAAAATTGACAATACATTTGATAATTTTCCTGTGAAGAAATAGAAAATGTTGCTTTGCTAAAATAGATTAAATATGAAAGACACAAAATACAAGATATTAGCATATTTTGACAATCAATCATATCGAAAACTATTCAATGAGATAAACTCAGATTATGCAGAAAATCTACAAATTTTACTGCATAATTTGAGTTTATTTTCTTATGATGTGCTTATAATAGGAGTGATCCTTTATAAAGAGAACATAAGTAATATTATATCTGCTATTAGAAAGATAACGCAGATACCAATTATTATTTTGACGGATACTTCTTCTTTATTGTGTATGTCATGGAAAAAAGAATTAATATACGCTGGTGCAGACTGTGTAATGGATATAAATAGCACTACAGAAGAAGTAGATCTGCAGATTTTTTCATTGTCACGACGAAATAATAAACAAAAAATAACTCAAAAGCAATCCGAAACGATGATTGATAAGGGAAAACTTGTAATGGATCATAAGAAACATAAAGTATTTTGGAATGATGTAGCGTTACATTTAACACGACAAGAATATAATTTTTTATACTTATTAGCAGCGACAACGATGAGAGTATACACGTTTGAACAGATTTACCAGCTTGTCTGGAAAGATTATCCTGTTGGTGATATTAAAAATATCATCTGGTGTCTGGTAAAGCGACTGAGAAAAAAGCTGAATGTTGTTGAAGATGGTGCTGGGAATTGTATCGTCAGTGTCAGGGATATAGGTTACAAATTTGAATTGAATAAAGAAAACGAACAACAGTAAGGCGAATGATCCGTAAAAAGATTATTCGTCTTATTTTATTTATTCTGGAAAGAAGGTGATAAAAACTGACCGTCAATTGACAGTTTCCTGACCGTTAACTGACAGGTGCATCCGATACACTGTGCCTTTGTAAAGATATGATTACAAAGGAGATCCGTGTTTGCAGGGAGACAGCAGAAATGCCGGACATTCCTGTAGACAGGAAGAACGGACCAGAGCACCGCCACACTCCGATTTGATTTCGCAAAAATTCAGATCGGAGGAAAACATAAGTGGCTTACAATAAAGCAAAAGAAGAATATAGATGGAACCAGTGGAAAGCAGAGGAAGAGAAGATCCTGCGTGAACAGGGCGTGGATGAAGAGACGATCCAGAAGCTTCGGGAGTATGACTGGGACGATTTCAATGCAGAGCGGAGATTCCGGGAACACCAGACCTCGCTTCTGGACTGTATGGAACTGCTCCTGGAAGAAAAAGAAACCAAAGAGTCCCAGCCGGAGAGCGTAGAAGCCCTGCTGGATACCGTGGAGAACGAAGAACTGCTTCAGATTCTGTTATCAACTGATAAGAAAACTCTTCAGATGATTGTCCTGAAGATGATGGGATATGCACCAAAAGAGATCAGTCATCACATGGAACTGCCGGAGCAGACGGTTTATACAAGACTGCGGAGATTAAGGGAAAAGATCAAAAAGTCCATGAAATTTGAATAAAACAAAAGGTTCTCATCGGCTGACTATTAGAACGAACAGACAGGAGGATTGATACGATGGATGAGAAAGAAGTGTCCGAAATGCAGGAAGAAATGATGACGGTACTGGTAGTCGAGCCGATGAAGGCCCCCTATGTCAAGCACATCCCAAATGAGCTGGAGGATCTGCAGCAGGCGGTAGGCGGTGACATTGAAATGACCTATCCGTTTGATGATGAAGTTGGAATCCTTTTAAACGGCAATGGAAAATTTGAGGGATTGCCACTGAACCGGGCGTTATATGATGATCATGGACAGGTCTATGATGCGATAGCCGGGACTTTCCTTGTAGTAGGGCTGACAGAAGATGATTTTACTTCGCTGACACCGGAACAGATTGAAAAGTTTAAAGAAAAATACCAGTCACCGGAAATTTTTACTCTGTTTAACGGAGAACTCCATGTGATGAAGATGCCGCCGGAAGAAGAAAAAGAACAGAAAGAAAGCCGGAAGAACGATGCAAAACAAAAGAATCCGGCAAAGAAGAAAAACAGATCCGGGGCTGCAAGATAAAATATTTTTTTGTGAAGTGAATAAAAAAATACACTGCCATCGGCTAGTAAGCAGAGGGACATCCCTCGGCTGTTCTTTGGCAAGTGAATATCGGCACTACAGGTACGTTCCCAACCGTAGAAGCGTGACAGTATGAGCGCCATGATTAAGTATAGGGTAAAGATTCTTAGACTTGGAGCGAGAAAGCATAGCTGTGAATAAGGCGGTGGCAGCCTTTCGCCAGGATCACGGATGGGGGATAATGATACACGTTACCAGCCAGAGAGCGGAAGATGGACTCCGGGTTGTAATCAGAAAGACCCCCAGGACATCTGTGAGCGGCGGCAGGCCAGCCGCCCGCCTGTAGTGTCCCCTTTCCCAGAAGAAATACAGGGATAGTTCCGGGGGTGCGAGGTCAAATGCGGAACAGCAAGATAAAAAAGAAATCAATGAAGAAGTGTGTCGTTGATATCAGATACCATGCGGCTGTAGGAGACTACAGCCGTATTCTTGTGGTATTAACGTCACATCAAGGGGAGAGAACAGATGGAAGAAACAAAAAGAAGTGGAATGAGCAAGGATCAATTCTGGAATCTGATTGAAAAAGCAAAGGAAGTGTGCGGCACCGATCTGGATGCTTCGGCAGTGTGGATCAAGCAGCAGCTCTTCTATATGACACCATGACACCGGAGGATGTCCTCCAATTCCACAATCTTGTTTACAGTTACCGGGATGCGGCTTATAAGTACGGCTTATGGACAGCGGCAGGTATTATGATGGAAGCAGGGTGCAGTGATGACAGTTTTTCCGATTTTCGGATGTGGCTGATCGCCCAGGGAAAAGAAGTTTATCTGAATGCCTTAAAAGATCCGGATTCCCTTTCCGGCGTGACTCCGTATGGGTACTGTAGTTTTGAAGCGTTGGGATACATCTCATCGCAGGTCTACAGTGCCATGAAAGGGAAAAATATCTATCAGGACAGTACGGCAAGAATGCAGATGGAATGTTATGAGCAGGTGATCCGGGATATTGTGTACCATCCCATGATCGAGTATCCGCTAGAATTACCGGAAGCAATGGTGGTATATCCGAAACTCTGTGAATGCCATTTATCCGAGCAGGTAAGGAAAGCTCCTCAGAAAATAAGGACATGGAATGTTTCCCGGACGGATATCCGAAGGATGATGGCAAGAGGGAATGCTGCCATAAAGAAAATGCAGGAACAGGGAAATACACCGGAAGCGACCAGACCCGTCCGTAAGGGTACGGTAAGATAAGCTTTCTGGCAAGGAGAAGTAATGTGTTATAAAAATGAATATCAGAAAAGGGCACATGGCGAAGTGGAACAGATCTTTCGGGAGCTTCTCCCGGAAGCCGGGCTTCATGTAAGGGAAGAACAGATCCGTCTCTGCCATGAAATGCTGGATGCCCTTATGAAAAATGAAATCACGCTCTGTGATGCAGGCGTCGGCATCGGAAAGACCTATGCCTATCTGACAGCCTGCATCCTGATGCGGAAATATAGTGTACTGCATTCCGGTTATTCGGGATGTGACAGGCGGTCTGTAGTGGTATCCACTTCCAGTATCGCCTTACAGAAAGCCATCATAGAGGAATATGTTCCTTTCTTATCGGATGTACTGTTAAAAGCAGATCTGCTTCAGGGAGAATTAAAAGCAGTCGTCCGCAAGGGAAAGGAACATTTTGTATGCGATTACAGGCTGGCCCAGAGATTAGAGGCAGTCCGGGACAAGAATAAAAATCAGGCACAGATGGAGGCATTGAAGTCCCTCCGGCATAACTTTGATTTAGATTCCGTACATAACCTGAGCGGTTTTGACCGCAGGCTGGTGTGCGTACCAAAATTCTGCCCTAGGGAGTGTCCGGGAAAAGTAGAATGCCGTTATCAGAAGCATCTGGATAGTTCCAGGAAAGAGGACATTTTTTTACAGATTTGCAATCACAATTATCTTCTGGCAGATGCCATGCACCGGGCAAATGGGTACCGGCCGCTTCTGGCAGATTACAGGGCTCTGGTTGTGGATGAGGCCCATAAACTCCCGGAAGCCGCCAGCCAGATGTATGGAAGAAGCATTGGAAGGGAAGATGTGCAGGAGATTGCTTACTTTTTAGGCAGAGAGCATAAAGGCACGGATGGAAAACGGCTGATGGAAGGGTTTTCTGCACTTCAGGCGGAGATCCGAAAGCATCGGAAAGATGGCACAGAGGACATGGCTGGAAAAGAAAGTTTTTATTTTCCGCCGGGAGCTGGCACAGCCTTAGCCCAGATGCAGGAAAGGCTTCAGCTTATGATCAAAAGGCTTGCCGGGAATATTCCTTACTGGATCTTTCGGCGGATGGAAGAGATGGAAGAGCTGTTCGGATGGTTTTTAAAGAACGACAAGCGATATATTTTGTTTTTACAGCAGGACAGCCGGGGACATTTAACCTTTATGGCAGTCAACCGGGAGATCCCGAAGTATCTGGATGCGACTTTATGGAGCCGGGGATTTCCGGCGATCTTAACCAGCGGCACCTTAAAAGCCGGGAACGGGTTTGCAAGAACCAGACAGATGACCGGGCTGGAAAAAGAAACGGGCGTCCGGGAGTGTGTGGCAGAATCCCCATTCTGTTACAAAGAGAACTGTCTGCTTTACATCCCGGAGCATTTAAGACCTATGAAAAAGGGAAGCAGGGAAGAGGCCGAGCAGCTTGCCGGGCAGATCCGTGATCTGGTGTGTTCCACTTACGGGCATACGCTGGTACTGTTCACATCTTATACCCTGATGGGAAATGTGCATCAGCTTTTGCGGGATCAGATCCCGTTCCCGATGGTGCAGGTATGGAGAAACTCCCAGGAAGAGATTGCACGGTTTAAGAAGATGGAGAATGCAGTGCTGTTCGCAGCCGGCTCCTGCTGGGAAGGTGTGGACTTTCCGGGGGACATGGTATCGTCTCTCATCATCGTAAAACTGCCATTTTCTGTTCCGGACCCCATCCATGAAGCACAAAAGGAGCAGTACCGATCCCTGGAATCCTACATCCAGACCATCGTAGTCCCGGATATGCAGAAGAAGCTGCGGCAGGGATTCGGCCGGGCAATCCGCACGGAGCAGGACACCTGCGTTGTGTCCATTTTGGATCACCGGACAGCAAAGAAAGGCAGGTATCGGAGTGATGTTCTGGAAGCACTGCCAAAGTGCCAGATGGCAGAACGGATCGAAGAAGTAGAAAATTTTATCCGAAGCCGGAAAGTGGAGCGGTACTATAGCTGAGAACATCCGTGGCGTTATTGGTTCTGCCCAGATCCGGGTAGCAGACAGGACAAAAAGTTTAGTGGTATTTCAGGGGCGGTTTGGAGCGAATTGGTGGTATTGGTGATAGCTTTATTGGCATGAGTTGGGTATACTGTGTATAGCGTTAGAGGAAAGGAGGCAGACAACATGAAGCGATATAAAGTGGAAATGCAGCGAGAAGGTTCCGTAAAATATTTCTTTATACGGGATATGGAAACACTGGAAATTGTGTTGCTGCCAAGCAAGTATCTAATGCATCAGGTGCGGGCAAACCGTTCCCCGAATACTATACGGAGAAATGCATTTGCCCTTGCCTACTACTGGGAATATCTGCTGGAAGAAGAACATGAAGCAGAAGATGTCTATGGAATGGATTACGAAACGCAATATGATTTTTTCGCAGAATATCTGAAATGGCTGAAAGCTGGGAAACATACCGACAATTTGGATAAAGAACCGCAGAATAAAACCTGTAACGCTTACTTAAAAGAAGTGTTCAGGTTTTATTCTTTTTTAGAAGTAGTCAGAAATAACGGTTCCTGCCTGTCGGTATTATCCTATAATCAGCCGATCACAAAGGCAAATGCCATCGGGGTCAGAAGAACCATCCGCTCCCGGTCATTTAAAGGATACTTAAAAGAAGAGGAACGAAACGTCCGGGCAGCCGAACGGAACGAAATCGTAACGATTTTAGAAGCCTGTACAAACTGCAGGGATCAGGTGTTGATCTTACTGACATCGGAACTGGGATTCCGCATCGGTGAAATTTTGGGAATTGATTATACCAAAGACATCGATTACGAAAACCATGAGATCCGGGTAGACTTCCGGGATGATAATGAAAACGATGCAAGAGCAAAAAATGCCGAAGAGCGAAGAGGACGGGTGAGCGATGATACCTTTGAATTCCTGCTTTATTATATCGGGGAATACTGGGACATCCTGCAAAAACAGGAATACCTGTTTATTAACATCAAAGGGGATACCATAGGGAAGCCGTTAAGAGTAGACAGCGTCTACGATATGTTTGAACGCATGGAGAAAAAGACTGGGATCAAGATCACACCGCACATGCTTCGAAGATATTATGCAAATACGAGGTGGGAAGCAGACTGGCCGCTGGAAATGATCAGCCAGGCACTGGGACACAAGCATCTCGATACAACCATACGATATCTGAATGTTTTAGATGACAAGCTGAAAACAGCAAGTCAGGAATTTTACCGCCGATATTCCAAACTTTACGGAGTAGAACAGTTTTTGGAAAGCAGGAGGTGAAGATAGATGCCGGCAAGAAGGGTGTTTGCTTGGGAGCCGGAAGAACAATGGACATCAAGTGAAGAACGGGAAAAGAAGATAGAAGAACTGAGCCGGGAATTAGATGAAAGCATGGACAGCAACTCTGGAAAAGGCTGTCTGAAAGCATACTTGGTAAAAAATGAAGTGTGGCATATAGCAGACATCGATTATGAGCTTAGAGTGGATTATCGGAAATATCTGAAAAGCACTTATTCTGATTCAGCAGTACGCAGTTATTTACGTGGAATGGATAAGGCAAAATTATATGCAATCAGAAAGCATGCCAATACGTTAAAAGGAAAGCAGGAGATAGCAAAGAATACAGATTTAATCCACGAACTGCTCTTTTTACCATATCACCCAAATCCGGCAATCGCAGAAAGATATGACTGCAAAGTTGCCATTGATAAATTAGTTTGGGATTTTCGTGTAAACGGCTCAGAGCTATGCAAGCGTCAGCTTTTAGAAATTATCGAAGATGTCGTACTGCGTGACATAATGCTGAGAGAATGCACAATGCGGTTAAACGGTTTGAAGGTGGTATATCAATTTTGTATGCAGGAACATATTGAGGATTTAAGATATATTACACAGGTACAGGCCGATAAACTTGAAAAATATGCAGATACGGCATATGCAAAAGAGCTTGCACAAAGAGAACTCCGAGAATGTCAGAAATATCTTTTCTGCCATGCCAAGAATATTTTATGGGATTCAACAGTCTGGTATTTGGAAAGACTGCATCTGGAACAATATAGAGTCAACCCATCCAATCCTGTGAAAAAATTTTCCTTTATGGGCATAGAAAAAAGAGAGAACCGGGAAATTTTGCAGGAATACATGAAATACTGTCTGGGTGTTACACATTTGGCAATGAGTGGCATACAAGCCGAATTCTACAGGATTCTGGCATTTGTCATGTGGATGGAAAAAGAAACCGCGATGGAGCTGAAACTTGCATCAGAAACCGAAATAAAAAAATATTTCCAGATAATTGAGTTAAAAGAAGCTTCTTATTTTAATGATATTGTTATAGCAATCTATCAGCTATATGAATATCTGCAGACGAAAGAAATCATAGACAGGATACCATTTCGTTATGAGTATTATTTGAAAAAAGAAATACATTGTCATAATAACCGAAGCGTAGAGATGGAAATATATGAGAGGATTCTGAGAGAATTAAAAAATTTCCCTGAAATTCCAAGATTGATCCTTTTACATTCTATGCTGATTGGACTAAGGATCAGTGAAGTATGCACCCTGAAAGGGGATGCTTATTCCTGGCAGGGAAGAGATGCGTGGATACAGGTTTATCAGATGAAAATGCGAACATACAAAAGAGTACCGATTCCAGATGTTCTTTATAAGATTATGAAAAGATATTTGGAAAAATATCATATTGGAAGTGAGGATTATGTTTTTCAAAACAAACGGGGAGGGGCATATCAGTATGGTTCGTTTAAGTGGCAAATGAAAGAACTGTTTAATAAGAGGCAGGATATTTTCAAAGGGTATGATTTTAAATCACATGATTTCCGCCATACGATAGCGACTCTGTTATATGATGACGAAGTCCCTCTTCAGAGTATCCGGGACTATCTGGGACATGATTATGAAGAGATGACACAGCAGTATGTGGATTTTATGCCAAAGAAAATTTCAGCAGCGAATCAGGAGTTTTTCAGGAAAGGAGAAAACAGCCTGGCATCAGGAATCAAGAAGTGCAAACGTGGAAAATAAATTTTACATAAAAAAATTGGACTCCTATGAGAAAGCAAGTGAAATTTCAAAAATACGAATGGGAACAGAACCTTCGTATGACCTTGATTTACTGCCGTCTGTACAGATGCAGAAAGAAATGAGGAAGTTCCTGAAATACAGAGGACAACAGCTTGGGGCGGAAAAATTTTATACTGAGAGAAGATTTTACCATCATTTATGTAAAATGCTGCAAACCAGAAGAGACAGACCGGAAAGTTTTTTGGACTGGGACAAAGAAAAATGGAAGCAGCAGATGAAAATATGGCTTTTACAGCAGGGATTGCCCCTGACAGAAATTTCAAAATCCCATTGTGGGAATGAAACGGTATCACAGGCAAAGACATTACACTATATTGACCGATTAATAGATTATTTCCTTGATTTAAGAGATGCTGATGTAGATGAGATGACAAAGGATGTCTGGCAACTTGAAAAACTTGATATACAAGTGAAACAGGATCTGACGCGCACGACCAGAATTATAAATTTTAAGGAAATCTCCCAACAGGATCTCAGAGAGGAAGTAAAAAAGGCAATTTATTTTCAACTGAAAACAGAAAGCATCGGTACTGTAAAAAAAGAAATGACTGCCATTCGAAGGTTTTCAAGATATCTGAAGGAAAACAATAAAGAAGTAGATTCCTGCTCAAAGCTGGACAGGAAAATCATGGAAGAGTATTTGATATACATGAAAACAGAAGATACCGGGACAAAAAGATATCGGGCGGAGCTGACGAGACTGCGGGCATTGCTGAATATGGTAGCTGACGTCTATCAATATCCGCAGGTAAAGGATTTAATTTTGAATCGGGATATTCCACCAGATATAAGGGGAGAAATCAAAATTTATTCCGATCAGGAATTAAAGCGATTTAATGCTTTCCTTACGAAAGTGGATGTGCAGACGGCGAGACTTATGCTTATTCATCAAATGCTTGGAACAAGAATGTCAGATACACTGACACTCAGGACAGACTGCCTGATTGAAAAAGACGGTGAAACCATAATACAGATCCACCAAATGAAAACACATTTTTATGAAAAACCGATTAGTCAGGAACTGGCTGCCTTAATAAAGGAAGCGATTCGATACAGAGAAAAGGAGCACGGAAAAGGTAAATACATTTTTACAAGTTTAAGTGATCCTTCAAAACCAATGAAATATGCTACAGTCCAGCAAAAAATTACAGATAAAATATATCAGGAAAATCTCCGAGATGATAAGGGAGAATATTTTGGATTCGGTTCTCACATGTATCGGCATATTTATGGCATGAAGCTTGCCGAGATGCATGTGGATGACTGGACAATCGCAAGACTACTGGGGCATAGAAGCCTGAGAAATGTAAAGTATTACAGAAAGATGAGCAACAAAATACTGGCAGATGATACACGAAAAACAAGAAACCGATTATCTAAGATGGTACTGGAATGTCTGGAAGGATGGGAGGAAGAATATGAACAAATACGATTCGATGATAGCCTGCAATAAAAAAGCCAGTGAAGAAAAAGTAAACAGGGCAGTGACAGAAATCAGGCAGATGCTGACAGAACGGGAAAAAGTGACGGTCCCAAAACTGACAAAGAGGACAGGATTGTCCAGAGGATTCTTTTATAAGAATGAAACGGTCAGAAAAGAAATGGATCGTGCTCTGGAGCAGCAGGCAGGAATGATAGACCCCAAAAGATACATAGGTGACATTGTACTGAAGAATCGGATCAATGTATTAGAAGAACAGATCCGGGAGCTGAAACGTGAAAAAGAGCAAATGGAAAAAGAAAATGTAAGATTGAGAAAAGCCTTAAACAAGAAAGACCTGAACGTATTAAAAACTTTATAATCTGAATTAGAAAATAATCTGCAACGACCGGGAAGAATTTCCCGGTTGTTGTGGTTGGAATATAAAAGTGTAGATAACAAAAGGTGTGCATAAATTGTATTTATGATATACTTATCGATAAGTTAAATTCGAAGAAAGAGGATGATAGAAGATGGAAAATCCGTTTGAATTTCATGAAGAAGATACAATTATTGCATGCGTAGGTGACAATGGGGGAACTACCGATGAGGATATAAGAAATGGGTTCAAGCGTACCGTTGAACTTCTGACGGAATCATTGAAAACAGGTTCCGAAGTTGAAGATCTGTTAGTATATCCTATCGTTTATAACGCCAGACACAGTATTGAGCTATCTTTGAAGATTGTCATAAAAATGTTATGGCGAATAGAGGAAAAGAAAGGGATATGTTATTCTGAGGAAGTCTTAAAGGAAAGAAAAAAAGAATTACACACGCATAGTATTGAATGCCTATATAAATTAGCATGTGATAAGAAGAATATTGACAGAAGAATTCCTGCATATTTTGAGAATATAGAAGATATGATTTACTTTTATTATTTCGATGAAGAGGGGGATGCCTTCAAATATGAACTAAATAAAGAAGATGAACCACATATGATAAAAAACAAAATTTCTCATGTAAGTATTGAATTGTTAGAAACAGAATTTAAGGAAGTAATGAAAAAATTTGATGATTTGATATATTTTCTGGATAATTGTATCTTTGAATATTCGCTAGGAACATTTACCAAGAGCTTGTCGAGAGCAGATATATGGGATATTTCGAAGCGGCTTCCTGTATATGAAGAATGGAGAACAGAGAAATTCAAAGAAGTCAAAGATGAGATTAAGCAAGAATATCATCTCGGAAGTAAAGAATTTTCAGATGCTGTAAATCTAATTAAGGAAAATAGAGAGTTTTCGGTAAATATTGGATGCGAGAAAGTATTCGGGTCAATTACAGAAAATGAATTAAAAGAATACGCTTCATTGGTTAGATACTATTCTGAGAAAAGTAAATCTGACAACAAGGGTAAAGAGATAGGGTTCGATTTACGCAAAATACAAAAGAATGGGGAGATTTTGAAAAAATATTTATCCAGCATTTCTATGAATACATTAAATACACTATTATGTTTTAGTGAGATGAGTAATAGTTTCTTAGCGGTTGAACATTTGGAAGAGGTTCATGATGACATAGTCTCTAAGGCGTTTGACGGAACATATCTCATAAGAAAACTAAAACAAAGAAATATATGTTTAAGAATCTTATATGGAATGAAAAAGTGTGGACAGGTGACTTATGCAAAACAGTTGAGTGCTGCACTGGAACAAGAAGGAGTAGAGCTAACGCTTTGAGAACAATAGTGAACACGATACACTCGTGTCTCTGACGTTAAAGCCAGTGTTTTAGAGGGCTGGGAGAGGGATGCCTAATTTTATGGATGAGCCGACAGCAGGGCTTGATGTCGGAGCGAGGGAGAGGATGCTGGATATTTTAAGAGAGTATATGGAAGAAGAGCCGGAGAGAAGTATCCTGATCAGCTCACATATTTCTTCGGACTTAGAACATCTGTGTGATGACATTTATGTGATTCATCAAGGAAAGATTGTACTTCATGAAGAGATGGATACGATTCTTGAAAAATATGCAGTGTTGAAAGTCAGTGAGGAACAATATCAGGAAGTAGATAAAAGATATCTTTTAAAAGAGAAAAAAGAGATTTTTGGAATTACCTGTCTGACGAATGAGAAGCAGTATTATATAGAAAATTATCCGGGAATCGTAGTGGAGAACGGATCACTCGATCAGGTGATCCTGATGTTGACAGGAGGTGGGAGATGATGAAAGGAATCAGAGGGCTTTTGGAAAAGGATTTTCGATTGTTTTTTCGACAGGGTGGTAATCTTTTTTTGGTGTTAGTGTTTGTAGCATTGTTTTTTATACTTACAGGAAAAAAGGCAGCTGCTTTCATTGCAATGTATATCCCATCTGTTCTGGCGATATATTCAGGTAATACGATCAGTTATGATGAAAATGGCCATGGTTACACATATTTATTTTCTTTACCCGTAAATAAAAAAATATATGTCAGAGAAAAATATATTTTTTCCTTTATCATGACAGCATGTGGATGGTGCATTGGAATGATCTGTGCAGGAATTATGGTGCTCATAAATCCTGAAGAGGTGTTTGATCTGGAAATGCTGGCAATGGAGTTGATCACATTTTTTGTGTTTCAGGCAATTGCGGGAATTATGATCGCGATCAGGATAAGGTTCGAAGGAGAGAAAGGGCGAATTGTGCTGCCAATCGCAATTTTAATTATTTTTGCGATTTGTTATACAATTAGATCTTTTGTGAAGACTAACTTGGGATTAAAAGAAAGTATTCTGCATATGATAGGGGGAATAGGGGATTTTGAAATCGCGATTGCCCTTATTGTGCTAAGTCTGCTTATATGGTTTGCTTCGTATAAGTATAGTATGAGAGCTATGAAGAAGAAAGAGTTTTAGGATAGGCGTGGCAAAAATGCTCCATTAAAAATAATGATTATAAAGATGTAATAGCTACCAAAAATATGAGAAAAACTTTGTGGAAAAATAGGATTGTGTTTCGTAAGAGTCCCTTGTAAAATAGCGGATAAGGATGAAAAGAAAAGGAGACACTTATGGGAACCAATGAAAAAGATATGACTGCCGGATCTCCTGGAAAACTGATCATAACTTTTGCCATACCAATGATGCTTGGAAATATTTTTCAGCAGTTTTATACAATGGCAGACACCATGATTGTCGGACAAGTGGTAGGAGTTGAAGCACTGGCGGCAGTAGGTGCCGGAGATTGGCTGGTATGGCTGGTGTTGGGGATCATGACAGGTATTACACAGGGTTTTTCTATTCTTGTATCTCAGTATTATGGAGCAAGGGAAAAGGAAAATCTGAAATGTGCAGTAGCGAAAAGCTATATCATGACAGCATTACTGTCTGTGGTCGTACTCGCAGTAAGTGAAGGTACAGTTTATCATGTTCTTTTATTTTTACAGACACCGGATAATGTCATTGATCTGACAATGCTATATTTGCGGCTGATCTTTGCAGGAATCCCGATCATAGCTGCTTATAATATATTTGCAGCGATCCTTCGGGCACTTGGAAACAGCAGATCTCCGTTGATCGCAATGACAGTGGCAGCAGTGATCAATGTGGGACTGGATCTGTTATTTGTGGCGGTTTTTGGCTGGGGTATAGCCGGAGCAGCAGTGGCAACCGTTATCGCACAGGGATTTTCAGCCTTGTACTGTTTGATCGTATTACGTAAAATCCCGGATATCCGCCTGGAAAAGAAGGACTTTTACAGGCAGCCCTCTATGAGCCTGCGGCTTTTGGAACTGGGAGTTCCTCTTGCGATACAGAATGTGATCATCTCCGTGGGAGGACTTGTGGTACAGTATGTGATCAATGGATTTGGTTTTCTGTTTGTGGCGGGATTTACGGCATCGAACAAGCTGTATGGGGTTTTGGAGATGGCTGCCGTTTCATATGGATATGCTATTACAACCTATGTAGGCCAGAATCTTGGTGCAAAGAAATATCAGAGGATTCGAAAAGGTGTGCGCAGCGGCACTTATATGGCAGTGCTCACTTCGGCTTTCATTTCCGGTATGATGGTGTTGTTTGGACGTAATGTACTGTCCCTGTTTGTATCCGGTGAACCGGATCAGACCCGACAGGTATTGGATATAGCATATAAGTATTTGTTTATTATGGCTGTTTTTTTGTGGGTGCTGTATCTGCTGTATGTGTATCGTTCCGCTATCCAGGGCCTGGGTAATACTTTGATTCCGCTTGCCAGCGGCATTGCAGAATTTATAATGCGTGTCAGTGTTGCGCTGCTGCTGCCAAAAATGATCGGCGAAGATGGAATATACTATGCAGAGATCTGTGCATGGAGCAGCGCAGCTGTTTTATTATTCGTAAGTTATATGATCATTATACGGAAATATAAAGAAGTCACTGTTCATACATAATGTCATTTACTTGAGGAATCTATAATGATATACAGGCGGAAAATATCCGGGTTTTAATATGAAATGTTCAGATATTTCATATTTGACAGAAAAACTATTTATATAAAAAGAAAAGTATGATATTATGTACTTATTCGTTGCAACTATGAAAATTGAATAGTCAGAAGGGTGTATAAAGTACTTAATAAGGAATCTGGTGAAATGCCAGAACAGCCACCGCTACTGTGACAGGGACGAAAACCAAAATATCACTGGAGAGATCCGGGAAGATGGTAAGTAGGAAGAACTGGAGTCAGGAGACTTGCCTTTTTGACAGAAGAATTCTGATTCGGATGGGATACAGAAGGAATAAGCTCTGCCTGAGGTGGAGGTTTGTTTTTTGTGCTGATATGATGCTGGATCATATCAGCCTTTTTTATTTTAACCGAATAAACAGATGAAAAATGAGGAGAAATGAAAATGGGAAAAGTAATTGCAAAGCGTTTTATATTTATGATTCCGGTAGTTCTGGCGGTTACATTTATTATTTTTATGCTGAGTTTTATATCGGCAGGTGATGCGGCCAGAGTTCTGGCGGAGAAAAAATACGAGCACCCGTCACCGGAGCAGATAGAAGAAGTACGGCATGAGGAAGGACTGGATCAGCCGGTGCTGGTACAATACGGGAAATGGCTGGATCAGGCACTTCATGGCGATTTTGGAAAATCATATTCTACCAGAAAACCGGCTTTTGAGGAATTAAAAAGATATTTTCCACAGACATTTAAACTGGCAGTTACTTCGTTTTTATTGTTGATGATCGTATCAGTCCCTCTCGGAATTTTGTCGGCAATTTATGAAAACAGAGTTCTGGATAAAGTCATTCGCATTTTGTCGTCCCTCAGTGTATCTATGCCGTCTTTCTGGATCGGTCTGATGCTGCTCTATATATTTGGAGTAAAGCTAAAAGTGATTTCCGTGATCGGAGGAGATGCCGGAGGCATCCCGATTCTTGCGGCATTTGCCATGGATATCAGTTTCTTTGGAATTATGACGAGATTGATCCGTACCAATATGATACAGGTGCTGAAGCAGGATTACATACGTGCCAGCAGAGCTAAGGGATTGTCATCTGTAAATGTAATTTTGCGTCATGGTCTGAAAAATATCCTGATTCCTGTGCTGACACGTCTGGTATCAATTGTGATTGGTTTTTTCTGTGGCTCAGCTGTGATAGAAAGTATTTTTTCAATTCAGGGAATCGGAAATCTGGCATTGAAATCCGTGATCTCAAAAGACACTCCGGTGCTGCAATGTTTTATCTTTATTCTGGCTGTTGGCATTGTAGTATTAAATTTTCTTGTGGATATCGCCTATTCTGCGATTGACCGGCGAATCCAGTTAAAGTAAAGGAGAGATCATAGAATGGGAAGCAGAAGAAAGCAGAAAACAGAAAAAAGCATGATCCAGAATCTGTACTGGAAACAGGTATTCCGGTCACCAAAAACAAAAATAGGATTGATGGTGGTCATAATTTTTGTATTGGCAGCTATTTTTGCACCTGTACTGGCGCCACATGATCCACTACTTGTGGATGTTTCGATAAAATTAAAGAATCCGTCGGCGGCATATCCTTTAGGTACTGATCAGCTGGGACGATGTATTTTATCAAGACTTCTCTGGGGCAGCCGGTATTCACTGAGCTATAGCTTTACGGTGCTTCTGATCACCGTATGTGTCGGGGTGCCGATCGGACTGTTTGCCGGATATGTAGGTGGAAAAATCGATTCGATAATTATGAGGATCATTGATGTATTTATGGCTATGCCGGTCTTTATTGTTGCACTTGCCATTGCAGGAACCGTAGGAGCCAGCGGCGCTCATCTGATCCTGTCCTTATCGGTCGTATCCTGGGCAGAATATGCAAGGCTTGCCCGTGCATTGACACTTCAGGAAAAAAATAAAAATTATATGACCGCACTAAAAGCCGGAGGCTGCGGCCACGCAAGGATCATATTCAGACATGTATTGAGAAATATCCTGCCATCTGTGATCGCACTGGCAACAATGGAAATCGGTTCGATCATTCTGTCAATTGCCGGTTTTTCCTTTATCGGCCTTGGTGTGCAGGCACCGACACCGGAATGGGGGATCATGCTTAGTGACAGTAAAAGTTATATCCAGACTTATCCAAGACTGATGTTTTATCCGGGTATACTGATCATGATCATTGTTCTGGCATTTAATTATCTGGGGGAGGGAATACAAAATGGAACAGACAAAAAATGATGTTCTAAAGGTAAAAAGATTACATGTGGAGTTTCAGACCTCTCACGGAATGGTTCATGCAGTAAAAGATGTCAGCCTGGAAGTAAAGCGCGGAAGGATCCATGCCCTGGTGGGAGAAAGCGGAAGCGGCAAGTCAGTTACCTCTCTGACGATCATGAATCTGCTTGCAGGAAATGGAAAGGTGATATCCGGAGATGTGACACTGAACGAAAAGAGTCTTCTGAAGTTATCAGGAAAAGAAAAACGACAGTTATACGGAGACAGGATCGGAATGATCTTTCAGGATCCGACCGCTGCTCTTGACCCGCTTTTTACAGTTGAACAACTGCTTCTGGAAGGACTGAGGAAACATCGCAGAATGAGCAAAAAACAGGCAAGGGAAGCTGCGTTGGAAAGTCTGCGGATGATGAATCTGCGTGATCCGGAAGAACTGATGAAGAAAAAACCTTACGAATTGTCTGGTGGTATGTGCCAACGTGTTATGATCGCCATTGCCATGTCCATGAAACCGGATTATCTGATTGCAGATGAGCCGACGACAGCATTGGATGTAACCGTACAGAAGCAGATCCTGGAAGAAATCTATCAGCTATCCAGGAAAGAAAATCTGGGTGTGTTATTTATTACGCATGATCTGGGTGTGGTGGCAGAGATCGCAGATGATGTTTCGATCATGAAAGACGGCGAAATAGTGGAAAACGGAACAGTTGAAGAGATCTTTTATCATCCGCAGCATTCATATACAAAAAAACTGTTGGATGCAGTTTTATAGGGGAAAAGTATGAGTACGTTACTAAAGACAGAACATTTAAAAAAATATTATGGCAAGAAAAAAATTGTGAAGGCAGTGGATGATGTAAGTCTGGAAATCCACGCAGGATCATCCATGGCCCTGATCGGTGAAAGTGGAAGTGGTAAAACTACATTCGGAAAGCTGATCGCCGGCCTGGAGAAACCTACAGATGGAAAATTCTGGTTTCAGGGACAGGAAATGCAGGATTTGTCTGAAAAGCAGTTTCGTCCATATCGCAAGAATCTTCAGATGGTCTTTCAAAGCAGCAGCGGGGTATTTGATCCCGGTTATACCATTGGAGAAAATATTCTGGAAATTTTGAAATTACATGAAAAATTGCAAGAGGGAGAGTATGAAGAACGGGTAAAAGAAGCTTTGATCCAGACGGGGCTTGATCCGGATATTCGCAACCGTTATGTTGGACAGATTTCAGGAGGTCAGTGTCAGAGAGCTAATATTGCGAGAGCATTGGTATTAAGACCGGAACTTGTGATCTGTGATGAACCGGTATCCAGTCTGGATTATTCCATACGAAAGCAGATCCTGCATCTGTTAAATGAACTGCAGGAAAAATATGAGATGACCTATTTACTGATCACTCACGATCTGTCCAATGTTCCATATCTCTGCAAAGAGGTGGCTATCATGTATCAGGGACGCGTGGTCGAGTTTATCGATCATACGGACAGCTTAAAGGAGACTGCTGTACATCCTTATACAAAAGATCTGTTTGATTCTATTCCGGTAAAAGAACCGAAAATGCGAAGAATCGGATCGCAGGAAAAGAAAATATTTTCAGATACCATTCCGGAACAGGGCTGCCCATATCAGAACCGGTGCATAAGATGTACAAATATATGCAGAGAGCATATACCGGAATTGACAGAAATTGAAACAGGACATTTTGCGGCATGTCATATGCTGTAAAATATAAAACAAACAAAGGAGAGGAAGAAATGAAGAAAAGACGTGTAGCAAAACTGATAGCATTGAGCATGGTGGCGGCAACTTTACTGACAGGTGTCAATGTACAGGCAAAAGAGGAAAAAGTAGTTACGGCAATGACATCCATTGATCTGACTCCTGAACTTTGTGACCCTACAAAAAGTGGTCCGGACTTTCGTCTTTATGAAATGATCTATGATCCACTGGTGCGTTATGGAGAAAATGGAGAAATTAAACCGGCATTGGCAGAATCCTGGGATATCAGCAAAGATGGCACAACCTATACGTTTCATTTAAGAAAAGATGTGAAATTCTCAGACGGTACAGTGTTTAATGCAGACAATGTGATGTGGAATTATAACAGATGGGTGGAACAGGATGTGATTGGTAACTTTTCAGCCAAACTGGAAAATGTTACAAAGGTAGATGATTATACTGTAGAATTTAAGTTTGCAGAACCATGCTATACACTGCTGATCGAATTCAGCTATCCAAGACCATTCCGTTTCACCTGTGAAAGTGCAATGGATGAAGACGGAGAATTTTGTCAGGAAGTGGGTACCGGAATGTGGATGATCGACAGTTATGAAAGCGGTCAGGAGGTTGTCCTGGTACCAAATCCTAATTATTACGGTGAGAAACCAAATATTGATAAAGTAGTTCTGAAACAGGTGGCAGACGGTGATGCCAGAGTGATGGCACTTCAGAGTGGAGAGGCAGATCTGAATCTTCAGGATATTCCATCCGAAAGCTTCAGTATTATCCAGGCAGATAAAAATTTATCGACAGAACAGCAGGTTTCCACACTTTCTTACTATCTGATCGAAAATTATGATACACCGGCGCTTCAGGATATAAACGTACGTCAGGCACTGAATTATGCAACAAATAAAGAAAGCATTGTAAATGATCTGCTGGATGGTTACGGCAATCCGGCAACCGGACTTATGTCTCCGACAGTTCCTTATGTAACAGAAGAAAACAGCAAGGGTTATCCATATGATCCGGATAAAGCAAAGGAACTGTTAAAGGAAGCAGGATATGAGGATACAGACGGAGATGGTATTGTAGAAAAAGACGGAGAACCACTGAGCCTCAGACTGGTATTCCAGACTGAAGAATATGCTTCCTGGAAGTCACTGTGTGAATACCTGAAATCTGAATATGAGAAGGTTGGTGTGGGTGTTGAACTGGTAGAAAAAGAATCTGCAGCTTACTTTGATGAGATCTGGAACACCAGAGACTACGATCTGTGCATTTACCGCAGCTATGAAGACTCCTGGATGCCTCATGGTTTCCTGAAATCAATGTTCTACGCGGAAGATGGAGCAAAGGCAGTAAACTGGTACGATGAGGAGCTGAACAAAGATCTCGGAGAAGTATTAAAAACACAGGATGAAGAAAAACGTACGGAATTATACGATAAGATCCTTACACGTATCAATGATCAGGCAGTAACAGTGCCGCTGTATTATCCGAACCGTGATTATATTTATAATAATACCAGACTGACCAATGTAGAGCTTGCACCGACTGCCTATGAAGGCATTAACTGGGCAACACTGGATGTAGTGGAGTAAAAAAAATGTTTGAAAAAATCGAGAATAAATGGACAGAAGATTCCGGTGATTATGATGATATGATCCAAAAACAATTGAGTAACAAAAGAACGGTATCTCACTGGACAAAAGAATTGAAAAGACTTCTTGGACCTGAGCCCCTTCGTATTTTAGAAGTGGGCTGCGGCCCGGGTTTTATGAGCATCATAGCAGCGCGTCTGGGACATGATGTAAAAGCGATAGATGGTTCATCAGGAATGGTAGAAAAAGCCAGAAGGAATATGCGACAGTATCATCAACAGGTGGAAATCTGTGAGGAAGATGGTGTAACCTTGCCATTGGAACAAGAACAAAGCTATGATGTGATACTTTCCAGAGATGCGGTGTGGACATTATATGATCCGGAAAAAGCTTTCAGACGCTGGAAGGCTGTATTAAAACCAGGTGGAAGGATCATTTATTTTGATGGGGACTATCGTACCATCGAACCCACATTAAAAAATAAGATCCATATGAAAATTGCTGATTTTCTTATTTATGTTACAGAAAGAAAAACATATGGATCTGACGTGAAGGAAAACAGCGGAATTTATGAAAAGCTGCCATTTACATCGCAGAAGCGTCCGGAAGCGGACTTTCAGATATTAAAAAAGGTACGCTTTGCCAGGATTCAGATCAGAGAGAATCGCTGGCTAAACAGACCATGGACGATGGATTTCTGGAAATACGGATATCAGGGGAAAAAATTTATTGTAATAGCCACAAAGAAGGAGAAGTGACATGCAAAACGATAAGATCAAAGAATACTGGGAAGGAGAAGCTGGCATTTACAGCGAAGGGATCAAGGCAGAATTGAAAAGTGAAACAGCAGAAAACTGGAAGAATCTGATTCTGGAGTATGCGCCGGAAAAAGAACATCTGGAAGTACTGGATGTAGGCTGCGGGCCGGGATTTTTTGAAATTATGCTGGGAAAAGAAGGACATCATGTGACCGGGATCGATATTACTGAAAATATGATCCATGAAGCAAAGGAAAATGTAAAGGCAGCAGGTTTATCCGCAGATCTGATGACTATGGACTGCCACAATCTGAATTTCCCGGATGAGACATTTGATATGGTTATCTGCAGAAATATCACATGGACGCTGGATGATCCACAGAAGGCTTACAAGGAGTGGCTGCGTGTACTGAAAAAAGGCGGACGCCTTTTGGTATCGGACGCCTGCTGGTATCTGCATCTTTATGATGAAGAAAAGAAAAAGATTTACGAGGCACATGATGCTGCCATGTGGGAAAAATACGGAAGAGGTATCCATGCTCATGAAGATGCGGAAACAGGGAAAGAGCTCAGCAGTAAGCTGTTTATGAGTGATAAAAAGCGCCCGGCATGGGATCTGGATCACATGATGGAGATCGGCTTTTCCAAAGTGTTTGCCCTGAAGGACATCAGTGATATTTCCAGAACTTCCATGGATCGTGAGCTGAATAAGCTGACACCTCAGTTTTTAGTGGGTGGAGAAAAATAAGCGGGCCGGCGTTAAATAAAACGCTGGACCCGTTCCATTGTAGTTTTTAGAATAAAGATATCCGTCAGTACATCACCGGTTTCCAGAGAATGGTTGGCGTTTTGGGTGAGAAAGAGAGGTACATCTTTCTGCGCTGCCAGTTCCCGGATGGAATCGGTTTCGGCCCAGGGATCTGCGGTGCCGTGGAAGGCGATGCTTCCGGCAAGTGGGAAGGAAAAGGTCTCTGCAAGAGGCGTGAACAGGATGCTTTTTACAGTCAGATTGTGTCGGGAAGCATAGGCAGAGGAGATGACTGTACCAATGCTTTTGGAAATAAACAGAATGCTGCCATAGGAATTCCAGTCGATGCTGCCTAAGGAGCGTTCTGTTTGTTCCAGGGCAAGGTCAAAGGCCTGTTTCATTTTCTTCGGATCACCTTTTACATTTTCCGGGAGGTTGTCATAGGATACCGTGCGGATCTGGTAGCCTTGTTTGCTGGCAAGGCGGCTGGTATAGTACAGAAGCGGCTTGTCGGCAGTGTATCCGATGCCCGGAAAAACAACTGCTAATTTCGGGGCATTTTTGTCTGCTCCGGCTGTATGAGAGGAAACTTTTGCATAGAGCATCTGCAGCTGAAGCTTTTCCTGAAGCTCCTTTAAGGTAATGGAGATCGTACAGGAATCGGATGGAAGATAATCATAATCGGTAACAACGCCGTCCTCTTCCATGGAATAAACAATGTGTGAGGAACCCATGAGTTCCATGTCTTCTTCAATATCTGAAAGTAATTCTTCGTATGATTTCATATTAGTTTAAACCTTCTTATTCAAAAAATCTTTTATTTTTACAGATGCCTCTATTATACTGGTTTCATTGAATAACAGCAAGAGCCGGCAGAGAGAAGTTAAACCTTGCTTTTATCCTGCCTGCACGATATACTAATACAATACATATCTGATTAATGGAGGGTTTTACAAATGAAAATTGCAGCAACATACGATAATGGAAACATTTTTCAGCATTTTGGAAAAACAGAGTTTTTCAAGGTATATGAGGTGGAGGATAACAAGGTTATTTCCAGTGAAGTGATCAGCTCCAATGGCACCGGACATGGTGCACTTGCCGGACTTCTTGCAGATCAGGGGATCAGCGTTCTGATCTGTGGCGGAATCGGCGGCGGCGCTCAGGCAGCACTTGCTGAGGCTGGTGTTGAGTTATGTTCCGGAGCACAGGGTGACGTAGATGCAGCTGTGGATGCTTATCTGAAGGGCGAACTGGTATCCACAGGTGTGAACTGTGATCATCACCATCATGAAGATGGACATTCCTGCGGAAACCATGAGGATGGACACTCCTGCGGCGGTCATGAAGACGGACACTCCTGCGGAGGCTGCGGCGGCGGATGTGGTTCCCAGCCATCTATCACAGGTCCTAATGTCGGAAAAACCTGCCGTACACATTACAGAGGAACCTTTAACGACGGAACACAGTTCGATTCTTCTTATGACCGTGGTGAGCCACTGGAATTCATCTGCGGAGCAGGCCAGATGATCAAAGGCTTTGATGCGGCAGTTGCAAACATGGAGGTTGGCCAGGTGATAGATGTTCATCTGATGCCTGAGGAAGCTTACGGTATGCCGAATCCGGATGCGATTTTTACACTTGAGATCGAACAGCTTCCGGGCGCTGAGGATCTTACTGTAGGACAGCAGGTATACCTCTCCAATCAGTATGGTCAGCCGTTCCCGGTTAAAGTTAACGCAAAAGATGAAAAAACCATTACTTTCGATGCCAATCATGAGATGGCAGGTAAAGAGCTGAATTTCAGAATTGAATTAGTAGAAGTGAAATAAGCAGGAACAGTGGGAGGTGCTGTATGGGAGCATATGGCATCTCCCTTTTTTACCTGAAGGGAGGAAGCTTTCCTGATGAGGATCTCTATGATACCATTTGGATTACTGTCCGGTTTTATGGACAGTAAAGAAATCCGGATCACAGAGCTGGGTGAAGATGGATTTCGGTTTCGCCTGGCAGAGGAATGCCCGGAACCGGAGCAATTTCTGATCTGTTTCTACGATATGAAAAAAGCCGGGTACAGGAGAGTGGAGATCCTGAGGTTTGAGATGAGTGCAGCAGAGGAGCAATATCTGCAGGATCAACAGCCATCTGAAAAGGAAACCGGAAAATATTTTTACAGGGAATATTCTGTGAGAGTGGAACAGAAGGACTATGTACAGGAGGTTCGGCGTCTGGCCGGAGAGTACAACAGATATATCCGTCTGAAGCTGGAGGGAGACGATGGAGAGCTGGCGAAATCACTGACCGGTTATCCTGCAGAGCTGGATGAGATGCACTGCAGGAGTCTGGAAGAACAGAAGAAGCGGTGGTTTTTCAGAGAAAGTGAAAAGGCTTCCGGAAATCCACAGAATACAATGGGTACAGAAGAATTAAGGCTTTTGGATAATGCAGAGTTTGCCCTGGAATTAAACTGCACTTCCCTGTATGAAGAATATCTGCGCCAGCCGCTGCAGGATTTTCTGGCGTCTTACTGGCAGAAGAATTACCTCACTCACAGTTATTTTGCAGGCCGGACACCGGACAGATTTTATATTGGAAATCAGTTCTGCCATAACCTGTTTCCGACAGAAGAGCAGCTTTTTTCTATTATGGATAAAATGTATTCGGAGGGATCGGAGATCACACTGGTATTTTCTTATATCCGGGAATTTATGCTTTTGTCTGTGGGAAAGCTTCTGGAAAAGGTGGATAACTGGTGCTGTATTCATGGGGTGAATGTGGAAATCGTAGTCAATGACTGGGCTATGGTGGAAATGTTCTGTGGAAAAACATCCCGCCTGCGTCCTGTTCTGGGGACATTGCTCAATAAACGAAAAAAGGATCCGCGAATGAAATATAAATCCGGTGATACCTTATTATTTCAGCAAAACAGCCTGAATGCGGGGTTTTATCGAGATTTTCTGGCTGAAGAATTTCATATCCACAGATACGAATGGGAGTCCTGCGGATATCCACAGGAGCTTCCCCCGGGAAAAAACAGTCTGCATCTGCCTTTTTATCAGACAAACACTTCGCAGTATTGTCCATTGTATGCTTTGTGCACCACTGGGGATCGCGGTACACAGCAGCTTGCGGAGCACTGTCCGAAATTCTGTGAAAAATACGCACTGCTTTATCCGGAACATTTACACATGGCAGGGAGGTATAATTCCCTGTTCGGTGTGGATAAAACATTTCCGGAGATACCTGAAATGTGGAAAAATATAAAAGGCACAAAGCCGGATCGCATTGTTGTTAATATATGACAGGTGATGAGCAGGCTGTGAAGGTGGATCGCGAATATCCGTTTGACAAGAATACATTGCGGAAAAAAGGAACAGGACATGGAGAACAGTATGAAAATAACAGCCGGGTTAGGCTCCATAGATGAATATGAACGTTTTGTGCAGGCAGGAGCAGATGAATTTTTCTGTGGCTATGTACCCTTTTCCTGGGCGGAAAAATACGGCACAGTAATGCCGTTAAATCGCAGGGAGGTTCTCTGCTGTAATGTTCAGCTTGGAGCATACAGTGAGCTGGAAATTCTTTCCCGGATGGTGAAAAAATATAAAAAGCCGGTGCATCTCACCTTCAATTCCCTGTATTATCTTCCGGAACAGTATCCGGAGATCGGAGATATCATAGAAAAGTGCATGGGAATTGGATTTCGAAGCTATATCATTGCAGATCCGGCGCTTCTTGTTTATCTGAAAAACAGGGGGATTTCCTGTGAGATCCATCTCAGCGGAGAGACGGGGGAAGTGAACAGTGAAATGCTGAAGATGTTCCGGCGCTTTCCTCTGAAGAGATTGATCTTTCATCGGAAAAACACGTTCCGGGATATGCAGTCTGTTATTGCATCTCAGAGAGAAGTGGAAAAACAGGCTGGGATCCGACCGGAGGCGGGAATGCAGTTCGAGGCCTTTGTGCTGAATGAAATGTGCCAGTTTACGGGAGCATTCTGTAATTCTCTTCACTGTGATGAGATGGGATATCTTTGCAGGGTGTCCTATTGGCTTGGAACTGTACGGAATGGTGATGCTGTTCCGGAAAAAATAATGGCTCTTCAGGAGCAGGCGTGGGATCAGGAACCGGATCTGAAAGCATATGATGAATCCGGATATCTTTGTGGTGAGACAGGCTGTGGACTGTGTGCACTGTATCAGCTGAAGCAGGCAGGGATCACGCATCTGAAGCTGGTTGGCCGGGGAAACTATGTGGATCACATGGAAAAAGATATCCGGAATTTGCGAAAAGCGTTGGAAATCCTGGACGCTGCAGAAAATGAGAGGGAATTTAAATATACGTTAAAACGGACAGTGTTTCCGGCGGGGTGTAGCGAAAGATGTTATTATCAGTAACAAAAAGAGAAGCTTTTTTGAGTTGGAATAAATGATAAATGGGATGAAAACCAGAATCAGGAAAAGACATGGTGCAGATTGCAGATTTGACGGTCCTGGGAAAAAGCTATTTCCGGATTATTTGGGATCAATGGCGTGTGTCCTTCCTGAGTTCAGAGATCATTACATTTGCTGTGATCCTGATACTGGCGAGATCCGGGCGGAAAAAGAATGTATTTTCAGGAGAAAGGATATAAAATGAATTTCGAGCGTGTAAAAAGAGAAGAAGCAGATACAGTTCTGAAGCTGTACCGTTCATTGCTGGGGACGCCCTATTGTGTGTGGACAGAGGAGTATCCTTCAGAAAAAGAAGTGGAATTTGATCTTTCCAGAGATGCGCTGTTCTGTATGCGGGACGATGCGGGAAATATCGCAGGTGTGATCTCCATTGATGATGATCCAAATGTGGAATGCCTCACATGCTGGTCAGAAACCATGGTGCCGTCAGCGGAGGTCTCCCGGGTGGGAGTATGTCAGGAATTCCAGAATCAGGGGATTGCCGGGAAACTTCTTAAGGGTGTGATGGAAGAGCTGAAGAAGCGGGGCTATAAAGCTGTACATCTTCTTGTTGCGAAGGACAATGTAAAAGCACTCCGTTCTTATGATAAGCTGAATTTTGAGAACGTGGGAGAGTGTGAACTCTGGGGACATATGTACTGGTGTTATGAGAAAGCATTATAAAAAGTATTATAAAAAATGAAAAACAGGTATCTTTTTGCCGGGTGGTAGATCGACCACCAATGTCAGATCGATAAGTGGTGGTCAATACACAGTCAGCAGAGAAGATACCTGTTTTTTGTTTGAAAGCAGATCAGATCCTCCGGCAGCTGTCCCTTTCGATCAGCTGGTGAGGTACAATGATCTTTGTGGCCGGAAGGCTCGGATTTTCGATATGACTGATCATCTGCGTGGCTGCTTCCATTCCAAGCTGCCCGGAGTTAATATCAATGGAGGTCAGCTGAGGCGAAGTCAGTCTGGCAAAAAGTGAGTTGTTAAAGGAAAGAATGGACAGATCCTCCGGTATGGAGATATCTGCTTCCATACAGATCCGCTCCAGGGAAAGCGCCAGAATATCATCACTGACAAGCATAGCTGTAGGGCGCTCCTCACTTAAAAGCAGCTTTCGAAGCTCCTGAAACTCATTCTGGGAAGCGGCAGGAACCTCTATACAGTATTCGGGCTGTACGGTTAATCCGTGGCTGATCAGCGCAGTCATGTAGCCGGTTTTGCGGTCTGCGGAAAAGACCAGGGAATTATCTACACCCAGATAAGCGATCTTCCGGTGGCCCAGAGCATAAAGATACTCCGTTGCCTCCTGTCCGGCCAGAAGGTTGTCATTATCGATATAGATTGTATGATTGGTGTATTGTGCCGGTTTTCCGATCAGGATATAGAGAAGTCCTTCACTGAAAAGAAAATCAATAACAGAATCATTCACACGGGAATAAAGAACAATAAATCCGTCAACCTTACCGCTTCTGGACATGGAACGTACTGCGTTAAGGATCTCTTCTTCATTCTGACCGGTAACAATGGTGCTGATATACTGATGTGCGTTACAGTAGTGGCTGATCCCCCGGATCGTCTCAAGGTAAAAGGAATTCTCGTATGTCTCCTTTGGGGATGGAGGCAGGATGATACCGATGGAGCGGGAAATCTGTGCTGCCAGGTTGCTGGCCTGGAAATTCGGCTCATAGCCAAGCTCCGCCATGGCTCTGCGTACACGTTCCTTGGTTTCTTTACTGATAGATGGATTATTTTTGCAGGTTCTGGAAACGGTGGACGGGGACACCCCGGCCAGAGCTGCCACATCTTTGATGGTTACTGCCATAAATTTGCCTCCTCACGGATATGCCGGATCAAAGCGGAAGTATGCCTCTGATCCGGCTTTTTTATCTCAGTCTGATAGAGATATTGTAGTTCATAACAAGGATACTGTCAAACATATTGCACGGAAAATTGCATGAAATTGCGTAAAAACAGATGCACAGAAAATCAGGTAGTGAGATGCAGACAGATTCTGTTTGACATAATGAAAAACTGCACAAAATCAGGATGTAAAAATTGTAAGAAAGGTAGAAAAGACAAAAACGCATTGCACTTCATGCAAAATGGACGTATAATTTACGCAAACGGTTGCGTAGATTATATGAATATGCATCCGTGAGAGGATAATAGATAAGATGCTCTGAGATGCAGGGCTCAACATAAGGAGAGAAAAGATATGGATAAAAGAGCAGCCGGCATTCTGATGCCGATCACAAGCCTGCCGTCAGAGTACGGCATCGGATGTTTTTCAAAGAGTGCCTATGATTTTGTGGACTGGCTGAAGGAAGCGGGACAGAGCTACTGGCAGATCCTTCCGCTGGGACCTACCAGTTACGGAGATTCTCCGTACCAGTCCTTCTCCACCTTTGCGGGAAATCCGTATTTTATCAGCCTGAAGGCACTGGTGGAGGAAGGTGTCCTTACAAAGGAGGAATGTGATAAGGTCAGCTGGGGAAGAAGAGCAGACAGCGTAGACTATGAAAAAATCTACAAAGGCCGTTACAAGCTTCTCCGCAAAGCTTATGAAAACAGCAACATCAGTGAGAATCCGGATTATCAGAAATTTGTTGCAGAAAACAGCTGGTGGCTTTCCGACTATGCACTTTTTATGGCAGTAAAGGATCAGTTCGGCGGTGTTGAGTGGACAAAATGGGCAGAGGATATCCGCCTTCGCTGGGCAAATGCCATGGACTACTATCGCAGAGAATTATATTTTGATATTGAATTCCAGCAGTATATGCAGTTTAAATTCTATGAGCAGTGGATGAAACTGAAAAAATATGCCAACGAAAAAGGCATCCAGATCATCGGAGATATCCCGATCTATGTAGCTATGGACAGTGCAGATACCTGGGCTCATCCGGAGCTTTTCCAGCTGGATGAGGAGAATGTGCCGGTGGCTGTAGCCGGATGCCCGCCGGACGGATTTTCCGCAACAGGACAGCTCTGGGGAAATCCACTGTATCGCTGGGATTATCACAGAAATACAGGATATCAGTGGTGGATCTCCAGACTGAGCTACGTATTCCGCCTTTATGATGTGGTAAGAATTGATCATTTCCGTGGCTTTGACGAGTATTTTTCCATTCCATATGGTGCGGAAAATGCCATTGGCGGTCACTGGGAAAAAGGTCCCGGGATTGATCTGTTCCGCAAAGTGGAGCAGGCCCTTGGCTGGAAGCAGGTCATTGCGGAGGATCTTGGCTATGTGACAGATTCCGTGCGTCAGCTTGTCCATGACAGTGGATTCCCGGGAATGAAGGTCCTGGAGTTTGCGTTTGATTCCAGAGATTCCGGCTGTGCCAACGATTATCTTCCGCACAATTATCCGGAGAACAGTGTGGCATATACAGGAACCCATGATAATGAGACCATCGCCGGATGGTGGAAGAGTATTATGGCAAAAGAGCGTAAGCTTGCCAGGGATTATCTCTGTGATAACTACACACCGGATAAGGAGCTGCATAAATGCTTTATCAGCCTGGTTATGAGAAGCAGTGCAAAGCTCTGTGTGATCCCTATGCAGGATTATATGGGCCTGGATAACAGCTGCAGAATGAACCAGCCTTCCACAGTAGGAAAGAACTGGAAGTGGAGGATCCGTAAAAGGGAGCTGACTGTGAAGCTTCAGAAAGAGATCCATGGTATTGCACTTCGCTATGGACGTATGAACTGGTCTGATTAACTGGTACGTTTGTGAGGTATATTCCAGTTAAACGGGACGTGTATGAGAGTAGGGAGAATTTTGATAGAATAGTGTTTTCTTGTGTGATATAATGCTGTTTCGTGGAGGCAGCTGTCAGTAAAAGGTAAGGCTGACAGCTGCCTTATTGTATTTTCAGATCTGCGGTAAATGATAAAGTGATACATTTATATATGCAGAAGATCAGAAGGGAGTGTCTGATCTGCAGCAGTGGATAATCCTGAATAACGGAAGATTTTTTACAATAAGGGGAGAATTATGACAGGAAAAACACACGCAGCAGTCGGACTCGGAACAGTGCTGGCAGTTACACAGCCCTCTACGGTTTCCGGTCTGGTACTTGCGGCAGGAACAGGAATGCTTGGAGCACTGATCAGCGACATTGATGTAGGAACTTCCAAATCCCATAAGGATGCGGACCGGATCACGCTGATCGCGGTTCTGCTTGTAGCAGCAGAGATCGCATTGAATTATTTTTATGATTTTTCCATCTGGGAAAAGATCCGCAATAACCAGGCTATGGCGCCGGTTGCCATGGGAGTTATTATTTTTATTGCAGTCTGTGCCTTTGGAAAAAATCAGCCACACCGGTCTTTTATGCATTCGATCATGGCTATGGCTATTTTGAGTGCAGCCATATCCATGGTGTCAGTGCAGCTGGTATTTTACTTTGTGGTTGGATTTGCATCACATCTGGTGCTGGACTGCTTTAACCGGAAACGGGTACGGATCCTGTATCCGCTGCCGGGAGGCATTGCACTGGATTTCTGTAAGGCAGGAGGCTTTGTGGATTCCCTGCTTTTTAAGCTTGGATCCGTAGCTGTGATCTTTGAGATCGTATATCTGGCTGTGCAGATGGGAGAGAGCTGGAAGCTTTTTCGAATGTAGAGGATGTTTTATGTACCGATTACGGATAATTTTATGCAAGTAATTGAAGATGGACAAAATAGTAATTGTATTAACTAATAAACTATAGTATAATACAAATATGAACACAACATATAAATCAAACAACAATGTCGTCTATTCCTGTAAATACCATGTAGTATGGTGTCCAAAGTATAGACGAAAAGTATTAATTAATGGTGTGGACGTCCGGCTGAAGGAGCTGCTCACAGAGTATGCTGCAAATCTTTCTGTAGACATTCTGGAAATGGAGATCATGCCAGACCATGTTCATATGCTTTTGGAAGTAGATCCTCAGTTTGGCATCCACAAAGCTGTAAAGTCATTTAAAGGCTATACGTCCAGAATTTTAAGACAGGAATTTCCCTATCTTAAAACGAAAATGCCGACTCTCTGGACAAACAGCTATTTTGTATCGACGGTGGGCGGTGCTCCGCTGGAAACAGTAAAACAGTATATTGAAAACCAGAAAACATCGCAGAGACAAAAGGATAAGATGGGATAATGCAAAAAGGAATTAAATTCAGGATCTACCCGAACAGAGAACAGAAAAACTTCATCCATCAGACCCTGGGATGCTGCCGGTTCATCTACAACCGGGGACTTGCCATGCGTAAGGAAGGCTATGAAAATGGGGAAAAGATCGGCTATTCCCAGACTTCCGCCATGCTGACTGAACTGAAAAAGCAAGAGGAGTTTGCCTTTCTGAAAGCAGCAGATTCCATTGCATTACAGCAGTCTTTGCGGGATCTCGACCGGGGATTTGTGAATTTCTTTGAGAAACGGGCTTCCTATCCAACCTTCAAAAGTAAACATAACCGGTTCCAGTCATACAGAACGGTAAATCAAAAAGATAATATTCGTATTGTGGGAAGATATATCAAACTTCCGAAACTTGGATTTGTTAAAATACGGCAGTCGATGGAAGTGGAAAAGATTAATCACGTGATCATTGAGCACACACCGGCTGGAAAATATTTTGCGGTTTTAAATGTTGATTTTGAACCGGAACCACGCTCAAATGCTGGCGGAACGATAGGGATTGATGTCGGAATCAAAGCGTTCTACTCCGACAGTAATGGAAATACGGTATCAAATTCCAGATATCTGGAACGCTCAATGCGAAAACTCATAAGAGAACAGCGCAGGCTTTCCCGAAAACAAAAAGATTCCCATAACCGCGAGAAGCAGCGGATCAGGGTGGCAAGAGTGTATGAGAAAGTAACCAATCAGCGGAATGATTTCCTGCAGAAACAGTCAACGATGCTGGTGCGCGAAAACCAAACCATCTGTATTGAAGATCTGAATGTTAAGGGGATGATCCGGAATCATAAACTGTCAAGATCGATAGCGAGTGTTTCCTGGGCAAAATTTTTTGAAATGCTGGAATATAAAGCTGGCTGGTATGGAAATGAAATTCACAGAGTACCAACGATGTATCCGAGCAGTCAGACCTGTAGCTGTTGTGGCTACAGAGATCCACGGATAAAAAATCTGGGCATTCGTATCTGGGAGTGTCCCAAATGCCATGCGGTTCATGACCGGGATACGAATGCAAGTATCAATATTCTGAAAAAAGGACTGCAGATGCAGTCTGCATAAAGATAAAAACTGTACCGTAGGGCATACGGGAACAGTATAAATATAGCTTGTGGACACTGTGTAAGACATTGCAGTACCGTAAGGTGTTTGCCAATGTAGTAGTGGGAGAAGCAAGAATCCCCCTGCTTTAGCTGTGGGGAGTGTCAAATGGGGCAGATATTGCAGGAACTGAGGGTTAAGCCAAAAAAGAAGCAGATTTTCCAAATACGGAAGATCTGCTCTTTTTAACCGAATCAAGGGAGTCCCCTGCTTCAATTACGAATATCTGCCTGACTCAGATGCGGATCATGGATATCCGCCTGACGGTTTATAAGTGTGATCATTTATTCTTTCTGATCCTGCAGGCGCATGCTGTATAAAGTACGTCTGTGGAAGAGTTCAGTGCTGTCTCACAGGAATCCTGGATAACACCTACGATGAAACCGACACCAACTACCTGCATGGCAACATCATTGGGGATTCCGAAAAGGCTGCAGGCCATCGGGATCAGAAGAAGAGAACCGCCGGCAACGCCGGAAGCACCAGCCGCACTTGCAGCAGCCAGGATGCAGAGGATCAGAGCGGTCGGGAAGTCTACGCTGATACCAAGTGTATGTGCAGCAGCCAGAGCCATGATGGAAATAGTGATCGCTGCACCACCCATGTTGATGGTCGCACCAAGAGGGATGGAGATGGAGTAGGTATCCTCATCAAGTCCGAGATCCTTGCACAGCTCCATGTTTACCGGAATGTTGGCGGCAGAGCTTCTTGTGAAGAAGGCTGTGATACCACTGTCCTTCAGACAGCGCAGAACCAGCGGATACGGATTCTGGCGTGTGCAGATGAAAGTAACGATCGGGTTGATCACCAGTGCAACAAAGAGCATGGTTCCCACCAGTACACAGATCAGACGGCCATAGCTTAACAGTACGCCAAGTCCCTGCTCGGAGATGGTTGTGAAGATCAGGCCCATGATACCAAATGGAGCAAGGCTGATGATCCATCTTACGGCTGTGGAAGTTGCATCGGAAATGTTTTCGATGACAGTCTTGGTAGTTTCGCTTGCGGCCTTCAGTGCGATACCGAAGATGATAGCCCATGCAAGGATACCGATATAGTTGGCGTTGACAAGTGCGTCAACCGGGTTGGAAACAATGTTCATCAGAAGGTTTTTGAGGACCTCTGCAACACCGCTTGGCGGAGTGACGTCGGAAGTATTTGTATTTTCGGAAAAAGTCAGCATGATCGGGAACAGGCGGCTGGAGATCACAGCTGCCAGTGCTGAGAGTACATTTCCCAGAAGATAAAGTACAACAACAAGTTTCATGTTTGTTTTCTGGCCTTTTCCCATGTGGCACAGAGAGCTCATTACCAGGAAGAACACCAGAAGCGGAGCAATTCCACGGAGAGCGCCGACGAACAGATCACCGAGAATGGAGATCACAGATGCCTTGGGAATCGCAAGTCCGAGAATGATACCAACGATCAGACCGCAGATGATACGCTTGATCAGGTTGATGCTGTTCCATTTTTGAATCAGGTTTTTCATAACTAGTTTCCTCTTTCCTATTGTGTGGGTGTGCTGAAAAATGCTGAGCCGCAAAGCAACGATCCGGTGTAAAGGGCTGATCGTTCTAAACTGCTACTACTGCATCATGTAAAAGCACAACAGGATAATTATATACAATCATGTCCGCCTTGTAAAGACAAATGTACATAAAACACGAAAAAGATATAAAAAAAGCGCCAGATCAATGCTTCGTCTGGCGCTATATATTTGAAGTTTCAGGCCCGGATTTTCCGGAAGCTTACAGCAAAGAACAGAACCTCCGCAAAGCCTGTAATTCCCCATGAGAAAATATACAGGAGATAAAGCGAAGAAATGGTCTGGAAGTGTGCGAACACCGTATAGAACCAGATGACACGGAATACACAGGATCCCAGAATAATGATGATGGTCGGTGGGATACTTTTTCCGATGCCACGGGAAGCGGCGATGCTGCAATCCATAAAACAGCTGAAGGCATAGCTGAAGCCCATGATCCGGATCCTTTCCATGCCGGCATCAATGACGGCCGGTTCTGTGGCAAACAGTGACAAAAACTGCGGACCGAAAACAAGAAGCAGTCCACCAAGGATCGCGCCTGCGATGAAGGCATATGTAAGACTGATCCCATAAGTCTTCAGCATACGTTTTTTATTTCCGGCACCCCAGTTCTGACCGATGAAGCTTGCGCATGCAGTATAGAAGGCGAACATGACGTTGTAGATCAGGGAGTCTGCATTTGCAGCGGCAGCATTTCCGGAAACTGTGACTGCATCGAAGGAGTTGACGCCGGCCTGTACGAACAGATTTGCAATGGCAAAAATTCCGTTCTGCAGACCTGTGGGAATACCAAGAAGCAGTACTGCTTTACAGGCCTTTGGGTGAAGACGGAGCTTATGCAGGGATACCCTGCATTCGTCTTTTCTCCGGAGGAGGTGGATCATTACCAGAGCAGCGGATATATACAGGGCGATCGCGCTGGCAGTTGCCACACCTGCGGCGGCCATATGACAGACGATAACGAAAAACAGGTTCAGAAGAACGTTGATCACTCCGGCAATGGAAAGATAGATCAGTGGTCGCTTCGTATCGCCTCGGGCACTTAATACGCCGTTACCGAAATTGTATACAGCCATGGCCGGCATACCCAGAGCATAAATCTTCATATATAAAACAGCCTGCTCCATCAGTTCCGGTTTCGTATTCATCATGGACAGCATCTGTCCGGAAAACAGAAGACAGACGACACAGACCAGAAGTCCTGCAATGGCACAGAGAAGAAGAGATGTATGGATCGTTTCTTCGGTACCCTTTCTGTTTTCGGCACCAAGCTCGTGTGCTACACGAACATTGACTCCGGCGCCCATGCCGATCAGGATTCCGGTAAATAAAGTGACCAGCAGAGTTGTGGAACCAACTGCTCCAAGTGCCATATAATCTGCAAATCGCCCCACAACCGCAACATCACTTAAGTTAAAAAGAACCTCCAACACCTGTGACCCCATCAGGGGAAGGCTGAAAAGGAGGAGATTTTTCCAGAGAGAGCCGGAGGTCATCTCAATGGAATGCGTTTTCTTTTTTTCATTTTCACACATAGTTTACCTCATAAAAAATTATAAAAAAATCCTTCATCCAAGGTATACAATACTATGTTGAAATAGGTTTGTAAAGAGGGGAAAATGGCTCTTTCACCAGGCGCAGAGGTTTGTTTTTATTTATAGATTCTACATTGATTTCAGTACGAACAATGATATAATAAATGAGAGCAATAAGAAAGTATTTTCAGAAATATTGGAAAAATAAAATACAGCAGACTAAGGAGGAAACCAATACAATGAAAATCGGAAATGATATTTATTATGTAGGCGTAAACGATCATCAGGTAGACCTGTTCGAGGGACAGTATGTAGTACCAAATGGAATGTCCTACAACTCCTATGTGATCAAAGATGAGAAGATCGCAGTTATGGACACTGTAGATGCCGGCTTCACAGAAGAGTGGCTGGGAAAAGTTGCAGAAGTTCTGGATGGTGCGAAACCGGATTATCTTGTAGTTCAGCATATGGAGCCGGACCATGCAGCAAATATTGAGAATTTCATGAAAGCATACCCGGATACAACTGTTGTTGCCAACACAAAGACCTTTACCATGATGGAGAATTTCTTCCGTGGAATGAACCTGGAGGGAAAGAAGCTGGTGGTAGCCAACGGTGACACCCTGACACTTGGAAAACATGTCCTTACCTTCGTATTTGCACCGATGGTTCACTGGCCGGAGGTCATGGTTACATATGACAGCACAGACAAGGTGCTGTTTTCTGCTGATGGCTTCGGCAAATTCGGAGCTCTCGATGTAGAAGAGGACTGGGACCGCGAAGCACGTCGCTACTATATCGGAATCGTCGGAAAATACGGTCCGCAGGTACAGAAGCTTCTCAAGGCAGCAGCAACTCTTGATATCCAGACCATCTGCCCACTTCACGGACCGATCCTTACCGAAAATCTTGGACATTATCTGGAGAAATATGATATCTGGTCTTCTTATAAAGTAGAGAGCGAAGGCGTAATGATCGCCTACACATCTGTATACGGACATACAAAGAAAGCAGCAGAGCTTCTTGCACAGAAGCTGGAAGAAAAGGGCTGCCCGAAGGTTGTTGTCTGCGATCTTGCAAGAGAAGACATGGCAGAGGCAGTGGAAGACGCTTTCCGCTACGGCAAGCTGGTACTGGCCAGCATTACATACAACGGAGAAGCATTCCCGTTTATGCGTACATTCATTGAGAACCTGACAGAACGTAATTACCAGAACCGCACCATCGGCCTCATTGAGAACGGAAGCTGGGCACCGACTGCAGCCAAAGTCATGAAAGGAATGTTCGAGAAGAGCAAAAATATCACATGGCTTGAGAACAATGTAAAGATCATGTCCTCCCTCAGCGATGAGAATGTGGCAGAGATCGATGCAATGGCAGAGGAGCTCTGCAAGTAATTTCTGAATGTCAGAACAGCTTATAGAAAATAAAGATATTACATAATAAAAAGGCGTGGACCCGGATTGACAGGTTCGTTCATTTACTGAGTTGTTAATGAACGAAATATATCGATCCGTAAGTCCGCGTCTTTTTTATTTACAAGAATAACAAATTAAAGGTAAGTCAGTGATCTCATGATCCTGGAAACTGCCACAGGATGATTATATCCTCTTACACCACATAAATCCATAAGCCGGAAGCTCTACGTCCTTAAGTTCCAGTGTCTGTCCGGTAATAAGATCGCGGAAGGTTCCTTCCTCCTGCATCCAGGCAGTTTTTTCGCTGTCACTGAAGTTGAAGATTCCGATAAAACGTTCCGTCCCTTTCTGGCGGAGGATGCAGAGAATACTGTCATCATGAACATCGTATGTATACACGTCACAGTCCTTATCAAAAACAGATTCCTGGCTGCGGATCTGTTCCATGCGGTCCAGAGTCTGGAAGATCTGTCCCTCAACGGAGGCTTTGGATTTTCTTTTTCCGGCAAGCTCCCACTGGAAAGCACCACGGTGGATATAGCGGGAATCTGCTGCCTTATCAGGATCCTCTTTATAGGAATAATCATTGAGACGTCCGATTTCATCGGAGCTGTAAAGCATCGGGATCCCGGACTGGGTAAGCATATATGCGTGAAGCATCAGATCCTCACGGATACCCCTTTTCAGCTTCTCGTCATCTTTTTCAAAAAGGGCAGCCTCGATCCCGCACATGGAAGCAGTAGTTCCGCAGAAACGGGCATCCTGAGTTACAGGGTCATCATTATAGAGCTCTCCGCGGCTGTCGCTTCCCGGATGCTTTCCTGTAAAGAAAACATTCAGGTAACGCTTATGGGAGGGCTCATCCATGCCCCATTCTTTCAGGGTGGCGAAATCAAGTCCCCAGCCGATATCGTCATGACAGCGGAGATAATTCAGGAAGGTGTACTGCTTCGGAAGGCTGTTTACAATATCCATCTGTTTTTTCAGAAGGCGGATATCACGGGTGGCAATACTGTTCCAGGTTGTAGCCATGGTTGTTACATTGTAAAGCATATGGCACTCAGGTTTTTCTACAGTTCCGAAATAAGGAACAACCTTCTCCGGCTCCATAACAACCTCACCCAGAAGTACAACACTTGGGCAGACGATCTCAGCGATCATACGCATCATACGAACGATCGTATGTACCTGCTTCAGGTTACGGCAGGGAGTTCCCAGTTCCTTCCAGATATACGGAACCGCATCAATACGGATCACGTCCATTCCCTGGTTTGCAAGGAACAGGAAGTTGTACATCATCTCATTGAAAACACGTGGATTGCAATAGTTCAGATCCCACTGGTACGGATAAAAGGTAGTCATGACATAGTGACCGATATCTGGAAGCCAGGTAAAGTTTCCCGGAGCAGTGGTTGGGAATACCTGTGGTACGGTCTTTTCGTACTCGTCCGGGATCTCACGGTTATTGTAGAAGAAGTAGCGGCTCATATATTCGCCGTCACCCTGGCGTGCTTTTCTGGCCCACTCATGATCCTCGGAAGTGTGGTTCATAACAAAATCCATACACAGATTCATTCCGTTTTTGTGGCATTTATCTGCAAGGGCAGCCAGATCCTCCATGGTACCAAGGTCCGGGCGGACTTTGCGGAAATCGGCTACTGCGTAACCACCGTCGGAGCGGCCCTTCGGGGTATCCAGGAACGGCATCAGATGCAGGCAGTTCACGTTGCATTCCTTTAAGTATGGAAGCTTGTCAGAGACTCCCTTGATGTTGCCGGCAAAATTGTCAATGTAGAGCATCATGCCCAGCATATCCTTCTGGCGGAACCAGTCCGGATTTTTTTCTCTTTCGAGGTCACGGTTTTTGAGAGCGCGGCGGCGTGCTGTAAAATACTGGTACATCTGGTCGCAGAGCTCTGCAAACATATCGTCATTGTGATAAAGCTCTGTGTACAGCCATCGAAGCTCGTCGTGATGATGGTTTAAACGTTTCTGAAAAATTTCCTGATCTTTTTTCATGATTTCCTCCCTGAATAGATATTTATGTAAGTATTTTACTCTCCTGTTGTCTGTCGTCGTATCAGAACAGGAGTGATCTTTTTGTGAATCGGTTTTTGAAGCGGTGCCGGTTTTCTTTTCTTCATTTCGTTCATCTGTTCCACAAGCAGTTCCATGGTAGTCTGTGCGATCACATCAATCTGCTGTCCAATAGTAGTGATCGGAATGATGGACTCCGCAGCAATGGGTGAATTATCGAATCCGATGATCTGATATTCATCCGGCAGACAGTTGTATTTCTGGAAGATCAGATTGAGAAATATATTTGCGTAAGTATCATTGGATAAAAATATGCCTTTTTTCTGACCGGAATATTTACTGTCAATATCCTGAAAGATCACACGCATCTGTTCAAAAAGCTCCTGATAGGAATCGCCGGAAACAGTAAGGTTCAGTTCATAAGGAACATGATATTCCCGACATGTTTCCTCAAAGGCACGGATACGGTCATAAGCCGGAATATTCTCAGGTACATGGACATTGATGTGGATCAGTACATCACACTGATTACGTATCAGCAGAGAAGTAGCCTGCATGCCGCCCATGTAATTGTCTGTTGTAACGCTGCATATACGTTCCGCTTCCCGTTCAATGGCGATCACAGGAATATTATAGGAAGCCAGTTTTTCAGAGGAAAGAGTATGGCTGAGAACAATAAGTCCTTCAATCTTATAAGCCATCAGCTCGTCCAGATACTGCATTTCTTTCTCCGGGCCGCCATCACTGACAAAAACCAGAAATTTGTAATGATAGTCGGAGTAACTTCGAAGAAGCTGTGTCAGCATTTCGGAATAATAATGAAGATAAAGGTTCGGGACAATAATCCCTACAAATTCGCTTTTCCCATTGGCAAGAACCCTGGCAAGCTTGTTTTTTCTGTAGCCGAGCTCATCAAGGGCTTTTGCGATCTTTTCCTGATTTTCCAGAGTCAGAGAATTCGGATGATTGAAATATCTCGAGATCGTGGTCTTGGAAAAACCCGTGTATTCTGCAATATCGGCAAATGTTACCTGTTTTTTAGCCATAAAAAAATATTCTCCTTTTAACAGCAGAAAGTTATGATACGGAATGCAGATGCAATCATATAAGAGAAATCTGCAGACCGTACAGGATGATTGGATTGATATAATTAAGTATAACAATACAGACGTTAAATAGCAATAAAAAAATAACCAGTTAAGTTACCGGTTACTTTTTTTGAATAAATTAACAAAAAAGGTTGACAGAAGCTATGGCATATAGTAGTATCAAATTATAAAGTAACCGGTTACTTTACCGGTTACTAAACAAGGACGAAAGAACAAAAAAGGGAGGAAAAGAGAATGAAAAAAGGTTCTGCGAAAGCTGTTCCGGCAGGAAAAAGAACTGCCGCAGAAAAGCTTCAGTATGTGAAAAAGAACTGGCAGCTGTATGTGTTTTTTCTGCTGCCTGCACTTCTTCTGACGATCATCTTCAAATACGTGCCCATGGGTGGCGTACTGATCGCTTTTGAGGACTACAATGTCATTGATGGTGTATTTGGAAGCAAATGGGTAGGACTGGAATACTTCCGGAGATTTCTGGCATCACCGGATTTTATGAATTATCTTGTGAACACTCTGAAACTGAGTATTTACGGACTGCTGTGGGGATTTCCGATTCCGATCATCCTGGCACTTCTTCTGAATCAGATCAGGAAAGCCGGGATCAGGAAAAAAATTCAGCTTCTGATCTATGCGCCGAATTTTATTTCCGTTATCGTACTCTGTGGTATGGTTCGTATGTTTCTTTCACCGGTAGGCCCGATGAATAAACTGATCGGTTCTGATGCCAACTGGATGACCATGCCGTCGGCATTCCGTACGATTTACATAGCCAGCGGAATCTGGCAGACAGCCGGATGGGCGTCCATTATGTATACAGCAGCACTTGCCAATGCAAGTAAGGATCTGGAAGAGGCAGCAGTGGTGGATGGAGCAAATATCCTGCAGCAGATCTGGTATGTACAGCTTCCGGCTATTAAAAACATCATTGTGATCCAGTTTATTCTTCAGGCCGGAAATATTATGAGTATTGGTTTTGAAAAAGCATATGCACTGCAGACAGATATGAACCTCCCTGCATCTGAGATTCTTTCTACTTATGTATACAGAATCGGTCTTCTGAATGGAGACTATGGATATTCTACAGCAGTGGGGCTGTTTAATTCAGTGATCAATGTAATTCTTTTGATCTTTGTGAACTGGGTAGTCAAGAAACTGAATGACGGAGAGGGATTATAGGAGGTGCTGTTATGGCAAAAGCAAAGAAAAAGAAATATTCGGCATCTGACAAAGCCATTTTAGGAATCGGATACGTACTTCTGGGTGCATTTGTACTTTCCATTCTGGTTCCGCTTTTATATGTTGTGATCGCATCTTTTATGGATCCGAATGTGCTGAACAGCCAGGGGATCAGCCTTGATGTGCGGAAGTGGACGATCGATGCGTACCGCAGAGTTCTTGAAAATAATATGATCTGGAGAGGCTTTGCAAACTCATTTTTTTATTCCCTGGTGTTTACCATTATTTCAGTTCTGGTAACTCTGCTGGCAGCATATCCCATGTCCAAGAAAGAATTTGTGGGAAGAAATTTCTTCAATGTTATTTTTCTCATCACTATGTTTTTCGGTGGAGGAATGATCCCGACTTTTATCCTGATCAATCAGCTGCATCTGGTAAATACAATCTGGGCAATCCTGCTTCCGGGTGCGTTTAATGTCTGGAACATGATCCTTGCCAGAACCTATTATCAGTCTATCCCCAAGGAGCTCAGAGAGGCATCTGCTATTGACGGTGCCACGGAAATTGAGCATTTTTTCAAGATTATGATGCCGGTATGCAAACCGATCATCGCAGTACTTGCACTGTGGTCCTTTGTAGGAATGTGGAACAGTTATTTTGATGCTATGATTTATTTGAATGATGCGAAACTGCAGCCATTGTAGCTGGTACTTCGTTCCATCCTTGTACAGAATACACCGCAGCCCGGAATGATCGCAGATATCCAGAGTACTGCACAGATGGCAAAGGTAGCGGAACTTCTGAAATATGCTACGATCATTGTATCAAGTTTACCGCTTCTGATCATGTATCCATTCTTCCAGAAATATTTTGACCAGGGCATTATGGTTGGTTCTGTAAAAGGCTGATGACAGGAGGTTGATAATGATGAAAAAAAGAATGAAGGCATTATTGGCAATCGGGCTTTCTGCAATTATAATGGTATGCAGTGCCGGATGTGGAAACGGAAAAGAACACATGAAAGCAGAAACAGATCCGGATATCCCGGTGGAAGATGTGGCCTTTCCTCTGAAAGAAAAAGCAGAGCTGTCTTTTATTACCAGTGCACCTGCAACATCTACACAGGAACCTAATGAAAGAACGATTTTTAAAAGACTGGAAAAGCAGACCAATGTCCACATTGACTGGACCTGTTTTGTATCGGATCAGTTTGATGACAAAAAAAATCTGGCGCTGGCACAGTTCGGAAATCTTCCGGATGGACTTTTTAACGCAGGGATGAGTGATTATGATCTTCTTCGTTATGCCAAACAGGGAATCATTATTCCGGTAGAAAATCTTATTGATAAATACATGCCGAATCTTCAGGCTGTATTTGAAAAATACCCGGAATACAGAACAATGTGTACAGCACCGGATGGACATATTTATTCTTTCCCATGGATCGAACAGCTTGGTGAGGGAAAAGAGGCTATTCAGGCAATTGGAGATATTCCCTACATTAATAAAAAATGGCTGGATTATCTGAAGCTGGAGGTTCCGAATACAACTGAGGAACTGGAACAGGTTCTGATCGCTTTTCGTGATAATGCAGATAAACTGGAACAGGAATTTGATATTGAGGGTGATGTGATCCCGATGTCCTTTATTATCAATAACGGTGATCAGGATCCGGCAATTCTGCTCAACGGATTTGGAGAAGGATATGGTGACACCGGTGATCATTTTGCAGTAAAAGATGATGGAACTGTTATTTATACAACTGTACAGGAAGGTTATAAGGAAGGCATCCAGTGGCTTCATCAGCTGGTAGAAGAAAATCTGGTGGATCCGGAGGCTTTTACCCAGGAATGGTCAACTTATGTTGCAAAAGGTAAGAACCACAGATATGGTCTGTGTTTTACCTGGGATATTGCAAATATTGATAACAATGAAGATTATGTAATGCTCCCGGCGCTGGCCGGTCCGGATGGTCTTGTAAATATCACAAGACAGAATAACAGTGAAACCAGTGGCTTTGACAGAGGACGCTGCGTTCTGACTACAAGCTGTCGGAATACGGCACTGGCAGCAGCCTGGATCGATCAGATGTATGCACCGATCCAGTCTCCGCAGAATAACTGGGGTACTTACGGGGAAAAAGATTCATTTAATATCTTTGAGATGTCCGAGAATGCAGAAGGTGGTCAGATGCTGAAGCATATGGATCTGGGAGATGCATCTCCGGTAGAGGTTCGTGAAGCACAGTCTGTAAACGGACCGTTGGCAATACTTAACGAGTATTACGATGTATATGTAACAGAGCCGGCAGATGCAAAATGGCGTCTCGACAATATGCACGAAACATATCTTAAGGATATGAACAGTGAATATGTGTATCCGAATGTATTTATGAGTATTGATGATACCAATAAGGTATCTCAGTACGACACAGATATCAAGAAGTATGCGGAACAGAAAAAAGCAGACTGGATCCTGAATGGCGGCATCGATAAAGAATGGGATTCCTATCTGAAAAAGATGGAGCAGTATGGACTGTCTGATTATCTGGCGATCAAACAGAAATATTTTGACCAGTATCAGAAGTCTCTTGGTGAGACAGAGAAATAAAAACAGAAAAAGATACCGGTCAGAAACATAAAAAAGAAAGAGAGAGCAGAGTATGAGTGAAAAACTTGAAAAAGCACGTCTTTATGAAATAGAGGAAGCAAAAAATATCCCACAGGAAGAGAAACCGGCCTTTCATGTATCTGCACCGGTTGGCTGGATCAATGATCCCAATGGATTTTCTGTTTTTAAAGGAAAGGTACATCTTTTTTACCAGTATCATCCTTACAGCCGTGACTGGGGCCCTATGCATTGGGGCCACAGTGTGACAGAGGATATGATCAGATGGGAGCAGCTTCCAGCAGCGCTTGCACCGGATCAGGAATATGATCGAGAGGGATGCTTTTCCGGAAGTGCTATTGAAGTGGATGGAAAACAGGCTTTGATCTACACAGGAGTTACAACAGAAAAGCTGCCTGATGGAAAAGAAGAAATCCGGCAGAACCAGTGCCTTGCCTGGGGTGATGGAAAAGATTATGTAAAAGCAGAGAAAAATCCGGTAGTCACCGGTGATATGCTTCCGGAAAAATGCAGCAGAGTTGATTTCCGTGATCCGAAGATATGGGAAGATAACGGAACGTACTATATGCTCGTAGGATGCCGCAGCGAAGAAATTCCGGGGCAGGTAGTTCTGTTTTCCGGTAAAAATCTGAAAGAATGGAAATTTGAAACAATTCTTGCGGAAAACAAAACAGGAGAGATCGGTGTGATGTGGGAATGTCCGGATTTCTTTTCACTGGGCGAGAAGCATGTGCTGATCTGTTCACCGCAGCATATGAGGGCCCGGGGCTATGAATTCCACAATGGACATAATGCCGTGTATTTTGTTGGATCCTATGATCCTGAGAAACATGTATTCCGGGAAGAGAAACCGGTTAGTCTGGATTATGGACTTGATTTTTATGCACCGCAGACTACTTTGCTTCCAGATGGCCGGAGAGTGATGATCGCCTGGATGAAATCCTGGGATAGCTGTGTGATCAAGGAGAAGCAGAGATGGCAGGGAATGATGACGCTTCCGAGAGAACTGGAATATCGTGACGGAAAGATCTGGCAGAAGCCGGTCCGGGAAATTGAGAATTATCGGAAAAACCGTTGCTGTTATGAGAATGTAAATGTGGGTGAGAGCTTAAGCCTTGAAGGCGTCCGTGGCCGAATGATCGATCTGATCGTGGAACTGCAGAACGCAGATGGTATCGTGGATGGAAGCAGGAACTCCGGAAATCCAGATCAGGAAGCATTAGGTGTGTACAATGAGTTCCAGATCGAGCTTGCACGCAATGAAGAATATACAACGGTCTTTACCTATGATCGAAAAAGACAGATACTGGAGATCGACAGAACCTGGAGCGGGGTGCAGCGTGATGTTGTATGTACAAGAAAGCTCCAGATCACAGATGGCAGACAAAATCTGAAGCTTCGTTTTATCCTGGATCGAAACTCCATAGAGCTTTTTATCAATGATGGAAGCAAAACTGCGACTACCGTGATCCCAACACCAGTGGAAGCAGATGAGATCCTGTTTCACAGTGACGGAAATGCTGTGATCCAGGTTGAGAAATATGATATTGTGTTGTAGAAGCCTCTCAAATATTGACAATTTCCCTGTTTTTGTATAACATAGGGGAAGTTGCTTACGCCGGGTCAGGAGCTGTGTATGTCTCCTGATCCGGCATATATTTACAGGAGAGGAACACAGGAATGTTTTATCAGTTAAAAATCACAAGAAAAGGAACGAAACCGCCGGTATGGAGACGTTGTACTGTTGCGGCTGACGTTACATTTGCAAATATGGCAGCCATGCTTGAAAAACTGGTTCAGTATCCGTCAGGCAGCCTATATGAGATTGAATTTTTTCAGAAAAAAGTACAGATCCGTGAGAATGGTGACGGAGAAGCAAAGAATAATTTCACATTATTAAATGCAGGCGAGACAGAGACTGCAGAGCTTATGGATTCCGAGAAATGGTTTACTTTCCGTCAGTATGGTGCGGATAAGGAAGCTCCGGAATACAGAGTTGACATTGAGAAGAAAGACGAGGGAACAGCAGAAGCTCCTTCTATTGTAAAAGAGGTAAAGGGTGAGGATGATCCGTACTGGACAGAGGCACCGGAGCTGGAATGCACTGCAGCAGTTGAGACAGAGGCGGAAACAGTCAAAGCATCTGAGGACATTGCTGCAACAGTAGCAGCGGTAGAGGCAGCTGCCAGAGCTGCAAAAGCAGATGAGGCAGCCACAGGCAGCAGAAGAAATCCTACAGTAAAAGATTTCCTTATGTCCTATCGTAAAGAAGACCTTCTCAGCATTGCAGGTGAGCTTGGACTTCACTGCAAGGGAATGGAACAGGAAGGGATTGCCGCAAAGGTTGCCGCAGAGGTTCTTAAACCGGAGGTTATGAAAGCAAGCTTCCTCGTAGCAGACGATCAGGAAGTACTGGCTTTTGAGGCAGCTATTCAGAGAAAATGCTTCCATGTTGCAGAGCATGAGTGGAGTACTTTGGAGTGGCTGAACGATATGGGCTATCTTGTTTCCTACAGTGATGATTACGCAGAAGTTCCGGCAGAGGTTGCAGCTGTTTACGACCAGATCAACACACCGGAGTTCCGGACACTTCGCAGCCAGGTAAACTGGCTGAAGGATTGTCTTGTCATGGTAAGCTATCTGTATGTATCTGCACCGGCAAAGACTGTATATGAGATGTTCAGGCAGAGAAAAGGCTTTGACATCGGATATGACAGGTTCATCGAGCTGTATCATACCATTCCGGAGAAGGCCTGCATCTGTGAGCTTGCGGAGGATCAGCTGATCCTGAAATCCGCACTGGTTAATAACATCTACAAGGATATCGAGAGACGTCAGGGTGGACGGAAATTCTATATTCCGTCCGTAGATGAGATCCTGGATTATTCCGAAAACGGTTATCCGACAAAATCTGCTTCTTACCAGAGACTGGGCAGATTCCTGCTGGACGAGATGAAGGTTTCTGATGCGGTGAAGGATCAGGTACTGTTCTTTATTTACAAAGAATGCTCCATGGATGGCAGAATGTCAGCGATCATGGAAAACCTGAACCAGAAGGGGATCCAGTTTAACGATGAGCAGCTTGAGAAATTTACAAAGCTGATCATGGAGGCAAACAATAACACAAGAATGCTGGAATTCCGCGGTTACACACCGAATGAGATTTCAGGAGCAGTATGGCCGTTTGCCACAGGCAAGCCGCACACTGCAATGCCGAACAGCTTTGTGCCGACAGCAATGCCGATGCAGCCGGCATCTGCAAGAAAAATCTATCCGAACGATCCGTGTCCGTGCGGAAGCGGTAAGAAATATAAGAAGTGCTGCGGAAGAAGATAGTTCTGCAGAAAATTCACTGTAATTCCGGAGCTGAAAGTTCCCATAGATCGTTGCGGAGCGACTGCGCTCATGAGTGAGCAGCAAACGCGGATGATCTAGTACAGCGTTTTCGAAATAACTATACCACTCACTTGTCTGTGAATCCGATTGCACAGGTATAAAAGCCTCGGCGTAGCCCGCTACGCCTGCGTTTTTATACCTGCACACTCGAATCCACATCCTACGCGATTGGTATAGTTATTTACGAAACGCTGTACTGGTCCGATTTATCGTTTGATGCAGTATCTCCGGAAATACCATACAAATTAAATATAAGACAGTTCGTTTGTACCATCCTGTCTATAAATAAAACCAGGGCTGAAGAAGATGTGAGAATCAGGGCAGACTCGTGGCGGGTCTGCCTTTTTTTACTTTAACCGAATCAAGCAGTTATTCGGTTTAAAGCTGCGCAGCGAATGCGGATCGCGAATATCCGCCTGACATGCAGATCACAGAAGAATCACGGCCGGGAATCCTGCTTGCAGGATCCTTTCTTATTTATGGAAATATTCGGGTGGTGTGACAGATCCAGAAGGAGGAAAAATTTATGTATCAGTTAAAAACAGAAGCAGATTTCGATTCCGCACATTTTTTGTCCGGTTACACCGGGAAGTGTTCCAACATCCATGGCCATCGCTGGCATGTGGAGATTGAGATCGAAAGCCGGAAGCTGGAGAAAAACGGCCAGGAGCGCGGGATGTTGGTAGATTTCGGAGATTTGAAAAAGGATCTTCGGGAGCTGGCAGATTCCATGGATCACACGCTGATCTATGAAGAAAATACATTACGTCCGAAAACCCTGGAAGCACTGGATGAAGAAGGATTTCATCTGGTGAAGGTTCCCTTTCGTCCTACAGCAGAGAATTTTTCAGAGTATTTTTTCAGAAAAATGGAAGAAAAGGGCTATCCTGTAAAAAGAGCTGTTGTTTACGAAACACCAAATAACTGTGCAGCTTACCGGGAAACGGAAGAAGAAACGGAGGCGGTATGGCTATGAGTACCTATCAGGTTGTCGAGAAATTTGTCAGCATCAACGGAGAGAGCAGACGGGCAGGAGAGCTTGCCGCTTTTATCCGGTTTAAGGGTTGCAATCTTCAGTGCAGCTATTGTGATACCAGCTGGGCAAATGAGCCGGGATGTGAGAGTGAAAGGCTGACAGAAGAAGAGATCCTTTCCTGGATCCGTGAAACAGGCGTAAAAAATGTGACACTTACAGGCGGGGAACCACTTTTGCGGAAAGGGATGGAGGAGCTGATCGAGGCAATCCTGGAGGATCCATCCCAGCGGGTGGAGATTGAGACCAATGGAAGCGTGGATCTGAAGCCTTATCATATATTAAAAAAACGTCCGTCTTTTACCATGGATTATAAAGCACCGGACAGCGGCATGGAAAAAGAGATGCTCCTTTCCAATCTGGAGCTTCTGGGCAGTGAGGATACGCTGAAATTCGTGGTCAGCAGCCGCAGAGATATGGAAAAAGCCCTGGAAATCCTAGAAAAGTACAGGCTGGTCGGAAAAACGGCAGTTTATTTCAGCCCTGTATTTGGCAGGATCCAGCCGGTGGAGATCGTGGATTTCCTTATGAAAAAAAAGCTTAACGATGTAAAGCTTCAGATCCAGCTTCATAAGGTGATCTGGGACCCGCAGAAGCGGGGAGTATGACAGGAAAACATATCACAATATAACAGAAATACCGCAGAAAAGGAGAACGCTATGAAAGCACTTGTACTTGCAAGCGGCGGTGTGGATTCCACCACCTGCCTGGGGCTTGCCGTAAACAAATATGGAAAAGAGAATGTAATTGCATTAACAGTAGCTTACGGACAGAAGCACACAAAAGAAATCGAGGCTGCCAGAAAAACAGCAGAATATTACGGAGTGGAACATCTTTATCTGGATCTGGAGCCGATCTTCCGGTACAGTGACTGCTCGCTTCTGAAGCATTCAGACAGAGAAATCCCTCACGAAAGCTATGCAGAGCAGCTGAAGGAAACCGACGGCTCACCGGTTTCAACCTATGTGCCGTTCCGGAACGGATTGTTTCTTTCCTCGGCAGCAAGTATTGCGCTGTCAAAAAACTGCAGTGTGATCTATTACGGAGCACATGCGGATGATGCTGCCGGAAATGCGTATCCGGACTGCAGCAGTGCATTTCACAATGCGATCAACGAGGCGATCTATCAGGGAAGCGGCGGCCAGCTGAAGGTTGAGGCGCCTTTTGTCAGCTGCACAAAGGCAGAGGTCGTAAAAACCGGTCTGGAACTGAATGTTCCTTATGAACTGACCTGGAGCTGTTACGAAGGCGGCGAAAAGCCCTGCGGTGTGTGCGGAACCTGTATTGACAGAGCAGAAGCATTCCGTCTCAATGGAGTGAAGGACCCGGCACTTGACAGATAGATCGGATTATAAATATCCGCCTGACCATAGAAAGGAAAAAATATGAGCAGAGAAAACCTGGAAAAAGAAGGGATCACCCTTCTTGGAAATCAGAAAGTAAAATATCCGGACAATTATGCTCCGGAGGTACTGGAAACATTTTTGAACAAGCACCCGGACAACGATTACTTTGTAAAATTTAACTGCCCGGAATTTACAAGCCTTTGTCCCATTACCGGACAGCCGGATTTCGCAACGATCACGATATCCTACGTACCCGGTGAAAAAATGGTGGAGAGCAAATCGCTGAAGCTGTATCTTTTCAGCTTCCGCAATCACGGAGATTTTCATGAGGATTGTGTGAACATCATTATGAAGGATCTGATCCGTCTTATGGATCCGAAATACATTGAGGTCTGGGGAAAATTTACTCCGAGAGGCGGCATTTCCATTGATCCCTACTGCAATTATGGAAAAGCTGGAACCAGATGGGAGGAGATTGCCTGGAAACGCCTGACAGAGCATGACATGTACCCGGAAAAGATCGATAACCGGTAGAAAAACAGAAGTCCCTGTTTTCACTGCGAAAAGCAATGAAAGCAGGGGCTTTTTGTGTAGTGCGCCTGACAGCGCAGGTTTATCTTTATGACAGTCAGATGCATTCCGATTCTGTGCCAAACAGATCAGCGATCACATCGTGCACGGTTTCGATCTTATCTGCCATATAGGCCTTTGCTCCGCAGAACAGCAGGCCGTTTTCCACGTCGCCCTTTACGGCGGCGATCAGCTTGTCAGTAATGCAGTAAGGGATCTCGCCGGGAGAACATTTGGCAAGGCAGCGGTGGCAGGGACTGTGCGGAATTTTTTCACCGGCCATGACGTGCTGCATGAAGGGATTCATAATGGCACGACCTGGCATACCTACCGGGCTTTTTACAATGGCGATGTCGTCCTTTGTGGTGTGGATCAGGGATTCTTTCAGCCGGATGTCTGCGTCACATTCTTCCGTTGGGATAAAACGGGTGGCAACCTGAACGCCGTCCACACCAAGATCAAAGACATGCTTTACATCCTCGTGAGTAGCGATGCCGCCGGCAGCTACTACTGGGATTTCCGTGCCGAATTTTGCGGCATAGCCTTTTACGGTCTGGACGATCTTTCGGATTTCATTGTCGTAGGCTTCCGGTGTATAGGAATCCAGCTCTTCCTTGTGGAAGCCCAGATGACCGCCTGCCTGGGGACCTTCGATCACCACAAGGTCTGCAGTGCGCTTGTACTTTCTTTCCCAGTATTTCAGGATAACCTTTGCAGATTTGTCCGTTGATACAATGGGGGCGATCTTTGTTTTGCTTCCGCTGACAAGAGCAGGGAGCTCTGTAGGAAGTCCTGCACCGGAGATGATCAGGTCAGCGCCGGCATGGACAGCGGCTTTTACATGAGATGCGTACTCCTTCAGTGCAACCATGATGTTGTAGCCGATGATACCGTCAGGAGAAATCCTGCGTGCTTTTTTCATCTCGGACAGGATAGCCCGCTGGTTGGCTTCTTCGGTATTCCGGTCGAAATCCTTTTCCCGGTAGCCGATCTGAGCGGTGGAAATGATTCCAATCCCGCCTTCCTTTGCAACGGTGCCTGCCAGACGGCCAAGGCTGATACCAACGCCCATTCCACCCTGGATCAGGGGAAATCTCGTAAGTTTATCACCGATTTTTAAATTCTTCATAATGATCAGATCCTCACATTCATTTGCTTTCGTTAAATAATTTTAGTGTAAAATAGTTTTATTATCAAAGTATACCATAACAGGGGGATTTGTCAATGTAAATGTCGGTGAATCAGGGAAGTCCCCTGCTTCAATTGCGAACATCCGTCGGACCAGATTTTGTTAAAATCCACTTTGTTGACAGAACAGAAAATATCAGGCAAATTCAGAGTGATATCAGCTTTACAGAAAACTGTAAAGTGAATTAGAGGAAAAGGGAGGAACAGGTATGCGAAAAAAGACGAGTACCATCATGGCTTGGCTGCTTGCGGCGTCCGTGACAGTCACATTTCTGTCAGCGGAACCGTGACGGCCTATGCACAGGAGGAAATGCCGCTGGCGGAAGCCGGAACCGTGACAGAGAGTGCGGAAGAGTTTGGCGACAGCAGTGACAGCATTGCAGATGTTGCGGAAGAGGGCAATATTGAAGCTAAAGAAAAGGGTGAGCTGACAGCATTATGCTGTGTAGTTTCACCCTTTTTATGTGTGATGAAATTTTTAAACTGTAAAGCAGTAGACTGTGTCCGGAATCCCTCTGGCAAAATCAGAATTTAAACAGATTCAGACCGATCTCCTGACTGAACTCACGGCCGATCTCTCCGTCGATCACCTGGATCTGGATCTCGGCAGTAGCGCTGATGATGGCACGGTTCAGATGACCGCCGTGTACATGGCCTTCCTCGTCACCGGCTGCGATATGGAGATGAAGATAAACGTCACCGTCTTTGCGGGTAACGGTACCGGTAAGTGATACGATCTCAAACGCTCCCTGGAACTGAATAGAGTGGTATTCCTTTGTCACTGTGTTGTATACGCCTGCAGTGAAATCATTGATGGCGCCAAGGCCTGTGACCTGTGCAAGGCGGATATTCTCTTTTTTTGCAACCTTGCCGATCTCCTCCAGGATCTCTTCCTTCGGATCAAGACGAAGATAGATCGTGTTTCCAAAACGTCTGTATTCCATGATAAAAACCTCCCTTTGTGTGATATTTGCCATAAACAGCGGCGGATATTTTTATCCGCTTGTCAATAAGTATAATACATTTTAATTTTTTACGGAAGGCCAGGGAAAGAGAATGCCGGAGTCTCATGTCTGTGCGAGAGATTTTTTTTGACGTCTGCTCTTAGCATTGGAGGTAGGCGGGGATACGTTTGAGGTTTCGTTAGGGGGATGTGGTTGAGGGACGCCAGAGGAAGGAGGCATCGCTCCGGGAGTGGATGCAGTCGGGGGTGTTTTTGAGGTTTTGAGAGGGGGATGTGGTTGAGGAACGCCAGAGGAAGGTGGCATCGCTCCGGGCAGGGACTCCGTCGGGGGATACTACTAGGGCTCCGTGAGACGGCTAAAAGCATTGCGGCAGGGCCAGAACTCGCCTGCGGCTCAGACAGCAGACCCTGCCGCAATAACGCCGTCTCCCGCAGCCCAAGTAGTAATCACCCCTCCTCCGCAGCAGCCCGGCCCGATGCCACCTTCCTCTGGCTGACGCTTCCAACCGACAGGAAAAAACATGCGGGGGATGGAGGCGGACTGGGCGTCCTGTCCTGAAATATCAGACTGGTATAGAATATTCCTATAAGTATCGAAGAATACAGGGACCAGATCGGCACAGCGTACCACTATAAGTACCGAAGAATACAGAAACCAGATCGGCACAACGTTCCATTCTGAGTACCGCAGCATACAGACAAAAGTCAACAACGCAGCGCACACAACAACGAAGAACTACTTCCGTGCCCAAGAGGGTGGGGGTGCAGGGGGAGGGCCTTCGGGCTACGGAACTCTGAGATGGCCTTCCCCCTGCATATTCCCGCATTGAAAATGCGACCGGCGTAGCGCCATCCAGCGAAGAGTCTTATTATAAAAAACAACACATATAAAATAATAAACAGGAAGATAATAGCATAATGGATGAATGATAGCAGAAAAGAAATTGTCCTATAAAAATAAATTTCCAGGAAAATCTAAAAAAATTGAAATTTATGGTTGACAAGCATAACTCCCAGTGGTATTATAACTGAGCTGTCGCAAATAATTGTTTTCAAAAAACAAACAATTAAAAAGAATTTCAGAAAAATGAAATTCATAGTTGACAAAAGACAGAAGATATGATAAAGTATCCAAGTCGTCAACGAAACGACAACAAAATCTTAACTCAAAAATGTTTGAAAAAAACTTAAAAAAGTGCTTGACAAACAAAAAGAGATGAGATAAAATAAACGGGCTGTCTGAGAGACAGACACAACAAACCTTGATAACTAAACAGTGAAACACATACGATTCTCGAAAATTTCTTTACATTTAAAGAACGGTTTAAACAAACCAAAAACAGTAAAAACGAGAGATAGCCAAACGGTTGTCTTGAGTAAACGAATCAAACATTTTATCAGAGAGTTTGATCCTGGCTCAGGATGAACGCTGGCGGCGTGCTTAACACATGCAAGTCGAACGGGAAACCTTTTATTGAAGCTTCGGCAGATTTAGATTGTTTCTAGTGGCGGACGGGTGAGTAACGCGTGGGTAACCTGCCTTATACAGGGGGATAACAGTCAGAAATGACTGCTAATACCGCATAAGCGCACAGAGCTGCATGGCTCGGTGTGAAAAACTCCGGTGGTATAAGATGGACCCGCGTTGGATTAGCTAGTTGGTGAGGTAACGGCCCACCAAGGCGACGATCCATAGCCGGCCTGAGAGGGTGAACGGCCACATTGGGACTGAGACACGGCCCAGACTCCTACGGGAGGCAGCAGTGGGGAATATTGCACAATGGGGGAAACCCTGATGCAGCGACGCCGCGTGAAGGAAGAAGTATCTCGGTATGTAAACTTCTATCAGCAGGGAAGAAAATGACGGTACCTGACTAAGAAGCCCCGGCTAACTACGTGCCAGCAGCCGCGGTAATACGTAGGGGGCAAGCGTTATCCGGATTTACTGGGTGTAAAGGGAGCGTAGACGGATGGACAAGTCTGATGTGAAAGGCTGGGGCTCAACCCCGGGACTGCATTGGAAACTGCCCGTCTTGAGTGCCGGAGAGGTAAGCGGAATTCCTAGTGTAGCGGTGAAATGCGTAGATATTAGGAGGAACACCAGTGGCGAAGGCGGCTTACTGGACGGTAACTGACGTTGAGGCTCGAAAGCGTGGGGAGCAAACAGGATTAGATACCCTGGTAGTCCACGCGGTAAACGATGAATGCTAGGTGTCGGGAAGCAAAGCTTTTCGGTGCCGCCGCAAACGCATTAAGCATTCCACCTGGGGAGTACGTTCGCAAGAATGAAACTCAAAGGAATTGACGGGGACCCGCACAAGCGGTGGAGCATGTGGTTTAATTCGAAGCAACGCGAAGAACCTTACCAAGTCTTGACATCCCTCTGACGGATTCTTAACCGAGTCTTTCCTTCGGGACAGAGGAGACAGGTGGTGCATGGTTGTCGTCAGCTCGTGTCGTGAGATGTTGGGTTAAGTCCCGCAACGAGCGCAACCCCTATCCTCAGTAGCCAGCATTTAAGGTGGGCACTCTGGGGAGACTGCCAGGGATAACCTGGAGGAAGGCGGGGATGACGTCAAATCATCATGCCCCTTATGATTTGGGCTACACACGTGCTACAATGGCGTAAACAAAGGGAAGCGAACCCGCGAGGGTGGGCAAATCCCAAAAATAACGTCCCAGTTCGGACTGTAGTCTGCAACCCGACTACACGAAGCTGGAATCGCTAGTAATCGCGGATCAGAATGCCGCGGTGAATACGTTCCCGGGTCTTGTACACACCGCCCGTCACACCATGGGAGTCAGTAACGCCCGAAGTCAGTGACCTAACCGCAAGGAAGGAGCTGCCGAAGGCGGGACCGATGACTGGGGTGAAGTCGTAACAAGGTAGCCGTATCGGAAGGTGCGGCTGGATCACCTCCTTTCTAAGGAAAAAAGTAGAGAAACAAGATGTGTTTTACTGTTTAGCTATCAAGCTAAGATATTTCTGGTGCCGATGCGGTTGGGGGACACACCCGTTCCCATCCCGAACACGACGGTTAAGACCCAATCGGCCGATGGTACTGCACTGGAGACGGTGTGGGAGAGCAGGTGGGCGCCAGATCAAAAAAAGAAAAGCAGGAGAGATCCTGATGAGGATAGATGCTGGCTTTACCAGTGATTTAAGAAGAAAAGATATTTTCTTTTTAAATGGCTGATAAAACATCAGTCAGCATTGTACCTTGAAAACTGCATACATGAAATTTGATTAAGTTAATCAAATATCCTTAAACGTAAAGTATTAAGAAATTAATGCAAAACGCAAAGATAGGAAGACATCGATTTATCTGTTATTGAACAGAGTAATCAAACACCGTTGTAAAACGCGAGAGCGTGATACAACAGAGAATCAAGAGACCGCATCACCTACGCTAGGGTGATGAAGCGAAAGGTCAAGCAATAAGGGCACAGGGCGGATGCCTTGGCACTAAGAGCCGATGAAAGACGTGATAAGCTGCGAAAAGCTTCGGGGAGGAGCAAATATCCCGTGATCCGGAGATGTCTGAATGGGGAAACCCGCATGAGCAGACCTCATGCATCCATACGCCAATCCATAACGTATGGAAGGGAACCCGGGGAACTGAAACATCTAAGTACCCGGAGGAAAAGAAAGAAACATCGATTCCGTAAGTAGCGGCGAGCGAACGCGGAGGAGCCTAAACCGGTGTGCGTGCATGCCGGGGTCATGGACTGCATTTAAGATTCAGCGAAGTTAACAGAACGGTTTTGGGAAAGCCGGCCACAGAGGGTGAAAGCCCCGTACGTGAAAGCAGAGCTGACTGAGCAGGATCCGGAGTACCACGAGACACGAGGAACCTTGTGGGAAGTAAGGGGGACCACCCCCTAAGGCTAAATACTACTTAGTGACCGATAGCGCATAGTACTGTGAAGGAAAGGTGAAAAGGACCCCGGGAGGGGAGTGAAAGAGAACCTGAAACCCTGTGTCTACAAGCTGTGGGAGTACTTTATATGTACGACCGCGTACTTTTTGTAGAACGGTCCGGCGAGTTACGCTTACTGGCAAGGTTAAGTCCTCAAGGGATGGAGCCGTAGGGAAACCAAGTCTTAACAGGGCCAGAGTCAGTAGGAGTAGACCCGAAACCGGGTGATCTATCCATGTCCAGGTTGAAGCTGCCGTAAGAGGTAGTGGAGGACCGAACCCACATCCGTTGAAAAGGGTGGGGATGAGGTGTGGATAGGGGAGAAATTCCAATCGAACCCGGAGATAGCTGGTTCTCCTCGAAATAGCTTTAGGGCTAGCCTCGGTGTGAGTCTTGCGGAGGTAGAGCACTGAATTTCCTAGGGGGCGTCAAAGCCTACCGAAGAATATCAAACTCCGAATGCCGTGTAGATATCACCGGGAGTCAGACTGCACGAGATAAGTTGGGCGGTCAAAAGGGAAAGAGCCCAGACCTACAGTTAAGGTCCCAAAGTGCGCGTTAAGTGGAAAAGGATGTGGGATTTCGAAGACAACCAGGATGTTGGCTCAGAAGCAGCCATACATTCAAAGAGTGCGTAATAGCTCACTGGTCGAGAGGTCCTGCGCCGAAAATGTCCGGGGCTGAAACGCGCCACCGAAACTAAGGAATCTAGTAATAGATTGGTAGAGGAGCATTGCATGCGGGAAGAAGCAGTACCGAAAGGAGCTGTGGACTGCATGGAAGAGAGAATGCCGGAATGAGTAGCGAGATAGAGGTGGGAATCCTCTAGGCCGAATATCCAAGGTTTCCAGGGTAAAGCTGATCTGCCCTGGGTGAGTCGGGACCTAAGGTGAGGGCGAGAGCCGTAGCCGATGGACAACAGGTTGATATTCCTGTACTGCAGTATGACAGAACTGTGGGGACACGTAAGGAGAGCGGGAGCCGGGAATGGAAAGCCCGGTACAAGCGAGGTACCAGTATGGTAGGAAAATCCGCCATGCAATGGGAAGACGTGATGTGGAGCGAAGATTAGTAGCGAAGCCCGTGAGCCATGCGTCAAGAAAAGCCGCTATCGTTCATATTGTACCCGTACCGTAAACCGACACAGGTGGATGAGGAGAGAATCCTAAGGCCGGCGGAAGAAGTATTGCCAAGGAACTCGGCAAAATGGCCCCGTAACTTAGGGAGAAGGGGTGCCTGCGAGAGCAGGCCGCAGAGAATAGGCTCAAGCAACTGTTTAGCAAAAACACAGGTCTATGCGAAACCGAAAGGTGAGGTATATGGGCTGACGCCTGCCCGGTGCTGGAAGGTTAAGAGGAGAGGTTAGCAGCAATGCGAAGCTTTGAATTTAAGCCCCAGTAAACGGCGGCCGTAACTATAACGGTCCTAAGGTAGCGAAATTCCTTGTCGGGTAAGTTCCGACCCGCACGAAAGGCGTAATGATTTGAGCGCTGTCTCGGCAATACATCCGGTGAAATTGAAGTGCCAGTGAAGATGCTGGCTACCCGCGCCAGGACGGAAAGACCCCATGGAGCTTTACTCCAGTTTGGCACTGGGGTCCGGTGTTGCATGTACAGGATAGGTGGGAGGCTGAGAAACGGTAACGTCAGTTGCCGCGGAGCCGCTGTTGGGATACCACCCTTGTGATATTGGGCTTCTAACCAGCCGCCGTAATCCGGCGGTGGGACAATGCCAGGCGGGGAGTTTGACTGGGGCGGTCGCCTCCGAAAGGGTATCGGAGGCGCCCAAAGGTTCCCTCAGAATGGACGGAAACCATTCGAAGAGTGCAAAGGCAGAAGGGAGCTTGACTGCGACACCGACGGGTGGAGCAGGTACGAAAGTAGGGCTTAGTGATCCGGTGGTATTAAGTGGGAATGCCATCGCTCAACGGATAAAAGCTACCCTGGGGATAACAGGCTTATCACTCCCAAGAGTTCACATCGACGGAGTGGTTTGGCACCTCGATGTCGGCTCATCGCATCCTGGGGCTGTAGTAGGTCCCAAGGGTTGGGCTGTTCGCCCATTAAAGCGGTACGCGAGCTGGGTTCAGAACGTCGTGAGACAGTTCGGTCCCTATCCGGCGTGGGCGCAGGATATCTGAGAGGAGCTGTCCTTAGTACGAGAGGACCGGGATGGACGGACCGCTGGTGGACCGGTTGGCTTGCCAAAGCCATGGCCGGGTAGCCAAGTCCGGAAGGGATAAACGCTGAAGGCATCTAAGCGTGAAGCCCCCTCAAGATGAGATATCCCATTCTTAGTGAAGTAAACCCCCTTGAAGACGACGAGGTAGATAGGGCAGAGGTGGAAGTGTGGTAACACATGGAGCTGACTGTTACTAATCGGGTGAGGGCTTGACCAAGAAACGCAGGTTAAGAATTGATTCAAGAGTTTGATTAACGATCAACAAGCATGTATGTAGTTTTGAGAGTACAATGTAAAAGAATTTGTGGCCAACAGCCACTTTTTCTTGTATATAGGGGATTGGTCAAATGGTATGATAGGGGTCTCCAAAACCTTTGGTGGGAGTTCGATTCTCTCATCCCCTGTTTTAAGAAACGTTGAAAGATCTTATAAATTAAGATTTTCAGCGTTTTTTTGTTGTAAATAACAAAAAGACAGGGGATTGCCTGGTGGCAATCCCCTGAAATATTTCATAAGAAAAATTATAAACTATAAATGAGCAAGTTCGTGATTTTGCATAAAAGAAAGACACCTCGATTCCATGTGTTGTATAATGAAAGTGCCAAAACAAACATTTGCAACATTTACGAAAGAAGGTGTCTCTCGCAAATACTATACATCATTCCTCATTCATATACAACCAGTTTAAAAAATTAAACTTATGCAAATTTTATTCGAACCGAGTAATAAACCATCTTATGAGTATCCTAATCAGTATTTTCATTTCAGGATATCATGGAAAAACCACGGACTTTGCTAAAAACAGTTCCTGCCACAGAACTACGATTGCCCATTTCCTCAATTCCGGAAAATGGGATGATTCCTTACTTTCAGATACGTTAAAATGCTCTGTCATTGAGATTATTTATTCAGAAGCAGCACGCACCGGAAAACCTGTTCTCTGTATTGTGGACGATACGATTGCTTCAAAGACAAAGCCTTCGTCACAGGCTTTACATCCGATTGAAGATGCGTATTTTCACCAATCCCATTTAAAGGGAAAACCGGATTACGGGCATCAGGCAGTTGCTGTTATGCTTTCCTGCAATGGCATTGTTCTGAACTATGCTTTTGTAATGTACAATAAGTCAATTTCCAAGATTGACATTGTACAAAGCATTGCAAAGGAGCTGCCTGTTCCACCGGTAATGTCCTATTTTCTTTGCGACTGCTGGTATGTTTCTGAAAAGATAATCAATACCTTTGCACAGAGAGGGTTCCATACCATCGGTGCTTTGAAAACAAACCGTTTGCTGTATCCATCGGGAATGAAAAAGAAACTTCGTGAACTGGCCGCCGAATTGTCTGTTACACATCGTGAATTTGACCTTGTGACAGTCAAAAAACGAAACTATTATGTGTACCGGTACGAGGGAAACCTCAACGGCATAGAAAATGCGGTAGTTCTTTTGAGTTATCCGGAAAAAGCATTTGGTAATCCCAAAGCATTGCGTGCTTTCATCAGTACAAACGCAGCCCTGTCTACACAGGAGATTCTTTCCTGGTATGTGTGTCGATGGCCGATTGAAGTATTTTTCCGCCAGTGTAAGGATAAACTGGCACTGGACAGCTATCAGATACGCTCTGCACAGGGAATCAAAAGGTACTGGCTACTTATGTCACTGGCACATTTCATGTGTGCAGTGGGTACTGGTAGGTTCTGTTCGTTTGAAACTGGATATCACGAAATCTGTGATACCATTCAGCTGGAAAAGTATCGTTATCTTTTTCAATGCGCAAAGGAAAGCAATGATTTTGATTCATTTATGAAATTCGCAGTGTAGTTTTGTGCAATTTTTCAAATTTGCTCATTTATAGTTATAAAATTACTTCGCTTCAGCTTCAGCGCCTTCAGCGTCCTCATCCTCTTCCGGAGCTGCCTCATACTCACCGATATGAACAACAACTGCATCCTCAGGTGTAACGAAGTGAACCTGTTTGCCTTCCGGGATCGGGAGGTCTTTTACATGGATGTCACGGACGTCTGCAGGATAGCCGTTGAAGTCGATGACGATGGTGTCAAGAAGGTTGGCCGGATCTGCTTTGTAGTGGATCTCTTCCATTTCCTGCTCAACGATACCCTGAACCATGTCGGTGTGCTCCAGTTTGACAGCGACAGTTGTGGAAACCTTCTCACCGGCTACCAGTGCCTGGAAATCCAGAGCCATCAGCTGTTTTTCAATTGGATTATAATCAATGTTCTTTACCAGGGCATCAACCTTCTTGCCTTCGATGTCCAGGTAAACCTGTGTACCTTCTTTATTTGCTTTAATGAATTTGGCTGCCTCGGCACCGTCAAACTGAAGTGCTACAGGCTCTTTCATTTCTTTTCCGCTAAGAATTCCTGTGACGTAACCCTCACGTCTTAATTTTTTAGCTTTTACATTCGGGTTTCTTTTCTCTGCTTTCAATGTGATCATGTCAAATTCCTCCTCCTGATGCATGGATTCCGGTAATGTTGCTGTTCGCGCTGTTCGCAGTAACACGAATTCTGCATTTCTTTTCTGACTGGGATTATTATAGCACTTCTCGGACGAGGTGGCTAACAAAAAGTTAGAAAATTTAAGAACAATATTTTGTATTGTTTGACTTATATACAAAACTTCAAGGGTAAAATTAGACAAAAACAAAGCATATATTTGAGATTTTACAGAAAAAATTAAAACAACATAAAAAATTGCACAAATCAAGTGATCATAAAAGCCTGAAAGTTGTCATTTATCTGGAAGAGAGGCAAGTATTAAATATAAATATTCTATTTTTATTTGATTCAGATATGCGAGGAGACGGGAAATATCCATATTGCTGACATATTGGAGAGAGCTGTTGTGATCAATGTAATAAAAATTGGAAGATATGATGCAGGACAGAGATGACGGCGAAAGAAGGTGGCAACATAACGCGATGGGTATTTTACTCTGGAGAAAGAATTTAACGGAATTGCATATAATTTCTGAAACAATTTAACATACAATTCACAAATCTTTATCTCAACCACGATATCTGAACAGCCGGAAAAGTTCTATACTACAAACCATGCGAGCGAGAGAAGAGAAAGGAGATAAGTAATGTCAGAAATTGCACTCAGAAATGTATGTAAGCAATTTGATTCAGAGCATTACGGTGTGAAGGATTTTAACCTTGATATACATGACAAAGAGTTTGTGATCTTTGTAGGTCCGTCCGGATGTGGAAAATCTACTACTTTGCGTATCATCGCAGGTCTGGAGGAGATTACAGACGGTGAGCTGTGGATCGACGGTGAGTTTTCCAATTATCTGGAACCAAAGGAGCGTGGAATGTCCATGGTTTTCCAGAACTATGCTTTATATCCCAATATGACAGTTTACGGAAATATGGCATATGCCCTGAAGATCCGTAAGCTTCCGAAGGATGAGATCGACAGAAAGGTCCACGAGGTGGCAAAGATCCTGGAGATCGAGCAGCTTCTTGACCGGAAGCCGGCAGCTCTTTCCGGCGGTCAGAAACAGCGAGTTGCCATCGGAAGTGCAATTATCCGGAAGCCGAAAGCCTTTCTCATGGATGAGCCCCTTTCCAACCTGGATGCAAAGCTTCGTGCCCAGATGCGTGTGGAGCTTGTAAAATTACATAAACAGCTGGATACCACTATTATTTATGTAACACATGACCAGACAGAGGCCATGACTCTTGGGACTAAGATCGTGGTCATGAAGGATGGTCTGATCCAGCAGGTGGGAGCACCTCAGAGTATTTATGACAATCCGGTAAATCTTTTCGTGGCAGGCTTCCTTGGTTCTCCGTCTATGAACTTTTTCCGGTGTACGGTAAAAGCAGAAGAAAATAATCGCACGGCTCTTCTTCTGGATGATGCCAAAACTGTGAAAAAGGTTTATCTGGACGGAACCAGAGGAAAACAGATCGCAGACAGATATAATGGCAGACACGTGATCCTTGGAATCCGTCCGGAGGATATCTACGAGCTTGCTGAGGCGAAAAAGCTTGGTATTGAAAATAAAAGCGTAGATGTAGATGAGCCTGTAGTAAACCGCGAGATGCTGGGAGCGGAAGTGATCCTCTATTTTGATGAGCAGGGCAAAACCCTGGCAGTCCGCTTAAGTCCGGAAAATCAGACACAGGTAGGGGAGAAGGTTTCTCTGTATTTTGATATGGAGAAGGCCCATGTGTTTGATCCGGAGACAGAAGAAAATATTTTTGTGTTATGAATTTATGTCACGGAAGAGCTTGAGTGCAGGCAGATCAGCCTGTAGATAGAATCTGATTATGCAAGGAGGAGAAATAGTTATGGGAAATAACAGCAAAAGCAAGATCACACCGTACTTATATCTGGTGCCTTGTATGCTTATTTTTGGAATTTTTCTGTTTTATCCGTTTGTGAAAACAATTTATTTAAGTCTTTACAAGACCAACAAGATGGGACAGGCAAAGCTGTACGTTGGTCTGGGGAACTATAAAGAACTGCTTCAGTCAGCATCCTTTATCAACAGTCTGAAGGTGACGCTGATCTTTGTGCTGATCGTTGTGGTCGGCGGCATGCTTCTTGGTCTGATCGCAGCAGTGCTTTGCAACAAGGCGTTTCCGGGAATCCGGGTGTTCAGTACATCTTATGCTCTGCCAATGGCTATTGCATCCAGTTCTGCGGCAATGATCTTCCAGATCATGCTCCACCCGGCAGTAGGTATTGTGAACAAACTTACCGGCCTGGATATCAACTGGCTGAACGATCCGAATACTGCTCTGATCTGCGTAGCCATTCTTACTGCGTGGCTTAACAGCGGGATCAATTTTCTGTATTTTTCCGCAGGACTCGGAAATATTGATGAGACCATTTATGAGAGAGCTTCTGTGGATGGAGCCAGCAGCGTGCAGCAGTTTTTCAGCCTGACGCTTCCGGGACTTTCCCCGATCATGTTTTACACACTGGTGGTAAATATCATACAGGCATTTCAGTCCTTTGGACAGATCAAGATCCTGACGGAGGGTGGTCCTAATGAGTCTACCAATGTTATTGTTTATTCCATTTACAGGGATGCGTTTTTTAACTATCGCTTCGGAAGTGCGGCAGCCCAGTCTGTTATCCTGTTTGTGATCATCATGATCATCACACTGATCATGTTCCGTATTGAGAAGAAGGGAGTGAATTACTGATGAGCCAGATAGAAAATATGGCAGTCCCGGCAGTGGGAAACATGTCAAAAGAGGAGCTTCTGGAGCTGAAAAAAGCCATGAATGCAAAAGCTCTTGCAAAAAGAAGGACAAGAACAGCACTCCGTGTTACAGCAAATGTTGTGTTTGCAGTTCTGATCCTGCTTCCATTGCTTTATGCCATCAGTATTGCACTGATGCCTTCCGGTGAATTGTTTACAACAGAGTTGAATCTCTTTCCCAAGAATCCGACCTTTTCCAACTTTATCAATGCATTCCGCACCGTTCCGCTTCTCCGATTCATATTGAATTCCTTTATCATGGCGGGATGCATTACCATCGGACAGATCATTACCTGTTCTCTTGCTGCTTTTGCGTTTTCTTTCCTGGAATTCAAAGGAAAAGGTATTCTCTTCATGGTTGTGATGGCAACCATGATGGTTCCGGGAGAGGCAACGATCATTTCCAATTACCTTACTGTATCAGGCTGGGGAATGCTGGATACCTATCAGGTACTGATCGTGCCTTACCTTACATCCGCAATGGGAATTTTCCTGTTCCGTCAGTTTTACATGACTTTCCCGATCTCACTGTACGAATCGGCAAAGCTTGACGGCTGCAGCAATCTGAAATTTATCGTAAGGATCCTGCTTCCGCTGACAAAATCCGCTATCGGAGCTATGGCAGTGTATACCTTCATCAATGCATGGAATATGTACATGTGGCCGTTGCTTGTAACAGGCTCCAACAATATGAGAACGGTTCAGATCGGTATCAGTATGCTGGACAGTGTGGATTCACAGTCCATCACCCTGATGATCGCAGGCGTTGTTATGATCATCATTCCGTCCATTTCTATCTTTATCATTGGACAGAAACAGCTGATCAGAGGAATGTTTTCGGGCGCAGTCAAGGGCTGATATCGGAGCAGGCAGCAACCCTGCAGCATCCTGCTGTAAGGGAAAAAATATTGCAAAAAGATACTGCAAAGTCGTAAGACAAGCAGTTCATCTTATATAAAAAAATGAAAAAAGAGAAAATTTTCAAGAGGAGAAAAAAGTTATGAAGAAAAAAATCATCGCAGCTTTCCTTACCACAGCAATGACCATCGGTTCTCTTTCCGGAGTAACTGTATTCGCCGCAGATGCCGGTACAGATGAAATAGTGGAAATGGCAGATGCTTCTGATGTAGACGGAACTACCATTACCTTCTGGCATTCCATGGGTGGTGTCAATGGTGAGGCAATCGATACACTGGTAAAAAAATTCAATGATGAGAATAAATACGGAATTACCGTAGATGCTCAGTATCAGGGTGAATATGATGACTCCCTGAATAAGCTGAAAAGTGCACAGATCGGAAACATGGGTGCGGATCTTGTACAGGTATATGAGATCGGAACAAGATTCATGATCGATTCCGGATGGATCGTGCCTATGCAGCAGATGATCGATGCGGACAGCTACGATGTATCTGAGATCGAGCCGAACCTGGCTGCATACTACACCATCGACAATGAGCTGTACTCCATGCCGTTCAACTCTTCCACACCGATCATGTATTACAACAAGGACATGTTTGACAAAGCAGGAATCACAGAAATTCCGGACAGCCTGGAGGGCATCGGTGAGATCGGACAGGATCTTCTGGACAAAGGCGGCGCAGGCGAGGTCATGTCTCTTGGAATCTATGGATGGTTCTTCGAGCAGTTTATCGGAAAGCAGGGCCTTGAGTATGCAAACAACGGAAACGGACGTAAAGAGGCTGCAACAGCAGTTGCTTTTGATGAAAACAGTGCTGCAAAGAATATCCTTACAGCATGGAAGGATCTTAACGACAAGGGCTTCGCACCGGTCGTAGGAAAAGGCGGCGATGCAGGTCTGGCAGATTTCTCCGCAGGAAAATCTGCGATCACACTTGGCTCCACAGCTTCCCTGAAACAGATCCTTCAGGATGTAAACGGAAAATTTGAGGTTGGTACTGCATACTTTCCGAAGATCAAATCCAGCGATGAGGGTGGTGTTTCCATCGGAGGTGCATCTCTCTGGGCACTGAACAACAACGATCCGAAAAAGCTTCGTGCAACATGGGAATTCGTAAAATTCCTGATCTCTCCGGAGTCTCAGGCTTACTGGAACGCACAGACCGGATACTTCCCTGTAACTGTAAAGGCTCAGGACGAGCAGGTATTCAAGGATAATGTTGCAAAATACCCGCAGTTCCAGACAGCAATCGACCAGCTTCATGATTCTTCCGCAGACTATGCAGGTGCTCTGTTAAGTGTATTCCCTGAGGCAAGAGCTACAGTAGAGTCTGAGATCGAGAGCATGCTCAACGGAAAAGAGGATGTGGATACAGCTGTGAAAAACATGGCAGATTCCATCAACAAATCCATCGAAGAGTATAATCTGGTGAATGAATAATTCGAAAAGGCGTGGAAACTGAAAAAGAAAAATAAATATATACAGCCAAAAATCCCCGGGTAAACTCCTGGGGATTTTTGCTACAGTCACGGAAAAAAACATCCTGACAGGAAAATATCAGGAGAAAAATCAGAGGAATCTCTGGACGTAAGAGTATATATTGGCTATAATAATGAAGTTAATATCTACTCCTCAGGAAGGAAGAAAAATCTGTGAATAGAAGTAAAAGAGAAGATTATAAGAGATTTGTGGTATTTTGCCTCGCAAGTCTGATCGTGATCGCACAGGCAGCGATCTTTGCTTATGTATGGTATGATTTTTACAGTGACCTGATCCTGAAGCCATTCTGGAGAAAAGGTAACTGGGTAATGATCCTGATCTATGCGCTGATCTATCTGATGTTTGCCAAGCTTTACGGAGGTCTGAAGGTAGGCTATCTGAAGAGGATCGATGTATTTTATTCACTGACGCTGGCAACGATCTGTACCAATGTTGTGACGTATTTTCAGATCACACTGATCAACAGATGGTTTATGTCGGTCAGACCGGTGATCGAAATGACCGGAGTCCAGCTTATTGTGACGGTACTGTGGATCTGGGGTTCCAGGTATATTTACTCCAGACTGTACGGAGCCAGAAGGCTGCTGGTGATCTACGGAGACCGTGATCCCGGTGATGTGATCCACAAGATGAACACCCGAAAGGATAAATACGATATCAGCGGTAAGGTTCATATCCGTGAGGGCGAAGAGAAAATCCATGCCATGATGGAAGATTATGAAGGCGTGATCATCTGGGATCTTCCATCCCAGATCCGAAACAGGTATCTGAAATACTGTTTTTCTCATTCCATCCGCTGCTATATGAGTCCGAAGATTTCCGATATCATCCTGCTTGGAACAGACAGGATCCATCTGTTTGATACGCCGCTTCTGATGTGCAGGAATCAGGGACTTTCCATGGAGCAGCGTGCAGCCAAGAGAGTTCTGGATATCATTGTTTCCGGACTTGGGATCATCGTATCCTCACCCATCATGCTGATCATTGCCATTGCGGTGAAGGTTTATGACGGCGGTCCGGTATTTTATCTCCAGGATCGTCTTACCTATCAGGGAAAGGAGTTCCGCATCCGGAAATTCCGAAGCATGTGTGTGGATTCCGAGAAGAACGGGGCACGTCTTGCGTCCAAGCATGATTCCCGTATCACACCGGTAGGACATGTTCTGCGTAACCTGCATCTGGATGAGCTTCCCCAGCTGTTTAACGTTTTTATGGGTGATATGTCTCTGGTAGGTCCACGTCCGGAACGAGATGTGATCATGCAGGAATATGAGCAGGAAATCCCGGAATTCCACTATCGTCTTAAGGTAAAAGCCGGACTGACCGGTTATGCTCAGGTATATGGCAAATATAACACCACACCGTATGATAAGCTGAAGCTGGATCTGTTTTATATTGAAAATTATTCATTCCTTCTGGATATCAAGCTTCTGTTTATGACTGTAAAGATCTTTTTCCAGAAAGAAGTTTCCGAGGGCGTGGATGATAATCAGAAGAACGCTCTTAAGGATTCCGAAGACAAAAAATAAGCAACGAAACGAAATGCGTGTCAGGCTGCGGCAGATCATCCTGACGCGCATTTTGTGGATAGAGAGGACGGAGGTTGTTTTTATGGAAAAACCGTTGGTTTCCGTAGTGATGCCCGTATATAACGGGGAAAGATATATTGGAAAAGCGATCGAATCAGCACTGGGACAGGAGGTTCCGGTAGAAGTGCTGGTCATTGATGATTGTTCTGCAGACGGCACGGAGCTTGCTGTGATGAAATATATGGACAGCGGAAAGATCCGTTATATCCGAAATGAACAGAATATGGGTGCTGCCCGTTCCAGAAACCGGGGCGTGAAGGAAGCCCGGGGAAAATATATCGCATTTCTGGATGCGGATGACTGGTGGGAAAAGGGCAAGCTGAAAGCCCAGACTGAGGTTATGGAACAGACCGGCTGTGCAATCTGCTCCACCGGAAGAGAATTGATGACGCCGGATGGCCGCACTACCGGCAAATATATTCCAGTAAAGGAACGGATCACATACAGGGAGCTTCTGAAGCATAACAGCATCAACTGTTCTTCCGTATTGCTGCGCAGAGAAGATGCACTTGCGTTTCCAATGGAGCATGATGACAGCCATGAAGATTACATTACCTGGCTCCGGATATTGGGAAAGGGAGGATTTGCAGCAGGGATCAACAGACCTTACCTGAAATACCGGCTCAGTGAAGAGGGAAAATCCAGAAACAAGCTGAAGTCTGCGGCAATGACTTATCAGGTGTATCGGTACGTGGGATATGGTCCGCTGAAGAGTCTGTTTTTCTTTGTTTCCTATGCGTTCCACGGGATATGGAAATACCGTTGAAAAATTCTGGAAGAGGTGAATAATTCTGACATATATTAATTTTTTATTTCCAAATTCATAAATATATGTTATTATTTATTCATACTTTTATCAAATATTACAAGGTGGAAACAAATGAAACAGAGAACGGATAGCCAGGGAGTCCCGTATTCTTACCTGGTCGATAATATTAAAGTAGTACTGATCTTTCTTGTCGTATTTAATCATCTGATCGCATTTCAGCTGGTCAAGGTGGACATGGTGGTGCGTTATGTATGGTATGGGATCACCATTTTTCACATGCCTGCTTTTATTTTTATATCCGGATATCTTTCCAAGAAGCCACAGGATGTACTGAAGAATGTGAAGAATCTGCTGATCCCTTATATTCTTGGATACAGTCTGACCTGGTATGCGTATATCTGGACCGGCAGAAGCATGGATTATGAACTGCTCCGTCCGTCCGGAACAGTTATGTGGTATGTGCTGGCACTGTTTATCTACAGGCTGACTATCGAAGCACTTGGCAAGATACGTTTTATCGTGCCTCTGAGCATTATTTTTGCATTGTGGGCAGGAACAAGACCGGAATTTACGACCTATCTTTCAAGCTCCAGGATCGTTGTATTTTTTCCGCTTTTTGTGGCAGGCTATTTGTGGAAGAGTGATTACACAGATGTAGTCCGTAAATTCAAGGGCAAATGGATCCTGATCCTGGTTTCAGCCCTGCTTTTGTATGCAGTTCCGAATTTTATGATCGCCAATGAGATTCCGGTAGATATTTTCCGCGGGAATCATACGTATCAGTTATCGGGAATGGATGATATCACGGGAATGCTGATCCGCCTTCTGATGTATCTGGTATCTTTTGTGCTGGTTCTGACGTTTCTGGCACTGATCCCGGATGTGAAGCTGCCGGTTACCTTTATCGGAAGAAATACCATGGGGATCTATTTTTTCCATTATCCGATCATGATCGTACTCAACGGTCTGCTTCTTCTCAGCATCCCGCAGATGCTGAATGTCTGGGTGCTTTTCGGAGTATCCTGGGTGCTTGTGCTGATCCTTGGAAGCAAGCCGGTATCTTTCCTCTACGGAGGAGTACTGAACCTGCTTACATTTATTCTGTTCAAACGTGAGAAGCAGGTGCAGGATGAAGGACTTGAGGATGAATATGATGAAGATGACCGTTATGAGATCATACTGAAAAGAAAGAAAGCCATTGAGGAGCTTGCGGCAACTCTGGACGAGGAGGATGCGCGGAAGGTAAAGGATGATGTGGCGGCTGTACTGGAACGTGAGACAGAAGAACAGGAAGAGATCCGTGACGAGGATTTCTTTGTAGATGAGAATCTTGAGATGGAGGACGGCATGGATGATGCCGGAGCTCCACAGGAATTTGAGCAGCTCCAGGACCTGGATGATATATTAGAGATTACAGAACCGCAGGGGGAAATGGAAGTGCTTTTGAAAAATAAAGAAGAGAAAGCGCAGGATTAAATTAATAATGAAAAAAGTCATTACTTACGGTACCTTTGATCTGTTCCACCAGGGACATTACAATATTCTGAAAAGGGCCAGGGAGCTGGGGGATTACCTTATTGTGGGTGTCACCAGTGAAAGCTATGATATCGAACGTGGCAAGCTGAATGTACAGGACAGCCTTCTGAAGCGTATCGAAAATGTCCGCAAGACGGGTTTTGCGGATGAGATCATTGTAGAGGAATATCAGGGGCAGAAGCTAAATGACATTACAAAATACAATATCGATCTTCTGGTAGTCGGTTCGGATTGGCGTGGCAAATTTGATTATCTGAAGAATTACTGTGAGGTCGTTTATCTGGAACGTACCAAAAATATTTCCAGTACCAAGCTCAGAAGTGAGGGTATGATCTACAGCATGGGCATTGTTACGGATGATGCAGAGGACAACGAAATGGTGATGGAGTCCAAGTACGTCAGCGGACTGCATGTAGAAAGTGTGTATTCCGAGGACGTTTTTGTTGCGAGAGAATTCTGTGACAGATACGAACTTGACTCTTATGGTACAGATTACGGACAGTTTCTGGAAGGACTGGATATCGTTTATATCCGATCCGGTCTGAAAAACAGGGCAGATTATATCCGAAAGGCACTGGAATGTGATAAATATGTGATCAGTGACACGCCTATGGCTCTGGAACCGGAAGAGATAAGAGAGCTGTTTGCACTGGCAAAGGCACATCAGGTTGTTCTGGTAGAGAAGCTTACCATGGTCTATCTGCGTGCTTTTACGCAGCTTGTCTGGCTGACACATGGAGCGCTTGTGGGAGATGTGGTAGCTGTAAAATGCGCGATTTCTCAGGATGATTTTGAGGGCGGAAAGAATTTCAGCGAAACAGTCAGCCAGGCGCTTTGTGCATGTATCAAGCTTCTCGGTAAGGATTATCTGGATGTGAAGACCAATGCGGTGAAGAGCAGTGACGGCAGCTTTATTTATAATACGATCACGATGAAGTATCTCCGGGCACTGGCGACCATTGAGATCGGAACAACGGTGGATGTGGAAAACGAGCTTGTGATCATCGGGACCAGGGGCCGTATCACCGTACCCGGTGACTGGTGGAATACCGGATATTTTGAAGCCAAAATAGAAGGTCAGGAATTCCTGAAACGCTACAGCTTTAATTTTGAGGGAAATGGTCTTCGTTATCTGCTTCAGGAGCTGGTCATCATGATCCGTGACAGACGGACAGAATGTACGAGAATTTTTTATGAAGAATCAGAAACTCTGGCTGAGCTTTTGAAAATAATTAATCAAAGAGGTTGACAGATGACAGAAAAACAGAAGCTTCTTTTGCAGCTCTTCCGGGAGGTTGATGCGATCTGCAAAAAGCATGATCTTAGATATGTAATGGCCGGAGGTACTCTGATCGGTGTTCTTCGAAATGAAGGCTTTATCCCATGGGACGATGATGTGGATATCTACATGCCCAAAAGTGACTGGGATAAATTTGTAGAAATATGTCAGAACGAGATGCCGCCGAACCGGGCGATTTATTGTGCAGAAGTGGACCGTAATTATACCAACGGTTTTCCGCGCTACGGAAGTACGGATACCTGTGCGATCCACAAGCATCAGATCATAGGAGACGACAAAGCTGGTGAGATCATTGACGTACTGACTCTGGATCCCATTCCGGATGATGACCGTGAGTATGAGAAATATCGGGACCATATGATGATCTATACGGAACTTCTGAATATCAGCATGGTCGTGGGAACCAGATGGGAAATTTCTCCCTGGCGATATCTGTACTGGCTTTTCCGCTATACCTTCTGCGGAAAGGACAGAACCTTAAAGAAATTGGAGAAGATCATGTTTTCCTATAAAGAAGAGGAGTGCAGCCGCTATGCCATGCGATGGGGAGGCTGCCCGTTTCTTTTTGACAAGGATATGATGTTCCCTGTAAAATATATGGACTTCGAGGGCGAAAAGGTTATGATCCCTCACAGGACCAGTGATTATCTGATCTGGCATTACGGGGACGAATGGTCCTATATACCGCCTCATGGGGAAAGGGAATCTCATGAGTCTGTTGATGTTCCGGGCACCGGCTATCAGGAGGTGCGAGATGAATATATGCCAAGGATCGACAAAAAACGTATCCGCAGACAGATGCTTTTCCGCAAATTCTACTGCCTTTTAATGGCAAAGGGAGACCATAAACAGGATGACAGACGAAGAAGGATCAAAGCCGGTGTTGTAGCCCGGGATGTGTCTGCCCGGCTGATGAGATCCGAAAAAACAGCGGAGACCCTGCTGAATGAGAGAAGATATGATGTGCTTGGTGAGATCTTTGAGGAGTATTACCGTGTACAGCTCAGCATGGAGTTTATTGGGCGTGAGGATTTTAACGGGATCCGTCCGTTCTATCATCCAATCCTGATCCCGCTGGAGGATGAGGCTTTTCAGGCGGCTATGCTGACACTGATCTATCAGGAGCGTGTTTCCAAGGCATACCGTATGTACGAGGTACGCAGGAAGATGGATCATCTTACTCCAGAAATGGAGCAGACAGTGGAGGATATCCGCCGTTTCCGAAAAGCAGCCAGCCACTATGAATTTAAAGAAATGCAGGAAGCAGAGGCGATCGTGGATGATCTTCTCAGAAAATATCCGGATGTTCCGGGATTTCTGAAATTTAAATGCCGGTTTGTGATGGAGCGCCTGGAAGGACCGCAGAATGCTTCGGAAGCGGAGAAATTTCTGTCTTACTGCCTGAGAGCATTTCCCCAGGATGGATATTTTATGAAATATAAGGGCGATCTTCTCTGGAAAAAGGGCCTCCGGAACGAAGCAATGGCAGAGTATCTGAAAGCCAGAGAATGCACCAATAACGGCATTGTGCAGCTGGAACTTGATAAATTCCTGAAAAAACAGAAGTCCCAGGCGATCCGGGACTGTCGGGATCTGCTTGGAAGCCAGAGAAGATCAGAAGCGCTCTCTCTGATGGAATTCTGGAGCAGACTGATGCCGGAGGACGAGGAGATCAGAGGCGTTTTTTATCTTGCAAAGGTATCTTCCGTCCGTACAAAAGGGGAACTGGAAGAGCTGGTGAGAGAGCTTTGCAAAGAGCTTGGGACCACCGGCGATTCTCCAAGGGAGGGAACCCTTGAGGAGCCAGTGTACAAAGAGGCACTTACCTGTGCATGGCAGAGATTTGGCTATCCCAAAGCACTGGCAGAGGGCCGTACCAGGATCCTGTGCAGTGAGGAAGAGGGCGAGATGGAATATCTGGCAGAGGAGATCCGCAGCCTTCTGGTCCACAAGGAATGGCAGGGAGAGGTATACAAGCTTCTGGGAGATATCCGGAAGAAACAGGGGCGTACCCGGGAAGCTTTCGAAAATTATTTCATGGCACTGGATCATGAGATGCATCCCTATATAAAAAATGAGCTTTCCAGGATCTTCCTGGAGGATCTTTACGATGGGAGCCGGCGGACCAGATTTTTCGCAAAGAAAGCTGACGTGACAGAATTTCTGAACAGCTGGCTGGAGAAGTATAAAAGTCAGGAAGAACTTCAGAAGCTTCTGAAGCGGATCCTGTAATGACAGATCAACAGAAACGAGGCAGAGTGTATTGAACAGAGAACAGCAGAAAGTACTGGAACTTCTAAAAGAAATAGATACCATATGCAGAAAAAATAAGATCACATATTATCTTTCTCCGTATCTTACCCTCTGTGCGGTAACGGAGCGTCCTTTTCCCATGAATCCGGCAAGCAATGATATTTATATGAAGACCGGTGATATGGCCAGATTTAAAAATATCTTTGATGAAGAACCGGAGCTGCGCAGAGCTCTGGAATCTATGGAGAATAACAGCCGGTTCCCCGGATTTTTTCTGCGTTATACAGATAAAGATACGTTGTTTTATAAGCTGGACGAGTACGGAAAATACAAACATCCGGGACTGGGGATCAATATCCTTCCGCTGCAGTGTGAATATGGCCCAAAGGGAAAATATCTCTGGAACCGTATGCGCGAAGATGGATGGAAAAGGATCTACGGAAAAAAAGGCGAGTGGCGAAACCGGCGTGAGCTGGGATGTATCTGGATGGTGCGAGTCCTTTCCCTGTGCGGACGAGGCTGGCTGGCAAAGAGCATATTCCGGGATCTGCTCCGGCAGCCGCAGGATGGCGCAAAAACCTATGTACTCCGATATTTTGACCAGAATCTTTATTTTCCTGCGCATATTTTTGAAAATCCCGGGGAGGCAATGCTTGGAGGAGAATCCTTTATGGTCCCGGGAAATACAGACAGCTATCTCACCCGGGCCTACGGCAAAAATTATCGAAATAAGTCAATGGAAAATTATGTTCCCGGCTCGCTGGTGGTGTGCAGCACACTGATCCCATGCGAGGAATTTCTGCAGCAGTCAAAGGAGCTGAAGAAATTTGCTTCTGTCAGGAAGAAAAGGGAAAAGCGCAGGCAGTTTGGAATGAATTACCGGGAATATCTTGCACAATGCTGGGATTATGCCAAATTCTGCGGGGAAAAATATACCTGTGCACTGGCTTATCGCAAAAAGCTCAGCTATATCCGGAATCTCTTCAAAAATGAAGATTATGTGGAACTGGAAAAAGCATTTGCAGGATATACCAGGATGAATGATCGCTGTCTGAAATATGAAGAAGCATTTGAAACAGATCCGGAGGTTTTTGACCTGTATCTTAAGTATCTGGAAAAAACAGGAAGGATCTCGTATATGGAGAAGGTAAAAAAATATGTCTAAGGTCAAACTTACAGATTATGTTGTGGAGTTTTTGCAGAAAAAAGGGATCCATGATTTTTTTGGATATCAGGGAACCATGATCGCACATCTGGTAGATTCCATTGAGAAGAATCCCCATGTAAGAAGTCATTCCAGCTATCATGAGCAGGGAGCTGCTTTTGCTGCCTGCGGTTATGCTCAGGCAAAGAATGCCTGCGGCTGTGCCTATGCCACCAGCGGTCCGGGAGCTGCTAATCTGCTTTCCGGTGTGGCAGATGCGTATTTCGATTCTCTTCCGGTGATCTTTATCACCGGACAGCTGAATACCTATGAATATTCCGGTATTACAGGCCTTCGTCAGCAGGGCTTTCAGGAGATCGATATGGTTTCCATGGCAAAGCCGGTAACCAAGTACGCGGTGCAGGTCCGTGATCCGAAAAATATCGTCCGTGAACTGAATCTTGCATGGCAGATCGCTAATACAGGACGGAAGGGGCCGGTTCTTATCGATCTTCCCATGAACGTGCAGAGAGGCGAGGTGGAAGATCCGGTTTATGATATGGAATTTTCCGAGGAAGAGATCGAGACAGCTGTATATGGAAAAAATGATCCGGAAAACGGGGCAGCCTTTTACAGGGATGCAGTTGCAAAGGCGGATTCTTCTGATGGAGCAGAGGCGGCAGAATATATTCTGAATAAGATCAGGACTGCAAAACGGCCGGTATTTATGATCGGTCACGGAGCTTCCGGAGAAGCAGAAAAAATGCTCACAGATCTCGCACGCGCCCATCACATTCCGGTGATCACAAGCGTACTTGCCCGGTCTGCACTGAGCTTTGATGATCCTCTGAACTTCGGGTGCATCGGCGGTGCCTACGGACACCGGTATGCAAATATGATCGCCAATGCAAAAAGCGACCTTCTGCTCTGCTTTGGAATTTCCCTGTGTACCCGTCAGATTGGTACTAAGGTTCATGAGTTTGCGAAGAATGCAGAAATCATCCGTGTGGATATTGATCCTTATAATCTTCAAAGAGAGATCCATGAGGAAAGAGAAGGTGAGAAATGCTTTTGCGTCAGCGCAGAGACTGTGGTGCGTAAGCTGACAGATCAGCAGGCACAGATCGGTTCCTATGAGGAATGGCTTGCTGTCTGCCAGAAGATCCGTAAGGAACTCTGGAAAGTGGACGATGAGACACCGCAGCGCTATCCGAACCGCATGATCGCATACTTGAGTGATCAGCTTTCCGATACCGGAGCTGTTGCTGTGGATGTGGGACAGCATATGGTCTGGAGCTATCAGTCCTTCCATAATCAGCAGGGGCAGAAGACCCTTTTTTCCGGCGGACATGGTGCTATGGGATATGCACTTCCGGCGGCTATCGGAGCTTATTATGCTACCGGTAAGCCGGTGGCATGTATCTGCGGAGACGGAGCCTTCCAGATGAATATCCAGGAACTGCAGTGGGTGAAGCGCGAGAATATCCCGGTGAAGATGATCGTAATGAATAATGAGGCGCTGGGAATGATCCGTCATCTTCAGAGAGATTATTTTGACTGTGTATATGCGGATACCTCCGATGGCAGCGGATTCTCGTCCTGCGATTTTACAGATGTGGCGCAGGCCTACGGAATTCCTGCAAAGCGCATCCAGGGAGAAGACGTGGAAAAATATGCCGGTGGATTCCTGGAGCAGAATGGACCGGAACTTCTGGAGATCATGCTGGAGCATGGAACCTACGCATACCCGAAAACCTGTCTGGGTGAGCCGATCCACAATCAGCAGCCTTATATACCGAAACCGATATTTGATGAACTGATGGAGCTGTAAAATGGGAAAAATAACTGTGATCACAGGCGGTACCTCCGGAATCGGAAGAGGGATCGCCGAAAAGATCCTGACAGAGTCAGCAAAGGCTGACAGGATCTTCGTAACATATGGACATGATGAGAAGAAGGCACTGTCGTTTCAGGAGAGCCTTCCTGAGGAAAAAAGATCTCAGGTGACTTTGATAAAGGCAGATATGTCTTCCTATGAAGAGATGATGGTTTTTGTGGAGGAGCTGAAAAAGCAGACAGACCATATTGACTGGCTTGTAAGCAATGCCGGAATCAGCACCTACGCAAAATATGAAGACTACAGCTTTGAGGAGTGGACACGGATCGTAAACACCAATCTTTCCGTACCTGTATTTATGGTCAAAGAGCTGAGATCCATGATGGTGGAGGGTGGCAGTGTGCTTTTTACCGGTTCCTATGCAGGACAGCAGGCGTATTCTTCCTCCCTTGTATATGGAGTCACCAAGGCAGCCATCCATTTCCTGACCAGATCCCTGGTAAAGGAATTTGAGCCAAAGGGCATCACAGTCAACGCTATTGCACCTGGCTTCATCGAAACTCCGTGGCACAGCGCCCGCACCCAGGAGAGCTACGACCGTATCAACCGGAAGATCGCACTCCACAGGTTTGGAACTGTGGAGGAAGTGGCGGATATGGCTTATGCAGTGCTGTCTAACGGATATATGAACGGCAGTGTAGTGGATATCCACGGTGGTTATGACTACTTTTAACAGAAGTCGAAAGTGCGCAGGAAGACAGAAGAAGACATGGTGTGCCTGCGCATAAGGTGCTTCTTATGTCTTTCTTTATCTTTCTTTATATTTAAGCGAAAAAGGCTTGACTTGTACCTATGCTCTGTGATAAAATTGACGAGCGACATGGAAGTTAGGTCTTTTTTTTATGCCCGAAAATGACGACGGATATACGTTCCGGGCGGCGCAAAAGACCATGCAAATGAAAACACTGGAGGTGGAAGTTGTGCGCGTTAAGATTACATTAGCATGTACCGAGTGCAAGCAGCGTAACTACAATATGACGAAGGAGAAAAAGAACCATCCTGAGAGAATGGAGACCAAGAAATATTGTAAGTTCTGTCATACACACACTCTGCACAAGGAAACAAAGTAATCACAGAGATTTGTGAGGTTATGCTATGGAAAAACAGAAATCTGCGGATAAGCCGCAGAAGAAAAGTTGGTTTCAGGGACTTCAGTCAGAATTTGAGAAGATTGTCTGGACAGACCGTCCCACACTGGCAAAGCAGACTGTTGTGGTCGTGATCATCACGATCATCCTGGCAGTGGTTATCAGTGTAATGGATTCCGGAATTCTGGAATGCATTAATTTCTTAATGAAGTAAGGACAAGGTGATTATATGTCAGAAGCAGCAAAATGGTACGTTGTCCATACCTATTCCGGGTATGAGAACAAGGTAAAAGCCAACATTGAAAAGACGATCGAGAACAGACACCTGGAAGACCAGATCCTGGAGGTACGTGTCCCGCTGCAGGATGTAGTGGAGATGAAGAACGGAACCTTAAGACAGGTTCAGAAAAAGATGTTTCCAGGCTATGTGCTTCTCAATATGGTGATGAATGACGATACCTGGTATGTTGTCCGTAATACCCGCGGTGTTACAGGATTCGTAGGACCGGGATCAAAGCCTGTGCCTCTTACAGAAGAGGAAATGATGCCGCTTGGTATCCAGAAACCGGATATCGAAGTGGACTTCGCAGAGGGCGACATGGTAGTCGTTACCGGTGGTGCATGGAAAGATACCGCAGGTGTGATCACAGGTATCAACATGCAGAAACAGACGGTAACGATCAATGTTGAGCTTTTCGGTCGTGAAACACCGGTAGAAATAAGTTTCACAGAAATCAAAAAAGCTGAGTAATTCAAAAACAAGGTAACAGCAAGTGGGAGGGACACACCCCCGCCAATACCACATAGGAGGTGCCGAAAATGGCAAAGAAAGTAACAGGATATATCAAATTACAGATTCCGGCTGGTAAAGCAACTCCAGCACCACCTGTAGGTCCGGCTCTTGGACAGCACGGTGTAAACATCGTACAGTTTACTAAGGAGTTCAACGCAAGAACAGCTGATCAGGGAGATCTTATCATCCCGGTTGTTATCACTGTTTACGCTGACAGAAGTTTCAGCTTCATAACCAAGACTCCGCCGGCAGCAGTTCTTCTTAAGAAAGCTGCAAACATCAAATCTGGTTCCGGTGTACCGAACAAGACCAAAGTAGCTAAAGTTACTAAGGCACAGATTCAGGAGATCGCTGAGCTGAAGATGAAAGACCTCAATGCAGCATCCATCGAGGCTGCTATGAGCATGATCGCCGGTACAGCAAGAAGTATGGGAATCGAAGTCGTAGACTAATAAATACCGAAGCTTAAGTTCGGGGTTCCCGTAGAAAAAGTGAAATTTTCAAGTGGGAGGGCTTTTCCCCGCAAATACCACAGGAGGTTATAGAAATGAAACGAGGAAAGAAATATGTGGAAGCTGCGAAAGCAGTAGACCGCGCAACATTATATGATGCACCAGAGGCTATCAGCCTTGTTAAAAAAGCAGCTGTAGCTAAGTTCGACGAGACCATCGAAGTTCACATCCGTACAGGCTGCGATGGACGTCACGCAGATCAGCAGATCCGTGGAGCAGTTGTTCTGCCACACGGAACAGGAAAAAAAGTTCGTGTACTTGTATTTGCTAAAGATGCTAAGGCAGAAGAGGCAAAGGCAGCAGGAGCAGACTTCGTAGGAGCTGAGGACCTCATTCCGAAGATCCAGAACGAGGGATGGCTTGACTTTGACGTTGTAGTTGCAACACCGGATATGATGGGCGTTGTAGGTCGTCTTGGTCGTGTACTTGGACCGAAAGGTTTAATGCCAAACCCGAAAGCTGGTACTGTAACAATGGACGTAACAAAAGCTGTTAACGACATTAAAGCAGGTAAGATCGAGTATCGTCTTGACAAATCCAACATCATCCATGTTCCGATCGGAAAGGCTTCCTTTACCGAGGAGCAGTTAAGCGACAACTTCCAGACGCTTATGGGAGCTATCACAAAGGCTAGACCTAGCACACTGAAAGGTCAGTATCTGAAGAGCGTTACAATCGCTCCGACAATGGGACCTGGTGTTAAGCTTAACCCGATTAAATTAGCTCAGTAATAAATTTTAAATACCCTGTACAGAGAAAACTTTGTACAGGGTGTTTTTTTATACATTTATACACCTTGATTTTTGGGGACAAAAATCCTACAATAAGGCACAAACAGAGTTGTAACAGACTGAAAGCTCATCAGAGCTTTTTCATATAGATTTTACAGAAAAAACACAATAAAAATCTGATTATCCGCTAAAATACAGTATCTATCAGCATTTTCAAGGAAACAAACTCATCAATTTACTACTTATTTACTACCAACGAATGAGCCTTGATACGCAAGTTTTCCTAGATATGCAAAGATATGGTACAGCACATCAGTATTGAAACAAGAAAAAATTGAATATTTCATAGACTATGGAACGCCTAAAATGACGTTCCTTTTCTATTTTCAGCCGTTCTTATTGGACGGCTATTTTATTACCCAAAATGAAAGGAGCATTAGATTTATGAAAAAGATATTAAAACGATTGTGTACGGGCTTCTTAGCTCTTGCAACTGTCGTTACTGCTTTACCGACTACACCCGTTCATGCAGAAAGTAAGCAATACTGGACGGAAAGTGCAGAGCGTGTCGGTATCATTGAAAAAGTAATGAATGACGGTTCTATTGGTTCTACATTCAATGAGGGCATGATGAAAGTTGAGGGCGAAACTGCCTATTGTATCGACATCAATACAGATTTTAAGAATGGCTACAAGACCAGAGCTGACGCAAGCTCACGCATGAGTGCCGACCAGATTTCAGATGTGGCGTTATCCTTAGAATATGTCAAACAGTATGGCGAAGCCCACAAGGAACTGAACTACAAACAAGTTTATCTATTGGAACAATGTGTAGTCTGGCAGAGATTGAGCGTACATCTCGGCTGGCAATGTGATAACGTGCGAGCTTCTTATGATGAAATTCCAAAGGCAACGCAGGACGAAGTTTTCTCTGGTGCAAGAGCCTTTGTCAAAGAAAATAAAGGACGCTATGAATGTGGAGGTTATATCTACTCTGGCGAGGGACAGGAATTAGGGCAATTCTGGGCGAAGTTGAATGTCGGAAATGCTACACTTCAAAAGACTTCCAGTAATACCGGCATTACAGACGGTAACGAAAATTACTCTATTGCTGGTGCAACATACGGTGTCTTTGCTGATAAGGACTGCACAAAACAGCTTGCCACCCTTACGACTGATAAAAACGGAAATACAGATGTTGTAGAGGTAAAAGCAGGCACAATCTATATCAAGGAATTATCCGCACCAGCAGGATATAAGGTAGATAAAACTGTATATTCCTTAAAGGTTGAAGCTGGAAAGACAGCGACTTTGAAAGTATCTGATACGCCAAAAGTAACGGACACTTTGATTGAGCTTTTCAAGATTGACATGGAAACACAGAAAAACAATCCGCAAGGGAACGCTTCTCTAGCAGGCGCGGAATTTACATGGAAGTATTATGCTGGCTTCTATAATAAAGACAATCTCCCTGCCGAAGCTACTCGTACATGGGTTACAAAGACAATCGCTGAAACAGACAGCGACGGGACAGCCCACTACATTACAAAATTAGCGGACGCATACAAGGTATCTGGCGACAGCTTCTATATGCAGGACAGCAAAGCGGTTCTTCCACTTGGGACGCTAACCGTTGAGGAAACAAAAGCTCCAAACGGCTACTTGTTAGAGGGTGCATATATGCAGGCTGGCGATAAGTCCGAACAGATAAAAGGCTTATATGTAACACAGATTACCGAGGACGGCGACCTTGCCGTATTATCTGGAAGTAACCAGTTTTCCGTATCAGACAAGGTTATCCGTGGCGGTGTCAAAATTCAGAAACGAGATTTAGAAACGGGCGATACCAAACCACAAGGAAGTGCCACTTTGAAAGATACTGCCTTTGACATCATTTCCTTAAATGATAATGCGGTATTGGTTGAGGGCAAGCTCTACAAGAAAAATGAAGTCGTAAAGACTATTCATACAAACCTTGAGGGTGTCGCTTCCACTTCTGCTGACCTTTTACCTTATGGAAATTTCAGTATCGCTGAAAGTGAAGCTCCAAACGGATATTTGACAGACGGTGCAAAACCGATTGATTTTGCAATCACAGAAAACGGAAAAATCGTGGACTTAATCGACGAAGCCCATTCTATCTATAATCAGATTAAGCGTGGAGATATTGAGGGTGTAAAAATCGGTGCAGGCACACACAAGCGTCTTGCTGATGTTCCCTTTAGGATCACAAGCAAGACGACGGGCGAAAATCATGTAGTGGTAACTGATGATAACGGGCAATTCTCTACTTCTGCTGACTGGGCTTCTCATAAGCACAATACAAACGCAGGAAAGACCAGCGAGGATGGTGTGTGGTTTGGAACTTCTGAACCAGACGACAGCAAAGGTGCGTTACCTTACGATACTTACATCATTGAAGAATTACGCTCTGATAGTAACAAAGGCTTTGAACTTATCCCACCTTTTGAAATCGTGGTATCAAGAAATAATCTTGTGATTGATTTAGGAACGCTGACTGATGAATACGAAAAAGAAATTTCTATCCATACCACAGCGACCAGCAAAGACGGCGAAAAGACTATCCTTGCAGGAAAAGAGGTAACAATCGTTGATACTGTCAAATTAGACGGACTTACAAAAGGCACAAAGTACCAGCTCAAAGGCTGGCAGATGTTAAAAGAAAAAAATACAGAGCTTATCATTAACGGAAAGCGTGTGGAAAATGATTATACCTTTGTCGCTAATGACGAAGAAATGAAAGTGGAAATTTCCTATACATTCAATGCGTCTGCTTTAGGTGGCAAGAACCTTGTTACCTTTGAGGAATTATATGATTTAAGCAATCCAGACGAACCCGTGAAAGTTGCGGAACATAAAGACATTGAGGACGACGGGCAGACCGTACTTATCACAGAGCGTATCATCAAAATTCATACGACTGCTACCGGTAAGGACGGCAATAAAGAACTTGAAGCAGGAAAAGACGTTACAATCATTGATACCGTAACCTTAGAGGGCTTAGAAGTCGGCACAAAATATCAGTTAAAGGGCTGGCAGATGTTGAAAGAAGAAAATGCAGAGCTTCTTATCAATGGAAAGCGTGTGGAAAGTGATTATACGTTTACCGCTGACAGCGAAGCTATGAAAGTGGAAGTTGCCTTTACCTTTGACGCTACTTCCCTTGACGGCAAACAGCTTGTAACTTTTGAGGAATTATACGATTTAAGCAATCCAGACGAGCCGAAGAAAGTTACCGAGCATAAGGATATTGAGGATAAGGGACAGACGATTACCTTTAAGGAAAAGCCAGAAGAACCAGAGAAACCCGAAACACCACCGACACCAGAAAAGCCTAACAGACCTAGCGACAGTCCCAAAACGGGCGACAGTACAAATGTAATGGCATTTGTCGTGATGTTGCTTGCGTCTGCTGGTGGACTGGCTGGAACATATCTTTACAAACGCCGTAAAATGAAGAAATCATAAGGTGGTAACGGTATGAGGAAAGAAAAATCACGCTCTCCGCCGAAGCTGTCAAATGGCAGACTTCCGCTTATTCTGGCTTGTCTGCCAACAACCTGCAAGAACACGGATAGTCAAGGGTGCGTAAGCATTGATTTTACCCTTTACTATCTGGGGGATTGCTGGTACTTCCCAAACCGCCAGAATAAGAAATCATAATCAATTAACTTATCAAAAATAGAAAGAAACGAGGTAAAACACTATGGAAATGAAATATGTCGTGCCAGATATGGCACAGTCTTTTGGAACTCTTGAATTTGCAGGGGAAAGCGAGCCTATCTTTGAAAGAGATAAAAACAATCGCAAGGTCATAGCCAGACGAAGCTATAACCTTTATTCTGACATACAGAAAGGCGAAAATGTTGTGGTGGAAATTCCTGTGCAGGCTGGCGAAAAGCATTTCAAGTATGAGCAGAAAGTAAAACTTGTCAATCCGAAGTTATACGGCAGAGGTTACGCAATCGGGGATATGGGACATACCGATTATGTATTAGTTGCTGATGATATTGTAGCAGTTGAAGAAAAGTAAAGGAGTGGAAAATTTATGAGATTATCAAACGGGTTTGTTATTGACAAAGAGAAAACATTTGGAGAATTAAAATTTACAGCGGTACGTGATGTGTTCTTGCAGAATGAGGACGGGACACCGAGTACCCAGCTTAAAAAGCGTATCTATGATTTGAAGTGCAGTCTGCACGGTGGAATTATCCCCGTGTCTGTACCGCCAGAAGTACCGTTAAGGGAATTTCCTTACAATGCAGTTGTGGAGCTTGTCAATCCAGTAGCCGATACGGTATCAAGAAAAACCTATACGGGTGCAGATGTGGACTGGTATGTAAAGGCAGAGGATATTGTATTGAAGAATAAAAGCAACCAGAACGCAGGCAATACACAGAACCATACACCGCAGGGACAACCGAAAAAATAGACTTGCTGAATAGATTTTCGTTGTAGAGGATATACGGAACTGTTATAATATGGGTATGAAGAAAGCGACAAATTAAAATTTTTAGGGAGTGAGAATAGTATATGGACAGTTGGTTTACCGTCGAACAAATAGACCAAGATACATTCGTCATCAGCGAATACAAACACTGGGAAGAAACACATTGTTATCTATTGTGTGGGACAAAAAGAGCCATTCTGATTGATACAGGTTTAGGTGTTTCCAACATCAGAGAGGTTATTGATGGATTGACGAAACTGCCCGTTACAGTAATCACTACTCATGTTCATTGGGATCATATCGGTGGACATAAATATTTTCGGTCTATTGCAGTTCATGAAGCAGAAAAAGAATGGCTATCGGTCAAATTCCCTATACCTTTGCAAGTGGTAAAAAACAATATTATGTGCAATCCATGTGATTTCCCCTCGGATTTTAAGGTAGAGAAATATCAGATTTTTCAAGGGGTTCCGCAAATGATTTTACATGATGAAGATTGTATTGACTTAGGGAACAGAAAGTTGGTAGTTATTCACACGCCCGGTCATTCTCCCGGACATTGTTGTTTCTATGAAGCGGATAGAAAATATCTGTATTCCGGCGATTTGATATATAGCGGTTGCCTTGATGCTTTTTATCCATCAACAAACCCACAAGAATTTTGGAAGTCTGTTAGAAAAATTCAATCTTTAAAGATAAGTCGAATTTTGCCAGGACATCATCATTTATCTATTCCAGTTACTATAATTGACAAGATAGAGACAGCTTTTCACAACTTGTCAAATGAAGGGAAATTAAAACAAGGGAATGGTATATTCAGCTATGAGGGGTTTCAAATCCATATCTGAAATGCAATCTTAGTTTTACAATTTTATATCCCTACACACAAAGCAGTTAGTCTTAGGATTGACTGCTTTTTTCATACCCAGAAAGGAGTGATTGATTTATGCGTATGATTTGGAACAAAGGACACCGTATCAGAGCCAGCGACAAGCACCTTGTTTATCATTTTTCCATAGAGACGCTTCTGTTTGTGTTCGTGGCAGTTCTCCTGCTACTGAATAGCAAACAGCTCATGCGTACCGACTGGGAGCATTTCAGCTTGTTAGAAAACGGCTTGACGCTTTCCCCTTACAACTTCATAACCATATTGATAGCGACTGGTGTTTGTGCATTGGTCGCTTTTGGGTATTACCGCTTCTGTTACGACAGTTTCAAGAAGCTACTGCACCGTCAAAAGCTGGCAAGAATGATACTGGAAAATAAGTGGTATGAAGCCGATACCGTACAAGATAGCGGTTTTTTTACTGACCTGCAAAGCAGATCAAGGGAAAAAATCGTCTGGTTTCCAAAGATTTATTATCAAATGGAAAAAGGACTTCTTCATATCCGCTGTGAAATTACGCTGGGAAAATATCAAGACCAGCTTTTACGGTTGGAGGATAAGTTGGAAAGTGGCTTGTATTGTGAGCTGACAGACAAGACCCTGCATGACGGTTATATCGAATATACCCTACTTTATGATATGATAGCGAACCGCATTACCATTGATGAAGTACGGGCAGAGAACGGCTGTCTTAGACTGATGAAAAATCTTGTCTGGGAATATGACGCACTTCCACACGCCCTTATCGCTGGTGGAACGGGTGGCGGTAAAACTTATTTTCTGCTGACGCTCATTGAAGCCCTACTGCATACCAACGCTGTCCTTTACATCTTAGACCCGAAAAATGCGGACTTAGCAGACTTAGGAACAGTCATGGGAAATGTGTATCATACCAAAGAAGAAATGATTGATTGTGTCAATGCCTTTTATGAGGGCATGGTACAACGAAGCGAGGAAATGAAGCGACACCCGAACTATAAGACGGGCGAAAACTATGCCTATCTGGGACTGCCACCCTGCTTTCTTATCTTTGATGAATATGTAGCATTTTTTGAAATGCTGGGGACGAAAGAAAGTGTGAGCTTACTTAGCCAGTTAAAGAAAATCGTTATGTTAGGACGACAAGCAGGTTATTTCCTTATCGTTGCCTGCCAGCGTCCAGACGCAAAGTATTTCTCGGACGGTATCAGAGATAACTTCAATTTCCGTGTGGGCTTGGGGCGTATCAGCGAATTAGGTTACGGTATGCTGTTCGGTTCAGATGTGAAAAAACAGTTTTTTCAGAAGCGTATCAAGGGGCGTGGCTATTGTGATGTGGGAACAAGCGTTATCAGTGAGTTTTACACGCCTTTAGTCCCGAAAGGACATGATTTTTTGCAGACTATCGGCTCTCTTGCACAAGCAAGGCAGGACGGGACGGCGACGTGCGAAGCGAAAGGCGACGGCACGGACTAGCCGTTGCTGGTGTGGCGTAAGCCACGCCAGCAGGTAAAACCCCTCGGTATCTAACAGAGGGGTACGTTTGCAAATAGACAATAGACAAAAAACATAGGAAACATAAGGCTTCTGACATGGTTTTCTAGTAAAAATCGACTGTGAAGTCGCCTTAAAAAACTTCACACTTTACAGATTGGGGGTATGGTTCTGAATGAAGAACAATGGATAAAAGAATTACGGGAGAAACGGATTGCTTACGGTATCTCACAAGGCAGGCTGGCGGTGGCTTCGGGTATCACAAGGGAATATCTCAACAAGATAGAAAGTGGAAAAATGAAGCCGTCAAAGGAACTTCTGGAAACTCTGCATAAAGAACTGGCAAGGTTCAATCCAGAAGCACCGCTTACCATGCTGTTTGATTATGTGAAAATTCGTTTTTCCACGCTGGATATACAGCACATCATCAAAGATATATTAAAACTGAATATCAATTATATGCTCCATGAAGATTACGGACATTACAGTTATGCGGAGCATTATTCTTTAGGGGACATCTTTATCTATACGTCGGCTGACGAAGAAAAAGGTGTCCTTTTAGAATTAAAGGGGCGTGGTTGCCGACAGTTTGAAAGTTACCTGCTGGCACAGCAACGAAGCTGGTATGACTTCCTCATGGACGCATTGGTAGACGGTGGCGTGATGAAGCGTATCGACCTTGCTATCAACGACCATACGGGCATTTTGGATATTCCAGAGCTTGCGGAAAAATGCAGGAAACGGGAATATATCGGAAAGTCCAGAAGCTATAAGTTTTACCAGTCGGGCGAGCTTATCAAGCACAGAGAGGACGACAGAGAATATATGGGACGTACCCTTTATCTTGGGTCGCTGAAATCAGATGTGTATTTTTGTATCTATGAAAAGGACTATGAGCAGTATGTCAAGTTAGGGACACCTCTGGAAGAAGCCGACATTATCAACCGTTTTGAGATACGGCTTAGAAATGAACGTGCCTATTATGCAGTACGAGATTTGCTGACCTATTATGACGCAGAGCAGACCGCCTTTTCTATCATCAACCAGTATGTGCGGTTTGTTGATGAAGAACCCGACAAGCGAAAAAATGACTGGAAACTCAATGACCGCTGGGCTTGGTTTATCGGCGATAACAGACAGAGCTTGAAGCTGACGACAAAGCCAGAGCCTTACACCTTAGACCGTACATTACGTTGGGTACAAAGGCAGGTAGCACCGACCTTGAAAATGCTGAAAAAGATTGATAAAGGAAATGGGACAGACTACATGGAAACAATCGAACAGCAGGCAAAGCTTACAGAGAAGCATGAAATGATAATCAAACAGCAGACGACCCCTGCAAAAGATTTGATAGAAAGTTAGGAGTGATAAAAAATGTGGGTATTATTAAAAGACTTCCTGCTGGTATCTATGGGAATGGGTATCGGCGTAGTCTTGATGTGTATTTTGAATGTCGGCAAAGAAGCTGACTGTGAAATGAAACAATTAAAAGAAAGTGAGGACAATTAAATGAATTTCGGACAAAATTTATATCAATGGTTTTTATCAAACGCACAGAGCTTAGTGCTTATGGCGATTGTGGTTATCGGTATCTACTTAGGGTTCAAGCGTGAGTTTTCCAAACTTATCGGTTTCTTGGTAGTTGCCTTGATTGCTGTCGGCTTGGTATTCAATGCTGGCGGTGTGAAAGATGTACTGTTAGAGCTGTTCAATAAGATTATCGGTGCATAAAATTTTATTGTGGTGCTGATATGAGAATGGTATAATGTGGATATATAAAATTCTGATTTATGGGGGCGTTATTTTGAAGAAAGCAATGATATATGTTCATGGTAAAGGTGGAAGTTATCTTGAAGCTGAACAGTTCAAAAATATTTGTTTAGACTTTGATGTTTTTGGAGTAGATTATAATGACTATTTCCCGTGGATTGTAAAAAATAAAATTATGGAAGTCTACGATAAAATATCTGAAAAATATGACTACATATATGTACTTGCTAATAGTATCGGAGCTTATTTTACAATGCACACATTACAGAATTTCAAGATTGAAAAAGCATTATTCATATCGCCTATACTTGATATGGAACAACTTATAGTAGATATGATGAGCTGGGCGAATGTGTCTGAAAAGGAACTTTCTGAAAGAAAAGAAATACCAACTGATTTTGGAGAAACATTATCGTGGGAATATCTATGTTTTGTTCGGGCAAACCCGATAAATTGGAAAACGCCTACTGAAATTTTGTATGCTGAACATGATAATCTTACATCACGTCAAACGGTAGATAAATTTATTGATAGACATTGTGCAAATCTTACCGTTATGAATGACGGAGAACATTGGTTTCATACTGACGAACAGATTTTCTTTAGAGATAATTGGCTAAGAAAAGTTATACAATAGAATTTAGATTTTATATCCACACACAAAGCAGTTAGTTTTAGGATTGACTGCTTTTTTCTTATCAAAATTTCAGATTGGAGTGATGAAATGGTGTCTGTTAGAGCTGTTCAATAAGATTATCGGTGCATAAAATTTTATTGTGGTGCTGATATGAGAATGATATAATTGGGATATGAAATATACAAATAAATCTGTTGAAAAATGAGGTGTCAAAATATGGCAAATGAATTACTGGAAAACTTGGATAGACTTCATACAACTGAACTTGGCGTTATTAGAATTAAAAAGAACTTATCTTTGAATGTAGAAAACGTGATTGAATGGTGCAAAGAAAAAATCAGTCTTTCTAATGCAGAAATTATAAGAAAAGGGAAAAACTGGTACATAACGATTGATAATTGTATCATTACAATAAATGCGTACAGTTATACCATTATCACTGCTCACAAAGTAAAATGATGAATTATTCTATAAGAGAATTAGACGCATTTTCAGTTATTGGGCAGGAAGTAGAGCTTACGAATTACCAAAAAAGGAATATTCAGATTAGTACGCAGTTTTGGAGAAAGTTTAACAGTAATTTGAAGAAATCATATCTTTCACAATCGGGAAATTGGGTAAAATATGCTTTTATGGAACGGAGAAATGGAAAACTTTATTATTTCTGTTCTATACCAAAGCGAACTATTATTCCAGACAACTTTCTGTATAAAGAAATACCGTCTTATAAATATTTGGTCATGGAGCATATCGGTGCTATGGAAAAAATATATGAAACTTATGGAAAAATTTATCAGGAAATTATTCCTAATACACCATATACCCCTATAAAAAATATTATCCTGCACTTTGAAAAATATGATTACCGTTTCCATTGGAATAGAGATAATTCAGTTATTGAAATTTGGATACCTATTCAAGATTAAAAACAATTTTATATCCCTACACACAAAGCAGTTAGTCTTAGGATTGACTGCTTTTTTCTTACCAAAATTTCAGATTGGAGTGATGAAATGAGCGATATTTTTAAGGATATGCAGGCAAAAGTCGGCTGTGATTATCTTTCCGACCTGCCCTCTTACAAGCGTAAGGTGTGGCATGAAATGAAACGGCTGAACCTTGCTGACTATGAAGAAAGACAGTTAGAAGATTTTTCAAAGTATGTGTTTGGTATGTCGTACCAGACCATAAAAGATGTGATGAAACAACAGAAAGGACGTGAGGAACAATGCAGGAAACAAGGGTGCTGGTGGAAACGAAAGGAACAACTGGCGAAGAAACAACATCATACTGGTTCGACCTGCCGATAGATGTTGCAGAGTTTGAAGAAAAGCTAGGTATCGGTGCAGAAAGTGGGGATTACCGCATTATCGAAAAGGTGTTGCCTTATGCTGATGAAGTTCACGAACATACAAGCGTGTATCAGCTTAACGAATTAGATTTTATGTACCGCCAGCTTTCAAGTGATATGCAGGAAGAATATGTATCACTACTTACTATATATGAAAATTTAGAAGCACTTTATATTTGCAGGAACGTGATTATGGTTTATCCAGACTGTAAAAGCATGATAGATGTTGCAAAACAAAAGCTGATGAATGACCCGACATTTAAGCATTTATCCGAGGACTGTCAAGAATACTATTTTGACTTTGAAGCCTACGCTTCTCACTTGCAGGAACACGGGAAATTTTTAGTAACGGAACACGGTATCTTTGAACTGCCAGAGTAGGAAATGAGGTGGTGCTTATGATTGATGATATGGCGGTTTATATTGCTAATCTTGGTAAATACAATGAGGGCTATTTAGTCGGTGCTTGGTTCACATTTCCCATTGACGAGGAAGATGTAAAAGAAAAAATCGGCTTGAATGAACAGTATGAGGAATACGCAATCCATGATACCGATAACTTCCCCATTGCGATTGGCGAGTATGTTTCCATTGAAGAACTCAATGAGATGTATGAAATGATAGAGGAACTTCCCGACTATATCGTAGAATGTCTGGACGAATTTATCAGCCACTACGGGACGCTGGAAGAAGTCGTGGAACACAAGGACGATATTTATTATTATCCCGACTGTGAAACCATGACAGACGTTGCCTACTACTATATAGACGAATTGCAGGCACTTGGGGATATTCCACCCAGCTTACAGAACTACATTGACTATGAAGCCTACGGACGAGATTTGGATATGGGCGGTTGCTTTATTGAAACAAGCCGAGGTATGTGCGAGATACCATATTAACGCTGGAAGATCAGCAACAAGCATGGTTGCTACTGACAGCGTATTTCTCTTTAAGGGACAGTCTGAAACATGGCTGTCCTTTTCTCATTTAGAACTTACGAAAGGAGCTGAAAGAACTTGAAAAAGATTAAATCTTATACGGGTATCTGGAACGTGGAAAAAGTCTTGTATGCAATCAATGACTTTAACTTACCCTTTCCCGTTACCTTTACACAGATTACATGGTTTGTGATTACAGAATTTATCATCATTCTGTTTGGGGATATTCCCCCACTTTCCATGATTGAGGGAGCATTTCTCAAATATTTTGGTATTCCCGTTGCTCTCACTTGGTTTATGTCGCAGAAAACCTTTGACGGAAAGAAGCCGTACAGCTTTTTGAAATCACAGATAACCTATGCCCTGCGACCGAAAATCACTTATGCAGGAAAAGCCGTAAAACTGCATAAGCAGATACTCAATGAAACAATCACGGCAGTAAGGAGTGTGAACTATGTTCCCGATAAAATATATTGACAACAACCTTGTCTGGAACAAGGACAATGAGGTGTTCGCTTACTATGAGCTGATACCGTACAACTATTCTTTTCTATCCGCAGAGCAGAAATTTATCGTGCATGACAGCTTTCGCCAGCTTATCGCACAGTCCCGTGAGGGAAAAATTCATGCCTTGCAGATTGCCACAGAAAGCTCAATCCGAAGTCAGCAGGAGCAGTCAAAAAAGCTGGTAACGGGAAAATTAAAGGAAGTTGCCTGCCAGAAGATAGACGAGCAGACCGAAGCGTTAGTATCTATGATTGGGGACAATCAAGTGGACTACCGCTTTTTTCTTGGCTTTAAGCTCATGGTTACGGAAGAACAGCTCAATCTGAAGAACATGAAAAAATCGGCGTGGCTGACATTTACGGAATTTCTCCATGAAGTGAACCACACGCTGATGAATGACTTTGTTTCCATGCCGAATGATGAAATCAACCGTTACATGAAAATGGAAAAGTTACTGGAAAATAAAATCTCAAGGCGTTTCAAAGTGCGTCGCTTGGAAATCCATGATTTTGGCTATCTCATGGAACATCTTTACGGCAGGGACGGTATCGCCTATGAAGATTATGAGTACCAGCTACCAAAGAAGAAATTGAATAAAGAAACGCTGATAAAACACTATGACCTTATCCGTCCGACAAGGTGTGTGATTGAGGAAAGCCAGCGGTATTTACGATTGGAACATGAGGACAAGGAAAGCTATGTGTCCTATTTTACCGTCAATGCGATTGTAGGCGAGCTTGATTTTCCCTCAAGTGAAATCTTCTATTTCCAGCAACAGCAATTCACATTCCCCGTTGATACTTCCATGAATGTAGAAATCGTGGAGAACCGAAAAGCATTAACGACAGTAAGAAATAAGAAAAAGGAATTGAAAGACCTTGACAATCACGCCTATCAAGCAGGAAGTGAAACCAGTTCAAATGTGGTGGACGCTTTAGACAGCGTGGACGAGCTGGAAACAGACTTAGACCAGAGCAAAGAAAGTATGTATAAGTTAAGCTATGTCATACGGGTGTCTGCACCCGATCTTGACGAGCTGAAACGCCGTTGTGATGAAGTCAAGGACTTTTACGACGACCTCAATGTAAAGCTGGTGCGTCCTGCTGGGGATATGCTGGGGCTTCATTCTGAATTTTTACCAGCCAGCAAGCGATATATCAATGACTATGTGCAGTATGTAAAATCAGACTTCTTGGCAGGGCTTGGCTTTGGTGCGACACAGCAGTTAGGGGAAACTACGGGTATCTATATGGGATATTCCGTTGATACGGGAAGAAATGTGTACCTGCAACCGTCTTTAGCTTCGCAAGGCGTAAAAGGCACAGTTACAAATGCCCTTGCTTCTGCTTTTGTCGGTTCGCTTGGCGGTGGAAAGTCGTTCTGCAACAATCTACTTGTATATTATGCGGTGCTGTTTGGCGGTCAAGCAGTCATTTTAGACCCCAAAGCCGAGAGAGGCAACTGGAAAGAAACACTTCCAGAAATCGCCCATGAAATCAATATCGTAAATCTTACCAGCGACAAGGACAATGCAGGACTTCTTGACCCGTTTGTGATTATGAAGAATGTAAAAGACGCTGAAAGTCTGGCAATCGACATCTTAACATTTTTAACGGGTATTTCCTCTAGGGACGGCGAAAAATTCCCCGTGTTACGAAAAGCGGTGCGTTCCGTTACCCAGAGCGACAGTCGGGGCTTGCTCCATGTGATAGACGAGCTACGCCGTGAAGATACACCCATATCAAGAAATATCGCAGACCATATCGACAGTTTCACGGACTACGATTTTGCACACCTGCTGTTTTCAGACGGTACGGTGGAAAATGCTATCAGTCTGGATAACCAGCTCAATATCATTCAAGTAGCGGACTTAGTATTGCCAGATAAGGACACGACCTTTGAGGAATACACGACTATTGAATTATTGTCGGTGTCTATGCTGATTGTGATTAGTACCTTTGCATTAGATTTTATCCATTCCGACAGAAGTATTTTTAAGATTGTCGATTTGGACGAAGCGTGGGCGTTCTTAAATGTGGCACAAGGCGAAACCTTATCAAATAAGCTGGTGCGTGCTGGACGAGCTATGCAGGCAGGCGTTTATTTCGTTACACAATCTTCTGGGGACGTGTCAAAGGAAAGTCTGAAAAACAATATCGGCTTGAAGTTTGCATTTCGTAGTACGGACATCAACGAGATAAAGCAGACCTTAGAATTTTTCGGTATCGACAAGGACGACGAAAACAACCAGAAACGCTTGCGTGATTTGGAGAACGGACAATGCTTATTGCAGGACTTATACGGGCGTGTCGGTGTGGTGCAGATACACCCAGTCTTTGAAGAACTGCTACACGCCTTTGATACCAGACCGCCCGTACAGAGAAATGAGGTGGAGTGATGAAAGAAAAGATAAAAGGTGCGTTCACAAAAAAGAAGATTTTCCACTTTCTCAAAATGGCTCTGTTCGTGGTGGCACTCTCCCTTATCCTGCTTTCACTTCTGGGGACGGTGGCTCATGCGACGGGGCTTGTGGACGATACCATAAACACAGAAAATCTTTACTCAAAATATCCGCTTTCCAACTACCAGCTTGATTTTTATGTAGATAATAGCTGGTCGTGGCTTCCGTGGAACTGGCTGGACGGGATTGGAAAATCAGTACAGTACGGGCTTTACTGCATTACCAACTTTGTCTGGACGATAAGCCTTTATTTAAGCAATGCCACGGGCTATGTGGTGCAGGAAGCCTACAAACTTGATTTTATTAACGATATGGCAGACAGTATCGGAAAGAGCATACAGACCCTTGCAGGTGTTACCGAGAATGGCTTTTCCAGCTCTGGCTTCTATGTTGGTTTCCTGCTTCTCATTATCTTAGTGGTGGGACTTTATGTTGCATATACGGGACTTATCAAACGGGAAACCAGCAAGGCACTTCACGCCGTTATCAACTTTGTGGTGGTGTTCGTATTATCGGCTTCATTTATTGCCTATGCTCCCGATTACATCAAGAAGATAAATGAATTTTCATCAGACATCAGTACCGCTTCACTTGACTTGGGAACAAAAATCATGCTCCCTAACTCTGACAGCGAGGGCAAGGATAGCGTGGACTTGATACGGGACAGCTTATTTTCTATTCAAGTGGAACAGCCGTGGCTCTTACTTCAATTCGGTAACAGCAACGCAGAGGAAATCGGGACAAACCGTGTAGAAGCTCTTGTATCGGCAAGTCCAGAGGACGAGGACGGAAAGACCAGAGAGGAAGTCGTGAAAACAGAAATCGAGGACAACGACAACAACAATCTGACGATACCGCAGGTCGTGAACCGCTTGGGTATGGTGTTCTTCCTACTGTTCTTCAACTTAGGTATCACGATATTTGTATTCTTGCTTACGGGCATGATGTTATTCAGCCAGATACTTTTTATCATTTTCGCTATGTTCCTGCCGATTAGTTTCCTGCTCTCTATGATACCGAGCTATGAAAGCATGGCAAAGCAGGCAATCGTAAGGGTATTTAATACCATAATGACACGGGCAGGAATAACGCTCATTGTAACGGTGGCGTTCAGCATTTCCAGTATGTTTTATAACATCTCCACGGACTATCCATTTTTTATGGTAGCGTTCTTGCAGATAGTATGTTTCGCTGGTATTTATATGAAGCTGGGCGATTTAATGAGTATGTTCTCTTTGAACGCTAACGACAGTCAAAGCATGGGACGCAGGATATTCCGCAGACCATATCTATACTTGGCACATAGGGCTAGGCGTATGGAAAGACGGCTTGCTGGTGCGGTTACTGCTGGCGGTGTCGCTGGTGCGGTGGCAGGTAGCACGATTTCAAACAGAAAACCGACAAGGAACACAGCTACAAAAGACAGTCGGGGTAATACATCTTCCAGCATGGGACAACGTGCAGGCTCAAAGGTGGGTGCTGTTTTAGATACAAAAAATAAAGTGAAAGACAAGGCAAATGCTGTCAAAGAAAATATCAAGGATATGCCAACACAGACCGCTTATGCGGTGTATTCCGCAAAGGAAAAGGCAAAGTCCAGCGTGTCCGACTTTAAGCGTGGCATGGTGCAGGAACAGCAGTCCAGACAGACGGGACGTTTGGAAAAGCAGGAACAGCATAGACAGAATATCGCTGACAAACGTATGGAGCTTCAAAAGGCACAAGAAGCAAGGCAGGCACAGCGAAAGGCTGACGGATCAGCGACAACGGGAGCTACCCGTCCCCATGAGCGACCAGCCACAGCTTCAAAGACGAGTGCGGAAAAAATGCAGGAAATCAAACGTCCTGCTACAGCGACCACTTCAAAAGCAAGTGAGCCAGTCAAGGCAAATGTTATCAAAGAGCGTCCGTTATCTTCTGGTGCTTCTGATAAGAAAGCGACCCAACCTGCACAGCCAGTACATAGGCAGAATGTAGAAAAAGTGGTATCGCAGGAAACACGCCAGAATTACACAAAAGACCACAGGACAAAGGTTCAGCAGACGCAGAGCGTCCAAAAGAACCAGCAGACAACAGAGAAAACTCGTAACCTTGTGATGAAGAAAGGACAGAAGAAAAAATGAAACTGAAACATATCGCTATCATTGGCACTCTGTTTCCTATCCTCTTTTCTCTGGTGCTTTTCTTTGGTGTCTTGATTAGTGCGGACAGCGACGATGAGAACAGCAATTTTTCTTCTGGCATTACGGGTATGAACTTATCCGCAGAAGTCTTGAAACATCAGCCTATGGTAGAAAAGTACGCCAGAGAATACGGTATTTCCGAGTATGTCAATGTGCTATTGGCTATCATTCAAGTAGAAAGTGGCGGTACGGCAGAAGATGTTATGCAGAGTTCGGAAAGTCTTGGTTTACCGCCTAATTCCTTAGATACGGAAAGCTCAATCAAGCAGGGGTGTAAGTATTTTGCGTCCCTGCTTTCTTCCTGCAAAAATCAAGGTATCGACGATTTGAATGTAGCGATACAGTCTTATAACTATGGCGGTGGCTATGTGGGATATGTGGCAGGAAAAGGAAAGAAACACACCTTTAATCTTGCAGAGAGCTTCGCCCGTGAAAAATCGGGTGGAAAGAAAGTAACCTACACCAACCCGATAGCCGTTGCGAAGAACGGGGGCTGGCGGTATGGTTACGGAAATATGTTCTACGTCGAATTAGTCAATCAATATCTGACCGTGGCACATTTTGATAATGCGACGGCACAAGCGATTATGAATGAAGCGTTGAAATATCAAGGCTGGAAGTATGTGTATGGTGGCAGTAACCCGAACACTTCCTTTGATTGTAGCGGACTTGTGCAATGGTGCTATGGAAAAGCTGGTATCTCCTTACCGAGAACAGCACAAATGCAGTATGACGCTACCCAACATCTTCCGCTTTCGCAGGCAAAGGCTGGGGACTTGGTATTTTTCCATTCTACCTATAACGCTGGTTCGCATGTAACCCACGTCGGCATTTATGTAGGAAATAATCAGATGTACCATGCAGGCGACCCGATAGGATATGCAGACCTAAGTAGTAGTTACTGGCAACAGCACTTAATCGGTGCAGGACGAGTAAAACAATAGAAAGGACTTGAAAAAATATGTTTAAGAAGAATAAGAAATCGACTGAAAATGTCAAAGAAAAAAAGGTGCGTACTGTCAAGGTAGGCACACATAAGAAAACCGTGATTGCGTTGTGGGTGGTGCTTATCGCAAGCGTGAGCTTTGGGGTGTATAAGAATTTTACCGCTATCGACCAGCACACGACCCATGAAAAAGAAATCATAGAGCTTCGCTTGCATGACACCAACGGGATTGAAAATTTCGTGAAGAATTTTGCAAAGTCCTACTACACATGGAGTAACAGCAAAGAAGCGATTGAAGCAAGGACGCAGGCAATCAACGGCTATCTGACAAAAGAATTGCAGGACTTGAATATAGATACCATTAGAACCGATATACCGACCAGTTCCACAGTTACAGATGTGCTTGTATGGAATATCGAGCAATCGGGAACAGATACTTTTTCTGCTACCTACGAAGTAGATCAGCAGATAAAAGAGGGAGAACAGACAAGGAATGTCAAGGCAACCTATACCGTAAAAGTCCATGTGGACGCTGACGGGGATATGGTAATCGTTCATAATCCTACCCTTGCACCAGCAATCGAGAAATCAGACTATGAGCCAAAGACACCAGAAGCAGACGCAAGTGTAGACGCTGATACCGTCAATGACGCTACCGCATTTTTGGAAACATTCTTTAAGCTGTACCCGACAGCTACGGAAAAAGAGCTTGCTTACTATGTAACTGGAAATGTGCTTGAACCTATCGGCAGGGACTACCTTTATTCTGAATTGGTAAACCCTATCTTTACAAAGGACGGGGACAATGTGAAAGTCAAGGTTGCCGTAAAATTCCTTGATAATCAGACAAAGGCTACGCAGGTATCGCAGTATGAACTTGTGCTACATAAAGATAGTAATTGGAAGATTGTTGGATAATTCAAAAAAGTAGTTTGCATGTCATAGAAATATGATTTGCAAACTACATTTTCATCGAATTATGTTCACAAATAGTTCTGAATACGCTAAAATAGTAATTCATGCAAAAACCGCAATATATATTAAAACTTGAAGAAAACTATTTATTATAATCTAAGCTGAAAGGAGGGTGCTGTAATGGTCAATAAGGTTGAAAACATTATAATGGTCATCAATTACATAGAAAACAATCTCACAGAAAAGCTGAACTTATCCTCTATTGCAATGGGTGTTGGATATTCAAAATATCATTTGCATAGAATGTTTGTCGAAACTGTTGGATTGTCTATACATGACTATGTACAACGCAGACAATTAACAGAGTCTGCAAAACTTTTAGTGTTTTCTGATAAATCTATTCTTGAAATCTCGCTTATTGCTGGTTATGAAAGTCAGCAGGCATTTACAAATATTTTTAAGCAGATGTATAAGAAAACGCCTAACGAATATCGAATGAATGAAGAATTTTATCCGTTACAGCTTAGATTTGATTTGATACAGACAGTTAAACAAAAATTATCACAACAAGAAATGGAAGAAAATATCAGATTTGCTACAACAACAGATATACCTGCCTGCCTAGAACTAGCTTATTTAGTAATAGACGGTTTTCCAAATTTGAATGAGAATGAGTACTTAATAGAATTAGAAAAAGGTATTTTAGAGCAAAGAGTGTTGATTTTAAGTGATAATGATATTGCCATTGCTTTGATGTCTATTAACTATCATACGGGAAGTATTGATTTTTTTGGAGTACACCCTTTATATCGTAAATGTGGTATTACAAAAATGTTTTTAGATAAGGTTATGAATGAACTTTTAATAGATAAAAACATTTCTGTAACAACATTCCGTGAGGGCGACAAAGCTGATACAGGGTATCGTAAGGCTTACAAAGAATTAGGCTTTGCAGAAGCAGAATTATTAGTTGAATTTGGTTATCCTACACAAAAATTAGTATTATTTTCAAAAAATGGGGGTAGTACAAATGAATAGTAATCCTCTTGCAAAAGATTTTAATACTGGGTCTTTATTAAAATTTGCTTTCCCGACCATATCCATGATGTTATTTATGGGGCTTTACACAATTGTAGATACCATATTTGTATCACGATTTGTCAATACAAATGCTTTATCAGCAATCAATATTGTTTGTCCCGTTATCAATTTAATAGTAGGATTGGGAACAATGATAGCTACGGGTGGTAGTGCCATAGTTGCAAGAAAAATGGGGGCAGGAGAACCCAAACGAGCAAAACAGGATTTTACACTACTTATTTTATTTGGTTTTATTTTGGGAGTAGTAATTTTCATTCTAGGAATTATCTTTATTGACGAAATTATATATGCTCTTGGAGCTGATAAGATTTTATTTCCATATTGTAAAGACTATTTAACTATTATTTTACTGTTTACACCTGCAAGTATGTTGCAGGTACTATTTCAAAATTTATTTGTAACAGCAGGAAAACCAACTTTAGGACTTGTTCTTTCTGTAAGTGCTGGTGTAATGAATATCGTATTTGATTATCTTTTCATGGCTATATTTGGCATGGGGATTGCCGGTGCAGGATTGGGAACTGGAATTGGTTATTTGATACCAGCAATTACGGGGCTAATTGTCTTTTGTAAAAAATCGGGAACATTGTCTTTTGTAAAACCTATTATAGACATTAAAGTACTTGGAGAAAGTTGTATAAATGGTTCATCAGAAATGGTTAGTCAGCTTTCAACGGCAATTACTACATTCTTTTTCAATCGCACAATGATGAATTTATTAGGTGTAAATGGTGTGGCTTCTATTACCATAATTATATATACACAATTTTTGCTTACAACATTATTTATTGGTTTTTCAATGGGTGTTGCCCCAGTTATTAGCTATAATTTTGGAGCAAACAATTATTACGGATTAAAGAAAATATATAAAATCTGTATTTCTTTCATTTTTGTAGGTTCATTATTTATTTTTGCGTTATCCTTTATAAATGGAAATAGTTTGGTACGTTTATTTACTGGGACAAATGAAGCGGTATATAAAATTGCAATAAACGGATTTATGATATTTGTATTTAGTTTTCTTTTTTCGGGCTTCAATATATTTTCATCTGCAATTTTTACTGCATTATCTAACGGTAAGCTATCTGCTTTGATTTCTTTTTTAAGGACATTCGGCTTTATAATGATAGGCTTGTTGGTAATGCCTCAGTTCATTGAGATAACAGGTGTATGGTTGGCTGTTCCCGTTGCTGAAATATTAACACTATGTATTTCATTATATTTGAATTTTCGTCTTTGGTGTTCGTGGAACAATCAGAATAACAGTTATGAAAAAATACAGAACTGGAAGATTGTAGGATAAATGATAATTAGGCTTGTAAGCAAAGTTTTTGAATGTTTACAAGCCTAAATTCATTGACAATCGTATCATATAATATTATACTGTACTTGTATTAGCAATACAGTATAAGACAAGGCGGTGATATAGTGGATATTTTTATCAATAATCATGCCAGCATACCGATTTATGAACAAATTTCTTCACAAATAAAGGCAATGATTATCAATGGAGATTTAAAAGCAGGCGAAGCACTTCCCTCTATAAGAGGATTAGCAAAATCCTTGCATATTAGTGTTTTAACGGTTCAAAAATCTTATGATGTACTTCAAAAGGACGGTTTTATTGAAACAACCGCAGGAAAAGGTTGCTTTGTATCCGTTCAAAATCAAGATTTCTATTTGGAAGAACAGCAAAAGAAAATAGAAAATTATTTTACAGAAGCGATTGAAATTGCAAAGGTAAGCGGAATAAAGCTGGATAAATTACAATCTTTACTTGCACTATTATATGAGGAGGAATGATATTATGGGAAAATATGCTTTAGAGCTTAACGGGGTAACAAAACAATACAAAGATTTCAAACTCGATAGTATTTCCTTTACTGTCCCTCAAGGAAGTATCGTTGGATTGATTGGAGAAAATGGAGCTGGAAAAAGCACAACAATTAACGCTATTTTAGGTTTGATTGTTACTGAACAAGGCAAAATTTCTGTATTCAATGGGAAAGATGTCAGCGCCGAAACAAAAGAACATATCGGTGTTGTATTTGATGGAAGTAATTATCCCGACAATTTAACACCCAAAAAGCTAGGAAAAGTTTTTCAAAATATTTATGCTGAATGGAATAATAAAAAGTATTTTGAGCTATTAAATAAGTTTGAACTTCCTATCAACAAAAAACTAAAAGAATTTTCAAAAGGAATGAACATGAAGTATTCCATAGCGGTTGCTTTATCTCATAACTCAAAATTACTTATTCTTGACGAAGCAACAAGTGGACTTGACCCTATAATTCGAGATGATATTTTAGAAATGTTTTTAGATTTTATTCAAGATGAAGAACATTCAATTTTGGTTTCATCTCACATTACTAGTGATTTAGAAAAAATTGCTGATTATATAGTGTTCATACATGGGGGAAAAGTATTATTCTCAAAACCCAAAGATGAATTATTGGAAAACTATGGAATAATAAAATGCAATTCAACACAATTTAATGAAATAGATAAATCGGATATTATCTCATATAGAAAACTAGATTATGAGTATCAAGTATTAGTTTCTAATAGACGGCAAGTAGAACAAAAATATCCTAAGACTATGATTGTTCCAGCGAGTATAGATGAAATTATGCTTATGTATGTAAAGGGGGATAAATAAAATGAAAGGATTACTCTTAAAAGATTTTTATACGATTAAATCATCAATCATAAGCTTACTAATCACATTTATGGTCATAGGCTTTGGAATATCATTCTTTGTAGTGCCACAAGTTTTGATTATTATAGCCACGATTGTGCTTGGTATGAGTGTTACAACTATATTTAATATTGACAAAAAATCAGGGTGTTTGAAAACATCAATTACATTTCCAACTAAAAAAAGTTCGATTATTAGTTGCAAATATCTTATGTATAGTTTTGTATCTATTATTGGAGTATTTTTTGGTATAGGTTTTAGTACGGCTATTTCATTGATAATCAAAGATACAAACTTTAACTTTTTGCCAACTTTTATATATTTAAGTGTAATAATGACATTTTTTTCTGGCAGTATTTTACTTCCTTGCTTTTATTTATTAGATGAAGAAAAAAGTATGATTGGAGCAATGGTTTCATATCCTCTTGGGGCTGGTTTTGTTTTTGTTATGACTAAATTGATTGGAAATAACATTTTATCAATGACAATCAGTACTGTGCTTTCACTTATTTTATTTATAGTATCTTGGTATTTTCTTTCTAAATATGTAGAAAAGAATGATATACAATAGGAGCAAATTATTATGTTAGGACTAAAAAAACGTGATATAAAAAAAGCATTGAAAGCTGGTGCAAAAGCTGGCGGTGTATCATTGGCTGATGTTCGGGCGGATATAGAAGCGACGATTGATGAAGCTATGAACAGCACTGACCCTGATGTGCAGGCAAATTTCAAAAAGTATTTTGGCAATAAACGCCCTACGCCAGAAGAATATATTTATAAGATTACGAAAAAGACAGTAAAATAAGTGCTTTAAAGGGGGCTTGTATTATGGAACGCTTTAAGTACACTCTTACAAATTCAGATACAACCTAACAGCATTACCTTTACAACTGAATATGAAATAGCTTTAGAAGCTCGTACAGACTATATGTTTTGTGCGGGCTTTTTTTGTACCCAAAAAATTTTTTCAACTTTTTTCGGTTTCAACTTAACAAATCACACCTTGCTGTACAGATATGGTGCGGAAAGAGGGATAAACACTTTTCAAGTCATAGCTGGAAAGGGGGTGAGATTATGAAACCGTCTGATTTCCAGAAAACAATACAATGCCAGTTTGAAAGTAAATTGAAGAAAGTTGTCAAAGGCATTGTAAAGAATTACCAAAAAGAGTTGAAGCGAAGAAAAAAGAATGAAATTCCATTCTGTGAACTTCCAGAGATTATTGTTGAGAAATTTACTGTCTGGGACGATTACGAAACCGACTATACTATTTTCAATGTTTGTGGCAATGATATTCGTGTTTATGACGATGAACTTGCAGAAGCCTTGAAAAAGCTGTCTGACCGTAACCGAGAAAATTTACTGATGTACTATTTCTTGGAAATGAACAACGAAGAAATTGCCAGAGTACAAAACATTTCCAGAAGTGGAGTTTTTCAAAATCGGTACAACTCATTGGAACTTATGAAAAAAATACTCAAGGAGGAAAAGTAGAAAATGAAACGCACGTTTAAGAAACCGTCTTTTTATCTGATTTCATCAGCTACGGACGGGGACGCAAAAGCGATTGAAAAGATACTTGCATTTTATGACCCATACATATCAAAATGCTGTCTGCGTCCACTCTATGATGAATACGGCAACGTCTATATTGCTGTGGATATGGAGTTAAAAGGACGTATCAGAGAAGCATTGATAAAAATGATGTTAGATTTCGATATTCCTTTAGAAATCGAAGAATAAGCAGTTTTCAGCGGAGTTTGATTTGACACCCCTCTTTCCTGCTCCGCTACTATTTTGAAAATGAGAGCTTTTATGAGCTTTCGCCACGGTTCTTTGAAAATTGAATAAAGCAGACAGATACGTTTGTGAGGTAGCAAGCCACGGGGACTGTACGCCACGACCTTTCCAAAAGAAAGCGAGCGACCCACGCAGTGATCCGAGAGCGACCGTTGGAAAAGTCGCTTTGCCACGACCTACCCTCACAGAATAATGATACGTCCGCATGGTGCGGTTCTGCCCACAAGAATGGGAATAGTTGAGATACTAACGGAGCTTTCCAAAGCCGTCTGTCTGCTTGTAAAAAATGGCACACAGTAAAGGGGGTGCATAGATTATGAACAATACTGATGTGCCTATCTGGGAAAAATATACGCTGACGATTGAAGAAGCGTCCAAATACTTCCGTATTGGCGAAAAGAAATTGCGTAAATTAGCTGAAGAAAATCTTGACGCTGGCTGGGTTATCGTGAACGGTAATCGTATTCAGATAAAGAGAAAACAATTTGAAAAAATCATAGATACATTGGACGAAATCTAATGTCATTGAGCCGTGAATATGGTATAATAAAGTATAGCGTATCACGGCTCATTCCATGACGGAAAGGAGCTTTACACTATGTCTAATGTAAAACGAAAAGACAGTAAAAATCGCAATTTGCGTAATGGAGAGAGCCAGCGAAAAGACGGAAGATACGTTTATAAATATACCGATATATACGGAAAGCCACAATTTATCTATTCTTGGAAACTTGTACCGACAGACAAGACACCTGCTGGAAAGCGTGATGATATTTCATTGAGGGAAAAAGAAGCACAGATAAAAAAAGACCTTAACGACGGTATCGACACAGTCGGCGGTAAAATGACAGTCTGCCAGCTCTACGACAAGAAAAACAGCCAAAGAAAGAACATCAAAAGGGCTACTGAAAAGGGACGACAGTATCTTATGAATGCTCTGAAAAATGACCCATTGGGTATGAGGGCGATTGATACTGTGAAGCAGTCGGACGCTAAAGAATGGGCTATCAGAATGAGTGAAAAAGGATATTCCTATAAAACGATTGATAACTATAAGCGTTCCTTGAAAGCGTCATTTTATATGGCGATACAAGACGACTGTATCAGAAAGAACCCGTTTGAATTTAAGCTAAGTGATGTTCTGGAAGATGATACGGAGCAGAAAGTTATTCTTACACCAGAGCAGGAAGAACGCCTGCTTGCCTTTATGGAAACGGACAAGATTTACAGTAAGTATTATGATGAGGTTGTACTTCTTCTGGAAACGGGACTTCGTATTTCTGAATTTTGCGGACTGACGACGCATATTGATATGCAGAACAGAATACTCAATATAGACCACCAGCTATTGAAAGATAGCGAAATCGGCTACTATATTGAAACGCCAAAGACCAAAAACGGAAAACGAGAACTTCCATTGACAGAACGGGCTTATCAAGCAATCCAAAGAATACTAAAGAACAGAGGAAAGGCACAACCGCTGATTGTAGGTGGTTACAGCAATTTCCTATTCTTGAACCGTGAGGGCTTGCCTAAAATTGCAGGAAACTATGAGGGCATGGTGCGAGGACTGATTAAGAAGTATAACAAGTATCACACGGACAAGTTACCGAACATCACACCACATTCATTCCGACATACTTATTGTACGAATATGGCAAACAGAGGAATGAACCCAAACACTCTGCAATATCTCATGGGACACGCTAACATAACCATGACACTTGGTTATTACGCACACGGTACATTTCAATCTGCAAAAGCAGAGCTGGAAAGACTGGCTTGTTAATATCGGAACTTATATTTACTACTCATTTACTACTTTTGGTTGCATTTTCATGCTGGTAAATGCCAGCTTATGCAAGGTATCTTCCAAAAAGAAAATACCGATAAAGCCCTAAAATACGGGATATATCGGCATTTACCAACTTATGAAAAGATAATCAGAAATTTAGTAAGTTTTTGACATAAAAAATAATAATCATGTTAATATAAAAAAGATGGGGAAAACGTTTCTGTAAGTTTTTCTTACAGATGAATTTGTCTGAACAGGGAGTATAAATTGAGATCAAAAAAGCGTAGAGCGAAGAAAATAAAAAAACAGGTAAACAAAATAAAAATGATACTCTGCCTGGTGGTAGAGGCTATCGTGATCCTGACACTTGTAGTGATCATCGGCTGGAACAAAGGGGTAGGTGACTGGATGGAGTCTCTGCAGAGACCGGTTGTCCGTAAGCTTGAGATGAGCGGTATCAACAGTCCCTACGCAGTGCTGATGCAGGTAAAAGGCGGAAAGATCATCGGAAATATGAAGGGCGATGAGAAGATCTATCCGGCTTCCATGACGAAGATCATGACGGTGCTCGTGGCTATTGAGAACCTGGATGATCTGGATCAGGAGATCACACTGACCCAGGAAATGTTCCAGGGGCTTTATGAGCAGGATGCCACCCAGGCAGGATTTCAGCCCGGTGAGACCGTGCGGGCCATCGATCTTCTTTATGGTGCCATGCTGCCATCCGGTGCGGAGTGCTGTATCGCACTGGCAGATACTGTAGGCGGTTCCAGGGATGGATTTGTAGAGCTGATGAATAAGAAGGCACAGAGGATTGGAATGAATGGTACGCATTTCTGTGATACTACAGGGCTTCATGATCCGGATCATTACAGTACGGTGAGAGATATTGCGGTGCTGCTCAGGTATGCGCTTCGGAACGATACGTTCAGAGAGATCATTGAGAGTCCACGGCATTCCACAGGAGTGACGAATATCCATCCCAGCGGGATTACATATTACAGTACCATGTTCAAAAATCTTTCTGACCCTTCCGTTACCGGCGGCAAGATCCTGGGTGGCAAGACAGGATATACCAGCGAGGCGGGTCTGTGTCTTGCAAGCTTTGCAGAGGTCTACGACAGGGAATACATACTGGTAACGGCAGGCGCATCGGGAAATACCGGAAGCCCGCTCCATGTGGAGGATGCGGTGAAGATCTATAACCGCCTTGGAAAGGCTATTGAGGCACAGATGACAGGCAGTGATGGATCGGAGTCCTGAATAAACTGTATTTGATTCTTCAAAATGAAATCGTATAGCGGGAACCTGCAATGTATTCACGGCTGATGTAAAGCGGACTTCCATCAGGAGCTTCCATATAGGAATCCAGGATCAGCACAGGATCACCGGAAGACAGACGCAAAGTTTTTGCCATATCCGGAGAGGCTGCAGTAACAGAAATGGTGCTGCGGCTGGACTCCGCGATCGTACAGCAGTAGGTATTTTTTATATATTCAAAAAAAGAACCGTTTTCTACAGCGTTCGGATCAAAATCCGGGAAAAGCCGTGTGGGGAGCCAGGTGTGAACATCAATAACCGGAATACTGTCAGCCAGAAGAAGACGTTCCAGGAAAAAAACTTCTTCATTGGGAGCAAGCTGCAGAAAATCAGAGGTTACGGTGTTCGCATTTTTTTTGCAGAAGGACAGTACGTGAGATTTCGGAATACGGTCATTCTGACGGCAGGATTCGGAAAAGCTCATATTTTTCTGGGATTCAAATTTACGGAAGATCATAGGAGACTTTACGAAAGTTCCCTTGCCCTGATGCTTGATCAGATACCCTTGTGTACAAAGCTCCTCCACTGTACGTCGGACAGTGATCCTGCTGACCTGGTAAAGCTCTGCAAGCTCCGGCTCTGTCGGGATTTTTTCCCCGGGCTTGTAGGTACCGTTTTTGATCTGGCTGGTAATAATATCCATAAGCTGTTTGTAAAGCGGCTGGATTGAATTTTTATTTAACATGAAAATATCCTTTCTGAGATTGTTCATAAACGATATTTTACTATAGTGCGGATATATTTGTCCAGTAAGAGACAAACCTTTGCAGTGCGGAGGAATGTGTATAGGATGAATAATTAATCATAAATTATGAATATACTCTTTACTATAACGTTATAATATGTTATATTTTTTAAAAAGATAAAATGCAAAAATTTAAGAGAAAGAAAATCATCTGAAAATTCGAAAAAACCTGTATTTTCAATGGATTCAGAGGATTATCAGACGAATTTCCACGAAAACCGGAGGATGAAAATGGACGCAGTAAAAATCGTAAATAAGATCAGTGAAGAGCATGGAACAATCAAAAATGTGTATTTTCTTGCATGCGGAGGATCTCTTGTAGATTTGTACCCGGGATACTATTTCCTGCGTGCGGAGTCAGCAGTGATGGATGCACAGTGGATCCCTGCAAGAGAGTTTGCACTGACACCGCCTAAGAAGCTTGGAAAAGACAGCCTTTTGATCATCTGTTCTCACAGCGGAAAGACCAAAGAATGCCTGGAAGCGGCGAAAGTAGGAATGAATGCAGGTGCAGCAGTTGTGACTATGACACATGCACCGGGATCTGCCTGCGATACAGATGAGTGGATATCTATTGTATATGACTGGGCACCGGGAGTGAAAGAGGCAGAGAAGCCGCAGGGAATCGTACTTCGTATTCTTAATGAGCTGATGAAAATACAGGAGCCGGGATATGTTCTTTATGACAAAATCGCAGAAGGATTTGATAAGATCGATGAGATTATTGCAGCAGCAGTGAAGGATCAGCAGAATGCGGCATGGCTTTTTGCAGAAAAATATTCAGAGGAACCGAACCTCTATATCATGGCATCCGGAGCCTCCTATTCTCAGGCATATGGCTTTGCGATCTGCTCACTTCAGGAAATGCAGTGGATGGACTGCGGTTATCTGAACAGTGCGGAATATTTCCATGGACCGTTTGAGGTAACGGATGAGGATCATCTGTATATTCTTATGATGAGCAGGGGCAGAAACCGTATGATGGATGAGCGTGTGCTGACTTTCCTTGAAAAATACGGAAAAAAATACGAAGTGATCGATGCAGACAAACTTGGCATGGCAGCTATTGACGACAGCTGCGTGGAATATTTTACACCAATGCTTTTCTATACCATGACAACTGTTTACCGCACTGCACTGCAGGATAAACGCCGTCATCCGCTGGATATGAGAAGATATATGGGCGTTGTGGAATACTAAAAACGCTGCCTGTGCCTGTGCACAGAGAAAGGGGAAAAATGAGCAGATACAGTACAAAACTCCTTGGGTTCGGAGACAATGTTGTGGATATCTATGATCACCTAAAAACCATGTATCCAGGCGGCAACTGTGTAAATGTCAGTGTCTACGGTAAAATGGCCGGATGTGAAAAAACAGCGTATATGGGATATTTCGGAGATGACGACAGAGCAGATCTGATCATGGATACACTGGAAAGAATCGGCGTGGAAACTGTGAAATGTAAACAGCTTCACGGTGAAAACGGTTATTCCAGGATCACATTAAAAGACGGAGACCGTGAGTTCCTGGATTTTAATGATGGTGGTATCCGTGGAAAAACACCGTATATCCTTGATCGTTTTGATCTGGAATATATGAAAGGCTTCGATGTGGTACACAGTGGAAATTACTCTTTTACAGAGAGTGAGCTCCACAAGATCAAAGAAGCCGGAATCCCGGTCTCCTTCGATTTTTCCGATGATTCCACAGAAGAATATTATGAAAAAACGGCACCGTATGTTACATATGCTTTTTGCTCTTTTGATGGAACCGATGAGGAGGCAGAAGAACATCTGAAAAAGCTCACCTCCATGGGACCGGAACTTGCCATGGCTTCCAGAGGTGCGAAAGGCTGTATTCTCTATGATGGGGAGAAATTTTTTGCCCAGGAAGCAGCTCCGCTTGAGAAAGTGAAGGATACTCTCGGTGCAGGAGATTCCCTGATCGCGTCTTTCCTTACTGGCTTTATTGGAAGAACTAAAGCTGGTATGGATAAGGAAACCGCGATCTGTGAAAGTCTTGAAGAGGCAGCAGCTTTTGCAGCAGGCATCTGTGGTATGGAAGGTGCTTTTGGCTACGGAAAAAAATATGAATAGCAGGAGGGGAAAATAATGGGACGCAATGGAAAAAGCAGAGCTCTTATCTGTTTTGTACTGTGCATGATCATGGCTCTGCCGGTGTATTTCAGCAGTGCAGTGGCAGTAAAAGCGGCAGAACAGCAGACCATCATCATAGGAACGAATGCAGAGTATTCACCGTTTGAATACCTGGACGATGATGGAAATATTACAGGTTTTGATTACGATCTTCTGGAGGCGATAGCCAAGGAAGAAAATGTAAAGCTGGTATGGAAGGATATGCCTTTCGATTCCCTGATGGGTTCCATGGAGGCCGGAGATGTGCAGGTGATCGCTGCCGGAATCGGACCTACTGAGGATCGTAAAAAAAGCGTTGATTTTTCCGATGTTTACTACACCGGTACACAGTGCATCATCAGCCGTAAGGATAATCCGATCAAGGATTTTGAGGAGATGTCCGGAAAAACAGTTGCAGTTCTGGAGGGTGCACAGAGTGATATGATCGCATCCGGCGAGACTACTGATTACGGTGAAGTTAAGGATGCCAAAGTAAAAAGATTTAAAAACGCTTCCAGTGCAGTCATGGAGCTGAAAAACGGTGGAGCAGATGCAGTTCTGATCGACAATATCATGGCTGAGATCTACTGTAAACAGAATTCAGATCTGCAGTATGAGTCTGTGCCAAGCACAGCAGAGGACACGGTTTTCTGTATTGAAAAAGGAAACACAGAGCTTGTCCAGATCATCAATGACGGGCTTGCAAAAGTTAAAAAATCAGGAAAATATGATGATCTTTATCAGAAGTATTTTGTGGACACACTTGAAAACAGTGAGGATGTGACAGATGTAGCAGCAACAGATGGTTTTCTGGGACTTTTAAGCTTTATTTTCCTTCAGGATAACCGCTGGAAGTTTTATATTAACGGTCTTGGAATTACACTGATCGTTTCTCTTTTGTCTGTGATCGTAGGTATCCTGATCGGTCTTGTGGTGGCGCTGGTACGTCTCGGAGCTGCGAAAAAAGGCAGAAGAACCATTCTTTCTACGATAGCAGATATTTATGTTGATGTGATCCGCGGAACACCGTCAGTTCTTCAGCTGATGATCATTTATTTTGCTGTGTTCCACAGCAGACTTGGATATGTGGCAGCAGTGGTCAGCTTCGGTATCAACAGCGGTGCGTATGTTTCTGAGGTTATCCGCGGAGGTATTTTGGCTGTAGACAAAGGTCAGAGTGAGGCAGGACGTTCTCTGGGACTTGGGTACAAAGATACCATGCGTTTTATTATCATTCCGCAGGCTGTAAAAACTATCCTTCCGGCAATGGGTAATGAGTTTATCCAGCTGATCAAGGAGACTTCTATTTTGGGCTATGTGGGTATCATGGATCTGACAAAGGCGGCAAGCTATGTTTCTTCCCGTACTTATCAGATGTTCATACCGCTGATCGTTGCAGGTATCATGTACTATCTGATCGTGAAGTGCCTGAGCCTTCTGCTGAAGAGATTTGAAAGGAGACTGAGAGAAAGTGATTGATGTTAAAAATCTGAAAAAATCCTTCGGGGATGTACACGTATTAAAGGGAATCACAACTCATGTAAACAAGGGTGAGTGTATCTGCATCATCGGTCCGTCCGGCTCCGGAAAATCTACTTTTCTGCGCTGCCTGAATCTTCTGGAAAAACCGGAGGAAGGCGAGATCACTGTAAACGGACAGCAGCTCCTGGATCCGAAGCTGAATGTAGATAAATTCAGGGAAAATGTGGGAATGGTTTTTCAGCATTTTAATCTGTTCCCCAATATGACAGTATTAAAAAATATCACTCTTGCGCCGGTACGTCTTGGCAAATGGAATGCGACAGAGGCTGACCAGAAGGCAAGAGATCTTTTGAAAAGAGTCGGGCTTGAAGAAAAAGCCGATGTTTATCCCGGAAAGCTTTCTGGCGGACAGAAGCAGAGGGTCGCTATCGCCAGAGCACTGGCTATGAATCCCCAGGTGCTTCTGTTCGACGAACCAACGTCAGCTCTTGATCCTGAGATGGTCGGAGAGGTTCTTGAGGTTATGAAAGAGCTTGCAAAAGAAGGCATGACCATGCTGGTGGTTACCCACGAGATGGGATTTGCAAGGGAGGTCAGCGACAGAGTGCTCTTTATGGATGATGGGGTGATTCTTGAGGATAGAAATCCGAAAGAACTTTTTAGTAATCCTCGGGAGGAAAGGACGAAGGAGTTTCTTTCCAAAGTATTGTAGGTTTTTTATGAAAAAAGTTCTGCTTTGAAAAAGCGGGGAAATTCGTGGGGAGGGGAGGCACTCGGAGTTGCGAAGCCCGTTTCCCCTCCCCACACCCCACCCCTCCGGGCACGCCGTTGTGCTACGCCTTGGAGCGTGTTAATTTATCGGCTTAGTCCTGTATGCTGCTGTATCGGTGGTGTCAGGCTGAGCCGATTTTTTTGTTCCGCCGGACGGGAAAGCGGCCCGCTCAGCGGGCCTGTTCCCTGGGATATGGCAAATAGGAGGAGTTTGGTGTTACGTTTCCACACATCCATCGGCACAGCTGTACATGGCCAATACAGCAGCATACAGGCATTTGCCAATACATTGTAACATACCACAACGCAGAACAGCGACGTGCCCGGAAAGGGGGAGCGCGAGGGGGAAAAGCGGGCTTCGTAACTCCGAGCGCCTTTCCCCCTCGCAAACCTGCCCACTGCTCAAGTGTCCCCCTGAAAGGGAAACGCCCACTGCTCAAGTGTCCCCCTGAAAGGGAAACGCCCACTGCCCAAGTGTCCCCTAAAAAGAAAAACGCCCTCCGCGCAGGAGCGTACGTCAGACGCCCGACAGTGTACAATATCTGGTACAATTTTCTCATTAATTTTGTCAATAGTACATTCCCTTGTATATTATAAAGAACATACATCCAATCTGTTGACTTTGAAATCTGAATCTGTTATCTTATGGTCGTCATGAGAAATGTTATATATTACTAACTGCGCGGACAGTGAACGAAATATTGAGACAACAGGAAAGGATGTGTAACAAATTGGCAAAAGTTGATTTTGAACAGTGGAATGGTTTTAAGGGTGACCGTTGGAAAGAGAAGATCGATGTTCGTAATTTCATCAGCATGAACTATACACCATACGACGGAGATGCTTCCTTCCTGGAAGAGCCAACAGAGGCAACAGACAAACTCTGGGGCAAACTTCAGGAGCTTCAGAAAGAAGAGCGTGCTAAAGGCGGCGTTCTTGATATGGAGACAGAGGTAGTAACAGGAATTACAGCATACGGTCCTGGATATATCGATGCGGAGCTCAAAGATCTGGAGCAGGTTGTAGGTCTTCAGACAGACAAACCTCTGAAACGTGCTTTCATGCCATACGGCGGAATCAAAATGGCAGAGCAGGCATGCGAGACTTACGGATATCACGTAAGCGACAAGATCAAAGATGTTTTTAACAACTATGAGTTCAAAACACACAATCAGGGTGTATTCGATATCTACACACCGGAGATGAAGAGAGCACGTCACAACAAGATCCTTACAGGACTTCCGGATACTTACGGACGTGGACGTATCGTAGGTGATTACAGACGAGTTGCTCTTTACGGAATTGATTACCTGATTGCAGGCAAAGAGAAAGACTTCGCAGCATGCGACCGTCAGGGTATGAGACGTTATGACTTCCAGCTTCGTGAGGAGATCGCTGATCAGATCCGTGCTCTGAAGAAGATGAAAGAAATGGCTCAGATCTATGGCTTTGATATTTCCCAGCCAGCTAAGAATGCAAAGGAAGCATTCCAGTGGCTGTACTTCGGATATCTTGCAGCAATCAAGACTCAGAACGGAGCTGCAATGAGTGTCGGACGTATCTCCACATTCCTTGATATCTATATTGAGAGAGACCTTGAGAACGGAACTCTTACAGAGAAAGAGGCACAGGAGCTTGTTGACCATATCGTAATGAAATTCCGTATGGTTAAATTCGCTCGTATCCCGTCTTACAACCAGCTCTTCTCCGGTGACCCGGTATGGGCAACTCTGGAAGTAGCAGGTATGGGACAGGATGGACGTTCTATGGTAACAAAGAACGATTATCGTTTCCTTCATACACTTGAGGATATGGGACCGGCTCCAGAGCCGAACCTTACAGTTCTCTACTCTTCAAGACTGCCTGAGAACTTCAAGAAATATGCGGCAGACATCTCTGTTACAACAAGTTCCATCCAGTATGAGAACGATGATGTTATGCGTCCGGTATGGGGCGATGACTACAGCATCTGCTGCTGTGTATCTGCTACAGAGACCGGTAAAGAGATGCAGTTCTTCGGTGCTCGTGCTAACCTTGCAAAATGCCTTCTTTACGCGATCAACGGTGGTGTTGATGAGAAGACAAAGCAGCAGGTAGGACCGCAGTACCAGCCGATCACTTCCGAGTACCTTGACTATGACGAAGTAATCGCAAAATATGATCAGATGATGGACTGGCTTGCACATCTGTATGTTGGAACACTGAACATGATCCACTACATGCATGATAAATACTACTATGAGGCAGCTGAGATGGCACTTATCGATACAAAGGTTGACCGTTCCTTTGCAACAGGTATCGCCGGATTCTCACACGTAGTAGATTCCCTTTCCGCTATCAAATATGCAAAAGTAAAAGCGATCCGTGACGAGGACGGAATCACAACAGACTTCCAGGTTGAGGGTGACTTCCCACGTTATGGTAACGATGATGACAGAGCAGACGAGATCGCAACAACTCTGCTTTCCACATTCCTTGAGAAGCTGAAACACATCCATACCTATCGTGATTCAAAGCCAACCACATCCATCCTTACCATCACATCCAACGTTGTTTATGGTAAAGCTACAGGATCTCTTCCGGACGGAAGAAAAGCCGGCGAGCCTCTGGCACCGGGAGCAAACCCGTCTTACGGCGCAGAGCAGAACGGACTTCTTGCTTCCCTGAACTCTGTTGCAAAGCTTGACTATGAGGATGCCCTTGACGGAATCTCCAATACTCAGACTATCAACCCGGATGCCCTTGGTCATTCTGAGGAAGAGCGTACAGAGAACCTTGTAAATGTACTTGACGGATACTTTGACCGTGGTGCACATCACCTCAATGTAAACGTATTCGGTAAAGAGAAACTTATCGATGCTATGGAGCATCCGGAAAAAGAGGAGTATGCAAACTTCACGATCCGTGTTTCCGGATACGCTGTTAAGTTCATCGACCTTACAAGAGAGCAGCAGCTTGACGTTATCGCAAGAACCTGCCACGAAAGGATGTAATAAAAAATATGGACGACCAGAAAAAAGTCACTGGCTACGTCCACTCACTGGAGAGCTTCGGCTCTGTTGACGGACCAGGAGTCCGGTATGTGATCTTTTTGAGCGGCTGCGCCATGCGCTGTCAGTTCTGCCACAATCCGGACACCTGGCAAATGAAAACAGGAACGGAGTACACAGCAGATGAGCTGCTTGAAAAAGCCTGTCGATACCGCTCTTACTGGGGAAGTAAGGGCGGTATTACTGTGAGTGGAGGCGAGCCACTGTTACAGATCGATTTTCTCACTGAACTGTTCAGAAAAGCAAAAAAACTTGGGATCCACACAACACTTGATACCAGCGGCAACCCTTACACAGAAGAGGGGGCGTGGTATGAAAAATGGGAAGAGCTGATGAAATACACAGATCTTGTCATGCTGGATATCAAGCACATTGATGAGGAACAGCATAAGATCCTCACAGGATGTACCAATAAAAATATCCTTGCCATGGCCCGGAAGCTTTCCGATATGGGCGTATCCATGTGGATCCGTCACGTACTGGTTCCGGAACGCAATGACCGGGATGACTATCTCCACCGACTGGCTGACTTTATTGCAACACTGAAGACAGTTGAGAGAGTGGAGGTTCTTCCATATCACACACTCGGAACCTTTAAATGGGAAAATCTGCATATTGATTATCCGCTGAAAGGAATCAATCCGCCAACGAAAGAACGGATCGAAAATGCGGAAAAAATCCTGGGAGCAGGTACACAGTAATAAAAAACCATATCTTATGTCGAAAAACAGACATAGATATGGTTTTTTTGATGTTCATACCAGTTCTTTATTTTTGATCAGCATTTCTTTGATGATATCCTGTGTATAGGAACCTAAGCGGCGCTGAGTATCCCGGTCAAGCTCTGAAGGAATAATAGGCTTGCCATATTCGATCACTACGTGTGTAGGTGTCATCTTCGGGAAATTGGCCTCCCAGATGTTGGCAGAGTTGCTGATCGCAATAGGAATGATCGGACTTTTGGCTCTGGTCGCGATCTTGAAGCTGCCGTCATGGAAAGGCAGCATTTCTGTTTCATCAGCATTCTTATTTCTGGTTCCTTCCGGGAAGATACATACGGAAATGCCGGATTTTACATAGTCTGCGGCCTGAAGGATCGTTTTCAGACCCTGCTTGATATCCTCTCTGTCGAGAAAGAGACAGTAGAGATTGCGCATCCAGTTGGAGAGCAGCGGATAATGCTCCATTTCCTTCTTGGCAACATAGCCGGTGCGGATCGGACAGCGGCTGTAGGTGAGCAGGATGTCGAAATAGCTCCGGTGGTTTGCTACATAGAGAACAGCCTGATCCTTTGGAACGTTTTCTTCGCCGATGACGGTGACTTTGGCGCCTGTGATCCACAGGATGAATTTGAATATGGCCTGTACCATGCGCAGAGAGCTGATATCCTTAGTCATGGGAGAAAATTTCCCGATGATCCATTCTACAAGGAGAACCGGAATGGTCAGCACCAGATAGGCGATCACCACGATACAGACAAGTATGAATCGAATCATGTCTTTTGTCCTTTCTGTTATAGATACTTGCGGAGTGTTCCGCAGCAAGATGGTATTTTTATATTATACGAAGAAAATCCGATAGTTGCAATAAATCTTTCCCTGCTCACATAGAATAAATACTGAATAATGCAGGTGGCTTATATTATGAAAAAAGCAGTATTTCTGCGGATCGTGCTGACAGCTGCCGTGCTGGCGCTGCTGCTTTCCGGGTGTCGCTTTGTCCGGGTGGAGGAAGAAGAACGAAAACCGGTAGATTACACCATTGTGGAACGCCGGGATATCCCGGAGGAGCTTTCCAGGCTTATGGAAGAAAAAAAGGAAAAGGAATTTCAGCTGAGTTATGAAACCGGAGATGATCTTTACCTGGCCAAAGGGTACGGACGGCAGATGAGTGGCGGATACAGCATCCAGGTAGAGGAGCTTGGAGAATCCTCGAATGGGATATTTTTTGTTACAAAACTTCTTGGACCGAAGGATCTTAAGGAGGCAGGAGTTCCGTCTTATCCCTGCATTGTGATAAAAACCCGGAAACAGGAAAAGCCGGTAACGTTCCGGGAAAGCAGCAGTCCGGTGAACAAAGAGTCGGAGAAAGGGGAATAGACTGTGGAATTAAAAAAAGAAAGCATGCAGATATTAAAGGAAAAAAGCAGGGCAAAAAGTCAGATCACTTTTGATGAGGATTTTAATGTACCGGATGCAAAACCGGATGCAGGAAGACTGATCCAGAATAAGGGCAGGATCATTATGGATGATGTCCGTCTTACTGACGGGAAAGGTATTCTTACGGGAAATCTGCAGGTGGATATCCTTTATGTGGGGGAAGAAAGCGGGATCGTCAGCAGTCTAACTGTAAAACTTCCATTTGAGGAAACCTTGAACCTGAAGAACATCATAAACGGGGATAAAATGTGTCTGAAGTGGGAAATTGAAGATCTTACGATCCGCCTGATCCATTCCAGAAAGCTCAATATCAAAGCTTTGGTTACTTTTTGTGCGACTGTGGATGAAACGGAACAGATCCGCCTGCCGGTGGCGCTGGATGCAGAAGAGGTATCCGTCAGAAAAAAAACAGTCCGTTTTCTGGGACTTACCGTACATAAAAAAGATACACTCCGGATCAAGGATGAGTATACCATTGCCTCCAACCGTCCGGATATCGCCAGCCTGATCTGGTATACTATGGATGTACGGGGACTGGATCTGAAGCCGGAGGAAAATGTGGTAAAGGCAAGGGGAGAGCTGTCCGTTTTTGTGCTGTACGGAGCTGAAGATACAGAAGCCCCGGTGCAATGGCTGGAATATTCGCTGCCTTTTTCCGGGGAAGTGGAATGTCCGGACTGCACGGAGGAACTGATTCCGCTGATCGAAGCTTCGGTGATGCATCAGAGTCTGGAGGCCAAACCGGATGTCGATGGGGAAGAACGGATCCTTGTTTCGGATGTGGTGCTGGAGCTGGATATGAAATTTTTCAGGGAAGAGGAATATGATCTCATTACCGATGTGTATACACCGATCCGTGAATGCGTTCCGGAAGGGAAGAATGAGGTACTGGAACGGCTTCTGGTACGTAATTTTTCCAGATGCAGGATCAGTGACAGGATCCAGGTAAAGGAGACTCAGGGAAAAGTCCTCCAGCTGTGTCACAGTCAGGGAAAAGTGAAGATCGATAAGACCAGGATCGTAGAGAATGGTGTGCAGGCAGATGGCGTGGTCATGCTGAAGATCCTGTACATTATTGGAAATGATGATATGCCGTTTTATTCCATGGAGGCAATGATACCGTTTTCCCATATGGTTGAGGCAAGAGGGATCCGACAGGACAGCTGTTATCAGTTAAAAGCAAAGCTGGAGCAGCTTTCCGCAGCCATGGCAGATGGAAATGAGATCGAGATCCGGGCAACTGTAGGACTGGAGCTTCTGGCAGTTGCCAGAGAACCGGTATTTATTATTGAGAAAGTAGAGGAAAAACCACTGGATATGAAAAAACTCCAGGCCATGCCGGGAATCCTGGTTTATATGGTAAAACCGGGAGATGAATTGTGGGATATCGCAAGGAAATATCACACATCTGTACAGGAGATCCGGACGATCAATGCTCTCAAGGAAAATCAGGAACCATCTCCGGGAACTCCGCTTCTTGTTGTGAAAAAAGTGGAAGGTCAGATCAAATAAAAAGTGGAATATTTTGCTGTTGAAAAGAATGTAAAAATCATATAAAATACATGTATAAATACTGTATACAAAGTACAAATGGAGGGGCTTATGCGTTTAAAAGCAATGGCAAAGATCAATCTCGGACTTGATGTTCTGGGAAAGAGAGAGGACGGTTATCATGAGGTACGCATGATCATGCAGACCATCCGTATGTATGATATCCTGGATATCAGAAAGACCAGACGGCCGGGGATCGTACTGACGACCAATCTTCCGTTTATCCCCACAGATCAGAGAAATCTTGTATATAAAGCAGCACAGATGCTGATGGAGGAGTTCGATGTTGAAGAGGGACTTTCCATCAAGCTTCGTAAATTTATCCCGGTGGCAGCAGGCATGGCAGGAGGCAGCTCCGATGCAGCGGCTGCATTTGTGGGTGTGAACCGGATGTTCCATTTAGGGCTTACAGAAGAACAGCTGATGGAACGAGCAGTAAAGGTCGGAGCAGATGTTCCGTATTGTATCATGCGGGGAACAGCTCTTGCGGAGGGAATCGGAGAGAAGCTGACCAGACTTCCGGAAGTTCCGAAATGCTATGTTCTGATAGGAAAACCGGGGATCAATGTTTCCACAAAAACAGCCTATGAGAATCTGAATCTGGAAGGGATCGGCAAACATCCGGACATCGATGGACTCATCGGAGCTATCAGAAATAATGATCTGTATGCCATGGCATCCAGAATGGAGAATGTATTTGAACCGGGGATCATCCGACAGTATCCGGTGATCGGCAATATCAAGAACCTTATGGAAGAAAAAGGTGCGCTGAAAGCCGTGATGAGCGGGAGCGGTCCTACTGTGTTTGGAATCTTTGATAACAGGGATAAGATGGCCGCGGCAGCCAGAAGCCTCAGAAAGAGTGGGCTTGCAAAGACTGTATTTGCCACGGATATTTACAATAGAGATGGAGGAGTTACAAATGACAAGTGATTTTTCTGTGGATATGAATGAATATCTGCCGCTTCGGGATGTTGTTTTTAATACCTTGCGGCAGGCGATCCTGAAGGGAGAGCTGAAGCCGGGCGAAAGACTTCTGGAGATCGCCCTTGCAGAGCGTCTTGGTGTGAGCAGAACACCGGTGCGTGAGGCTATGCGTAAGCTGGAGCAGGAAGGTCTTGTAGTGATGATCCCACGCAGAGGTGCACAGGTAGCCAGCATCACAGAGAAGGATCTGAACGATGTTCTGGAGGTGCGTATCGCCCTCGAAAATGTTGCCATAGAAAAAGCGTGCAAGCTGATCACAGAGGAGGAGCTGGGAAGGCTCTGGGTGGCAGCCAAGGAATTTGAAAAAACAAAAGCAGAGGGAAATCTGGTCCGTCTGGCGGAAACTGATGTGGCTTTCCACGAGATCATATACCAGGCTTCTGATAATAAGCGTCTGAACCAGGTCCTGAATAATCTCCGTGAGCAGATGTATCGCTATCGTGTAGAGTATCTGAAGGAGGAGCAGACAAGAAATCTTCTGGTCAGTGAGCATGAAGAGCTGGTAAAAGCCATCCGTGAAGGAGATGTGCAAAAGGCGCAGGATATTTCTTTCCATCATCTGGAAAATCAGCGAAAAGCGATCATCCGTACTATCCGCGCGGAGAATGAAGCCAAAGAAGCCGAAAAAAAAGAATAAGAACCGGATATGCGGGAATATTAAGAGAGATGTCATTGTGGCATCTCTTTTTTTTAACCGAATCAGGTAAGTTTCCTGTTTCAATTGCGAAAAGCAATAAGCAGTGGGGGAACTTGCTATAAAGGATGGTGGCTTTATGGAAACAAGGAAGATATCGATATCGCTTCATGAAAATGAATCGTATATCCGGAAACAGTGTGAAAACTGCGATGATATCCTGATCAGGCCCATGCGCCTTGGTGAGGGACATAAGGCGGACTGTCTGATGGTCTATATTGAGGTGGCGGTTTCCAACATGATGCTGGATGATTCTGCTATCGGAAAAATGATCAATCATTTCTGGGAGATCCCGGAGGAAAAGATCCGGGAATTTATCCGCCGGAACAGCCTTGGAATTGCAGATGTGAAGGAGCTGTCTTCCATGGAGGAGGTATTTGGTGCCATTCTTTCGGGAAATGCAGTTTTCTTTCTGGATGGATACGACAAAGCAATGAAAATTTCCAGTAAAGGATATCCGGGGCTGCCTGTATCAGAGGTGAAAACGGAAAAGGTCCTCAGAGGCTCCAAGGAGGGGTTCTGTGACAGTGTAAAAATCAATGCGGCCCTTGTGAGAAAGCGGATCCGGGATACCAGGCTGAAGGTGGAGCAGAGCAGCATCGGTGTACGCTCCAATACGGTGGTACAGCTTCTTTATGTGGAGGATCTGGTCCATGAGGAGCTTCTGACTGCTGTGAAAGAGCGTCTGGAATCTTTTGCAGTGGACGGGATCCTGGACAGCGGGATGCTGGAACAGTTGACAGAAGAAGCCTGGTATTCTCCCTTTCCTCAGTTTCAGACAACGGAGCGGCCGGATCGGGCTGCCCAGGAGCTGCTGAATGGAAAAGCAGTTCTGCTCTGCGACAATTCGCCGGTGGCACTGGTGGTTCCCGGAGCATTCAACAGTTTTATGGAAAGCAGTGAAGACTGGTACAATCGTTTTGAGATGGCATCCTTCCTGCGGGTTCTCCGGTATCTAGCCATGGCTGTGGCAACGCTGCTCCCCGGACTTTATCTGGCTGTAATACGGTTTCATACACAGATCCTTCCGGCGAATCTGATCCTTTCCTTTGCACAGGCAAGAGAGGGTGTTCCATTTTCCAGTGTAGTGGAGCTGGTGTTCCTGGAACTGTCATTTGAGTTGATACGGGAGGCTGGTGTGCGGATCCCGGGAGCTCTTGGAAATGCCATTGGGATCGTGGGAGGACTGATCATCGGACAGGCAGCAGTGGAGGCCAATCTTGTCAGCCCGGTGGTAGTGATCATCGTGGCACTGACAGCACTGGGATCACTGGCTATACCTAATGAGGAATTTGCTTCTGCATTCCGGCTTCTGAAGTACGCTTTTCTGTTTCTGGGAGGGTTTCTGGGTATCTTCGGAATCGTGTTGGGACTGTATCTTACCGTGGCGCATCTGTCAGGACTCTTAAGCTTCGGTGTCCCATATCTGGTACCTTTTGTAGAGAAGAACAGTGAGACGGAAACAGGTGGAAGGATTTTGCGACAGCCCTTCCGGAAGCGGAAATTCCGGCCGCTGTATGCCAGAAATGCCCAGAAACGCAGGCTTCGGACAAGGCCATGGAGCCGGAAAGGATAAAGGTTATGAGATTTGCGGAGAATAACAGGATTTCCCACAGGCAGCTTTTTCGGCAGATCATACTGGTGTTTCCGGCGCCGTTTCTGCTGTGCCTGTTTAAGAATGGAGCGATGTTGGGCATCAGTGCCATGGCAGGGACAGCTGCTGCGGCCGTAGTGCTCTCTTTTTATGTGATCTGGTTGATACGTCTGACACCTGCGTATGGGGAGCTTTCCAAAAGGACAGGAGATTTTACTGTACAATTTATCGGACTGTTCTTTTTAATATATGTGATCGCAAGTTCGGCATTTCTTTCGGATCTTCTGGGGGAGGTGATCCCGGAAAGTCTGATCAGCGGGATTTCCGGAAAATGGCTGTCTCTTCTTGCAGTTGCAGTCTGCAGTCTGGGAACGCATCGCGGAATGCAGAGAAGAGGGCGGATCGCTGAGGTGTCCGGAAGGGTTTTTCTGGCAGGGATTCTTCTTCTGATGCTTTTATGTGCAGGGCAGGGAAAAACAGAGTACTTTATGGAAGTGATGAAAGATCCGGAAACAGGATTTACAGGAGAGCGATGGCTCCGTGATCTGTATACACTTTTGTGTGCTTTTTCAGGAGCAGGACTTCTTCCCTTCGGGTTGGAGTATGCAAAAAAACAGGGAAGTGCCAGAAAACCTGTGATCCTGGCTTTTCTTACAGTTTGCGGGATCATTTTTGGAATGCAGCTCCTTCTTCCGGCGGTCTTTGGAGGTGCACGCCTTAAAAACGAGATCTGTCCGGTACTGCCTCTTCTGGAAGGTGCGGATCTTCCGGGAAACGTACTGGCGAGATTTGATGTGATATGGATGGGATTTCTGGTATTCGGACTTTTGTTTTCTCTGGGAAGTTTGTTTCATTACGGAAATCAGATCGCAGAAAAAACCGGATTCGGGACCGGTCGGTACTGGATCCCGGCAGCAGGCTGGCTGTTTTCCCTGTATGAGAGAAACGGGATGGGGATCCGGGAGTATTATGGCTGGTATCTGGGGTACATCTTTGTGCCGTTTCTGCTTGTGATACAGCTTTTTCTCAGTACGGAAAACCGGGGAAGACGGAAGAAAAAAATAACTGTGGCAGGACTTGTCCTGGTCATCACTTTGACGGGATCAGGCTGTGCGGCAGTAGAACCGGAAAAAAGAGCTTATCCGCTGGCACTGGGGGCCGGTGTTTCAGAGAATGGCTTTGTGCTGAAATATGCAATGCCGGATATGAGTACAGCTACCGGACAGGAAAAACCGGACGAAGATCCGATTTCTGTGCTGACTCTTTCCGGCCGGGACTTTCAGGAGATCGAGGCAGTCTACAACCGGTCTCAGGAAAAATTTCTGGATCTGGGTCATCTTGAAGTGCTGATCCTGGATGAACAGATCCTGGAAGAGGGAGCCCGGGAAGCACTGATCGGATATCTGAAGCAGGAAGAGCATATCGGAGAGGATGTCTACGTGTTCCGGACGAATATGCTGGGAGATGTTTTTCAATGGAAAGGAGCCCGGAAAAGCTCCATAGGGGAATACCTTCAGGGAATCCAGGAGAACCGCACATCCGGGCAGCAGAAGAAGGGTGTGACTCTGCGGGAGGTATATCATCAGTTTTGTCAGGATGGAACGCTGCCCTGGCTTCCGGAGGTATGGGTGGAAGGTGAGCTTCTGGAAGTGGATTACGGCAGTAATGAATAGATAAGAGCCGGACTGTTAATAATACAGATGATGATCAGTACGATAAATCGTACAGTATATCCCTGGATAAGATCATCAGAAGATTTTTGACAGGAGGGCTTACTCATGGAGCATATAAAAACGAAGAAGCATGTATTAAAAAAAGCAGGAGGGATCCTTCTGCTCATGGCAGTGATCCTTGCAGGGAGTACCTGGGAGAGAAGAACTGCCGGTGATCGGCAGCCACAGTTTTATGCCTGGTGGGGAACGATCTATCCGGAATTCTGTTTTGAAAAAGCAGAGGACAACGGGGAAAATAAGCCGGTGAAGATATCCTTCTGGCTTGCGCAAGCCCTGGATTGGTGATACAATATTTCAACGGACCAATCACGTTCGATTAATTATTTCAGGAGATAAGATCAATGAATATAGACAGAAACGCACCTGTGGGTGTGTTTGATTCCGGTATCGGAGGACTGACAGTAGCCCGGGAGATTATGCGCAATCTCCCATCGGAAAAAATCGTATATTTCGGAGACACAGCCAGAGTTCCCTATGGAAGCAAATCCAGAGAAACGGTGATCCGTTATTCCCGCCAGATTATTCATTTTCTGCAGGAACAGAAGGTGAAGGCCATTGTGGTGGCCTGTAATACAGCCAGTGCGTTTGCTCTGGATGCGGTGAAGGATGAACTGGATATCCCGATCCTTGGAGTGATCGAGGCCGGTGCCAGAGTTGCTGCCCATGAAACCAGAAATAAACGGGTGGGCATTATCGGAACGGTGGGCACGGTAGGAAGCGGTATCCATGCCTCTTATCTGAAGGAACTGGATCCGGAGATCACCGTGATCGGAAAAGCGTGCCCGCTGTTTGTTCCGCTGGTAGAAGAAGGCTGGTATCATGATCCGGTCACCGAGGAGGTTGCCAGAAGATATCTGAAGGAGCTGCAAGAGCAGGAGATCGATACACTGATCCTCGGATGTACGCATTATCCCCTTTTAAGATCTACCATCCGCAAGATCATGGGTGAGGAGGTCTGCCTTGTGAATCCTGCATATGAGACGGCGCTGGAGCTTAAAAAGCTGCTCTCCAGACTGGATCTTGCCAGCAATGAGGTAGCACAGGAGGAATTTCCGTATCGCTTTTATGTAAGTGATCTTGCAGAGAAGTTTAAGGATTTTGCCAATTCCATCCTGCCGTATAACGTAGAAAAAACACAGAAGATCGATATCGAAAAATATTAAACAGATCTGTACATAAATGATAGGAGAAAAGAATGCAGAAAGAAGTTTTGATCCATGTAAGAGGGCTTCAGATGATGGATGCACAGGGGGATCAGGAACCTATAGAGATCATTGTTCCGGGACAGTATTATTTCCGCAATGGTTCTCATTATCTCAGATATGAGGAACTGCTGGATGAAACAGCAGAACCCACCATCAATTACATAAAAGTATCCGGAAAGGGTCTGGAAGTCAGCAAGAAGGGGCTTGTCAATGTACACATGGTATTTGAACAGGGCAAAAAAAACATGACCTATTATACTACCCCTTACGGAACACTTCAGATGGGAATCTCAGCTACGAATCTGGAGCTGACGGAAAGCGAAGAGAACCTTCAGATCAAAGCAGATTATGCGCTGGATATGAATGAAGAACATGTGGCAGACTGCTATCTGGCGATCCAGGTACAGCCAAGAGACTGCAAGGATTTTGTTTTATAGATCCTGCAGAAAATAAAAGATATATAATTACACTACATAAGAAAAGCCGTCATGCATCAGGGGAATTCCTGAAAGCATGGCGGCTGTTTTGGATTCTGATCATTTACGGAATCTTGCGAGGAAGCCTTTTTTCTTCTTCTGTGGTGCTTCGAGAGAACCACGGATTCCTTTTACGCCAACGATGTAAAGACCGCTGACTTCAGCTTTGATCTCTTTTTTGACCGGGATCAGATCAAAAACTTTTTCATCTGCAATAAGGATGCTGATCTTCGGACCGACTTTGGCTTTTACGATCGGAAGCTTGGACCGGCGCATAAGCTTAGGTGTCTGGTCGATGACCATCTGTGGAAGTCCGGAATCTTTCAGTGGCATCCGTTTTTTATCGATGACCAGCATGGAAACTGTCTGCTTGTTAGCCTGGATCTGAGCCTGCTGTTCGTCCTGTTTTTTCTGAGCTTTTTTTCCGAAGAAATAGAGTGCGATCACTGCTGCGATCAGAATAACGAGGATGACCAGAAGAACGATGGTAACTGTACTCATTTGAGAATCCCCCTGTATATATATTTGTTTCGCAATCGGTTACATTACGCAAACAACATTTTAGCATTGTTTCGTCAAAAAGGCAATTAAAAAAGTGAAAAAGACAGGTGGAACGGTGGAAATTTCAGCAGTTACCAGTTATAATGATTACGATGCAGTTCATCTGTGTATGCTGCAGAGATTACAGGACATAACTATCTTTGAGCTAACATATGTAATGGATAAACCAGAGATGGAGGAAATATTATATGAAAGAGAAAACGCCCGGGAGAACCCGACCGGAAATGGGAACTCCTGAGTACGAAGAATGGCGGAAAGAGGTATTGAAACGCCGCAGAAAGCGCCAGCTGAAGGAACGCAGAAAACGTCTGGTTATCATAACAGTGGCAATGATCGTCGCAGTCGGGGCATCAGTAGGGGTCGGTGCGCTAAAGGGCAGAAGTGAGAAGGCTTTAAAAGAGAAGACGGTTTCTTCTGACAAACAGAAAGAACAGACCGTTTCCGGAGAAAAAGCTTCAGAAGCAGGTACTGAAAATACAGAGACCGTTTCCAAAGATACTCTCGCAGAGGCAGAGCTTCTGGCCAGTCAGTATAACTATGACAAAGCTATCGATCTTCTGAAAAAGGCTCCGTCCTATGATTCTGATAAGAAGATGCAGGCGGCTGCAAAAAAATACGAAGACGTAAAAGCAACCTGTACGGCATGGCCCCTTGAAAAGGTGACACATGTTTTTTATCATATTCTGATCAAAGATCCATCCAAAGCGTTTGACGGAGATTACAAAGAAGCAGATTATAATCAGGTCATGACAACCATTGATGAGTTTAACAAGATCACGCAGATCATGTATGACAAGGGCTATGTGATGGTAAGCATCAAGGACATGGCAAAGGCAGATGACAACGGGAACATCACGGAGGGAGAAATCCTTCTTCCGCCCGGGAAAACGCCGTTTGTCCTCTCGCAAGATGATGTATGCTATTATCATTACATGGACGGTGACGGCTATGCCACGAAGCTGATCGTGGATGATAAAGGAAAGATCCGCAATGAATATGTGGAAGATGACGGAAGCGTATCCGTGGGAGATTACGACATGGTTCCGCTGATCGATCGCTTTGTGGAAAAGCATCCGGATTTTTCATATCGCGGTGCAAAAGGAATCCTGGCGCTTACCGGATACAACGGGATCCTGGGATACCGTACCGACGAAAGCTATGAGACCCGTCCGGCAGATCTGGATGAAAATAAAGTACAGTGGCTGGATGCACATCCGGATTTCAGCCTGGAAAAAGAACGGGCAGCCGCAAAAAAGGTTGCCGATGCCATGAAGGCAGAAGGCTGGGAATTTGCAAGCCATACCTGGGGACATCAGAATGTGGGACAGGTCACACTGGAGAAGCTTCAGGCAGATACCGAACGTTTCAAGAAAAATGTAGATCCGCTGATCGGGGGAACGGATGTTATCATTTTTGCTTTTGGAACTGACATTACCAATGACCAGGAGTATTCCGGGGATAAATTCGAATATCTGAAGGGGCAGGGATATAATTATTACTGCAACGTGGATTCCAGCCAGTATTATGTACAGATCAGGGATCGGTACTTCCGTCAGGGAAGACGGAATCTGGATGGATACCGTATGTATTATAACCCGGAACTGTTATCCGATCTTTTTGACGTAAAAGATGTTTTTGATCCGGCAAGACCGACACCGGTACCACCGATGTAACGGTCATATCCGGAGATACGAGGGGACTTTTAGAAAGGGGCATATATATTATCATGAAGAAAAAAATTGCAGGTGTACTGACAACAGTACTTGCGGCGTCACTTCTTGTGGGCGGAAACCATCCGGTCACTGTTCAGGTGGACAATATGATCTCCGGGACACAGGACGATGAGGATACACAGTCTGATGAAGCGGAAGCAGAAGCCGAAGAAGAACAGTCCGAAGAAGCCAAAGTAGCAGCGGATCCGGAGGACCAGCCAGCAGCTACCGAGACACCGAAGGAAGAAAAAAAGGCAGAAAAAGAAACACAGAAAAGGGAAGCTGCCGAGAACAGCTCCGACAGTACTTCCTCAGACGAAAAAACACTTCTAAAAAAAGCCAAAAAACTGGCACAGCAGTATGATTACACCGGCGCGATCTCCGTGCTGAAAAATAACTGGAAATTTGCCACCAGTGACAAGATGCAGGAAGCAGCAGCAGCCTACATGAAAAAAAGAGATGCCTGTGTGGAATATCCACTTGAGAATATCACTCATGTATTTTTTCATTCCCTGATCGTGAATACCTCACTGGCCTTTGACGGAGATTCCGATGAGGCCGGATATAATCAGATGATGACCACAGTCAGCGAATTCAAAAAAATGATCCAGATCATGTATGATAAGGGTTACGTACTGGTGAGTCCTCATGATATGGCTGTGATCAATGATGACGGAACCATGAGCAAAGGAAAGATCATGCTGCCGGAAGGCAAGATCCCTTTTGTTCTTTCAGAGGATGATGTCAGCTACTATCATTATATGGACGGAGACGGATTTGCCACAAAACTGGTGATCGACGACAACGGAGATATCAAATGCGAGTATAAGAAGGCAGACGGTACAGTTGTGACCGGAGATTACGATGTGGTGCCGATCCTGGATTCCTTTATCAAAGAACATCCGGATTTTTCCTATCATGGAAGAAAGGGTATCCTGGCAATGACCGGTTATAATGGCGTTCTGGGTTACCGTACAGATGGGGCATACAAGACTAAGAAGAATCTTCAGGATGACCAGAAGGCGTTTCTCAAGGCCAATCCGGATTTTGACTATGATAAAGAAGTAAAAGCAGCCAAAAAAGTGGCGAAGGCCATGAAAAAGGACGGCTGGGAATTTGCAAGCCATACCTGGGGTCACAGAAACGCCACAAGCTCCACAGCAGCGGAGTTGAAGACCGATAATAAAAAATGGGAAAAATATGTGGCACCCATCCTCGGAAAAACCGATATGATCATTTTTGCTTTTGGTGCGGATATTGGCGACTGGGAAGGATACACCTCGGATAATGAGAAGTATGAGTATTACAAAAGCCGTGGCTACCGCTATTTCTGCAATGTAGATTCCAGTCAGTATTTTGTGCAGATCACAAGTGAATATTTCCGTCAGGGAAGACGGAATCTGGATGGATACAGAATGTATTACAATCCGGATATGCTCAGTGACCTGTTTGATGTATCGGAGGTGTGGGATTCTTCCAGACCGACACCGGTACCGGAAATGTAAGACAGCAAACACATTTTACAAATCTGTATAAAAAAAGATTATAATCGAACCGACAGTACTTGATGAAGGGAGTAGGTTATGAAGAAAAAAGCATATCTCATGGTTCTTGCACTGTGTGCGGCACTGGCGATCACTGCATGTGGCACATCAACAGACCAGAAAGATGACAAAAAACCTGCAGCAGAAGCGCAGGATACAACAGATAAAGAAGATTCCGGATCTGCAGATTCCAAAGAGTCAGAAGAAACGGATTCCAATAAAGACAGTGAAGAGGCAGCCTCCGGAGACACAAGGCTTGTTTCCGTGGATGATGTGAGTAAATATGTGACTATCGGAGAATATAAGGGGCTGACTCTTGATAATACAGTAGAAGCCGTAACCGATGATATGGTTGACGGAAGGATCAAGGAGGAACTGCAGAACAAGGCTGAGGAAGTAACGGAAGGCAGCGTTCAGAACGGAGACGTAGTTACCATCAATTATGTGGGAACCAAGGACGGTGTGGCTTTTGACGGCGGCACCGCAAATAATTATGAGCTGACCATAGGCTCCGGAACGTTTATCGACGGATTTGAGGACGGGATCATCGGAATGAAAAAAGGTGAGACCAAGGATCTCGATCTGACTTTCCCGGAGGAATACTCTTCGGAAGAACTGGCCGGACAGGAAGTGGTATTTAAGGTCACTCTGCAGAGCTTTAAGCGTGCGCCGGAGCTTACAGATACCTGGGTAGCCAAGAACACAGACTGCAAGAGTGTGGATGATTACAAGAAGGAAATCCGTACTACACTGGAGGATGAAGCGAAGACAAGTGCACAGAACACATTGCGTGAAACTGCATGGAACACAGTGCTATCAGCATCTGAAGTGAAGGAATATCCACAGGAGGATCTGGATACGGCAAAGACGGAGTTTCGCAGTCTGTATGAGAATTATGCAAAACAGGGTGCTATGACGCTGGAGGATTTTGTAAAAGCTCAGGGAATCTCCATGGATGATTTTGAGGAGCAGAGCGGTCAGTATGCGGAGTTTAAAGTAAAGCAGAATCTGATCGTACAGGGGATCATGGATGCGGAGAATATGACACTTGAAGATAAAAAATCTCTCAGTATCCAGGATGAACTGATCAAAGCATACAGTGTGAAGGATCTGGCTGCGTTGGTAGATAAATACGGACAGGCAGCAGTGGATGAATCCATCGGACTTCTCAGAGTGGAAGATTTTATCCTGGACAATGCAACGGTTGAGGAGAAGGTTTCTGCCGGTGATACCCAGGGAGTAAACGGAGATGATCCTTCCTCGGACGGAAGCAGTGCGGAAGGTACCGTGGATGAAGAGCTGGAAGCGGCAGAGGCTACAGATATGGTGCCGGAAGACGGCGAGGCGGATCAGAATGCAGCGGGTCAGGAGTGATCTGACAGTATCAGCAGCTAAAAGAGTGTGGTGCCCGGAATATGTTCCGGGTGCCATTTTTTTACAAAAGGACAGGGGAAAATTAAGGTTACCGTTCACTGGTAATATTCCGCGAGGTGTGTTACTGAGAACGGAGTGAACAGTAATAAATTAAGAGATTCTTTCGGGAATTCCCATTGTATTTAAGCATTAAATGCGGTATGATTAAAGACAGACGTTAAATATCAAAGAAAGATATAAGTATATAAATGGGGATGTAAAAAATGGACAAAAGAGTTTTGCGTGAGAGGATGCGCAGAAAACAGCAGCAGTTAAGACGGCGGCGGATGATGAAGCGGATAACCTGTGTAGTTGCGGCGATTCTTCTGTTGGTTTTTGTTGTTCGAGGGGTAATTCTTCCCATCGTCAACCATGCAGGCGGCGGAAACAATAAAGATGCGGAGACAGTAAATGTCCAGGCAAATACCGCCGGAGCTTCCACAGACAGCAGTACGAAGGACGGTACGGCATCGACGGATACGGCTGCTTCGGATACAGACAGCGCGGATTCCGGTACGGATGCAACGGTGATGCCGGTAAAGGGCAGTGCAGCAGGTGAAAGGCTTTCTGTTATGACTCCGGGATGGCATGAGGATTCCACAGGAAAGTGGTATCAGAATCCGGATGGTACATATTATGTAAATGGTTTTGCGGATATTGACGGAACAACATACAGCTTTGATAAAAAGGGATACATGCAGACCGGATGGGTGGAAAAAGGTGTGAAGGATTATTATTTTAATGAGGATGGTTCTTATGATCCTTCCAAGAAGCGTCCGATGATCGCTCTGACCTTTGATGATGGTCCTGGAGAGTATACAGAGACACTTCTTGATACTGTTGAGAAATACAATATCCATGTTACGTTCTTTATGCTGGGACAGAATATGGAGGGCCGTGAATCTACCATACAGCGAATGGTAAAGCTTGGCTGCGAGATCGGTAACCATACTTGGGATCATCCGGAACAGACGCTGCCGAATATGGACCTTGATTCTGTTTTGCAGGAGTTCCAGAAGACCGATGATGCACTGGTAAAAGCCTGTGGGCAGGCATCAACTGTATGTCGTGCACCGTATGGCGCGATCACAGATGAGCAGATAAGTGCAGTTGGCAAGCCTTTCTTCATGTGGTCTACAGATTCTCTGGACTGGAAGCTGATGGATGCGGATGCAGATTATAATCAGATCATGAATGATTCTTCTTTGGGAGATGGTTCCGTCATCCTGATGCATGATATTCATGAACCATCTGTGAAGTGTGCCACAGAGAAACTAATCCCGGCACTGATCGACCAGGGATATAAGCTTGTAACAGTCAGCGAGCTTGCAGAAGCGAAGGATGTTACGTTACAGAGTGCTTCCTATTCTGACTTCTGGGACAGCTCTCTTCAGGCTGGTCGTGTTGCAGGATATGCAGGAAATTCCAGCGATTCAGAGGATTCCTCTGATGAGGGCTCCGATGGAAGCGATTCTTCTGACGGATCTGATGTCAGTGACGGATCTTCCAACGAAGATGACTACTCCGATGGCTCTGACGAAAGTGATTATTCTGATGGATCTTCCGATGATGGAAGCTATGATGACGGTTCCTATGACGATGGAAGCGGAGAATATTAAAAAATAACAGGAGAGACCTGAATGACAAGATGTGCGTCATTCGGGTCTCTTTTTTGACTTTATCTGACATTGTCGGATAATAGACACATATTAGCCGGAGAGGGTTTTTCCTTGACTGAAAATATAGGGATTGGTATAATTATAGAATAAAAAACTCCACTTAAAATTGGGGAATGGACGGTGGCAGAACTATAAAGGGAGGTACCTGAAAATGGGAAAGAAATTACAATTTACGGAGCTTGACCAGTATCTTTTCGGTCAGGGCACGAATTATGATATTTACAGGAAGCTGGGAGCACATCCAGACACGCAGAACCGGAAAAAAGGGGTTTATTTTGCAGTGTGGGCACCTAATGCACAGGCGGTTTCTGTTGTAGGTGAATTCAACGAATGGGATACGGAGAAGAATCCCATGAAAAAAGTTGGACCCATTGGCGTTTATGAGACATTTGTACCGGGAGCGAAGATCGGACAGCTGTATAAATTTTACATTACAGGTGCACATGGTGAGGAGCTTTACAAGGCAGACCCATATGCCAATGCCGCTGAAATGCGTCCCGGAACCGCCTCTCGTATTACAGATATCACCAACTACAAATGGAAAGATGATACCTGGATGAAAAATCGTGAGAACTTTGACCCGGACACAAGTGCCATGTCTATCTATGAGGTGCATCCGGGATCCTGGATGAAGCATCCGCAGACAGCAGAGGATGAGGATGGTTTCTATTCCTACAGAGAACTGGCGCCGAAGCTTGCCCAGTATGTCAAAAAAATGGGATACACCCATGTGGAGCTTATGGGTATCGCAGAGCATCCTTTTGACGGTTCCTGGGGCTATCAGGTAACCGGCTATTACGCACCGACTTCCCGCTACGGAACACCGCAGGATTTCAAATATCTGGTGGATTATCTCCATCGTCAGAAGATCGGTATCATTCTTGACTGGGTACCGGCACATTTTCCGAAGGATGCACACGGACTGGCTAACTTTGACGGAACTGCTGTATATGAGCATGCAGATCCGAGACAGGGTGAGCATCCGGACTGGGGAACCAAGATCTACAATTACGGACGTCCGGAGGTGAAGAACTTCCTGATCGCAAATGCTCTTTACTGGGTAGAGGAATGCCACGTTGATGGTCTTCGTGTAGATGCGGTTGCATCCATGCTCTACCTGGATTACGGTAAGAAAGACGGTGAGTGGGTCGCCAATAAATACGGCGGAAACAAGAATCTGGAGGCTATTGAATTTTTTAAGCATCTGAATACCGTTGTTCTCGGAAGAAATCATGGAACTGTCATGATCGCAGAGGAATCTACCGCATGGCCGATGGTAACAGGCAAGGCAGAAGACGACGGGCTTGGATTCTCCCTGAAGTGGAATATGGGCTGGATGAACGACTTTCTGGAATACATGAAGCTGGATCCATATTTCCGTAAATTTAATCATAATAAGATGACATTTTCTATGACTTATGCATACAGTGAGAAATATGTTCTGGTCCTGTCTCATGATGAGGTAGTACATCTGAAGTGTTCTATGCTGGAGAAGATGCCTGGGGAGCTGGATGATAAATTTAAGAACCTGAAGGCCGGATATACTTTTATGTTCGGGCATCCGGGTAAGAAGCTTCTGTTTATGGGACAGGATTTCGGACAGCTGCGTGAGTGGAGTGAGGCCAGAGAGCTTGACTGGTATCTTCTTGGCGAGGAAAATCATCAGAAGCTGCAGCAGTATGTCAGTGATCTTCTGCATATCTACCGCAAATATCCGGCACTTTACGGTGCAGATAATGATCCATCTGCATTTGAGTGGATCAATGCCAACGATGGCGACAGAAGTATCTTCAGCTTTGTGAGAAAATCTCCTACAAGACGTAATAATATTCTGGTAGTATGCAACTTTACACCGGTAGCACGTCCGGATTACCGTGTAGGCGTTCCGAAGAAAAAACAGTACAAACTGATCATGGATGAGCAGGGGCTTCTTCCGAAGGGCAAGGTATTTAAAGCCGAAAAGAAAAATTGTGATAACCGGGAATTTTCTTTTGCATATCCGTTGGAAGCTTATGGAGTTGGTATATTTACATACTGATATTCTGTACAGTGAAATCTTTGAAAGAAAATATAAAAGATAAAATAAAAATACCGGAGATCTGTGTGCCTTTGAAGTGTTCACTTCAGAGGTGCCGGATCTCCGGTATTTTATGAATCAGGGTATAGACTGGTCACGAAAGGTTATCACTATTCTTCGCTATCATCGTAAGAACCATCATCGTAAGAACCGTCATCGTAGGAACCGTCATCGTAGGAACCATCATCATAGGAACCATCATCGTAGGAACCGTCATCATAGGAACCATCATCGTAGGAACCGTCATCCGAGGAGTCGTCTGTGCTGCCTGAGTTATTATCAGCAGAGTTAAAGTCTTCGGAAGTGATGTCAATGCCTTTATCTGCGTAATATTTTTCTGCTGTGATGGAGTCGGTATCTTCTACGATATTTCCGGATGCATCGATCATGTTCAGGTCTGTGTCAATGGTCACATCCAGGAGGTTGGTTCCTGTGGATGGAGTGACATTCATGGACATGATCTCGTTGAACTTCTTTTTCAGATTGTCAAGAGTGAATACACCGGAACCAATGTATGACTGTACACCATTCTGAGATGCAAGTTCTTCTGTGTAATCGGAAAGCATATATGGTCCGAATTCACCGGCATCGCTGTTGTAATGCATGACCAGAGGTTCCACTGTAGGAGTCAGGATCTCAATTGAGGTCTTGCCGTTCTGTACGGTTTTCTGAATGGTGAATTTTGCCATTCCGCCGAGAAGTTCTTCCAGCTTCTGTTGGGTGGATACGAAATTTCCCAGAGAGTAGAAGACTACAGTTTCATTGCCTTTGTCATCAGTAAGACGGCCATATGGTTGGAGTACATGTGGATGTCCGCCGATTATGACATTTACGCCTTGCTCCATAAGGTAGGCTGCCCACTGTTTTTCATATTCGTTTGGCATGGTTTCGCCTTCGGTACCCCAGTGTGCTACAAAGATGATACAGTCGGCCTGCTTTTTTGCTTTCTGGATCATGGCTGTGATCTTGTCTTTGCGGATCATGTCGATCATGTAGTCTTTTCCTTCAATGCCGCCTACGTTTGTACCGTAGGTGTAATCCAGAAATGCAATCTTGATACCGTTTATTTCGCGGATCTTTACGGTGTCGGCATCTTCCTGGGAATCGTGGATTCCCAGAAGTGTGACATCCGGATATTTGGTTTTCCAGAAGTTCAGTGTGTCTGTGAGGAAGCCCTCTCCGAAGTCATCAATGTGGTTGTTGGCGGATTCTACTACGTTGAATCCGGCTTTTATAATGGCGTCTCCTACTTCTGTGGGTGTTGCAAAGGATGGGTAGGAGCTTACGCTGTCATGGTCGGTTGTGAAGACGGTTTCCTGATCGATCATTTTGATGTCTGCGTCCTTGATGGCGTCCTGGATGTGGGTGTAGATCTTGTCGTAGTTCCAGTTGCCGTCAGAGGATGCGCCTGCGTCGATGAGACTCTGGTGATAGAGGTTGTCGCCTACTGCGATGACGGAGGCGGTGGTAGTTTCGGCAGTGGTGTCGGCTGCTTCCTGATCGGCTTTGGTTTTGGCTGCCGCGGCTTTTTTCTGTGCGTCTATGGCTGGTTTGCGGATGAGGCGGTAGTCCAGCTGATTGAAGAAGAGGACTAGGATCGCAAGGACGATGACGGATGCCATAAGACTTACGCGGGCGTTGCTGCGTTCGCGGAAGTTCAGGGGAATGTTGTCCTTGGGGTTGCGCCGGGGTTCTCTGAGGGGATCCGGGGTGGAGCTTTTTTTGAAGACTCCTTTGAGGGAGTCGGGGATGTTGATGTTGGGTGGAAATTTCATTTATGTTTTACCTTGTCTTTCTTTGGATTCTGAATGCGATTGATTGGTGATTGCATTCATGAGTGTTTGGTGTAGTGGAATGTGAATGCCACTTTGTTGTTTGATTTTTTGTTGTGTGGTTGTATTATAGCAGATTTTTATTTTGGTGGGAAGAGGGGGTGGGGATTGAACGTACGCCTGAGCCGGGGATGCTGCCTGGTCTGCGGCTTCGTCGGGGGCCAGCCAAGAATCAGCTCCTCTCCTGCAGAGGCAGACCAGGCAGCATCCCCGGCTCGGGCTGTGAGGTTCAGGACGGTAGGGTGGTAGGGCGGTAGGTTTATTTGGAGTGGTAGGTTGAGTGGTTTTCCGGTAGGGGATGGGGCATCAGAGCTGCGCTGGATGCCTGGGGCGAAAGGCTGAGTTTCCTTGTGGCCTGACGGAGTGGATGGGCTGAGGCGCTTCGCTGTCGGCCTGGTAGTGATGGGGTTGGTATATCTTATAAGATCTTTTTGTCTGTATGGACATTTCCGGAGCTTTGGATTCTGAAGCGTTTTCCATTTTTGTTACTGTGTATTTTGTGAAAAGCTGGTTTATGGTGTTTTCATGTTTTGTTTGTGTGGTATAATTCGTATATACCAGTAGGAGTGTTAATGACCAATAATACTATATTTGAAGATGTTTTTCGGACGATGATGGAGTAGATGAAATTATGGGTGGAAAGGTTTTACAGCTGGAATCGGAACGCTTGCTTGAGCTGGGAGAAGCACGTGGGAAAATTATTGGAAAAGCGGAAGGAAAGGCAGAAGGTGAGGCCATTGGGGAAGCACGAGTGAGAATGCTGATCAATCGTCTGATCGCAGATGGCCGGATGGATGAGATTGGAAGAATAATAGACAGTGCGGAGGCGTGCAGGGAGTTGTATAAAGAGTATGGTTTGTGAGAAATAAAGAAGATATTTTGTTACTGGTGGCAAATGTCAGATTTTTACAGAAGAGAGGATACAGACATGGGTGTTTACAGGCGTAAGGCACAGTATCATGAGACGGATCAGATGGGGATCATCCATCATTCCAATTATGTGAAATGGATGGAAGAGGCCCGGATCGATTTCATGAAGGAGTTGGGCTTTGGTTATGGTGAGGTGGAGAAGCGGGGAATTGTTTCTCCGGTTGCAGGGGTTTCGGTTTCTTATAAGAAGCCGGTGCTTTTTGATGATGTAGTGGAGATTTCAGTTTCGGTGAAGAAGTACAGTGGTGTGGTTCTGGAGCTGGCTTATGAGTTTTTTAATGTGACCAGAAGTGAGGTTTGTACAGAAGCTTCCTCGAAGCATTGTTTTACCAGGAATGGGGAGCTGGTTTCTCTGAAAAAGGAGATTCCGGAACTGGATGTGCTGTTCAGAAGCTGTGTGAAGGGGGATTGAGTTTGATGGAAGTTGTGGAGATGCTTGATAATCTGAAGGAAAAGGCCCGCAGGGACCCGGCGCTTCGGGAGATGTTGCTTGCTACCCGCAGGGAGAAAGAGCCGCTGGCTGCTTTCTGTAAGAAGTGCCGGGAGCTTGGGGTTCCGGTTTATGAGATGGATCTGATCGCAGCTGGTGAGGAATTTTATGCAGCGATGAAGAGGAGTACCAATGGTGGTGGAGAGAATTCTCCGATGCTTGAGGGTGAGGATGATTTTTATGAATTGTTTTTTGCCGGGTTGGAATAAAAAATGGAATTCAATTCCGCATCAATATACTTCTCCAGCACCGGGAACTGTACACCACCGATCTTCAGTACCTGGCTGTGGAAAGCTTTCAGATCAAAGTCCTGGCCAAGGCGGTTCTGTTCGGAAGTGCGTAAGTCCAGAAGGCTTAAGTAGCCCCAGTAGTATTTCAGATAATTTCCCGGGGTTTCCAGGATATACTGGTAGATCTCGGAGACAACGGCGCTGTCTTCGATACCAAAGGCTTTCAGAAAGCTGGCAGCTTCGGCCTGAGTCCAGCCGTTGTAATGGATCTCAATGTCCAGAAGGGAGTACATGCATAAATTGATGCTTCGGTTCAGCCAGGAGATCCTGGCAAGCTCTGTGGCAGAAGGATCCTGAATATAATCGGCGGCGTACTGGTAGGCATAGGGTTCAATGTAGGTGGCCCATCCTTCCGCAAAGCCGGAGGTGCAGAGAAGATTTCGGATGTTGGAGGAATTTTGGCGCTGGAAGGTGACAGTCTGGTAAAGATGCCCCGGGAATCCTTCATGTGCCAGTGTGGTAAAAAGCTCCAGACCCTGGTAACTGGCAGCCGGATTTATGTAGATCACATTGGGGGTTCCGGTATCCACAGGTGGGGTGAGATAAAAGGCGGGGCTTAGATATTCTTTCATGGAATCGTGGACTGTGCGGAGCTCAAAGGTGACATCTGTGAGAGGTGGGAAGTCTGTTTGGATCTTCTGCTGTAAGGCATTCAGCATCCGGGCAGGCTTCATTTTTTTGAAAGTGATTCCCCGGCTGAGAGTAGTCAGAAGCTCTGGGTTTTGTCGAAGCATGGTTCCTGCGATGCCGATCTCGTCGGAAAGCTGTCTGGAGAGTCGTTTTTCCATTTGCTTTACAGGAACGTAAGAGCCGGTCTGACTCTGAAGAAGATAGAGATAGTAGGCTTTTCCTCCCTTGAAATAAGTCAGGCCACGAGTGTTTTTTCCTGTGCCGCGTAAAGCTTCCAGACCGGTCATAAGTTCCTGATAGGCTGGGATGACTTCTGTTTTCATAAGATTTTGGTGAGTCAGGATCAGAGCGTTCTGCTCTGACACGGAAAGCTTTCCGTATTCGGAGAGTTTTTTCTGAAAGATATTCAGCATATAGCTGTTGTCGGGGTTTCGGATAAAAGAACTGCATTGTGCCAGGATCCGGTCCAGCGTGGTATCACTCATAAAAAAACCAGCTTCGGATTTCTTTTTCTCAAATTCCAGGATACTCCGAAAGTATGGGCGGATGGTGGTGAGAAGAGTGAGATAGTCGGTGATATCACGTTCTTCATAAAAGGCATATTCCGCCAGAAGCACCGGAAGCTGAGCCTGAATACCAAGACTTGGACCAAGGGGTTCCTGAAGCAGATAATTGTCACCCAGTGATTTTTCTGTGTGGTAATAGAGGAGCATGGAGTCCAGTGTCAGTTGATTTTCCGTGGAAAGACGGCTGTAGCGGAAGGATTTCAGTTTTTTTTCGTACTGGCTGCAGATCTGGTATGTATTTTTCATATCTGTGGGGATAGTGCCAAGAGAAGCTTTTTTTCGCCGGATGCCCTGTTTTCCCGGATGTGCCAGGGTATAATGGAGGGTAAGGGTGCTGCCGGAAACTTCATTTTGAAAAACTTTTCTGGAAAAAGCTTCGAATTTTCCGTTTTCTGTGATCCCGTGAGCGGAAAAATAACCGGCAGTAAGGCCGGTGAGAAGTGCCAGGATAAGAAGCAGAGTGATGAAAATAGGAGATTTATTTTTCCTGATTTTAAGAGACATACGACAGTCTTTCGTTACTGTTTACAGACATATGCCATGTGGAGAGTGCTGATGGTCTCGAAGCAAACAGTAACGTCCTTTCAGAGTGGCGCTTTGTTCTATCATATTGGAAAATTACGGAATCTATGATATTATGTGAGCGGAAATATACAAAAATGGAGAAATAACATGAGTGATATTTATGATCTTGCAATTTTAGGCGGAGGCCCGGCAGGGATCACGGCGGCGATCTATGCGTCCAGGGCCAGGTTAAATACCATATGGATCGATAAAAACTTTGCACCGGGCGGCCAGGTCACAGCTACCTATGAGGTGGATAATTATCCGGGAATGCCGGGGATGTCGGGCATGGATCTCGGAGAAGCCTTCGGGGAGCATGCCCGGAAGCTGGGATTGGAACCGCAGCGAGAGAAGATCCTTTCCCTGGAAAATATTTCCGGAGAGATCAAGACGATTCGTACAAAAAAGCATGAATATCAGGCGAAAGCCCTGATCCTTGCATTTGGGGCAGAGCACCGGAAGCTGGATATCCCGGGAGAGGATGATCTGAGCGGCCTTGGTGTTTCCTACTGCGCTACCTGTGACGGAGCTTTTTATAAGGATCGGACCGCAGTGGTAGTGGGGGGAGGAAACGTGGCAGCAGAGGATGCAGTTTTTCTTTCCGGCCTCTGTGAAAGGGTATATCTTGTTCATCGCCGTGATGCGCTTCGAGCAGATCAGGCACTTCAGGAGAAAGTCTTTGCCTGTGAGAATATAGAAATGGTGTGGGACAGTGTTCCCCTTGAGATCCTGGGACAGGATGAAGTGACCGGTCTTAAGATCCGTAATATAAAAACAAATGAAGAGAGGGAATTGACCGCAGAAGGTGTTTTCATTGCTGTGGGGATCGTTCCTAATACGACACTTGTAAAGGACCAGCTCAAGCTGGATGAAAATGGATATATATGTGCAGGAGAAGAGGGTGTTACCAGCGCACCTGGGGTTTTTGCAGCGGGGGATATTCGTACCAAGGCACTTCGCCAGATAGTAACTGCTGTTTCAGACGGAGCCAATGCAGTGGCTTCCGCACAGAAATATCTCTGGAGGAAAGATAATGGCAACGATTAAGGAAATCGCGCAAAGAGCAGGCGTGAGTACAACAACTGTTTCCAACGTCATACATGGAAAAACAAAAAAAGTATCTCCTGCCAATATTCAGAAGATCGAGAATCTTATCCGGGAGATGGGGTATGTCCAGAAAATGGGACTGAGAGTTCTGAATAAAGAAAAATCCCAGCTGATCGCAGTTGTGATCAATTATCATAAAGACTTCAAGGATTCTATCATCGGAGATCCTTTTTATGGAAAGATCATCGGTTTTATCGAGAAATACGTGCAGGAACTGGGATATTATCTGATGCTGTATTCTGCAAAGGATACAGATAAGATATTCCAGATGGTCATGGGTTGGGATGTAGATGGTGTTATTGCCATTTCCTTCAGCAAAAGCAACTGCGAAAAAATCTATCAGCTGATCAACAAACCGATCGTTTCTATTGATGCATACGGTGAGCTTGATGCAGGCCAGGAAAACCATGTCCTGAATATCGGACTGGACGACGAAAGTGGCGGCTATCTCATGACAAAATATCTTCTGGAATGCGGCTATGAGCATATCCAGGTTTGTGCAGGCCGTGATAATGGTGTGGATCATCTTCGTTACATGGGCGCTCAGCGGGCGGCGAAGGATTTTGCAAAGAAAAAGCAGAAGGTGCAGTTTACTGCTCTTGGAATGAACTACGCCAAACGAAAAGAAAGCTATGCGTGGCTGCTCCAGCGGAAAAAACCAAAGGCCGCACTGTTTTTCCTGTCGGACCTCTATGCATTGGAGGCTATCAGCTTTTTCAGCAGTCGTGGAGTAAAGATTCCGGAGGAGATCGGAATTGCAGGATACGATAACATCAGCTATGCGGAATTTTCCGTGCCTCGTCTGACTACTATCAGCCAGAATGTGGAGCAGAAGGCGTCTCTTGCAGTGGAAATTCTAATGGAACGGATCAATGGAGTGGAAAAAGAGCGTGAAAATGAGATCATGCTTCCGGTCACGCTGATCCCCAGGAGATCTGTACAGCCGCAGCATGAGGAAAAGTAAGTCTGCAGAGAATGTACCTGATCTGATCAGGGGGTAGATACGAGAAGTCACTGCAGAACTGTGAAAAATAGAAAATCGGGACTTTCAATATAGTAAGAGTACAGAGAATCTGAGATATAAAGATATCAAAAGCCGAAATATACGGGAACTGTCAGTGTCTGACAGTCAGAGTATTTTCGGCTTTTTGTAAATTTACCTGAAATCGTAAAAGAGTTATCCTGTGTAGGTCCGTGCTGAAGATGTGGATAATAAGCATTTGCTGTTCTATGTGAAACCTGCACAAAACCATGATTTTGAACTTGTTGCAATAATAGGTTATGTACATAACCTATTTACACAGCCTAACTTTGATGCTATAGTGTGAACATAAAGGTTAGGTACATAACCAAAGGGAAAAAGTACAGAAGGAGTGAATACCAGATGAAACAGATTCTGATCGCCACACATGGAAAAATGGCCTCCGGCATTCGTTATACAGCAGAGCTGATCGTTGGAAAAATGGATGAGATCACAACCATCGACGCATATGTGACACCGGAAGACAATGTGGAGAAAAAGTTTGAAGAATATTTCGCACAGCATGAAAACGACAGGATTTTCGTTTTCACAGATCTGATGGGAGGAAGCGTAAATCAGAAGCTTCTGGGATACAGCCAGAAAGAAAATGTCACACTGATCACAGGAACCAACCTTCCGGTCCTGATGCAGGTCATGATGGCAGATGACGATGTGACAGAGGAGGAGATCCAGGAGTTCATCGATGATGCCAGAGAAGAGCTTCAGATGGTAGACCTTGGCGGTGGAAAGAAATCCACATCTGAAAAAAATGCTGAAGAAGATACTGCACAGGGTATCGAAAATACTGCGCAGATTTCAGAAGGTGCTGCATCGTATGCAAAAAAATCCGCACCGAAAAAAGCTCTGGCTCCCCAGTCCTATGACAATTCCACAGCAAAGATCACCGCACTTCGTGTAGATGACCGTCTGATCCACGGACAGGTTGCCATGACCTGGACCAAACAGCTGGCTGTACAGGGAATCGTGGTAGCTAACGACGAGGCAGCTAACGATAACACCCAGAAGATGGCATTGAAAATGGCCGTACCGGGCGGAATCAAATCGCTGATCAAACCGGTGGATGAAGCCATTCGTATTTTAAACAATCCGAAGGCATCCAGGATGCGTATTCTGGTTCTGACAAGAACGGTAAAGGATGCTCTGAAGATAAGACAAAGTGTTGGTGAGATCGGATTCCTCAATGTAGGAAATACGGGACGTTTTGATGGAATCGATGTTTCCGAGAAGCTTGTCCTGACCCCGACTATCATGCTGACAAAAGCAGAACAGCAGGCACTGAAAGAGCTGGTGGCTCTTGATCCGAAGGCCTGTATGCAGCAGGTACCCAATGATGAGCAGAAGCTTGTGAAGGATGTACTGGACAAGCTTGACTGACATCCACTGAATAAATAAAACGTAGCACAAAAAAGGGAGGAAAGAAAAAAATGTTAAATGCATTTCTTGTAGCACTTGCCGTATTTATCTGTGTCGGCGGTGCAGAGCTGATCGGATTTACCATGCTGAACCGTCCGATCGTCATCGGACCGCTGGTAGGTCTGTTGCTTGGAGATCTTCATACAGGAGTTATCATCGGAGCTTCATTGGAAGCTGTATTCATGGGAGTTGTAAATATCGGCGGTGCTTCTGCGGCAGAGCCCGGAATCGCCACAGCTGTAGGAACTGCTTTTGCCATCATGCTTGGCAAAGGCTCTGAGGTTGCCCTGACACTGGCACTTCCTATCGGTATCCTTGGTCTTCAGATCAAAACAGTTCTTTATATCTTTATTGTAGGTATGTTTGCAAAAACCTTTGACCGCCTGGCAGCAGAAGGAAAAGAAAAACAGATCGTTGCTCTTCACTATGGGCTCTGGGCTGTAAACTGGTTTTTATATTCTCTGTTTGCATTCTTCGGGATCCTGTTCGGATCTGACGCAGTCAGCGCACTTCTGGATGCCATCCCGGATGTTGTTATGAATGGTCTGACAGTTTGCGGCGGACTTCTTCCGGCAGTAGGTATGGCAATGCTGATGAAGATGCTCTGGGACAACAAGATCTGTATGTTTTATTTCCTGGGCTTTGTTCTTGCAGCATACTTAAAGCTTCCGCTGATCGCCCTTGCCGTGATCGGTGTGATCATTGCCATTTCCATTGGTATGAACGATTACAAGCTGAACCAGCTTGCGGCACAGAGAGTGGCAGCTTCACCAGCCGGTGGTTCTGACGAATATCTTGATGAAGAAGAGGAGGAATTTTTCTCATGAGTAATTTAACGAAATCCATTCCTGCAGATGAAAGAAAAATGCTGAGAAAAGCGTTCTGGCGTTCCTTCACTCTGTATGCGGCAGTAAGCCCGGCAAAACAGGGAGCTTCCGGTTTCTGTTATTCCCTGATGCCGTTTATCAACAAATTTTACAAAAACGATGAGGAGGGCAAAAAAGCAGCCCTCACAAGAAGTATGTCCTATTTCAATACAACCATCACCTGTTCCACTTTCATTATGGGTCTTGTAGCTTCCATGGAGAAGAAAAACAGCGAGCAGAAGGATTTTGATGCAAGCTCTATCAATGCAGTCAAATCCTCTCTGATGGGACCTCTGGCCGGCATCGGTGATTCCATTTTCTGGGGCGTTCTCCGTGTGATCGCGGCCGGGATCGCAGTAGGTCTTGGTGCATCCGGAAACGTTCTGGCACCGATCGTGTTCCTGCTTCTTTTCAACATTCCGTCTATTCTTGTGAAATATTATGGAACATTCCTGGGCTACAAGCTTGGTTCCGAATACATCCAGAAGGTTTATGCAAGCGGTCTTATGAATATCCTGACAAAGGCTGCCAGCATAGTAGGTCTGATCATGGTCGGCGGCATGACTGCCAGCATGGTAACCTTTAATTCTACTTATGAGCTTACCATGAAGGGGGAATCTGTTCTGAACCTCCAGAACATGCTGGACCAGATTTTTATCGGCATCGTTCCTCTTGGACTGACTCTTCTGTGCTACTATCTGCTGAAAAAGAAAAATATCAGCATCACAGTTCTGATCATCGGTGTTATCATCCTTAGTATCATTCTCTCTCTTCTTGGAATTGCATAAACCTTAAGGATAAAGATCAGAACTATGAAAAGGCGGACCTCGGGTGGTCCGCCTATAAAAAACCTGAAAAAAGTTATATTGAAATAACTGATCGTAAAAAGGGCAGTTGAAGAGTATCTGACGGGATATAAATAAGCGGCAAATACGGATTATAAATATCTGCTCAATGCAAAATAAAGGAGACATAAGAAATGAAAGATTGGTGGAAGAATTCCGTTGTATATCAGATTTATCCAAGAAGCTTTAAGGACTCCAACGGAGATGGCTTCGGCGATCTCAGGGGTATTATTGAAAAGCTCCCCTACCTTCAGAACCTTGGGATCGATGTGATCTGGCTTAGTCCTGTTTTTGACTCCCCACAGGACGACAACGGTTACGATATCAGTGATTACCGGAAGATCTACGCAGGTTTCGGAAGTAACGAGGACATGGATGAGCTGATCCAAAAAGCTCATGAGCATGGTATCAAGATCGTTCTGGATCTTGTTGTCAACCATACTTCCGATGAGCATGCATGGTTTGTGGAAAGCCGGAAGTCAAAAGACAGCAAATACAGTGATTATTATATCTGGAAGGATCCGAAAGCAGACGGCAGTGAGCCGAACAACTGGGGTTCCAGCTTCTGTGGAAGTGCCTGGGAATATGATGAAGAGCGCGGCCAGTATTACCTTCATTTTTACAGCAGAAAACAGCCGGATCTCAATTGGGAAAATGAAACCGTCCGTAAGGAAATCTATGATCTGATGAAATTCTGGATGGACAAAGGTGCTGACGGATGGCGCATGGATGTGATCGCATCTATCTCCAAGGATCAGTCCTTCCCGGATTACCCGAAAACGGATGGCCGCAAGTATTATACAGGAAAATATCACAGCAACGGACCAAGACTTCATGAGTTTATCCATGAGATGAACCGGGAGGTGCTTTCAAAATATGACTGTATGACGGTAGGTGAGGCGCCGGGCTCCACACCGGAGGTTGCAAGACTGTTTACAGATCCGGAGCGTGAGGAACTGAATATGATCTTCACATTTGAGCATATGAACATCGACCGTATTCCGGGCTCTGTAAACCGCAAGTGGGAATTGAAGCCTTTTGATCTCCGTGATTTGAAACGTGTTATGAGTGAGTGGCAGAACAAGCTTTATAACAAGGGCTGGAATGCTCTGTATTTTGAAAATCATGACCAGCCACGTGTGATCTCCAGATGGGGAAATGACACTACTTACCGCGAGGAATGTGCAAAGGCTTATGCTACCGTTCTCCATGGTATGCAGGGAACTCCTTATGTATATCAGGGAGAGGAGATCGGTATGACAAACGTGCAGTTCCCGCTGGAGGAGTACGAGGATATAGAGGTTCGTAATGCATATCAGGATCTTGTCGTTAAGAACAAAACCATTTCTGAGGATGATTTCCGCAAGGCAGTATGGAACAAGAGTCGTGACAATGCCAGGGTTCCGATGCAGTGGGATGACAGCGAAAATGCAGGATTTACGACCGGTAAGCCATGGTTCCGCCTTTCTGATCGTTACCAGGAGATCAATGTAAAAAAAGCTCTGGAAAAAAATGATTCCGTGTTTTATTATTATAAGGATCTGATCTGTCTTCGTCATGAGGAAGAGCTTCTTACAGAAGGTGACTATCAGCTCCTTCTTCCGGAAGACGAGAAGATCTTTGCATATTTAAGAACTTCCGACAAAGAGCAGTGGATCGTGGTGGCAAACCTTTCTGAGGACACGGTAAGTACAGAAGGTCTTGTGAAATATGTGTCTGATAAAGAGGATATTAAGATTGCAAACTATAAGGACAGAACAGGAATCAAAGCGGACTTAAGACCGTACGAGGCGTTTATGATGAGAATCCGGTAATTCCTGAGCTGTTGTATATGTAGTAAAGTGGAAGAATACAGAGAGCAGGTATGAGTATTTGTGCGTATCTGTACTGTCAAAGGATATCCGGGTGCAGTGCAGATGCGCTTTTTGCCTGTGGGGAAAAGACAAACAGGAGGAAATTATGGAAAAATATATCATTGCAGTGGATATGGATGGAACTCTTCTGAACAGTGAAAATAAGATTTCCGAGAGGAACAAAAATGTTCTGCAGCGTCTGATCGATGACGGACATTATGTGGTGCCGGCAACCGGAAGGACCAGAGAGCTGATTCCCCAGGAGTTTTCTGTGCTCCGGGGTGTGAAATGGGGAATCGTGGAAAACGGCTGTGTTGTCTGGGATTACGATAAAAATGAGATGATCTGGCGAAAAACCATGCCAAAAGGAATGGTAAGAAAAATCCTGAAAGAGGTGGAAAACAGCGGTACAAAAGGCTGGATTGCAGAGGCTTATGCAAACGGAATCGCCTATTCTGATGCGGACGCCAGAGATTATGTGGCATCTGTAGCGGATAAAGATCTGCTGGAAAAAACTTTTGTAGATTATTTTCTCAGCAGACATGAATATGTTAAGGATTTTTATCATCAGAAAGATATTCTGGATCAGGCAGAGAAGATCAATATTTATTTTGATGATATGGAGACCAGCAGGGCACTTCGTGAAAAATGGAAGGATCTGGATGATGTGGCAGTGACTACTTCCATCAGCGGCAATGCGGAGTTTAATGCAGCAGGCGTGGACAAGGGTGTGGGTCTTGCCATGCTTCGCACAAAGCTTGGTATTGACCGGATGCATGTGATCGCTTTCGGAGATAATGAGAATGATCTGGAAATGCTGGAGGGAGCAGGTATCGGTGTTGCTATGGGCAATTCCAAACAGTATGTAAAGGATGCTGCTAATGAGGTGACCGGAGATAATGATCATGATGGTGTGGCGGAATTTCTGGAGAGGTTTTTCGGGTTGTAAGCTGTGGTTGATCGTGATCGTTGATATAAGGGACAGGGAAATGTATTTTTCTCTGTCTTTTTTTATTTCCATTTTTGGTGATATAAGGTATGATAAACGAAGAGGATACGGGGATTGCCGGTTTTGACCGGTAGTTACCGGTGAAAATTATTTGAGGAGATCAGGAGGATAATTTTTAATGAAAAATCTGATACCAAAGCGTGTGATGGAGTATATCATTATCACATTTGCCGTTGTTCTGATGGATGTGGGGATTTATGTGTTTAAGTTTCCGAATAATTTTTCCTTTGGTGGTGTTTCGGGTATGGCAGTTGTGTTTTCGCATTTTATTCCGATGACGTCTGCGCAGATCAACCTGGTGATCAATCTGATTTTGCTGATGATCGGGTTTATTGTTCTTGGCCGGGATTTTGGAGTGAAGACGGCTTATGTTACGGTTGTTTCTTCTTTGCTTCTGAATGTGTTTGAGAAGGTTTTTCCTATGGACAGAGCGCTGACGGGGAATATTATGCTAGAGCTTTGCTTTGCGATCATTTTGCCGGCGTTGGCTGCGGCGCTGCTGTTTTTTGAGAATGCTTCGGGTGGTGGCACGGATATTGTGGCGATGATCATTAAGAAGTATTCTACGATGAATATTTCGGGTGCGTTGTTTGCGGTGGATTGTGTGATCGTTGTTGTTTCGTTTATGGTGTTTGATCTTACTACGGGGCTTTGTTCTGTACTGGGGCTTATAGCTAAGACGTTGCTGATCGATAAGTCTATTGAGAGGATGAAGCTGAATAAGTATTTTACGATCATTTCCAGTAAACCGGATGAGATCTGTGAGTTTATTATGAATGGGTTGGATCGGAGTGCTACGGTTTATCATGGGGAGGGTGTTTATTCGCATAAGGATAAGAAGATTATTCTGACGGTTGTTGATGTGAGGCAGGCGGTGCTGCTGCAGAGGTTTATTGATGAGGTGGATCCGCAGGCGTTTTTGATGGTTACTAAGAGTAGTGAGGTTATTGGGAAGGGGTTTATGAGTTATATTTGATGCAATCGTATGGGATTGTATGCTGATCGCAGGCGATCGTGTATGATTGTAAGCTGATGGAAATGAGGAGAGCGTTCTTTGTGGGCTGGATGGGCTGCGGGAGCGCTCTTTCTTTGTGGTGGATGGTGGATGACGGACGCCTGGGAGACGGGTGCCGGTTTGCTCCGGGCTTCGTCGGGGGCTGCTTCTAGGTTGCCGGAATTCTGCTAAAACCGTTTTTAAAAAGTCCGAACTCGCGGCTTGCTGCCGCTCAGACAGCGAACTTTTTAAAAACAACGCAGATTTCCGCCAGCCAAGAATCAGCTCCCCTCCTGCAGAGTCGTAGCAAACCGGCACCCGTCTCCCAGGCTGTTCGGTTCCGGGCGGGAGATAGTGGTGGGGGTGTGGGGCGACTGGCGGAAGTGGGGATTGATGAGGGTTGGAGGATTGAGTGGATTCCCGGGAGTTGGATGAGCCATCAACGCTGCGCTGGATGGCTGGGAGGAAAGGCTGAGTTTCCTGTGGTCTGAAGGTGAGGGATGAGCCATCGTCGCTGCGCTGGATGGCTGATTGGTGTGTGAAGGTTTTGTGAAAGGGTTTGACAGGTGGGGGTTTTTATGGTAGGATACACACTTGCGTAACAAAATTAATAAAATTGTAACAAATTAGTGAGCGAGGAGCGTGGCGAAGTGGATTGCGAATGTCTGCCTGAATGGGTGGGTGCTGCTGCGTGGTTTTCTGAGAGGAGTTTTATTGTTTATGTTTTATAAGAAAGTTGCTGCTGTTGTTCTGAGTGTTGTTCTTGTGGGTGTGGTTCCTTCTGTTATTTTTGCGGATGTGGATGGTGTCAGTGTTGTGTCTGATGGGGATGTGGAGGAGCTTTCTATTGAGGATGATTTCTCGGATGATGCGGATTCTATTTCTGCTTTTGCCAGCGCTCTGGCGGATAAGACGGTTTCTGAGGTTCAGGGGTATCAGGAGGCGAAGGCTGAGGCTGAGGTGATCGCACAGGAGAGGCTTGAGGCTGAAGCGGCTGCTGAGGCTGCGCGTAAGGCGGAAGAGGAGCGTAAGGCTGCTGAGGAGGCGCGTCTGGAGAAGCGGCAGGGGATTGTGGATTTTGCGCTGCAGTTTGTGGGGAATCCTTATGTTTATGGTGGTACGAGTCTGACTAACGGGGCAGATTGTTCCGGATTTGTGATGTCCGTGTTTGCGGAGTTTGGGTATGAGCTTCCTCGTGTTGCTGCGGCTCAGTGTGCGGCTTCTGAGAAGAAGAGTGTTGCGGATATTGGGGCTGGTGATCTGGTTTTTTATGGTGATGGCGGCATTGATCATGTGGCTCTTTATATTGGTGATGGCAAGATCGTTCACGCCAGTACAGCGGCTACAGGGATCAAGGTTTCCGACTATGATTACCGGGCTCCGGCTGCGGTTGGTTCGTTTGTGGCTTAGGATATAGATATAAATGATTTACTGATATGAAATATAAACTGTCTGAGGAGATTTTCTGGCCGGATAGGCTGAAAAATAGCTGCAGGCAGTTTTTTTGCAGAAAAATAGTGTATAATCTGGTACAGCGAATATTAAGTAACCGCCATATTGACTTGTCTGATTTTTCATCTGCTGCGTTGTCGTCAATCGTCGTAGCCACCGCTACGCCTCATTCCTCCGCCTTGCAGATGAAGAAATCATCTTGCGTCAATATAGCAGAAACTTAATTTTCGCTGTACTACTCAGAAAAATTCAGAAAGGTTGTGGGGTATGAATACAAAAGAGTTCAGCGGCAGGCGGCAGATGGAGTTTCTGGCCGGGTTTGATTTTGTCAGAGAAGCGGGTACTGCGGGGGAAGTGAAGGCGGCGAAGATGATCCGGGATACTTTGGACAGCTTCGGAGCGAAGAATTGGATGGAGGAGTTTGATTTCTGGGGCTTTCGGATCAACAGAGCAGTGCTTAAGGTTATGGAGCCTTATCAGAAGGAGTATGTGGTGACCGGGTATGGAAGATGTGGAAATACTGGAGAAGAAGGTCTGAAAGCCCCTTTTTTGTATGTAGAGAACGGGGATGCTGTCAGCCTTTCCCGTGCGAAGGGCAAGATCGTTATGGTGAATGGCCGGGTGAGTGGTGATGTGTATCAGAGACTGGTGAGCGCCGGAGCTGTTGGTTTTATCAGTGTGGAGGGTTCTCCGCTGGATGAAGGAGTGGACAGGGTTCCCTGTCAGCGCAGCCTGCCGACGATCTTTCCGGGGGATGCAGCAGAAGAGACAGAAGGATTGTCGGAGTCTGCAGAGGATATTCACAAGATGCAGGAAAAATATAGTGGCAGGATTCCGGGGGCGAATCTTCATTATAAGGATGCAGTGGAGCTGGTGACGGAGGGTGCAGCTGTGGTGTGCCTGACTGTAGAACAGGAAGTGACAGCATGTACATCCCGAAATGTAGTGTCAAGGATTGAGGGAACGGATAAGAAAGATGAGATCTTAACGATCACTGCGCATTATGATTCGGTGCCGGAGGGACCGGGGGCCTATGATAATATGTCCGGGGCGGCGATTATCATGGAGCTTTGCAGATATTTTCAGCAGTACAGACCGCGCAGGACTATGGAGTTTGTGTGGTTTGGTGCTGAGGAGAAGGGCTTGCTGGGCAGCCGGGATTACATCAGAGTTCATGAGAGCGAGCTTGGAGCGCATCGTTTTAATATGAATGTAGATCTGGCCGGGCAGCTGATCGGAGGAAATGTTCTGGGAGTGACGGGAGAGACTTCAGTTTGTGATAAGCTTCTTGAGGTTGCTGACGGAGCAGGGATCGGAGCGTCTGTCAAGAATCAGATCTGGGGAAGTGATTCCAATTCTTTTGCATGGAAGGGAATTCCGGCCATGACTCTGAACCGGGATGGTTTTGGCATGCATACCCGTTATGATACTATTGATCTGCTGTCTGCCTGGTCGCTGGAGAGAAGTGCGATCCTTCTGGGATGCATTGCGGATGCGCTTGGGAATGCGGAGGTTTTCCCGTTTGAGAGAAAGATGCCGGAGAAATTTATCAGAGAGCTGGATGAATATATGTGCAGATGATTTGATCAAAATACGCTAAAACAATAAAAAATAATACTAAATAATTGACAGTAAGATGCCGAACTGTTATACTGAAATCACAGGCTTTCCAGGGACCAATGCGCCGGATATTGTTTTGCGGAGCATTGATTCCTGGAACTTTTATCACAGAAAAATCAGGAATGAGGAGATAGGATCATGTTTACAGAAGAACGACAGAATGCAATAGAGAAATGTCTCCGTGAAAAAGGAAAAGTCAGAGTCAAAGAATTAAGTGAGATGTTTCAGGTTACGGAGGACTGTATCCGCAAGGATCTCAAGATCCTTGAAAATGCAGGCAGATTAAAGAGGACTTACGGCGGAGCGATCCTGTCACAGGAGTATCCTCTGGAGAGAAACGTAGTAGACAGGCGTATGTACAATCTTGATAAGAAGAAAGTGATTGCTGCGAAAGCCTTCAAGCTGATCAAAAATAACGAAACGATCTTTCTGGATGTTTCCACTACAAATATAGAGCTGGCAAGGCTTATCGCTTCGTCGGGCATGCATGTTGTGGTTATCAGCAATATGATCGATATCCTGCAGATCCTTGCTGCGAATCCGTCCATCACGGCCATAGGCACAGGGGGAACTATGTACCGTTCGGTGAATGGATTTATGGGAGCTGCGGCTATTGAGGTGATCAAGCAGTACAGCTTTGACCGGGCATTTTTGGGAAGCTGTGGCGTGGATATGACAGATCTTGCAGTTACCACATCCGGAGTGGAGGATGGGCTGACCAAGAAGGCGGCAGTGCAGAGCAGCAGACATAAATATGTGGTTATGGAGAGAGAGAAGTTTTATTTTAACGAATCTTATAAATATACACATTTTGATGATATCAGTGGGATCATTACCGATGAATTTCCGGATGATACCATTGTGAATACATTGAGGAATGCCGGAGTGAAATTACTCTGAGCAGACGGTAACAAAGGGGGATTTTTACATGAAAGACTACATTCTGGAAACCTGTGTGGATTCTGTGGAATCCGCCATGGCAGCAGCCGAGGGTGGTGCGGATAGACTGGAGCTTTGCAGCAATCTGATCATCGGGGGGACAACTCCCGGCCCATGGCTTTTTGAGGAAATAAGGAAGCGTTCAGATATCAGGATCCATGCGCTGATCCGTCCGCGGTTTGGAGATTTCTGTTATACAGATGCGGAATTTTCCATGATAAGGAATGCGGTAAAGGATTTCCGCAAAATGGGAGCGGAGGGTGTTGTGGTAGGTATCCTGAAACCGGATGGCACCTTGAATATGGAACAGATGAAAGAACTGATGGATGCTGCGGGAGATATGTCTGTTACGCTGCACAGGGCTTTTGATGTGTGTGCAGATCCGATCGAGGCTATGGAACAGGCGATCTCGCTGGGAATCGATACTATCCTTACCTCCGGACAGAAGAATACCTGCCTTCAGGGCGCGGAGCTTCTGAAGGAACTGGAAACCAGGAGCCGGGGGCGTATTACCATCCAGGCGGGGAGTGGCGTCGGTGCGGAAGTGATCCGCCAGCTTTATCCCCTTACCGGGATCAAGGCTTATCATATGAGCGGCAAGGTTGTAACGGACAGTGCGATGCAGTTTCGCAAGGAAGGTGTCAATATGGGACTTCCGACATTCAGTGAATATGAGATATGGCGTACAGATATTGAAAATGTTCGTGCTGCAAAGAAAGTTCTGGAGGAATTATAATGGCTGAGGGGAAGATTTTTCTGAAAGGAAACCGTGATCGGATCGAAAAAAAATATCGGGAGCAGGTGATGGGGTTACCGCAGGCTTTTGCGGATATTGATAAAAAGCTTGCAGAATGCACAGACGAAGTGGCTCTGGCGTGCAAATATTTATATGCGTTCATGCCGTACAGTGATATCGGAAATTACGCGTTTGAAGTATTTCTGGATTATGCGGAGAATGGCGTACATTTATGGAAGGAAAACTCCGGGGTGGCAGAGCTGCCGGAAGAGATCTTTTTGAATTATGTGCTGTTTCACAGAGTAAATGAGGAGGAGATCGCACCCTGCCGTACATTTTTCCGCAGGGAGATCGGAGAGAGAACTGAGGGAATGAGCTTCAGAGAAGCTGCCCTGGAGGTGAACTACTGGTGTGCACAGGAGGCTACCTATCATTGTACAGATGATCGTACCCTGTCTGCACTTGCCGTATACCGCAGAGGAAACGGAAGATGCGGAGAGGAATCTGTATTTACCGTTAATGCACTGAGAAGTGTTGGTGTACCTGCCCGTCAGGTATATGCACCAAAGTGGTCTCATTGTGATGACAATCATGCCTGGGTGGAAATCTGGTGCGATGGAAACTGGTATTTTCTGGGAGCCTGTGAGCCGGAGGAGATCCTGAATAAGGGATGGTTTACCAATGCTTCCTCAAGGGCCATGATGGTCCATTCAAGAGTTTTTGATACCATGATCCCGGAGGGAGAAGTGATCGGCAAAGATGGTATGGTGACTATGCTCAACGAGCTGAAACGATATGCGCTGACAAAAGAGATCACTGTGTCCGTAAAGGATTCACATGGAAAACCGGCAGAAGGTGCAGAAGTTTCTTTTGAGGTGCTGAATTATTCAGAATATGCCCCGATCGCAGAACTGAAAACCGACAGTCTGGGAAAAGTCCGCCTGACAACAGGGCTTGGAAGTATCCATATTTCTGCAAGGATGTATGCAGATGGAGAATGGCTGCATGCAGAAAACAGCATGGATACAAAAACAGAGGACTGCTGCGAGATCTGTCTGATGCCCGTGGGAAAGGAAAATGGTATTTTTTATGAGGAGTGGGCAGAGAACGATATGATCGCACCTCATGATGCGCCTGTAAATAAAGATATGCCGACACCGGAGCAGAAGGAAAGAGGCAGCAGACGTCTGGCAGAGGCAAACGCTTACAGGGAACAGAAGGTAAGAAACCTGAGCAATCCGGAGTGCCGGAAATTCCTGGAAAAAGAAACCGGAGATTCTTCAATGAGAAAAAAACTCCTTGAAGTCCTCACAGAGAAAGACAGAACAGACTGCATCAGCCAGGTTCTGGAGGAGCATCTGAAATTTGCATTACCGTATGAAAAAAACATGGATGCAGATATTTTTGTACCATATGTACTGAACCCGAGAGTTGACGATGAAGTTTTGCAGAAATACAGAAAAGCGATCCTTGAGCAGCTGTCGGAAGAAGAGAAAAATATGCTGCAAAAGGAGCCGGCAAAGATCTGGAAATGGATTGAGGATAAGATCATTTCCAGCCCGGAGAAAGAACGCAGCAGTGTGATCACCACGCCGTCCGGATGTCTGAAAACGGGAACAGGAAGCCTTCTGTCAAAGAAGATCCTTTTTGTGGCAATGGCGAGAACACTGGGAATTCCGGCACGCCTGAACCCTCATGACCGTTCCATGGAGTATATGAAAAACGGAAAATTCATCCCGGTATCTGCGGAAACGGAGAAAAACGCATCGATCCTTCTGAAGGCAAGTGAGGATACACAGTGGAAATATTTCCAGAACTGGAGCATCGCAAAACTGGAAGCCGGAAAATACAGCACACTGAAGCTGGAAGCCGAAAATTTCAGAGATCAGATGATGAAGCTGCCACTGGAAGCGGGAAATTACAGGATCCTTACCTCAAACAGACTGCCAAATGGAAATATATTTGCCGCGGAGTATTATTTTGAGGTTCAGATCGGAGAAATGAAGAGGGTGGAGCTGGCATTTCGGAATGCAAACCTGGAAGACATGCTGGAGAATATTTCCATACCGGAATTTACTCTCAGAAAAGAGGATGGAAGCACTGTGAAGGCATCGGAGCTGACGGCGGATGGGAAGCATATCCTGGCGTTTCTGGAAGAGGAGAAAGAACCGACGGAGCATATCTTAAATGAGATGATGGAGCAGGAAGAAGCTTTTTCCAGATATGCGAAGAGGATCATTTTTGTAGTAAAAAGCAAAAAAGCGCTGGAGACACCTACCCTTTCAAGAGCACTGGGCAAGCTTGGAAATGTTCAGATCTTATATGATGATTTTTCAGAGATCATCAATACGCTGGGAAGAAGAATGTATGTAGATCCGGATAAGCTTCCGCTGATCATTGTGACAAACAAAAGCCTGAATGGGATTTATGCAACCAGTGGATACAATGTGGGAACCGGAGATATGCTGTTGAGACTGATGTGACAGATATATCGGATATATATAGAAGGAACACAGGCCGTATCATCGACTGTGTCGGTGACGGTCTGTGCCCCTGTGAAAGCTGTGAAATTATTGCAGTGGTTCAGATGCTCAGAATATGAAAGCAGATCGGAATGAGAATGCCTGTTGTGCTTCCCGAAATTGCCGTAATAAAAGTTGTTTTGCATTACTTACCATCAGAATAGAGATTACGCACAGAATCCCGGTAAATGCATTCCGGCTTCAGGCGGATCGTCCTTGGAAAATCGCAGTAGTCTCCGTTCATTCTGCGAAGCAGCAGATCACAGGCCTGCTCTGCCAGACCGGCCAGCGGCTGACGGACAGCGGTCAGCTGAGGAGAAAGCAGCATGGACAGTTCAAAATCATCAAAGGAGACAACAGACAGGTCTTCCGGGATACGGATGCCAAGGCTGTAGATCGCTTCATAAATACCGAGGCATAGTGTATAGTTCGCAGAAAATACGGCAGTCGGACGTTCCGGAAGATTCCATAATTTCTGCATTGCCTGATATCCAAAGTCGTTTGCGTAATTTTCAGCGATGATATAATCGGGGTTAACAGGAATATTGTAATCTTCCAGTGCCCGGAGATATCCTTTTTTTCGTTCGCATGCGGTATAGGATGCAGGAGGACCGGTGACAAGGGCGATCTTCTGATGCCCCATTTTTATCAGATGCTCCACGATCTCATAGGCCCCGGAGGTACAGCTGGTCTGTACACAGTCTGTACGGTGGAAATGACTATGCTCTTCCAGCTCCACAACAGGGATCCTGGTATGTTCCACGGCGGAACAGATGTCTTTGCTCAGACAGAAAGAAGAAATGATAAGACCGTCGATCCCTGAGCGGAGCATATGGGGGATAAATTTATTGACATGATCATTATATTTGTCACCGCTCATAAATGTGAGAGAATAACCGTGAGCGCGCATGGTGTTTTCTATTTTGCTCAGAAGAAAAGCATTATGCGGATTATTGGGAGGACCGGATATCAGACCGATACGGTAAGTCTTGGAGGAACGAAGTCCCCGGGCCGTGTTTCGTGGAACGTAATTCAGTTTCCGGATCGCTTCGTCGATCTGTTTTTTATTTTGCGGCCGTACAGTTCCGCCGTTGATATATTTTGAAATGGTGGCCAGTGCCAGGCCGGTTTCTTTGGCAATGTCCTTGATGGTTGCACTCATAAATCAATCCTTTCCGGATGTTGCACTGTTGTGCCCGGACAGGTCTTTTACAGAGAGTCGCGGGTGGAATACAACATCCAGCATGTCTATTTTTGGAAAATCCGTATAGTCTCCATGGATCCTTTTTAAAAGTAATTCCACAGCATGTTTCCCTATGTTTGTCAGATCCTGTGAGACACAGGTCATAGTCGCACTCATGGTCTTGAAAAGCGGATCATCATCAAAGCACACAAAGGAAATATCCTGAGGAACGGAAATCCGTGCCTGGCTGGCAGCGCTTAAACCACCCATTGCGGAGAGATAGCAGTCAAAAAAAACAGCAGTAGGGGGATCGGAAGAATCAATAAGCTTCTGGAAATGCAGGTTGCTCTGGGTGATGGTTTCTGCAGTGGAACCAAAAGAAACAGGGGGAAAAGAATCCTGCTGTTTCAGAAGGTCAATGCCATTTTTCTGGTATACATCCACAAAGCCCTGAATCCGCTGCTCGATCGTGTAGGCGTCCAGATACTGTTCCATGATCCAGACCTTTGTGTGGCCTTTTTCCAAAAGGTGCTCTGCCAGCAGTGCACCGCCTTTGTAATTATCAGAAATAACACAGTCTACAGGAAAATGTCTCATGGAAGCAGGAATCTGATCGAGCATCACAACCGGTATGCTGGCATTCTGTAAAAGCTGGTACAGATCATCATGCCAGCAGGATGGGAGCATGATAACTCCGTCAAAGTGCTGGGAGATAATATCCTGTATCGTATCGATCTCCTTCTGATGTTCAAAAAAGAAAGAACAGACAATAACTGTATAACCATGATCCGTGAAATGCTTGATAATGGAATTGACAAGCTCGCCCCAGAAATAATTACCAAGATCTGAGATCAGGATACCGATGGTATGTGTGTTTTTGGCACGGAGAAGCTGGGCATTCCGGTTTGGGGTATATCCAAGCTCCTGAATTGCCTTTTCTATAATGATACGATTTTCTTCCCGTATTTTTTTGTGGTTTATATATTTTGAGATCGTTGCGGTGGACAGGCCTGTCGCACGGGCGATATCATTGATCGTAACGTTCATGTAAAACCTCCGGTTCTGATACATTTACAGATAATAGAGTATTCTCATATTATATCATGAAAAAGAAAACGCCTCAACACATAAGGCATTTTTTACACATAAACTATCAGAAAAAACGAGTATATTGTACAGAAAATTGATAAAAATGAAACGTTTAACAAAACCTGATACGAAAAAATACACAAAAACAAGATGGAATAATTGTAAAAAATAGGAAAAATGATTTTTAACCCATGATTTTACTTGAAAAACTGCTTCGGATGCGGTAAGATAGTCTTAACAAAAAACGAAACGTTTTACACAACAAGAAAATCAGCTATACGAAACAAGGAGAAGGTTATGGCAGACACAAAGCAGCAGTGGTATAAAGATGCCAAATACGGATTATTCATCCATTGGGGACTTTATTCCATCCTTGCAGGAGAATGGAAAGATCCGAAGACCGGCGAGGTCACCAAGACAGACCGTATTGCAGAGTGGATCGAGAACAATCTCAACATTGACAAGGAAGATTACAGAAAGCTGAAAGATGAGTTCCATCCGGACAAATTTGACGCGGACATGTTTGTGAAAAGAGCGAAAGAGCAGTGGGGTGTTAAATATATCGTTCTTACTTCCAAGCATCACGAGGGATTCGCAATGTACGATTCCAAGGTCAGTGATTTTAATGTAGTGAAGGCTGCAGGAAGAGATATCTTAAGAGAGCTTTCCGATGCTTGTAAGAAATATGACATGACTATGGGTATCTATTATTCACAGGCTCAGGACTGGGATGATGACAATGCCTATAAGAAGGATTACGAAGACAAGAACGAGTGGAAGCCGGAATTCCGTACATACTTCGATGAGAAATGCAAGCCGCAGTTAAAAGAGCTTCTTGAGAATTACGATAATATTTCCCTGATCTGGTTTGATACTCCGATGGGAATGACCGCAGACGAGGCTCAGGAATTAAGAGACTGGGTTAAGGGTATTAAGCCTGACTGCATCATCAGCGGACGTATCGGACACCAGAAGGGCGATTACATGACCACCGGTGATAACTTTATCCCACGTCTTCCATACGACGGTGACTGGGAAGTACCGGCAACTGTAAATGACACATGGGGTTACAATAAATACGATACAAACTGGAAGAATCCGGATGATATCCTGAACCTTCTTCTCAAGATCGTCGGCAGAGGCGGAAATTACCTGCTGAACGTAGGACCAATGGCAGACGGAACTGTTCCGGAAGCTTGTGTCGAGGTTATGAATGAGGTTGGTAAATACGTGACTGAGAATGCGGAAGCAATTTACGGAACCAAGAATGTTGGTATCTATCCGTATGAGATTCCGAGCATTGAATTTACCAAGAGACCACATAAACTTTATGTACATGTACTTGCACCGAGATATCGTGTAGAGCTGCTGAACATCGGCAACCAGTTAAAAGGTGCATATGTGGTAAGCACAGGAGAGAAACTTCCATGCCGCGCATTAAAGTGCTGCGAAGGAAACTCCATGGTAGAGGTTGAACTTCCGGAGAAACTTCAGGGAGCAAAGAACTACTGTGTATGCCTGGAGCTTGAGGAAGAGGAGCCGATCTTTGAGGCGATCATCGATTAACTTAAGAGCATCAATGGGTAAACTATATAAATAAAATCATATTAAGGGAGGATTTATTCATGAAGAAACGAATGAAAAAAGTTGCAACACTGTGTCTCGCCGGTGTAACAGCAATGTCTACAGTAGGCGTAACAGGAAGCGCTGTATTTGCAAAGGGTGACACAAACTACGACGTAGAGAGTATGGATTTTGAAAACGTTGAGCTTCGTGTAGCATTCAGATTTAACAACGGATCTGACACAGACGGACAGGCTAAATGGTATTACAAAGCACTTGAAGAGTTCAATAAAGAGAACGAAGGAAAGATCCATGTAACAGATGAGAGTATTTCTACAGAGTCTGATTACGAAGAGAAGCTTACAACAGATTTTGCTTCCGGTAATGTACCGAACGCATTCCTTCAGTATGGCGGAAGCCGTACAAGAGAGTATGTAGATGCAGGATATATACTGGATCTGACACCATACTTCGAGCAGTATCCGGAATGGAAAGAGGGAGTTCAGGATTTTGCATGGGAGACAACACAGTTTGACGGCATTGAAGGAACCTATGGTATTCCGTGGTCCGCTTATCAGCTCTGCCTCTACTACAACAAAGATTACCTTGATCAGGTTGGCGTAGATGTTCCGGAGTCCTGGGATGATCTTGTTGATGCCTGCGCGAAATTAAAAGATGCAGGAATCCAGCCATTCAACTACTCTGACAAAGATAACTATCACTTCGAGCATCTGATGAGTGCTCTTGCTCTGAAAGCTTACGGAACAAGCATCGCAGATGATCTTGCAAGCGACAAAGAAGCTTACAACGGCGAGAAGATGGTTGCAATCTATCAGAAGATGAAAGATATGATCGATGCAGGATACTGGGGAGACGGAATCCTCAGCACAGACTTCAACACAGAGAGAAATATGTTCGAGGCAGGAAAAGCTGCATTCACAGTTGACGGAACATGGAACTGCGGTAACTTCCAGAATGACTCCGATACAACTCTCTTCGATGCTCAGAAGATCGGTGTTACAAGAATTCCTTATATCGACGAAGCAAACAAGACTGTAGAGATGGGTGGCGGTTCTGATACATACTACATCACTACATTAAACAAGAGTGATGAGGAAATCGCAGCAACTGTTAAATTCATCAAATACCTTACAAGTGTAGATTCCATCAACGAAATGTGCAAATCCAGCCCGACAACATATGCTGAGAAGGTTACAATCGATACAGGTAACTATCTGCTTGACGATGTAAATGCGATCATGGCTGAGAATACAGAGTCTAAACTTGAGATTCCTACATATGACAGCAACACAGCAGCTATGGACACAATCCGTAATTCTCTTCAGGCATTAGCGACAGGCGCAAGTGCACAGGAAGTTGGAGACGATATCGTTGACAAAATGTCTGCTTACGAATAAAGAGAATTTTGACTGAACGCATGATGTGTGGATAAGAGAAACAGGGGGAAGCATCATCTGCTTCCCCTTGTTTATTACGGAGGTATACATATGGCAGGTAAATCTGTACCAAAGGTAAAACAGAAGCTGGACAAAAAAGATCTTACGCTTTCTTTAGCGTTCCTTCTTCCGGCAATTTTAATAACTGTTATTTTTGTTATCTACCCTGTTTTTGACACCGTAGGCTTATCATTCCGCAAATGGAACGGTATGTTTGGTGCAGCAAAGCAGTGGGTAGGACTTGAGAACTATCAGAAGATCTTTTCAGATAAGCTGTTCTGGAATGCAATGCTCAACAGCGTGTACTTTATGATCGGTGGTTTCGTTATCCTGATGCCACTTTCATTTGGTCTCGCAATGCTGGTAACTGCAAAGATCAAGGGAACCGGATTCTTCAGAACCTGTTACTTCCTTCCGAATATGTTAGGAACAACAGCAGTAGCCCTGATGTGGACATTTATGTTAAATCCGAACTTTGGTATCTTTAATACCATTGAAAATATTTTCGGCCTTCATGGTACGATCCCTGATGTGCTGACGATAAAGACTGTAAACGTTTGGATCGTTATCCTGGTAAATGAGTGGATGTATGCCGGATATAACATGCTGATATTTGCAGCGGGTCTGGTGGCGATCCCGGATGAGTTAAATGAGGCAGCAGCACTGGATGGAGCTACCGGATGGCAGAGAGTTCGTTACATTACCCTGCCTCTGATGAAAAACTCCTTCAAGGTATTCTCTATTTTGTGTATCACAGGATGTCTGAAAGTATTCGATATTATCTGGGCGATGACAAGAGGAGGCCCGAACGATATCAGCTCCACACCTTCAATCATGCTTTATACACAGGGATTCTCCTATAAGCTGTTTGGACGAAGCAGTGCATACGGCGTTATTCTGTTAGTACTGGGTGTTGCACTGAGTCTTATAACTAATCATTTGTTCCGTGAAGATAAAGATCTTGCAATGTAGGCGGAAGGAGAAGAGACAATATGGAAAAAACAGCTAATAAACAGAAAATGCACGGAGGAAAGATAGCACTGTACGTTATCGCGATCCTGTGGACAGTTGTTACACTGTTTCCGGTAGTAGTGACCGTAATGGCTTCCTTCAAAACAAACTCAGAGATCTACCTGAACCTGCTGAGCTTACCTAAGAAGCTTATGTTCCAGAACTATATCAGCGCAAACAAAACAGCGGATGCATTGAATACCATCAAGAACTCCCTGGTTGTAGCAACTCTGACAACTGTATTTAATACTGTAGTCGGAATGATGGCAGCATACATCTTATCAAGAAAAGATTACAAATTCCTGAAATGGGTATATGTATTCTTTATGATCGGAGTAATGGTTCCGGTTCACTGTACACTGATCCCGATCAACAACATTGCAACAGCATTAAATGCAAAGAACAACCTGTTCTTCCTGATCCTGATCTATGTTGCGTTTGGCATGTCCCAGGCGATATTCCTTTATACAGGATTCATGGATGGAATCTCCAGGAACCTGGATGAGGCGGCGATCATTGATGGATGTAACAACTGGCAGCTGCTGTGGAAGATCCTTTTCCCTGTCTGCAAGCCGATCATCGCAACAGAGGCGATCTTCGTATTCATCTATGGATACAGTGAACTTGTATTCTCCATGATCCTGATGACAGATACCAAATATTTCACAGTTTCACGTGCGATGCTGAACTTCTCTTCCGCGCATACACAGGAGATCGGAAGCCAGTTTGCATATGTAGTAATGTCTGTAATTCCGATGATTATCATTTACATCGTGTTCCATAAACAGATTGAAAAAGGTATGCTTTCCGGAGCTATCAAAGGCTGATGCTTTTAATCTAAACAGGAGGAAAAAATCATGTATCAGTTTGACAGAAAAGAATATGAAAAACGTATGGAGTGGTACCAGGATGCCCGCTTTGGAATGTTTATCCACTGGGGATTATATTCTATCCCTGCAAGAGGCGAGTGGGTACGAAGTGTAGAGGAAATACCTGAGGAAGAATATCTTCCGTTTATGAAAGAGTTTGATGCAAGAGACTACAACCCGAAGCAGTGGGCAAAAGAGGCCAAGGCTGCAGGTATGAAATATGTAGTCCTGACAGCAAAACATCACGACGGATTCTGCCTCTTTGACAGCAAATACACAGACTACAAGGTAACAAACACACCGGCAGGAAGAGACCTGATCAAGGAGTATGTAGAGGCACTTCGTGAGGAAGGCCTTAAGGTTGGAATCTATTTCACACTGCTTGACTGGCATCATCCGGATTATCCGCATTACGGAGACCGTATCCATCCGATGAGAAACCACAAAGAGTGCGGAAATGAGAACCGTGATTTCTCACGTTATACAGAATATCTGTATAATCAGGTAGAAGAGATCTGTACAAACTACGGACAGATCGATATCATCTGGTTTGATTTCTCCTACGACGATATGAGAGGGGAAAAATGGGGCGCAACCAAGCTGATCAACATGGTGCGCAGCTTACAGCCGCAGGTTATCATCGATAACCGTCTGGAAGCCAGTGGAGAGGGAAGAGGATCCCTGTATGAGTGTGATCCGACACCGTACCATGGCGATTTCGTAAGCCCTGAGCAGATCATCCCGCCGGAAGGAATCTGTGATAAGGAAGGCAACCCGATGGTCTGGGAAGCATGCTTCACCATGAACAACAACTGGGGATACTGTGCAAACGACCATTATTACAAACCGGCTTCCATGCTGATCAAGAAGCTGGTAGAGTGTGTTTCCAAGGGCGGAAATATGATCCTGAACGTAGGACCGGATGCAAAAGGTAAATTCCCGAAGGAATCTTCTGCGATCCTGGCTGAGATCGGCCGCTGGATGGATAAGAATCATGACAGTATCTACGGCTGTGTACCGGCTGAAAACATTCCGAAGCCGGATTACGGACGTATCACCAGAAACGGAAACAAATACTATGTGCATATTTATGAGAATACACTGGGACCACTTCCGCTTCTGGGATTTGATAAGGATAAGATCGTGAAGGTGCGTGCACTGGATGACGGACATGAGGTGCCGATCTCCAATGCATGGATGCACAGCGATTACCCGGATATCGCATTCGTTGATCTGGGACCTGACCCGGTACTTCCTGACCCGGTAGACTATGTTCTCGAAGTAGAGATGGCTGAGTAAAAAACTAATCAATAATAAAAAAAGAACAACAGGAAAAGCAGGAGATATGCGAATCTCAGTTATCCGGTTGTTCTTTTTTACCATAAGGAGAAGGGAAAAGATTATGATCATTTATACAGGAAAAGATTACTATGACGTAAGCAGAAAAGCGGCAAACATCATGTCTGCACAGATCATCATGAAGCCAAATGCTGTTCTCGGACTTGCTACAGGCTCCACACCGGTGGGAATGTACAAGCAGCTGATCGAGTGGTATAAAAAAGGAGATCTGGACTTTTCACAGATCACATCCGTAAATCTTGATGAATACAAAGGACTTTCCGGAGATAACGATCAGAGCTATCGCTATTTTATGAACACAAATCTGTTTGATCATGTAAATATCGATAAGACAAGAACCTATGTGCCAAACGGACTGGAAGAGGACAGTGAGAAAGCCTGTGCGGATTACAATGAGATTATCCGCAGCGTAGGCGGTATCGACATGCAGCTGCTTGGAATCGGCGGAAACGGTCATATCGGATTCAATGAGCCAGGAGCAGCTTTTGAAAAGGAGACTCACTGCGTAGACCTTACAGAGAGCACCATCAAGGCAAATGCAAGATTCTTTGAAACTATGGATGATGTGCCGAAGCAGGCGTATACCATGGGTATCAAAAACATCATGGCTGCAAAGAAGATCCTTCTGGTCGCTACCGGAGAGGCAAAGGCAGATGCCCTTTACAAATCTCTCTACGGACCGATCACGCCCAACGTGCCGGCATCTATCCTGCAGCTCCACCCGGATGTGACGGTAGTGGCAGATGAAGGCGCTTTAAAGCTGATCCGTGAGAAGGGGCTGCTGTAAGAGATACAGAGGAAATTTCCGCGAATTAAATGAACGCAGATCATGGATATCCGTTTGAAGCAGGCGGATATCAGCGATCACTCATGGGATTTTCCGGATTTGGTTAAAAAAGAAAGCTTCGATTCAACTCTCATCGATGAGCGATGTGCTCAGAGAGTGGATCGAAGCTTTTTGTGCTTTTGGGACGTAAACCTGCAGGCGGCTGCAAGCAGGTCGGTGGGATGGGCATTTGCATTCTCAGGCTTTTTTCAACGTGTTGTGATAAACCATGACAGAAACGATGGCAGTAAACACTTCTGTGATCCAGAATGCGTTCCATACGCCATCAGGACCCATAAAACGGGACAGAAGATATGCGGTGGGCATGATAACGACCACGTAGCGGAAAAGAGAAATAACAAGGGACTGGGTACCTTTTCCAAGGCCTTCCATGGCACCGGAGGTGGTGACGGATACTGCGGAAATCAGGAAGCCGGCGCTGATGCTCTTCAGTGCTCTGGAACCTGCGGCAATGGTTTCCGGGGTAGTTGTGAAAAGTCCCATAAGCTGTCCGGATGCCAGGAGACAGATAACGGTTCCAAAGAGCATGATCACACAGCTGGACTCCAGGGTCAGCCGGAAGATTTTTTTCACACGCTTCATTTCACGGGCACCGAAGTTATAACCGATCAGCGGGCGCATTCCCTGGATGATTCCGTTGGCCGGGAGATACAGGAAGGTCTGCAATTTATAATAAATGCCAAGGATCACCACATAGCTGTCTGAGTAAGCGGCCAGCACGGAGTTCAGAAAAGAGATCAGGAACGATGGCAGTGCCAGGTTCAGGATCGCTGGAACACCGATGGCATACAGGCTCAGATCCGTTTCTTTGCTTGTTTTCAGGGCTTTGGGCGTTACATGTACAGGAATAGTTTTCAGGATATAAAAGACCATATAGACCGCAATGGTGAGCATCTGGCCGATGCCAGTAGCCAGAGCTGCGCCCCGGATACCCAACTTCGGAAAAAAACCGATTCCCCAGATCAGGAACGGGTCCAGGATGATGTTGCTGGTACATCCCACCAGCAGGGCGATCATAGATACTTTCATCCGTCCTACAGCCTGGAAAAGTTTTTCGAAGAAAAGGCTGATGGAAATTACTGTGGAAAACATGAAAACGATGGTAGAATACTCCAGCCCCATCCGGATCACGGTTTCATCCTGGGTATACATCTGAAGGAATACGGGCATAACAGCGATGCTGATCACAGTCATCAGGATTCCATGGATCACAGACAGAAAAAATCCGTGGGTTGCGGCGGTGTCTGCCATTTTTTTGTCCCCTGCGCCAAGGTGATAGGAAACTCTGGCGTTGATTCCGATCCCGAAGCCGATGGCAACGGCGTTGATCATGTTCTGGACCGGATAGACAAGGGACAGGGCGGTCATGGCCTGCTCGCTGATCTGTGCCACGAAGAAGCTGTCCACAATGTTGTATAGTGAGTTTACAAGCATGGAAAAGACCATAGGCAGCGCCATGGACGCCAGCAGCGGGCCGACAGGCTTCTCCTTCATAAATGTGTCGTTCATGAAAAATCCTCCTTTATATCAGAATTCACAATGTAGATCATGGGAAAAAAGGTGTGCTTTTTGTGCATAATAAAAGCCACACAATCTGTCTTACTGGTGAAGGCAGATTGTGTGGCGAAAAAAGTCGGAACTGAAAAATCCACACGTTGTTTTAGCGTTTTCACCTTAACAAAAAAACAGTGCTGATGTCAAGACTGCACGCAGGAGAAACACCATAAAAAGCTGCAAAAAGAAAGGCTTGATATAAACATCGGAGAGGATTGGCAACGTTAGGCAGGTGCGTGCGGATACGGGCAATATCAGCCTTGAAAAGGTCGTTCTGGCAATATGCACAAAACCTGTCGAACTATGGTGGATAAGTGAAAAACTTTCCAAAAAGTTTTCCACATGACAAAAATCCGCAAATCCGCTAATAATCAAGTTATGCACAAATTTATCCACATTATCCACAAGGATAACCATGTGGATGAGCTGATTTACATAAATAAATTTAAACATATGTTTTGTGTAAAATGATAAAATTGTAAAAAGTGGGAAAAAAGTTCTTAAAACTATTGACATTTTTAAATTCTAAATATCATAAAATTTATTGCAAAAAAGACATAATATAAAAGAATAAAAACAAATAATCAGATAATAGTGAGTAAATTCTTGAAAAACTAATCTATTTAAAAGGGGGATTATCGGATGTATGGAAATGAGGATAAAAAAGAACAGTGCCCAGTTAAAACGGTCACTGCAAGGTGTTGAAAAGTTATTTTCAGATGTGGATAAGTGTGGATAACCCAAAAATCCTCCGCAGAACCGGAAAGATCTGCGGAGGATTTTTTTAACTGTTTTGTTTCATACGCTTGATCACCTTCAGACGTGTAAACTCTTCGCGCTCTTTTTCCTCCAGAGCATTAGTGATATCTCTGGTGAGGGTTTCATATCTGGGGATGGTGATGTTTTTCAGCGCATTGGCACGCTTCTGGGTTTTCTTGATGTTGGTAGCAAGACGGATGGCGGCGTTTTCGATCATGGAGAGCTGGATGGACAGCTCCTTTACACGCTCGAAGGCTGCCTTGGCCTCGTCCAGGGACAGCTTGGTGCTGTAGTAGGCGTAGGTCGGCGTGTTGCCTGCTTTTTTGTCATATTCCACAAGAGGGATCTCGGTTCCCATAACGCTTCTGGTTTTGATCCGGATGGAATCTTCCACAGGAACGGTATGAGAAATCTGGTCTACGAAAGCGATTCCAATTTCCATATTTGCCTTCTGAAGAGCCGCGTAAGCGGTACGGAAGGTCTCATCAATCTGGGACTGGATGTCTTTTGCCTGATCAATCAGCTCCATCATTTCACGGATCAGGATATTACGCTTTTTGTCCATAAGCTCATAGCCCTGTTTGGAAAGAGCCAGAGAGTTTTTTGCAAGTATAAGATTTCCCTTGGTAGGAAAGGTATTCGGATCCATAAAATCACCTCACTAACGGACGGTTTCTCTGTAATACTGATCCAGAACTTTGGTATCGATACGGTCGAGCTCTTCTCTTGGAAGAAGACCAAGAAGCTCCCAGCCCTTATCCAGAGTTTCGATGATGCTTCGATTCTCTGTTTCTGACTGTCCTACAAACTCTGCCTCGAAGGCTTTTCCGAATACAAGGTATTGCTTATCCAGCGGAGAAAGCTCATCCTCACCGATAACGGATGCCAGAGCTCTTGCGTCGCCTACCTTTGCGTAGCAGGAGAAGAGCTGGTTGGCAACATCCTGATGATCGGCACGTGTGAAGCCTTCACCGATACCGTCCTTCATCAGACGGGACAGAGATGGCAGAACATTGATCGGCGGATAGATCGCCTGACCGTGAAGCTGGCGGTCCAGTACGATCTGGCCTTCTGTGATATATCCGGTAAGGTCTGGGATCGGGTGTGTGATGTCGTCGTTTGGCATGGTCAGGATTGGGATCTGGGTTACAGAACCGGTGCCGCCACGGACGATTCCCGCACGCTCGTAAAGAGTTGCAAGCTCACTGTACAAATATCCAGGATAACCCTTTCGGGAAGGAATTTCACCTTTGGAGGAGGAAACCTCTCGCATGGCCTCGCAGAAGGAGGTGATATCTGTAAGGATTACCAGGATGTGCATGCCTTTTTCAAAAGCAAGATACTCAGCGGCAGTGAGGGCGATCTTCGGTGTCAGAAGACGTTCTACAACCGGATCGTTTGCAAGGTTCAAAAACATCACAACGTGGTCGGAGGCACCGCTTTCCTCAAAGGTTCTGCGGAAGAATTCAGCTACGTCATATTTGACGCCCATTGCCGCAAAAACAATGGCGAATTTTTCATCGGAATCTGCTCCCAGGGAAGCCTGCTGAACGATCTGTGCAGCCAGCTTATCATGTGGAAGACCGTTACCGGAAAAGATCGGCAGCTTCTGGCCGCGGATCAGTGTTGTCAGTCCGTCGATAGCGGAGATACCGGTGTTGATATAGTTTCGTGGATATTCACGGGTTACCGGATTCAGCGGAAGCCCGTTAATGTTCAGGCTGACCTCCGGTGTGATCTCGCCAAGCCCGTCAATGGGCTGGCCGATACCGTTAAAGGTACGTCCCAGGATCTCAGGGGAAAGCCCGATCTCCATAGGATGTCCGGTAAGACGTGTGTGTGTATTGCCGAGGGACATATTGTCAGTTCCCTCAAAAACCTGGATAACGGCCTTGTCCTCATAGATTTCCACGATACGGCCGATCTTCTGAGTGCCGTCCTCCATGTGGAATTCCACGATCTCCTCGTAAGATGCATTTTTTACACCCTCAAGGACAACAAGAGGGCCGTTTATTTCACTCAGGCCAAGATATTCGATTGCCATAAACTGATCCCTCCTTTAACCGTTTCTTTCCAGTACATTGTCGTAGAAGCGGTCGATATCTTTATGATATTCATCAAAACGCTCCGGCTCTTTATTTGGAACCTCGTATTTGATGGCGATGATACGTTCAAAGATCTTATCCTCCTTCAGCACGGAAACCGGCATGCCACGGTTTACAAGGGCACGGCATTTTTCGTAGAGATAGAGGATGGTTTCCATCATCAGGAACTGCTTTTCCATAGGAACACTGGTGTCCTCCTGGTGAAAAGCATTCTGCTGCAGGAAGCCCAGACGGATAACCCTGGCGATCTCCAGCGTCAGCTTCTGATCATCCGGAAGAACATCGCTTCCGATCAGCTTGACGATCTCCATAAGAGAGCTTTCCTGGTTGAGGATAGCCATGATCTGGTTTCTGTCATAAACGAATTTCGGGGAGACATGCTCTCTGTACCAGGGAGTCAGGTCCTCCAGATATTCGCTGTAGCTGGTCAGCCACTGGATGGCAGGGAAGTGACGGGCATAGGCAAGAGCCTTGTCCAGTCCCCAGAAACAGCGGACAAAACGTTTGGTATTCTGTGTGACCGGCTCGGAGAAATCACCGCCCTGAGGGGAAACTGCACCGATAATAGATACGGAACCTTCTGTTCCGTTCAGGTTCTGCATCATTCCCGCGCGCTCATAGAAGGCGGAAAGCTTACTTGCCAGATACGCAGGGAAGCCTTCCTCTGCAGGCATCTCCTCCAGACGTCCGGAAAGCTCACGGAGAGCCTCGGCCCATCGGGATGTGGAGTCTGCCATGATTGCTACGTCATAACCCATATCACGGTAATATTCCGCAAGTGTAACACCTGTGTAAATGGAAGCCTCACGGGCTGCAACCGGCATGTTGGAAGTGTTGGCGATCAGTGTGGTACGGTCCATCATCAGGTTTCCGGATTTCGGGTCGATCAGCTTGCTGAAGTCCTCAAGAACCTGTGTCATTTCGTTTCCGCGCTCGCCACAGCCGATGTAGATGATGATATCTGCGTCAGACCACTTGGCGATCTGGTGCTGTGTCATGGTTTTTCCTGTTCCGAATCCGCCTGGAACTGCAGCAGTGCCTCCCTTGGCAATAGGGAAAAGAGTATCCAGGATTCGCTGTCCGGTAAGGAGCGGAACGCTGGCCGGGAAACGCTTGTAGGTCGGACGTGGAACACGGATCGGCCATTTCTGGGCAAGTGCCAGTTTTTTTTCGGTTCCGTCATCAAGACGGACGGTAACGATGGGCTCCAGAACGGTATAAGCACCGTCAGGAACCGCATGGATAACGGTTCCGTGTGTGATCGTGGGCGGAACCATGGATTTGTGAAGGATGGAGGCGGTTTCCTGTGTTTCAGCGATAACCGTGCCTGCACCGATGACGTCACCTTCCTTTACGGTAATGTGGGTTTCCCATTTTTTTTCTGTGTCAAGAGAGTCAACGCTGACACCACGGGAAATATATTTTCCAGAGGCCTGGGCAATCTCTGCCAGAGGTCTCTGGATACCATCAAAAATATTGTGGATGATTCCCGGACCAAGGAGAACGGAAATGGCGTCTCCTGTTCCGATAACAGTTTCTCCGGGTTTCAGTCCTGTAGTTTCCTCAAAAACTTGTATGGTCGTCATATGTTTCTTGAGACCGATAACTTCTCCAACCAGTTTTTCGGGGCCTACATAGACCATCTCGGAGATCTTGAAGCCGGTGTCGCCCTTGAGGTAGATAACAGGACCGTTAACACCGTAGATAATACCTGTTTTACTCATGTGCTGGACCTCCGTCAAATTTGAATTCTCTGTAAGCTGCCTGATAGCCTTCCTCAAAGGAATTGTCGATGAGGATATTTTTTTCAGGGATTATCGCCTTGATCCCGCCGATAAAGGATTCATCGGAAAGCTTCAGCGGGAAACCGGTCTTTACAGTGAGAGACTTCAGACGGGGTTCATCTTCTTTTGAAAGATAGATCTGGATCTCATCGTGTTCCGCGAAGCAGACAGCTTCCTCGATCTTTGTACAAAGATATTCTTCATAGCGGGGAGATTCCATGAATTTCAGGATCTGTACCCGAACATCTGCAAAAAGTTTTTCTTTTAAGCGGCTCTGCCTGGCAGTCCAGTTTCGCCGGATGTGAAGCTGCTCTGCGGAAAGTGCCTTGTTGATCTCGCGCTTTGCGTTTGCAATCTCGGCTTTGCGGGAACTGGCAGCATTTCCCAGAGACATTTTTTTATGTTCCTCCAGTGCGGCATCCAGGGCTTCCTTGTGTTCCCGGACATCTTTTTCCGCCTGACGGCGTGCTTCGTCCACTGAGGTGTCATAGAAGTGTTTAAGCTTCTCTTCAATTGTCATAATATCACCTGCCTATAATTTTAATCCGATAGCCTCGTTTACATAAGATGTAATGAAATCAGGCCTGCGGCCGGTACCATGTCTGTCAGGAATCTCAATGATGAGAGGTGTTTTGTGATGAAGCTTGACATCATCGATGATCTCAGGAAACTCCCGGCCGAATTTTTCGGTCAGGAGTATGATTCCGATCTCTTTGTCTGCGATGGTGCGCTCCAGAGCTTCCTTCAGCTCGTCGTGTTCATGAACGATCACACCCTCTACACCGGCCAGTCTCATTCCTGTCAGAGTATCAATATTGTCACTGATCAGATACATTTTCATATCAAAGTTTACCAAGGATCATGAAGGAGATGATCAGTCCATAAAGAGCAACACCTTCGGCAAGACCTACGAAGATAAGAGATTTACCAAGGATGCTCTGATCCTCACTGATCGCTCCAAGTGCTGCGCTTGCCGCACTGGCAACGGCAATACCACCACCGATACAGGAAAGTCCGGTAACAAGTGCTGCTGCGATGTAACCCATACCTGTTGCAAGGCCTGCGTCAGTGCCTGTAGCAGCCTGTACGGAAGCTCCGCCTGCAAATGTTACTGCAATGGCAACAAGCATGATCCCGAAGAAGAAAAAGGCGTTGACACCAAGAGCTGTTTTGTAGCGGCCACGGTTTTTTTTCGCCGAGAAGATAGTAACCAAATGGAAGAATGATGCTGAGTACAAGTGCAACTGCGATTGTGATCTGTGTAATGACTGTCATGATGATGACCTCCTTAATATTCGTTTAATTGAATGCCCGGATCAGAATGCGTTCCGACTCTGGCATTTTATTTGTTCTTGGAGCAGAACGGCTCGAATTTCCGTCCGCTGCCCTTGTAAAAACGGCTGAACATTTCGTAATATTCCAGACGGAGTACCTGGATACCTACGATCAGGCCCTCCATAGCGCATACAAACAGGTTTCCGAGAATGATGACGATCCAGTTCGGACTGCCGTTCTCTGCGCCTGCAAGCATAAGTACAACCTCCATCATAGCTGCGTGGCTGACTGCAAAAGCACCGATACGCACGAAGGAGAGTGTATTGGAAAAGTAGCTCAGGATAACCTCGAACAGTTCAAAGATACCCTGTACGATAAACATGCCTTTTTCTTTTGGCATAACCTCGGCTTTTTTTTCTACCAGGTTTGTAAGAGGCTCCTTGAAGAAAATAAGAAGCAGCGGTAAAACAAACATAATGGCAAGGACTGCACCACCCGGAACAGCATGCCCGGATACAAAAAGTCCGATGCAGAGAACTGCGGAGCCATAAAATACAAGCCCTGCCACAGCGTTGGTGTCAAACCAGGTTTTTTCAACGTCATGCATCTTAAAGGAATTGATGATGTTGAAAACCATACACAGGAGGATGATTCCCATGCCGAAGCCGATGGCAACGATAAATACGGTATTCAGTTTTCCGATAAAAGGTATGGTCGTCATACTGTTCACAGGCCGCAGCCACAGAGCAGGTATGACATCCTCAAATCCAAAGATACTTCCGAACATCAGACCGAAAAATGTGGAAAAGACTCCGGCGCAGCTGATGATTCCGGCAAGATCGATATGCTTTAGTTTGTACAGGAGCAATCCTCCGATAAAAAGCAGGAGTCCCTGTCCTGCATCACCGAACATGGCTCCGAAAATAAAGGAGTAGGTGATGGCAACAAACCAGGTGGGGTCCATCTCGCCATAGGCGGGAAGTCCGTACATTTTTACATACATTTCAAAGGGCTTGAAAAGCTTCGGGTTTTTCAGCTTGGTCGGCGGCTGATGGTTCTGGTCGTGCTCCGGCGTATTGGTATCTTCTCCGTCTACCAGGCAGAAGATTTTTTCGTCGGATGAGATTTCGGCTTGAAAGGCTCTGGTGTCGGCTTCTGTCATCCAGCCGCAGAGAATATAGAAATTTTCATGCTTTCCGGTGCAGGCAGCCGCTTTACGGACATCGAAATTTCTGGAAAACTGAAGAAGGGTGTTTCTGGCGGTAACGATGGCTTCTGCCTGATCCGTAAGAAATCTCTGGTATTTCTGTTTCTGTGCTTCCAGATGCTTCAGGGCATCCTCGTATTGTTTGCTTACGCTTGAAAACGCCTGCTGGGCAGTTCCGGTATAATTATCCGGCACAAAGATTTTCTCAAAGTGCATAGAAGAGTAGGCGGCATCGATTTTGTGCGCTTCATGCTTCGGTACGAAGTAAACGCCCCAGACGTATTGGTCATCTTCGTCGCATTTAAGGAAGATCGTGTTCAGATTGTCGTAAATATATTTCTTGAATTTCTCATAATACTGTTTCTCGATACGTCCGAAATGAAAATGGATATACTTCAGATGAAGTATGGATGAAATATCATAATCAATATTTCGGAAGGGACGTATGATCCGCAGTGACTCTTCCAGAGAGGAACATTTTTCTTCCAGTTCGGACTGTTCCTTCTGGAGCTGATCCGCCTGGGAGCGGATCTCCTTTACTGTGGAAAGTGCTGTTTCAATACCCGGGCTTCTGTTGGAAGTGGACGGAGGAGTTTTTAGCTCCTCATAAATGGTATTGATGGAATTTAAGGCATCTCTGTAAGGGTTGACATCCAGGAAAGGCGTCAGACTTTCTACTGTGGTCAGCTCTGAGAGAGCGTTTTCCAGATGGATCTCGTACTTGCACAGGTAGGTGTTTACAACCCGGTCGATATCTGCCTTGGGACCGGTGATGCTCAGAAAATTCATTTTTTCAATCACGTTGCTACCTCCTGGTTATTAACCGTTGCGTATATAACGCAGGGATTGTTCTGGGTCCACGCCATAGCGCACGCATTCAAGGGCAATGGTCAGACGGTTGACTTCATGTTCTTTGTGATATAAATAGGAATAGATGACTGCTACGGAATAGGGATCCTTGCGTGCTTCCTGTTCCAGTATGCTGCGAAGAATATAGTTATAAAATTCTTCCAGACTGGCGACGGTCAGCTGTTCGTATTTTTTACCATAATAAGTCCCATTGAAGATACGACGGAACTCTTCTGGTGTAGGGGCTTCCACAAGGGTGGTGATCTCCTCTTTGCGGAGCTTGTAGTTCATGGGGACCAGCAATGCGTAAATAGCAGCTGGTTCCATCTGAAAGCAGCGTTTGGAGCGCTGGATGAACTGCAGGTTCAGCATATCGAATTTTTCACCGTAAGCCCTGGTGATCTGTTTCAGATCGTTACCTTTGAAAAGCTTCTTCCGCACATTCCAGATCTGTGAAAAATACGAAAGGTCAAGTGCCATGCCGAAGTCAAAAAGCGTGGCATTTCCACGTTCATTGACCTGAGACAGCGGAATAAAAAAATCATTTCCCTTCAGCGCCGCAATGAATTCATCCATATTGGTGCAGGCGGCAAGCCTGTCAATGTCCAGCTTGGAATGATGTCTGAAAAAATCACGGTAGGGAGAAATATCCACGGGATCGGTGTCCCGGTGGTCAAAGAGATTCGTCATGATTTCTTTCAGGACGCGGATCTCATAACGCCTCGAGTAAAGCGACAGGAACGTTCGCTGTTCCTGATTTGCAAAGTGGTAAAGCCTTGAAAAATTCAGGAAGATGGATTTCTTCAGGAGTTTTTCTATCTGTCCGCGGTGAAGATCATTTTCATCGAGACCGGACCAGATATTCTGATATTCGGGAGTCCGTTTCAGGTAGGCTGTTACCTGGGGGACATTGGGAAGCTGAACGATTTCTTCCAGCTGCTCATCTGTCACAAGCCTGCTCTGCATGGCGCGGATCTTGGTGGAGAGTCCGCTGTATGAGAGGACAGAGCCCATTGAATCACTTCCTTTCCCTTCAGGTTTCGGTGATGCCTGTTATTTTCTGAAACAGCTCACTGCAAAGACTTTCGTGATGGGCTTCGTAATAGGCATCCAGCCTGGATAGCTGGTCTTCGGTTTCTGCACGAAGCTCATTGATCCGGGCGTCTTTCTCGCGGGCCAGATCTTCACGGATCTTCCGGATCTCGTCGCTGGTTTCTTTTTCAAGTGAAGCGTCGAATTCCTTCGTCTGTTTTTCTGCTTCTTCCGAGAGAGCCTGTTTCTGTCGCGCAGCGTCCTGCATGATGGCATTGGCTGTAGCTTCGATTTCCGAAAGCTTATTTAGGATTTGTTCCATAGCGCCCTCCTTGTTTGTTTATAGTTTATAATTGATTTTTATATGATACACCTTTTTTATGGTAAAAACAACTAAAAAATTGTTAAATTTTTTGCAATTATTGAATAAATATGTTCAAAAAGAGACGAAAAAAAGAAATTTGTTTATTAGACGATGATTGAGTTTTGGGAAAAAATGAAAACCGCAAAGGGGCCGTAAAGCCACGGCCCCTCTGCACACCCCTCGGGCTTTTTTTAGGAGTTCTTGGTTGTGGCGGTGTGAGGTTGTTGACTTGTGTATGTATGCTGCGGTGTTGGATGTGTGAGGTTGAGCCGATGTATGTGGATGCGGACGGCGAGGCGCGTTGCTGTCGCCTGGTTGAGAGGGTTTGAGTGGATGCGGATGGTGTTGGAAGTGGACGGCGAGGCGTTTTTGTTGTTGCTTGGTTGAGGATTTTTTTTATTTTTTGCTTGCGGCGGGGTGGGGGTTACATGTATAGTTGAGTATTGGAATGTTGTTTGATAAGAATCATTGAGACATTATTGTGGAAAGATTATTGGAGGTTGTTTATGAGATTACGAAATATTCCGGGTGCTAAGGATGCTATTTTGGATTGTGAGTGGGTAATTGATGAGCCGGAGAGGTTTAAAGGAAAGTGGAATGAGGTTTTTGGAGTGAAGAGACCGCTTTTTCTGGAAGTTGGTATGGGGAAGGGGCGTTTTCTGATGGATATGGCAAGACTTCATCTGGAGAGAAATTTTGTGGGAATTGAGATGTATGACAGTGTGCTTCTTCGGGCGCTACAGAAGAGAGAGGAACTGGAAGCGGCAGGAGAGGAGTTTTCCAATCTTGTTTTTATCAGGGTGGATGCAAGATTGCTGCCGGAGATTTTTGAGAAGGATGAGGTTGATGGGATCTATCTGAATTTTTCGGATCCGTGGCCGAAGGCGCGTCATGCAAAGAGAAGACTTACGTCCAAGGAATTTCTGGCAAGATATGAGAAGATTTTGAAAAAAGAAGGAACTGTAGAGTTTAAGACAGATAACCGTGGTCTGTTTGAGTTTTCCCTGGAAGAGGTTAGGGATTCCGATTGGAATCTGGAGGTGTGTACCTTTGATCTTCATCATGATGAGGAGCTGGTGAAGGGAAATGTCATGACGGAATATGAGGAGAAGTTTTCTTCTATGGGAAATCCGATCTGTAAAATGGTGATCAGACAGAAATAGAGGGAATAAGATGCAGGAAGAAATTTTTGAAAAGTATCCTATACCAAAGGCATATTTTAAGCTGGCACTTCCGGTTGTGTTCAGTATGGTTATCTCACTTGTTTATAATATGGTGGATACGTATTTTATTGCAGGAACCGGCAATACGGATCTGGTGGCGGGGGTTGCCCTTGGATCGCCGATCTTTACGCTGATGATCGCGCTGGGAGATATTTTTGGACTTGGCGGCAGTTCTTTTATTTCCAGGCTTTTTGGAGAAAAAAGATACGAGGACGCAAAGCGGATCAGCGTATTCAGCTTTTATGGCGCGATCGTCAGCGGTGTTGCAGTTGCGGCTGTACTGATGATCTTCAGAAGTCTGGTATTGGGACTTCTGGGTGCAAGCGAGGCCACCTGGGAGTATGCGTCACAGTATTATACCTGTATTGCACTGGGTGCGCCGTTTATCATTGTTGCGCTGACACCGTCCAATCAGTTACGAACAGAAGGATTTGCGACGGCTTCGATGGTTGGTTCTGTACTTGGCGCAGTTGTAAACATTATTCTGGATCCGATCATGATCTTTGTACTGGGCTGGGGTGCGGCCGGCGCAGCTACAGCGACCGTGATCGGAAATGTTTGTACCGATATTTTCTTTGTATGGTTTCTTATTAAAAAGAGCAAAAATCTTTCTGTGGATCCCAGGGGATTTCACATTTCCAGGTCGGAGATCGGAGCGGTTTTTGCCATTGGTATTCCGGCTTCTATTACTAATCTGATGCAGAGCATCGGAATTGCGCTGACAAACCGAGCGTTGCTGGGATTTGGTGACGATAAGGTTGCAGCTATGGGAATCGTTATGAAAATTAATATGATCGCTGCGTTGGTCCTGGTTGGTTTTGCCTTTGGTGGACAGCCGCTGACCGGATACAATTACGGCGCGAGAAACCGCACAAGGTTGAAAGCAACTTTGAAGTTTGCATATCTTCTTGAGGGAGGAATGGCGCTTGTACTGATGGCGGTACTTGGATTTTTTGCCCCGCAGATGGTAAAGATCTTTATGAGCGATCCTTCCGTTGTGGAAAATGGCGCGCTGATGCTTCGGCTGCAGCTGGCGGGAATGTTGTGTATGGGAATCGTGCTGATCAGCACCTGTACGTTTCAGTCTGCAGGACAGGCTATGGGAGCTTTTCTGTTATCAGTGAGCAGACAGGGAGTGGTCTTTGCGGTTGTACTGATGATCGCTCTTAAGGTGGCAGGGTATCATGGCGTTCTGGCTTCTCAGGCAATCTCGGATTTCCTTACGGCAGTGCTGGCGGTGGTGCTGGTATGGCGCTGGTGGAAAAAAGTGGATTTCTAAGAGTCCGCTTTAAATACTTTGCGCAAATATCAGGAAACAGATCAGGATATTTTCATATAATAAAATATCCGTGATGTTGGAAAGGTATTTGCGCAAAGCAGGAGGCCATAAGTTTTGAAAAAAAGAAAATTCAGATCCTTGCAGCAGAATCTCCATACGGTAAGCCGCAGCATTAACAGCCAGGCTGCCCATATCAGAAATTCGTTGTCGGAAATGGAAAAAATGCTGGATAAAATTGCATCAAATGAAGATATAAAAAATAAAAAAGAAAAAAATAAAAAAAATTAAAAAAAGGTGTTGACTTTCTTCAAATCATAACGTATAATACAACATGTCTTGAGGAACGAACGAAACAAAAAACGAAAGACAAACAATTAAATAAGCGTCTTTAGCTCAGTTGGTAGAGCACCTGACTCTTAATCAGGGTGTCCAGGGTTCGAACCCCTGAAGACGCACTAAAGGCACTGTTTTTGCAGATATAGAGCTGCGGGGACGGTGTTTTTTCGTGTAGAAAAACTCAGTGTTTATGCGGGGTTGTGGGCTCTTGTGCATATCTCCAAATAACTTTCTAACATCTTTTTTACATCTTTTAAAGTAAATTCCAACTTGAATACAGTGTATTCAAGATATCTTTAAAGCATTTTCCATAAGATTCATCTTTTCAATTTCTGTATGCGTGTCAAAATAATAGTATTTTAATATTGTCTTTTAGTCTGAGTGATCTAACATTATTCTTACAACTATAAAAGGGAGCCGAAAAGCTCCCTCCATAGTTTGCAATCTTAAATTTTACTAACCTACCATCCTTTTGGAAACTCCGTAAAAAGAATCTTTCTGATTGCCACCTAACTTGATATATCCTCTCTGCCCATTGTATTTGAAAATCATATAGTTATTATTGTCTTTTGAACAAAATCCCTCTAAAGTAGCAACAGCACCTTTTTTTAGAGTAAAGTTAGTTTTCCCACTTGGAGAACTATAAAAAACAAGATTTTTCATTGCTACAAATTTGTTGTCATAAAAATAATTTTGGTAACCATCCTGATAATACTCTGAGGTTAATTTACTCTTGTCTTTGTAATATAAAGAAGTTGCAGCGGCTGTATCAGACACTCTTTTAAATATACCATTTGAATACACATAAGTATATTCCACATTAACTGCGCCTGTAAGATATGGTTGAATTAAGTATTTTATTTTGATCGTATTATTTCCATTAAATGCAATATCATCAAGTGTGGTGTAAGCATGTGAAAAACCACCCAATTTTTCATTTAATACTGTTTGAAATTTATTAGTTGCTTTATTATATTGAATAAAGAAATCATCTTCGGAATATGAATAACCACTTTGAACTCGTATTATCTGAATATTATTTTTTAATGCTATATAGGAAATACAAACATTATCACTCAATAATGCAAACTTCTGTGCATTTTTTCCATTTACAGATATTGATAACGTGCCATTAAATTTATTATCAGACCATCCAGTTCCTGTGGCTTGGAGATCAAGCTGATCTGCATTTCCGTCTCCTGTCAGATCAATTTTGGAATGTAATTCATGATTTCCATAGACAACATTTATCATACCTAAATTCAGCTTTACTCCAATAATAGACGTATGAGTTGGAGTGTTATTAGATGGTGTATTCGTTGTTCCTACCGTAATTTTACAAGTTGCTTTCTTCCCACTTCCATCTTTCGCTTTCACTGTAATTGTGGCAGTTCCATTTCCAACAGCTTTCACAACACCTTTAGAAGATACTGTTGCTACTTTTTTATTGCTTGAACTCCAAGTAACTGCTTTATTGTTAGCGCTGCTTGGTGCTACTGCTGCCTTTAAAGTAAGAGAACTTCCCTTTTTAAGTGTAGCCGATGTTTTATTCAGCTTTATGCTTTTTACTGGCTGCTTAACAGTAACTTTGCAGGTAAGTTTTTTGTTTTTTCCATATTTCGCAGTAATTACCGCAGTTCCCTTTTTCTTAGCTTTTACAACGCCTTTTGAGGATACTGTTGCTACACTTTTTTTACTGCTTGTCCAAGTAATTTTTCCCTTTGTTCCTGTTGCTTTCAAAATGTAAGTTTTTCCAATATTAAGGGAAATACTCTTTTTGTTCAGCTTTGCCGCACTTGCTGAAACTGGCATTACAATCACACTTAGTAACATGCACATCAATAATATTATTGATGTTTTTTTTAATCTCTTCATACTCATTTTCCTCCCTAAATCTTTTTCTTTAATAGTATCATGCTGTCCATTTTTTTACAATTGATCGTGTTGTAAATAGATATTTATTCGTAATATATAAAACAGTCATTGAACTCTCTATAATCAAATACAGATTGAGGAGTGATACGATATGAAAAACGAACAAAGCATGGCGAAGATGGCAGCAGGGTTATCACAGTCAGATTGAAGGAAGATATTTTAGCATCTTTAGACCAACTTGCCGCAGACAGCAATTATTCAAGGAATGAATTGATAAATATTATTTTAAGACATGGAATTGAAAATATAAAAATTGAATGAGAGTGGGCGCCCACTCTTTTTTCTTTGCTTTTGGAATGGTTAAATAAAAGAAAAATGTTTGAGGTTAGATTATGACAAAAGAATTTGAAGGTTCGGGACATGGAAAAAAGAAAAATCAGAAGATGAAGCCATTTCTTGTGTATCAATATCTTATGAGACACACAGACGAAAATCACGTAATTACTGGTGAAGATATTTGTTCTGCAATGGCTGATATTTACGGCATTGAAGCAGAACGAAGAGGCATTTACAGAGACATTGACGAAATAAATAAAGCTATCCTTGCTTTTGAGGAAGAGATTCCAATGGAAGAAGCAGAAGAAATGATTGAAGAAGATGACAGCTTGAAAAATATCATTTTCGATAAGCACCAAAAGGGATTCTGTATGCAGCAGAGGCATTATGATTATACAGACATTCAGCTTTTGGTTGAAAGTGTCTATGTTTCAAAATATCTGTCTGAACCGCAGGCAGAACGCTTGATAAAAATTCTATGTGAATTTGTCAGTGAGTTCCAAGAGAAGAAAATACGTCACAACGCCATTCTGACAGACAGAGTAAAAACGAATAACCCTGATGTTTTGAATAATATCGAAAAAATAGATGCTGCAATGAGTAAAGAGAATAAACACGTTCCCGAAAAAATCAGCTTTAAATATCTGAAATATTCCATTAGCAATCTGAATCAGCAGGTGGAAAGACGGCATGGCAGCAGGTATGAGGTCAGTCCCTATGCACTTCTAATCAATGATGGAAACTATTACCTTTTGGCTTATAATGATTATATAAAGGGCTTGCGGACGTATCGTGTTGACAGAATGAAAGATGTAAAACTCCTTGGAATTGAACGAGAGGGAAAAGAAGTCTTTAATAAAATCAATCTCAAAAATTATACACAGAGAGTTTTTTCTATGTTCGGCGGCGAACAAGAAAGAATCACAATTCAGTTTATCAATTCTCTTTTGGATGCGGTTGTTGACAGATTCGGAAAGAAAGGAATGCTTTACAATGTGGTAGATGATAAGCATTTCAGCATTACTGCACCTGTTGAAATCAGCGACCAGTTTTATGGTTGGGTTCTTGGCTTTGGAAACAAGGCTAAGATTTTAAAGTCTCAGAAGGTTGTTGATGGATTTACAGAGTATTTGGATAAGATCAGAAAGACATATGAGAGTTGATAAAAAGATGTTAAAAGATGTTATAAAGTTGATGGATTCTTGTTTGGGAAAAGTACCTCAGAAAAAAAGGAGGGCCGGGTCTTGGAAGGAACCCGGCAGAGTATGAAAAGAAAAATAAGTAATGATCTATAAGATGAAAAAGCTATGTGCTTTATTTGTTTAATAATATACCGTCAAAATGTGATGGAACTGTGAGAAGCGTTTTAAAAATCTGTGAGGAAAATCTAAATATCTTATAAAGTCTTATAAAATCTCTCTGTGTTTGTTGCGACGAATCTGTGATTTAACCGAATCAAGTAAGTTCCCTACGGGGGTTGCTAAGAGCAATAAGCAGTGGGTGGGGGCTTGTAAGGATGGGAAATTCTGAAATTTGTACAAAAATAGTGAAAATAAATAAGACTTTTCTAAGCCGATACGGTATAATAAATCATAGCATAAAAATCCGGAGGGGAAATGAACGATGATGGATGTGGTACACAACATCATATGAACAGATGTGGAAATTTTTCGGAGGGATATAAATGAATATATCTATATTTTATGTCCGGCGGAAAACGTAATATCCGGAAAATGGTTCAATTCTGAGGTATTCAGATAAAAAGGGAGGAGATGGCTATGGAGAGAGTATTTGAGGCGATCAATGGAGTGTTCAGCTTTATCGGTCCACTGTCTGATTTTCTGTGGGAGTTCCCCACAAATTTTGACTGGTACAGCAGTATCCCGATTCTGGGAAATATATCCTTTGCGATCATATTACTTCTTGGGTCCGGGATTTTTTTCAGTTTCAGGATCGGTTTTATGCAGGTGACTTACTTTAAAAAAGGAATCCGAACCATGACGGAGAAACGTGTTGTGGAAACAGGAATTTCGCCGCTTGCATCGTTTTTCCTGAGTTCAGCTATGCGTGTAGGACCGGGAAATATCCTGGGCGTAACAGGTGCTATTGCAGTGGGTGGACCGGGGGCCCTGTTCTGGATGTGGATATCTGCGTTTTTCGGGATGGCAGTTGCATACATGGAGGGTGTCCTTGCTCAGATTTTCAAGGAGAAGAAGGACGATGAGTTTGTAGGAGGTCTTCCTTTTTATGGGAGAAAGCTTCTTGGAAATAAGGTATGGATCGGTGTTTTTCTTTCGGTATTGTATATTCTGTATGCGCTTTGCTGTCTGCCGGCACAGGGCTTTAACGTTGTTTCATCAGTAGGACGCATGGCAGAGATCGTAACCGGAAAAACCATTCCAAGCGGATCAGCCTTCTATTATATAGTAGGTACGCTGATCGTAATTCTCACAGCAGCTATCGCATTTGGCGGAATCAAAAAAGTATCCAGATGGACAGATATGATGGTGCCGGTGATGGCAGTGCTCTATATGGTAGTAGTGTTACTTCTTATCATATTGAATTTTACCCGTATTCCGTATTTCTTCGGAAGCGTGTTTGCAGGAGCCTTTAAGCCGGATGCATTTTTTGGAGGTGTTTTTGGAACAGTTCTTGCACAGGGCGTAAAACGAGGTTTGATGTCCAATGAGGCTGGTCAGGGAACGATCACCATGTCAGCGGCAGCAGCTGACGCAAAGCATCCATGCGAGCAGGGCGTGATCGCTTCTCTGGGAGTTTTTCTTGATACTATTGTGATCTGTACGCTTACCGGATTTGTGGTAGTTATGGCACATTGCTGGACGGGAGCAGATGCGGAAAGCTGGCAGGCTCTTGACAAACTTCCCAAATATACGGAGTCCATTGCTGTGCTGACTCCGGGAACTGCAATGAACGGGATCGTTACATTTCTTGTAACCTTATGTTTCTGCCTGTTTGCATTTACCTGTCTGCTTGGAATGATCAGCTTTTCGGAAATCGCAGCAAACCGTATCCGCAAGGATAAGATATGTATTAATTTTGTACGCTGTATCGGTCTTTTTGTTGCCGCATTTGGTATTCTCTGTAATATCGCAGGACTGGAGCTTGGAAATCTCTGGGCATTTTCTGATCTTGGAAATATTCTGATCGTATTTTTCAACGTACCGATCGTTTATGTCGGTGCGAAATATGTTTTCCGGGCGACCAGACATTATAAGAAGAATGACGGTACTCCGTTTACATCGGAGATAATTGGAAGAAATGACTGCGCTTACTGGGATGAGCAGGCAAAAAAGCAGTGAAAAATTTTTCTGGAAAATAAAAAGTCCGTCGGGAGATAAAATTAGCATTGTAAAAGTGCATGTACTCATTTATAATGAGTAACAGATTCTAAAGATGTTATAAATAACAGGAGGAAAGCCTTGAAAAGAGAATTAGTTATTGTCATTGATTTTGGCGGTCAGTACAATCAGCTGGTTGCAAGACGTGTCAGAGAATGTAATGTATATTGCGAAATTTATTCTTACAAGACAGATCTTGAGAAGATTAAAGCGATGAATCCTAAGGGAATCATCCTTACCGGCGGACCAAACAGCTGCTATGAGGCAGATTCACCGACTTACCAGAAGGAATTATTTGAGCTTGGTATTCCGGTACTTGGACTTTGCTATGGAGCACAGCTCATGATGCATGTCCTTGGCGGAAAAGTTGAGAAGGCAGATGTCAGCGAATACGGTAAGACAGAGCTTCTCATCGATAAGAAAGATTCCAGGATCTTCAAAAATGTATCCGACAAAACAATCTGCTGGATGAGCCATACAGACTATATTTCCCAGACTGCACCGGGATTTGAGATCGCTGCACATACTGCAGACTGTCCGGTAGCAACTGCACAGAATGAAGAGAAGAAACTGTATGCGATCCAGTTCCATCCGGAAGTACTGCACACAGTAGAAGGAAAGACAATGCTGTCCAACTTCGTGCTTGGTGTCTGCGAATGTGCCGGAGACTGGAAGATGGATGCCTTTGTTGAACACACGATCAAAGAGATCCGCGAGAAAGTCGGTGATGGAAAAGTTCTCCTTGCCCTGTCAGGTGGTGTAGATTCCTCCGTAGCAGCAGGACTTCTTTCCAGAGCGATTGGCAAGCAGCTTACCTGCGTATTTGTAGATCATGGTCTTCTTCGCAAGGATGAAGGTGATGAGGTTGAAGGTGTATTCGGACCGAATGGTCAGTTTGACCTGAACTTTATCCGCGTGAATGCACAGCAGAGATATTACGACAAGCTTGCCGGTGTTACAGAGCCTGAAGCGAAGCGTAAGATCATCGGTGAGGAATTTATCCGTATCTTCGAGGAGGAAGCCAAGAAGATCGGTGCTGTAGATTTCCTTGCACAGGGAACCATTTATCCGGACGTTGTAGAGAGCGGTCTCGGTGGAGAATCCGCAGTGATCAAATCCCACCACAACGTAGGAGGCCTTCCGGATTTCGTTGATTTCAAAGAAATCATTGAGCCGCTTCGTGACCTGTTTAAAGATGAGGTCCGTAAAGCCGGCCTTGAGCTTGGAATTCCGGAAAGACTGGTATTCCGTCAGCCATTCCCGGGCCCGGGACTTGGAATCCGTATCATCGGTGAAGTCACCGAAGAAAAAGTACGCATCGTACAGGATGCAGACTACATCTACCGTGAAGAAGTCGACAATGCAGCCGCCGACTACAAGAAAGAACACGGAAAAGATCCGTCCTGGATGCCGAACCAGTACTTTGCAGCCCTTACAAATATGCGAAGTGTAGGTGTAATGGGAGACTTTAGAACATACGATTATGCAGTGGCGCTCCGCGCCGTTAAGACCATTGACTTTATGACTGCGGAGTCTGCTGAGATTCCTTATGCAGTACTTAATAAGGTGATGAACCGCATTATTAATGAGGTTAAGGGTGTAAACCGCGTATTCTATGATCTTACAAGTAAGCCGCCTGGAACGATTGAGTTTGAATAAATCGAGTTGCTTAAAAAAGCCAGTGTTTATGCGGGTTTCAGCGATTTCGATTAGTCTTTTGATAACAAATTGATAACAGTCATAGCAAGTGCCATTATTCTTGTTATCCAGTGGTTTATGGGTAACGGAACAATTAACAGGTGGCTTGCAGACTAAAGTTCGGAGCTTGGCTCTGAACAAATTCCATATTATAAACTAAGCCCTTAGCTGTGGTTAATAACCATAGTTAAGGGCTTTTTTGTCGTTGCCAAAGCATCTGTAGGGAGCTGCCAGTGGCAGGTCCTGTAGGTGCTTATTTATCTTTCAAGTGGTCTTTGAATGCTTCCACGAGAGCGTCACTTAATTCCTGTGATGGAACTTTTGCCCAACGCTGTGTGGTGTCGAACTCTGGATAATGGTAACGCCAGTTATCGTATTCTTCTCTGTTGATTTCTTCGGAAGATAGCTTGTCTGCCTGTTCTTTCCAAGCATACAGCATTTTGAGGAGTTCATATGCTTCTCTGCCTTTGTCCTTGTTGACCTTTAAGCATACCTCTCCGTCTGCTTCACTGACAGTAAGACCGTAAATATCTTCAAGGGTAAACAGAGTGTGCATAAGACCGATATAGCTGTCTATGTCAGGAACATCAAGAGCCTGTGGAGAAACATCAAGCACCTGTGCCAATGCATTTGTAAGGTCTGCTTTCGGTTTGCGTGTACCAGTTTCGTACTGTGCCAAACGCACATCAGCACTCTTTTCTGGAAAACCGATTGCTGTACCGAGATACTTTTGTGTCATACCACGCATTAGTCTGAAAAAATGTATTCTTTCGCTGATAGCCATAATGATACGCTCCTTTTATATTTAGTGAAATAAGTATAGCAGAAATGTTTAGTGGAAGTCAAGAAAAACCGAAACAAAAATGTTTAATATTTTCTTTGAAACCACTTGACAATAGCAAATATGTTTAGTAAAATAAATTACGAATTAAACAAATATGCTTAATGCGACAACTGAATGACCGTCCGAAAAGCCAAACCGCCAAGACCTCGTCGGAGCAAGTTCCGTATCGTTCGCTTGTGTGCAAGCACAAAAGCTCATTCGCTGCACTGCTCCTCCTCTTCCCCAAAAGTCTCCGACTTTTCGGGAACCCCTATACGAGCGAGCGCCTGATGTACTGCGGTGCATTGGGACAGCACAGCGCCTGCCGACAAGCAGGAGTGCCTGTTGGAACTTTAACACGGAGAAAGCGGCAAGCAAAAAATTATTTTAAGAAAGGAAGAAAAAGGATATGGAAAACAGATTTATCCGAGCCGAAGATGTGGCTCAGGAACTAAACGTATCAAAACCTTATGCATATAAACTCATCAGACAATTAAATGAGGAATTGAAAGCAAAGGGCTTTATTACGATTGCAGGGCGTGTAAATCGCCAGTATTTTTACGAAAGGCTCTACGGAGCAGGAAAGGGGGAAATGTAAATGCCGGTATTTAAGAATGAAGATAACGGTACTTGGTATGTGATGGCAAGGTATGTGAACTGGAAAGGGGAACGCAAGCAGAAATGCAAGCGTGGCTTTGCTACCAAACGAGAAGCACAGGAATGGGAAAGAATGTTCAAATTGCAGACTTCTTCAGACCTTGATATGAGTTTTGAAGCCTTTACGGAGCTTTATATCAATGATGTGAAGAACCGTTTGAAGGAAAACACGTGGCTTACCAAAGAGCATATCATACGCACAAAGATACTTCCGTATTTCGGGAAACTGAAAATCAGCGAGATTTCCACAAAGGAGATTATTACTTGGCAGAATGAAATGCTTGCCTATCGTGATGAGAAGAAAAAGCCTTATTCACAGACGTATCTGAAAACGCTGCACAATCAGTTGTCCGCCATTTTCAATCACGCTGTCCGCTACTATGAACTGCGTTCCAATCCTGCGGCAAAGGTGGGAAATATGGGACGTGAGGAACACAAGGAAATGCTGTTCTGGACAAAGGAAGAATACAAGAAATTCTCTTTTGAGATGATGGACAAGCCTGTTTCCTTTTATGCGTTTGAAATGCTTTACTGGTGCGGTATCCGAGAGGGCGAGCTGTTAGCTTTGACTCCGGCAGATTTCAACTTTGATAAGGAAACAGTCACAATCAATAAATCCTATCAGCGTTTGAAAGGGCAGGATGTGATTACTTCTCCGAAAACGAAAAAGAGCAACCGCACGATTAAAATGCCGAAGTTTCTGTGTGAGGAAATGAAAGAATATCTCGGTATGCTTTACGGATTGAAGAAGAAAGACCGTATCTTTACGGTGACGAAAAGCTATCTTCATCACGAGATGGACAGAGGGGCAAAGGCGGCAGGCGTGAAGCGTATCCGCATTCACGATCTCCGTCACAGCCACATTTCACTCTTGATTGATATGGGCTTTTCTGCGGTGGCGATTGCTGACCGAGTTGGTCACGAAAGTATTGATATTACTTATCAGTACGCACACCTCTTTCCGTCAAAGCAGATTGAGATGGCAGAAAAATTAGATGATTTAGGGAAAGGAGATTTTGAAAATGTCAGCTAAGAACAGAGATAACAAAAATCGTTGGAGGAATATCACAGTAGGGTTTCGAGTATCGCCCGAAGAAAACGAACTCATTAACAGAGCTGTAGCTCTATCAGGATTGCCAAAACAGGAGTATTGTTACCGCCGTTGCTTAAATCAGGATGTGGTGGTACAGGGCAATCCGAGAGTGTATAAGGCGTTGAAAACGGAATTTGCCACAGTCCTTGCGGAACTGAAAAGGATTGAAGCAGGAAAAGGTGTGGATGATGAACTGCTGAGTGTAATAGAACTGATTTCCATTATTCTCGGCGGTTTGAAAGGAGAGGATGCGAATGGAGAATAAAAAAGAAATGACTATTCCAAATGTATCTGCGGCAACAGATGCGGAACAGTCACTTTCCAAATGTACTGACAATAGTATAGTCAATCAGGATACGGATTTCAAGGGGTACGAGCAATCTTTTGAAGAAATGCAAAGGGAAATACTCAGACAGTTAGACCCTTCCTATCTGAAAACAGTATCAATGACAACGCTGTATGATACGGTGTTTGAGGTTCAGACACCACTTATCGACGGTCTGCTCCAAAGGGGAACTTACCTTTTCGTAGGTTCCCCGAAAGTGGGAAAGAGCTTTATGATGGCACAGCTTGCCTATCATATCAGCACAGGCACACCGCTTTGGGAGTATAAGGTGCGTAAGGCAACGGTGCTTTATTTTGCCCTTGAAGATGATTACCCACGTTTGCAGAAGCGATTGTTTCAGATGTTCGGTGCAAAGGAGACAGGCAATCTGTATTTCGCAACGGAATGTAAAACGGTCAATGGCGGACTGGAAGAACAGATAAGAGGGTTTATGAGGGAACACCCAGACACAGGCTTGATTATCATAGACACCTTAAAGCGTGTGCGTGAAGCAGGCGGAGCAGATTACAGCTACGCAAGTGATTATGATGTTGTGGCAAGGCTGAAAGCGTTGGCAGACAGTTACAAGGTTTCAATGCTTATTGTTCATCATACACGCAAACAAAAATCGGAAGATATATTCGATATGATTTCAGGCACGAATGGTCTGATGGGTGCGGCAGACGGTGCATTTGTTCTCAGTAAGGACAAGCGTACTTCCAACAATGCCACACTTGATGTTGCTGGCAGAGACCAGCAGGATATGAAAATCCATCTTGTAAGGGACAGCGAGCGATTGGTGTGGAACTTTGCAAAATCGGAAACGGAGATGTGGAAAGAACCGCCCGAACCTCTGCTTGAGAAGATAGCGGATACGCTCTTTTCGGAAAGTGACAGATGGGAAGGAACTGCTTCGGAACTTTGCGAAAGGCTTGCGGTGGATATAAAGCCGAATGTACTTTCTTTAAGGCTCAGTATCAACGCAAGCAGGCTGTTTCGTGATTACGGTATCCGTTATCAGAACAGCCGCACACACGACGGAAGAAAGGTTTCACTTTGGAAAGAAACCGAGCAGACGGCGTGACAAACGGTGTCAAAGGTGTCAATGTTTTTGAGAGCAGCACGCTGTGAAAAACATTGTCACCATCGTCACACTTTGACACCGGATAAAGTTTAGGGGAGTGTGCAGAGAGTGCCTTTTCAAAGGCGGCTCTTTGGTCTCGCCTGCTGGCTCGGTCGGTTCGCAGGCGTGTGTGCCACCGGCACACGCTCACCCCTCGGAGAGCCTTCGGAGAACGCAAAACCTGTTTACAGGTCGCATTTTTGATGGGTGTACCCGTCAAAAGTGCTTTTGCGTTACTTTTGACAAAAGTAACAAAACCTGAGAATGTTGAAATTTACAGATGGGAGATGAAAAAATGCAGAGAACGATAAGTGCAATGGTCGGTAAAGGCTCGGTCAATCACAATAGCCGAAAGTTCCGAGCAGAAAATGTAGACGGAACTCGTACTCATCTCAATATCGACTACTGCAATGAAAATATAAAGACAGTTTATCACGAATTGTTTGATGAAGCATTGGAAAGATACAATGCCAAGCAGATAAGGTCAGACCGAAAGATAAAAGATTATTATGAAAAAATCCGAAGTTCCAAGCAGGAAAAACCGTTCCACGAAATCATTTTACAGGTGGGCGGTAAGGGAAATATGAACGCCGATACGGAAAACGGAGAACTGGCAAAGCAGATTTTAGATGAATACTATCAGGGTTTTCAGGAGCGAAATCCACAGCTTCGGGTGTTCTCGGCTCATCTGCATATGGATGAAGCTACACCACATCTGCACATAGATTTTGTACCTTTTACCACAGGTAGCAAGCGTGGACTTGATACAAGAGTGTCACTAAAGCAGGCTCTTGCAACGCAAGGTTTTAAGGGCGGCAGTCGTGGCGATACGGAGTGGTCGCAATGGATACAGTCCGAAAAAGAACAGCTTGCGGCGGTGATGGAACGTTATGGGATTGAGTGGGAACATTTAGGCACACACGAAAAACATCTTTCTGTTTTGGATTATAAAAAGCAGGAAAGAGAAAAAGAAGTGGCGGCATTAGGTGCGAAAATCGAGCAGAAACAGATTGAATTTGATGTGTTGTCGGAACGAGTATTGAACTATGATAAGGCAAAAGACGAGCTGTCAAATCTTGAAATAGAGCTTGATACTGCACCGAAATATCAGTTGCCAGAACCAGAGAAATTTATGACTGCAAAGGCATATAAAACCAAAATGGCAGAGCCGGTTGTAAGGAAATTGAAGCAACTTGTCAAAACGGTGCTTGCCCGCTGCTTTGAGGGGTGGGACAACTATCATAGGCTGAATACAGCGAATGCACAGTTATACCGCACCAATCAGCGTTTGGAGAAAGTCAATGAAAGATTGACCGAAGAAAACAAAATCCTAAAAGCAGAAAATAAAGATTACAGCCTGCTCCGTAAGGTTTTTGGTCGCAAACAGATAGATGATTTGTTGGAGCAGGCAAGAACAGTTAAAGGTCGCAAGCGTGATAATACACGATCACGATAGACAAAAATCACAGGAGGAAAAGGAAAATGACAAAGACAATTTTTGAAGAAATGGGCGGAACTTATAGACAGGTGGGTGATTATTTATTGCCGAACATCACAGTACCAGCCGAAGAAGAAATAGAGCCGATTGGTTTATGGGGGAAACGACATGCAAGGCATTTAAAGGAACACTATAAAGTGTTATATATGAACCTGCTGACAAGCGGAAAGCTGCATAGTTATCTTGCAGAAGTCGATAAGCAAGCAGAGGATATGTTTCTTCGACTGGTAAAGGAATATGCCGACAGACAAGATGTGACGGAACAATTAAAGAAAGATAATCCCTACGAATGGATTGGAAGAATGAATAATATTCAGGCTTGTGTGAGGGAAGTTGTAGGAACGGAGTTGATTTACACATAAGCGTTTTACGGTATGGTGCTCCTGCGTTTGCTGGAGTGCTGTGGTTGTGGTTGTAAAGAGGTTGTGAAAGATTGAATTTCGTAATGGTTGGATGTATAATTAGGAAGTGAAAATTTTAATTTGCACTTCCATAAGGTGAAATGTATTGACACAAAAAATACAGTATGATAGTATTGCCATTAGAAGAAAGAAAGGCACATTTTGTGTAAGGTGAGGAAATGATTAATAGATAATTTGATTTAAGTAAGACACATATAGTTATTGAGCCTGTAGAGAATAGGTTTGTTTTGTGTACGCTTAAGTTGGATTATCGCAAGAGGCATTTCCTTTGTTTTCCTTTTGGAAAAGAAATAAGGGTCTATTTAGCGAGTCTATTTTTGCGTATGCAAAAAAGACTCGTTTTTGTGTGTTCAAAATAATAATTGGCTCAGACTTCGAAAAGGAGAAACTTTAATGTTGCAGATAAAAAAATTAAATTTAACACATAAAAAAGACCTGAGAATAATTCTTAATGATTTCAACCTTGTGCTAAATGATGGAGATAAGGCAGTTATTATTGGAGAAGAGGGAAATGGGAAATCGACATTAATGAAGTGGATATACAATCCGTCGCTTGTAGAAAACTATATAGAAGCAGATGGGGAAAGGATAATGGGACACGAACGTCTTGGTTATCTTCCGCAGGAGATGCTCGATGAAGATAAGGAAAAAACAATATACGAATATTTTTCTGAAGAGGAAATATTCTGGGAGAAAACGCCTAAAGAATTGTCTGTTATTGCGGGAAAATTTGGAATGAAAAATGATTTTTTCTACAGTAACCAGACAATGGGTAGTCTTTCAGGAGGCGAAAAAGTCAAGACACAACTTATGAGGCTTTTCATTCGCGATGTTTCTGTGCTGTTGTTGGACGAACCTTCCAATGACATCGACATTGCGACGCTTACATTACTGGAAAAAATCATAAATGACTGGAAGCACATTGTGCTTTTTATTTCACACGATGAAACGCTGATAGAGCGTACTGCCAACATGGTGATACATATCGAGCAGATTATACGAAAAACAAAGGCGAGATATACCGTGGCAAAGCTTCCCTATAGACGCTATGTGGAAGAACGGCTTCATAAATTTGAAATCCAAAAACAGCGGGCACTGAGTGACCGTAGGGAGAAAAAGATTCGCGATGAAAAATATCAAAGAGTTATGCAGAGTGTACAAGGTGCATTAAGAAGTTGTACCAGACAAGCACCGTCTGTTGCCAAAAACTTAAAGGACAAAATGCATACGGTTAAGGCAATGGAACGAAGATTTGAAAAAGAAGATGAAAATATGACTCAGATGCCGGAACAGGAAGAAGCAATCTTTGTCAAATTAGGGGATGAAAACTCACACATTCCCGCAGGAAAAACGGTCATAGAATATGAACTTTCAAAGCTTGTGACTCCGGATGGCAAAAGAATTTTAGCAGAAGGAATTCATTTAAAAATAAAAGGTTCAGAAAAAATCTGTATGATAGGAGCCAACGGGGCAGGAAAAACGACTCTTCTAAAAAAGATAGCGGAAGAACTCCTAAATCGGAATGACATTAAAGCAGAATATATGCCTCAAACTTATGAAGACCTGCTGGATTTGGATGTTACACCGGTTGATTACCTTGATAAAACAGGAGATAAAGAAGAGCGTACAAGAATTAGAACATACCTTGGTTCACTTAAATACACACCAGATGAAATGGAGCATCCGATTCGGGAGTTATCAGGCGGACAAAAGGCGAAAGTGCTTCTCTTGAGGATGAGCTTAAGTGGTGCAAATGTTCTTATTCTGGATGAACCGACAAGAAATTTTTCACCATTGTCCGGTCCGGTAATAAGAAAAATGCTCCGAGAATTTCCGGGGGCTGTCATTAGCATTTCTCACGATAGAAAGTATATTGAAGAGGTGTGCGATAAAATATATCAGCTAAATCCTAATGGATTACAGCTAATTGGTGATTGATAACAAAAAGGATGAAAGACTGACAAATTTCAGGCTTTTAGTGAGTTGGAAAGCATACAAAGATTTGAATTTGGAGGATAGATTATGGTACGTACAGAAGATGCATGTGAAATTATAAAATATGCTTTGCAAAACGAAATTAAAGTATATTTAGATGGCGGATGGGGTGTTGATGCACTTCTTAAAAGAGAATCAAGAATACACAATGATATTGATTTGTTTGTTGAACTGAAACATTATCATGATTATATTTATGTGATTAAGCAGCATGGATTTGAGGAAGTAAATACTGATTATACAACGGATGGTCATACTGTCTGGAAAGATGATAAACAAAGAATCATTGATTTACATTGTTTTGAATTTACAGATGACGGAATTGTTTATGAGGGAGATATATTTCCATCAAAAACTTTTTCCGGTATTGGAAAAGTTGGAGATATAACTGTTTCTTGTATTGAACCATTGAGTCAGGTAATGCTTCATTTGGGATATGAACACGATAAAAATGATGTGCATGATGTGATGCTGTTGTGTGAAACATTTCAAATAGCAATACCAGATGAATATAAGGAAAAGTAAAATTTCAGTTTTGTGTTGAATCTCTAAGCAAAATAGCTTATAATTTGACATGCTACATATAGTTATTATCCACAGTTATCGAGTAGGTGTTATCAATGCCGATAACAAAATGATAACATTAGCTCGTATAGGCAGGATAATATGGATATATCAAATAATCAAAAGAACGAGAAACATTACAGAGAATAATTCCTAAACAAAAAGCGTTAGTCTTTGTAGAGTTTGAGTGATGAAATTATTTTTTCGCACTGCCTTTTGACATTTTTTTCGTAACATCCCTTGTCAAAAACCAGTGCATCCTATTCATCCAAACTTCTTCCGCCACGAGCAAAAAGAAGAAAAATAAACCCAAAAGAACCACCAAAAACCTTGTCTCAGGAGCAATCCTGGAACAGGGTTTTTTTAATGAAAAAAAGAGAAGAGAAACCCGAAAGAAACCTTAAAAAAGGCTTAACTAAGCCAAAAATCAGGCATCAAAGGTCTGTGAAAAAAAGAAAAAGAGATTTAAAAAGTGAACAGAAAAAAAGAGGGGCGCGGAAAGATTGTCCGAAAAAAGGATAAAAAAGATAAGTTTAGCTATGGCTGTGTATTTTGGAGATTGGATAAAGGTCTTAGTAAAGCTGAATCTTGTTGCTTTATTGTTATTAGTTCAGGCAGTATATGTTGGAATCAGAGCGTATGTGAAAGGCTGTAAAAGAGCCAGAGGCTATTATTGATGTTGAGGTGCGAGAAATATCGCAGAAAGGTGGATAAAAGTTATGGGAAAATTGGAGAAAGTTATTGTAGAGAATGGAATTACTTATGTGCTGGGCGAGGATAATATTTATTATCCGGATTTACAGTTGCCAGAGGGAACAAATTATAATATTGGAAAGTTTGGACATATGAGATGTGAGTATCTGAAAGAGTTCAAACATGGATATTATATGGAGCTGTTGCTTGATGGAAGGCTAAATGAATATCTGCATGATATTGATGAGGAATGCCATGAGATGCTGGACAGGATTGTGGAAAAGATGAAGGAGAAACAAGGCGTGACAGAGCAGTTAAAAGCTGAGAATCAGATGCTGTGGGTAGGGAAGATGAATAACATTATTGCTTGTGCGGAGGAGATTGTGGTGAGGGAGTTGGTGTATGTGTGATTTGGGGCAGTCGAAAGGCTACCTTTTTGCTATATGATATATTGTTAAATCTATAAAATTAAATATTTTTTATGGAAAAAAGTTGCATGAAAAATATTTAATGATATAATAATGATAAGTAAATAGGAAAAGTGACTTGGAGGAATGAGACATGATTATAGAGGTAAGAGCAAAAAACTGTTATGCATTTGAGGATGATATTACATTTTCAATGAAAGCAGATATGCGAAATAAAAAATTTGGAGCAAATGTTCACAAAGAGAATAATTTTAATGTCCTTAAAACGGTAGGAATATATGGACCAAACAATGCCGGTAAAACATGTCTAATCAAGTGCATTAGGGCAATAAAAAATGTGCTTTTAAATAAGAAAAATGGTTTAATGCCTAATATATTTACTGAGAGTGATGTTTGTGAGTTAGGCGTAACATTTATGTCATCAGGAAGAAAGTTTTCTTATGACTTTAAGTATGACGCAGAAAAAGAAGAATATATATATGAATCATTTTCTGAGATATTCAAAGATCAGTACAACAATGAAAAAGAAGTTTGCTGGTTGAAAAAGGATACAATTAGTGAAATATATGAATGTATTGATGAATCTGTGCAGACTATGATTCCTGTTGTATCGAAAAATAATTTGCTATGTTATGTAATAGATACAAGTAAATTTGAACATATCAACGAGATGAAGCAGATTCTTGTCGGATTTGCAGAAAAAATTGATATCATCAATATGAATAACATACCTATGCAGCACACGATTGAACTCCTGAAGAATAAGAATCAGTTGCAGCAAAAGGTTGTTGAATTCATAAAAAATGCTGATTTATATATGGATAATTTTGAATATGTGGATATGGATAAGATACAGCTGAAAACTGGTGAAGGTGATGAAAAGCCAGATGAGAAAGTGCTTGATATTCAGGAGAACATTATGGATCAAATCAGATTGGTATCCACTTATAAAGGAGTCCATGTACCAAGTATGATGTTTGATTCTACAGGAACAAAGAAGATTGCTGCTATTGCCAGCTATGTAATCGAAGCACTTGAACAGGGCAGAATTTTAGTCGTGGATGAGCTGGACAGCAGTATTCATTTTAAGCTCACCAGAGCGATTGTTGCCATGTTTAATAATGAATTGAATACAAGTGCACAGATGATATTTACAGTACATGATATAAATTTTATGGATTGCAAGAGAATGTTCCGCAAGGAGCAGATTTGGTTTGTTCACAAGGATGAAGAAGGTGTATATATATATTCTCTTGCTGATTTTACTGCACAGCAGGGAGTACGAGATACGACAGATGTTATGGAAAAATATAGGAAAGGTGCACTTGGAGCTTTACCTGATCCAGAATTGATTAACTCTTTACTTAGCATTAAAAGTGGTGTAAAGGGGGATGATGCCGATGCCAAATAAGCTCCCTAGGTTTTTTGACAACCATAAAATTTGTATTATCTGTGAAGGTAATGAGGAATATGAGTATCTAAATCGATTAAAAAATTTAAAAGTATGGAACCAACAATATGATATCTCATTGGTAAATGCCGGTGGAAACGGAAATATTCCAGCGAGGTATCAGGATCGATATTAAAATGGAGCAGATGAACTTGTACTTGTGTTCTGTGATACGGAAAAGAAACCACATGAGCAGTATGAGGACATTAAACGCAAAATTAATGAGTTTCATGGTGTGGATAATGCAGCAGATGAAGTGATTATGTTTGGTAATCCTTGTACGATGCAGATTATATCTAAGCATTGGACCGATGAAAATCTGAAATCTCCAGCAAAACCAGTGAATGCTCCATTGATAAAGAAATAACCGGAGTTGAGAATTACAAAGGAAGAGCAGACCAGATTCAGAAAGTTATGGAGCATGTTACTGCGGAGAATTACAAAGATATGAGTCGACGAGTGAAAGATTTGGATTCGGATGATTCTGTTACTGGTAGCAGTAATTTTGGAAAGTTCATAAAGCTATTTGAGAGTGATAACAGTAGTTGGATTGAGAAGATTAATGGATATTTATAAAATAATTTAATTATGATCGATGAAAGGAATGAAAATATGAGCGAAGAAATTATTAGTACGAAAGAGGTAAATACATCGTTATCTAATTATGAAAATAGTTTATTGGCGTATGTGGGTTCTTTTGGATTGCCAACAGAAGGAATATTGGTGCCAATTGCAGAAAGAAAAAGTGTAATAAGAAATTTTGAAGATGTTGTAGATTTGCTAAGGCAGGAAGATATTAGTGGTGCAGTTTATATATCTAAATTCATAACAGCTGCATCCTCAGGGTTATTTGATGCAGCATTAAATTATTTGTGGGATGAAACAGTTTTTCAATTAAGAAAACGTGTGGCTATTTATGATATTGAATATTTCTATGATGTTGCTGTAACATCAGATAAAAGGAAAAGATTATCAGGTGTTGAAGATTTGGTTAAGTTAGATGATAGTGAATTAATTAAAGGTGCTAAAGAAATAGATATGATATCTGATATAGGTTATAGACATTTGGATTATATTAAGTATATGAGAAATTGGGCTAGTGCCGCCCATCCCAATCAAGTTGAGATAACAGGTTTACAGTTAATATCATGGCTTCAAACTTGCATAAAAGAAGTTATTAACTTGCCTAATTCTAATATTACTATAGAAATAGGGCGGTTATTAAAAAATCTTAAAGAAAAAAGTCTTGGTGATAGTGAAATACAGGCATTAACGTCGTTTGTTTGCAATTTATCGCAGGAAAAAGTAAATTCTCTTTCGGCTGGATTGTTTGGAACATATTCTAGAAGAGAAACCGAGCAATTTGTAAGGGAGAATATAAGAAAAGTATTCCCTATTATATGGGATCGAATTGACGAAGAGGTAAAAAATGACTTTGGCATAAAATATGCTAGATTCGCAGTAAATGGTGACGGAGAAGAGGCTAAATATGCACGAGAATTATTAGAATTAGTTAATGGACAATCTTATTTACCTGAGCAAATAAGAACAACAGAATTAGATACTGTAATTAATCAGTTATATGAGGCACATAACAGTATATTAAACAATTTTTATAAGGAACCAACTTTTGCATATCAGTTAGAACGTTTGGTTGGAAATAATAGAATACCTAAACAGCTAGATAATAAATATGTGTATACATTAGTAGATGCATTTATAACGAATGGTAATGGTGTATGCTATGATGCGGAACCAATATATATTAAGTTGATTAAGCAATTTAATCAAGAACAAATTACTATAGCTGTATTCTCGTTTATGAACGAGCATATTTCAAGTATGTTACAATTTTCGCTTTGTGAAAAGAAATATCGACAACTTATTGAAATAATGGAAGAGAAAAACACATCCCCTGCGATATCTGAAGTGATAGAATTGATAAAAAACTTTAAGGGATTAAGCAATATGCGTAAAGACACAATGATAAAACAGAAAATGGCTTCATATAAAACGCTAATTAAGTAATGCATAGTAACTGTTCAATAGGCATACGCATTTTACTGCGAATTCCGTGAAAAACATGGATTTTTGATCATAATGATGAAGGTATTGAATAGTTACGAATTGAAGAAAAAATACTTAATATAAAGTATGGAACTAATGGAACTGGAAGCTTGACCATTAGTAAGTCGATAATCAAAACGAAGAGAATATAGACATGAGAGATAGACGGAAGTTTTCTATTTTTATCAGCTCTACATATGAAGACCTTAAAGAAGAAAGACAGGCATTAGTAGATGTAGCATGGTTACAACGAATCGTAAGCAGATTTTAACCGACAATAGCTGTGCGTTCTATATTTTAGAAGCTGGGTGTCGGGAGTACATAGAAAAATGCTTAAAGAGTGATTCGCAGTGATTGCGGTTGCAAAATGCTTGCAAAAAGTCCCAAAACGATAAAGAATGCATAGAATATTAAGAATAATTATACAAAATATGGTGATGTATCATCTTTTTAGACACAATATATAGTTGCCGAAATCGAGTTTGAATAAGTTGGATATTTTTTCGCACTGCCTTTTGACATTTTTTTCGTAACATCCCTTGTCAAAAACCAGTGCATCCCATTCATCCAAACTTCTTCCGCCACGAGCAAAAAGAAGAAAAATAAACCCAAAAGAACCACCAAAAACCTTGTCTCAGGAGAAATCCTGGAACAGGGTTTTTTTAATAAAAAAAGAGAAGAGAAACCCAAAAGAAACCTTAAAAAAGGCTTAACTAAGTCAAAAACCAGGCATCAAAGGTCTGTGAAAAAAAGAAAAAGAGATTTAAAAAGCGAACAGAAAAAAAGAGGGGCGCGGAAAGATTGTCCGAAAAAAGAATAAAAAAGGATAGTCTGTTGCAGCCGGATTATCTCGATATCTTATGGATAAAGCCTTCCCGGTTTTGACAAATGAAATTACGAAAAAAGTGTCAAAAGGGGGTGCGAAAGGACATAGCGAAAAATAAAAAAGGCATTTCCGGGAGGCCTTTTTGGGAAGAAAGATTTTTGGGAATGCTGGATTTATGCGGGTTTCCGGCCCCCGGAAACTGTTTTGGGGAAGTGGAATTTGGGACGCTGCCAGAAGCAGAAGATGAAAAAGTGTAAAGATGTGGTTAAGTAATACTATTAGCTGAGCCATATGGACATATGTCAAAAATATTATTGACATATGCTTTTTATAGAGCTATCATATAAGAAAAGCAAGAAAGGAGCAGTTTATGCCGAGACCAGTAAAATGCAGAAAAGTTTGCCATTTCCCCAATGTTTTAGAATTCTTTCCGGCAGACGATACTGAGAAAAAAACACCTATTGTTCTGACGGTAGATGAGTATGAAACCATCCGTCTTTTGGACAAGAAAGGTTATAGTCAGGAGCAGTGCGCAGCATCTATGCAAGTAGCAAGAACAACTGTTCAACGAATTTATGAGATTGCCAGGAAGAAAATAGCAGATGCACTCATTGATGGATATCCGCTTAAAATTGAAGGTGGAGATTTCAAAATCTGTGATGGTCAGAGCAGTAACTGTGGACTTGGAGGATGTTACAAACAGGAGATTCATCAAAAATATGCAGCGGAAAAAGGAGAAGGTATCATGAGAATAGCAGTAACGTATGAAAATGGACAGATTTTCCAGCACTTTGGACACACAGAGACATTTAAGATTTACGATGTAGAGGAAGGAAAAGTAACACATTCAGAAGTAGTAGATACGAATGGAAGCGGACATGGCGCATTGGCAGGAGTTCTTAAAGCATTGAATGCAGATGTTTTGATCTGTGGTGGAATCGGAGGCGGCGCACAGACAGCGTTAGCGGCAGCCGGCATTAAGCTTTTCGGAGGAGTTTCCGGAGATGCGGATGAAGCAGTAGAAGCTTTTATCAATGAAACACTCGATTATAATCCAGATGTTAAGTGTTCTCATCATGAGCACAGCCACGGGGAAGGACATACATGTGGCGAGCATGGATGCGGAAGCCATAGCTGTCATTAAGAAGAGTAGTAAAAAATAATAATACGAAAGGATGTGTTAAGGTAATGAAAAAGTTATCGCAACGCATCTTTTTTATGTTATTTGAAAATATATTTGTTTTTTTATCGTACATTTCTACTCGTTATGTTATACTATATGTATGAAAGAAAATCTATTACATTACAGGACTTGTGTGTAATATTAATTACCATATGGTGTGGTCGTTGAAATACCGGCGGAAAATTATCAGGATTATCTGCGTAGGTATATTGAATTAAAGAATGGGATCCCATCCCATGATACGATCAGACGTGTTATGGGAATGATATCATCGGATATTTTACAACAGCTCTGAAGTTTAAAAATGGATGAAAAAAGGATTGATGGCAGATAATCATTCATGCGTTTGTCATGGGGCTTTGATTTTTATCCTTGACAGAGGTACCGATTCTGTTATACTATTAAAACTGATAAAGGGGAGTAACCTACGTTTGGAAATCTGCGTTTGCAGTGTCGTCAGTACGGTGGAAACATCCGGCGCTGCAGGGAAATGGTGAGACTTTTATTGCATTTTTGTTATGCAATAAGGGTTTCTTTTTTTATATCATTTTATCAAAAAATCCTTTATTGCATAAAAAAATTACAGTTGGTGAATATTTGCAAAAAAGGAGGCAAAGGTAATGAAAGAAATTTATCAGCAGACAGCAGAAGAAGTTCTCGAGCGTGTGGAAAGCAGGGAATCAGGGCTTACCGATGAACAGGTCAGACGGTCCAGAGAGAAGTGCGGATGGAATGAGCTTGCAGAAGGAAAGAAAAAAAGTATTTTGCAGATCTTTTTTGAACAGTATAAGGATTTTCTGGTGCTGATCCTGATCGCATCGGCAGTGATATCCGGTATGCTTGGAGATGTGGAAAGTGCAGCAGTTATCGTGATCGTTATTACGATCAATGCGATTTTGGGAACCGTGCAGACCGTAAAGGCTGAGCAGTCTCTGCAGAGTTTAAAGAAGCTTGCCGGTCCGGAGGCAAAAGTATTGCGTGATGGTGTGGCGGTACAGCTTCCGGCAAGAGAACTGGTTGTAGGAGATGTGATCCTTCTTGAAGCAGGTGATATGATCCCTGCGGATGGAAGATTGATTGAAAATGCAAGTCTTAAGGTCGATGAAAGTGCTCTTACCGGAGAAAGTCTTGCGGTTGAAAAGAGTATGGACATTATTTTGGAGGAAGCACCGCTTGGTGATCGGACAAATATGCTGTTTTCCGGAAGCTTTGTCACATATGGGCGTGGCAGAGCGGTTGTAACGAATGTAGGAATGCAGACAGAGGTTGGAAAGATTGCGGGACTTCTGAAATCGACTTCGGAAAAACAGACGCCACTTCAGGCGAATTTGGATGATTTTGGAAAGAAGCTTTCCATTCTGATTCTGATATTTTGCGGAATTCTGTTTGCGATCAGTGTATTCCGCGGTGAGAAGATTAGCAGTGCATTTATGTTTGCAGTAGCACTTGCAGTCGCAGCGATTCCGGAAGCTTTAAGCTCCATCGTGACGATCGTCCTTTCTTTCGGAACACAGAAGATGGCAAAGGAGCACGCGATCATTCGTAAGCTCCAGGCTGTGGAAGGTCTTGGAAGCGTTTCTGTTATCTGCTCGGATAAGACCGGAACACTCACACAGAACAAAATGACAGTAGAAGATTATTATATTGATGGAAAAAGAATCACAGCAGATGCAATTGATGTAGCAGATCCGGCGCAGAGATGTCTTTTGGACTACAGCATTTTATGTAATGATTCAACAAATGAAAATGGAGTGGAGATCGGAGATCCGACGGAAACGGCATTGATCAATCTGGGCAGCCGGTACGGAATTGAGGCTGCAGGTGTAAGAAAGCTTTATCAAAGAGAAGGAGAGCTTCCCTTTGACAGTGACCGTAAGATGATGTCAACGCTTCACAGAATTGATGGTGAGAACCGGATGATCGTAAAAGGTGCGGTTGACCGGCTTCTGGAGCTGACAGACAGAATTTGGACAAAGGACGGAGTTCGGGAAATCACAGAAGCAGATAAAGAAAAGATCCAGCGCCAGAATCAGGAATTTTCAATGGAAGGGTTACGGGTACTGGCATTTACCTATCGTGAAATTCCGGAGAAGCATGTATTGACGACAGAAGATGAGAACCATCTGGTATTTCTTGGTTTGATCGCTATGATGGATCCGCCGAGGGAAGAATCAAAGGCTGCGGTTGCAGAATGTATAAAAGCGGGGATCCGGCCGGTTATGATCACTGGAGATCATAAGATCACAGCAGCTGCAATTGCAAAGAGAATCGGAATTTTACACGATCTGTCGGAGGCTTGCGAGGGCGCTGATATTGAAAATATGAGTGATGAGCAGCTGAGGGAATTTGTCCCGAATATTTCTGTGTATGCAAGAGTGTCACCGGAGCACAAGATCCGTATTGTCCGTGCATGGCAGGAGAAGGGGATGATCGTGGCAATGACCGGAGATGGTGTGAATGATGCTCCGGCATTGAAGCAGGCAGATATTGGTGTTGCAATGGGAGTGACCGGAACAGAGGTCGCAAAGGATGCTGCAGCAATGGTGCTTACAGATGATAATTTTGCAACAATTGTAAAAGCAGTGGAAAATGGACGAAATTTATATCAGAATATCAAGTATGCGATCCAGTTTCTTCTGTCAGGAAACTTTGGTGCGATCCTGGCAGTTCTTTGTGCATCCCTTGCAGGACTTCCGGTTCCCTTTGCACCGGTACATCTGCTGTTTATCAATCTTTTGACAGACAGTCTTCCGGCGATCGCATTAGGCGTGGAGCCGCACAGCAGTGAGGTGATGAATGAGAAACCAAGATCAGCAGACGAGTCAATACTGACAAAGGATTTTCTTGGTAAAATCGGTCTGGAAGGCCTGGTGATCGGTATGATGACGATGATAGGATTTTTGACAGGATATAACCAGAATGGTGCACTGCTTGGCAGTACCTATGCCTTCGGAACACTTTGTCTGGCACGTTTGTTCCATGGATTCAACTGCAAATCGGATCATCCGGTTATCTTTACAAAACGTTTCTTTAATAATAAATGGCTTCAGGGAGCATTTGCACTTGGGGCAGTACTCATTACCGTTGTACTGACGGTTCCGGGATTTCATCTCCTGTTTAAAGTAGAGACGCTGGATCTGATGCAGCTTGGCTGTGTATATTTGTATGCGTTTGCAAGTCTTCCAATCATTCAGATGCTTAAATGGATACGTATGAAATTGAAAAAAAGAGAGGAAAAATAGTGGATTTAAGCAAAATATCTATAAAAAAAATCAGGGAGCTTATTGTGTTTACAGCACTTCTTGTAGTTGCCCTATGGAAATTCGATGTGGTGCTCAGCGTGCTAAAAGCAATATGGGGGATTATATTTCCGTTTGTGCTTGGCGGGGCGATCGCTTTTATAACAAATGTGCCAATGAGCTTTTTGGAAAAGAAAATTTTCGGAAGAGTAAAAAAAGAAAATAAGACAGTTGGAAAACTGGCAAGACCGATAAGTCTGCTCCTTACGATCATATTGGCGGTTGGTGTAATCGTACTGGTAATGTTCGGGGTGATTCCGCAGCTTACGCGGACAATGGGAACTCTGATGATGAGTATCGCTGATTTCATTCCGCAGATGCAAGGCTGGATTCGGGAATTTTCCCATAATAACCAGGAAATCATGAAGCTGGTAAATCAGGTGCAGTTTAATCCGGATCAGGCGATCAAGTGGGGAATAAGTCTTCTTGGAAATGGTGCAGGAAATATGATGAATACCACAATGTCAGCAGTGGGTTCCATAGTCAGTGGATTGGCAACCTTTTTTATTGCATTTTCATTTGCCTGCTATGTTCTTTTTCAGAAGGAGAAGCTGCATGTGCAGATCCGAAAAGTATTTTTTGCCTTTCTTCCAAAGAAAAAGGCAGATGCTTTTCTTAAAATTTGTTCTCTGACTTATCGGACATTTGCGAATTTTCTTGCAGGTCAGTGTCTGGAAGCTGTGATCCTCGGATGCATGTTTGTGGTGATACTGAGTATTTTGAGGATGCCATATGCACTTTTGATCGGAGTTTTGATTGCGTTTACTGCATTGATTCCGATTTTCGGGGCCTTTATCGGATGTGCAGTGGGAAGCTTTTTGATCTTTATGGTAAATCCGAAACAGGCAATTTTATTTATTATAGTATTTCTGGTGCTGCAGCAGATCGAGGGAAATCTGATCTATCCTCATGTTGTGGGTGAATCCGTAGGGCTTCCGTCAATCTGGGTTCTTGCAGCAGTTACGATCGGCGGAAACCTTATGGGAATTGTAGGTATGCTTGTTTTCATTCCACTGCTTTCCGTGTTCTATACTATTTTTCGGGAATTCGTATATCTGCGCCTGAAAAAAAAGCATATCAAACAGGTAACAAAGACAGAAATAGAGGAATATACGGCGGAGGAAATTGCTGCTATAGAAGAAACGTCAGGAAAAGAACAGAGACCTTCAAAAGTTCAAAAAAAATGTTGACAAGAGATGGCAAGGCAAAAGAAAAGTAAATTGTTCGAAAAATAGAGTTAAAAACAAAAAATCATATTTTTTGAATAGAATATCAAATGTTCATATCCATCCCAAAATGCTAAACTATCACACGGTAAAGAAATGTGTACAAAGAAAGGGCATAAAAGAGGAGATAGAGGAATGGATAATAACAATAAAAGCAGTGTGGTTTACCAGGGTAAGATTCCTGGAAGAGTAAAGTACTCGTTTGCTTTTGGAGCATTGGGTAAGGATTTGATCTATGGAATGATAGCAACTTTTTCCATGATCTATTTTACAGATATCATTAAAGTAGCGCCGGCGTTTATCGGAACCATGTTTTTCGTGGCAAAGATCTGGGATGCGTTTAATGATCTTTTCATGGGAATGGTTGTTGATAATACAAGAAGCCGTTTTGGCAAATTTGTACCGTGGCTGGTGATCGGAACGTTGATCAACGCATTTGTATTTGTAATTGTATTTACAGATTTTCATTTATCAGGCGTAAGCCTTTGTGTTTTTGCATCTGTTATTTATGTATTATGGGGAATGACCTATACAATTATGGACATTCCATACTGGTCAGTAATCCCGAATCTTACATCTGATCCTCAGGAGCGTGAAAAAGTATCCGTACTGCCAAGAATTTTTGCAAGTATCGGACAGTCACTGATCATTGCCGGATTTGGAGTACAGATCATCAAAGGTCTTGGCGGTGATTATACAGGATATCATAGATTTGCTTTGATCATTGCAGCAACATTTATTTTTACAATGGCTGTATGTGTACTGAATCTGCCAAAGATCCAGCATGATGTTGAGAAAAAAGAAAAAATGAAATTTAAAGACATCTTCACAGTCATCAGAAAAAATGACCAGTTAAGATGGGCAGTATTGCTGATTCTTTTATATAATGTGGCAATTCAGGCAATCATGGGAGTTGCGACCTATTACTTCAGTTATGTATGCAACAATGCCGGAATGTTATCTGCATTTATGATCAGTGCATCTGTTGCAGAGGTTGTAGGACTTCTGATCTTCCCGAAGGTAACAAAGATCTTGTCCAGAAAGCAGGCGTTTTTGTTTGCGTGTGTGTTGCCACCGATCGGATTGATTCTTCTTCTGGTGGTAGGAATTGTGTGTCCGAATAATATTGTTTTGACAGCGATTGCTGGTATTATTGTTAAGACAGGAACCGGTCTGGAGCTTGGATGTGCAACGGTATTCCTTGCGGATGTTGTGGATTATGGAGAATATGTTCTCGGAAACAGAAACGAGGGTGTTGTATTCTCTCTGCAGACCCTGATCGTAAAATTGACAGCAGCATTTACAGCGCTGGCTATTGGATTTGTACTGGAGCTTACAGGATATGTTCCGAACACAGTGCAGTCACTTGCAACACAGAATTCTATTCGTGTTCTGATGTGTGTAGTGCCGACTATCGGAGTTATTCTTGCATATGTTGTATTTAAGAGCAAATATAAATTAGATGATAAATTTATGAAAAAAGTTGTTGCGAAACTGAACGGCTCAGAAGAGAAATAAGAGCAGTCCCCTGTTTTAATTGTGAAAACAATAAACAGGGGATTTTTTGTATTTTATGTATATTGATAATATGCTATCATAAAATACAGTAAAACATCAGGGAGTATGGAGTGTGAGAGTATTTAGTATTATTTTGGCAGATGATGAACCGAATATCCTATATGGAATGCAGAAGGGAATAGACTGGGAGAGCCTTGGATTCTCTGTAGTTGGAACAGCACAGAATGGAAAAGAAGTGCTTGATATGATGGATGAATTTCATCCGGATTTAGTGATCAGTGACATAAAAATGCCTTTCATGGATGGTCTGGAGCTGGCAAAGAATATCCATGAAAATTATATGAATACAAAGGTAATCCTGTTTTCCGGATGGGATGATTTTACATACGCACGTCTGGCTATCAGTTATGGAGTTTCGGAATATGTGATGAAACCCATTGATTACGAGGAGATGCAACGTCTGCTCATAAAAATGTATCAGGAACTGGAGAAAGAATATAATGAAAAAATAAACCGTGTCCGGCTGGAGAATGCATATACACAGAGCTTGCCGTTATTGCGTCAGCAGTTTTTTTCCAGGCTTATGACAGAGGTTATGGAGGAGAAGGAATGCAGGCGGCAGATAAAAAATCTGAAACTGGATCTTTCGGATCAGGTGTATTCAGTTATAGCAGTAAAAGTGGGAAAAGAAGGGAAGAAGGACATTCTCAGCGAACTGTCAATGAAGGAAACGTTGAAGGAAGCACTGGAAAAAATTGCACACGTTCATGAATTTGGTATGGGCGATAAAGAAGTATTTCTCCTTGGTGGCAGCAAGAGACATGAGATTGGGAAGATCACACGAAGTATCCAGGAAACAGCAGTTATGATCCAGCGTATTTTCGGAGCGAGGATTTCCTGCGGGATCAGCAACAGCGGAGAGAATCTGAAAGATATGCCGGCGTTGTATGCTCAGGCAGCAGAAGCATTGGATTATAATCTTGTTTTGCCGGAGGAGAGCTATACTTACTATAACGATATCATGCCGCAGCAGGAGGAAGAGGACTGGAACTCTCAGGTGGAAATGATCGGAAAATCCATCACATATTGTACGGAAGAAGAATTGAAAAAACAGGTCGGTGATCTGATCGCATGGCTGCATAAGGGTCACTATAATTTGAATGAATATCAGATCGTTATTCTGGAAATTTCTTTTTCTGTTGCCAGATTTTATAAGAAATACCAGATTACATCAGACGCAGAATTTGCGGGATCCAAAAAGATGGCGGTGAAGATCCTTTCGTTGAGCACGGGGGAAGAATTAGATCATTGGCTTTTGAATTACTGCCTTCTGATACGATCACTGATCCAGAAAAAACAGATTGACAACAATGTGGTTCTGGCAGAAAATGCAATGAAGATCGTGGAAAAAAAATTCCGGAATCCGGAGCTGAGTGTGGAGTCGATATGTGGAGAGTTACATGTTAGTACCTCCTATTTTTCGAAAATATTCAAGCAGGAAACAGGAGGTACATTCATTAATTATTTGATCAGTCGACGTATGGAAGAAGCAAAAAAACTGCTTTTGCAGACTGATTATAAGAGTCAGACCATCGGAGCGATGGTAGGGTATCCGGAGCCAAATTATTTCAGCTACGTATTTAAAAAAAACTGTGGAATCTCACCTGTAAAATACAGAAAATCTGCACAGTCAGATACATAGATCGGCAATAATATACAAGGAGCTGAAAATGAAAAATAAAAAGATAAGTATCCGTATCATTTTTCCGGTGGTTATGTCTGCTTCCATTGCAGCCTGCATCATCAGCTGTATTCTTCTGTTTTCCTACTATTTTTCAACATATTTTCAGAAGGATGCCATAGAAAAAATAGGAAAGCAAAGGGATTTTCTGGCGCAGAGTCTGGAGACACAGATTGAAAATATCAATGTACTGATCAACAGGATCTACTATCAGAATATAAAGAAATATGATGTGGACAGTGCCAGGTTTGCGGAGGAAATGGAACAGCAGATATTTCTTGAAGAAAAGTGTCTGTATGGACTTGCCTTATACGATATAGACGGAGAAAGTATATGGCATTCAGGGACATTTGCAGAACAAGAGGATGCGAAAGAGATGGCCTGGTTTTTACAGGCAAAGGAGAATATTGAGACGATCAGTTACGGACGGCGGAGACTGGTACGTCCTCAGGAGGATAGTTATGTATTTGAGATCAGCCGTTATGTAGAATATATCAAGGATGGAAATATGAGATCAGGAATTCTTCTGATGGAGTATTATACAGATTCTGTGGATGAGATACTGTCGCATTACAGAAATCAGAAATCAGCTTATTGCTATTTGCTGGATGATCAGAAGAATATGCTCTATCATCCTTTTGATAAAGAGATCGCATCCGGATTATATAAAGAAAAGACCGTAGAGTCTGCATTGTCCTGCAAAAATTATAGGATAGAAAAGGCGGATGGTCAGCAGTGGCTGATAGAGGGTCAGCAGATCGGTTACACAGGATGGAATATGGTGGTTGTAAATTCCATGGACAGTCTGGTATTGGAAAGCCATAATCTTCATTATCTTGTATGGTTTATACTCCTTCTGATCGGAGTGATCCTGATCTTTCTTGATACTCTTGTGTTTCACAATTTTACAAATCCGATTTACAGGCTGCTTCGGACAATGGAAAAATTCGGAAAAGGCGATTATAATGCCAGAGCACAAGAGGAAGGAATCGGCGAACTGAAAAATGTAAGTATACATTTTAATATTATGGCGGATAAGCTTCAGGAGCAAATGGAAGAGATACGCAGAAATGAGAGAGAAAAGCAGAAGATGGAGAAGAAGCTTCTGCAGTCACAGATCAATCCTCATTTTTTGTATAATACGCTGGATTCCATTATTTGGATGATCCGAAGTGAAGAATATGATGGTGCCGGGGAGATGGTCTCTCTTCTGGCTAAATTTTTCCGGATCTCCTTAAGTCAGGGAAAAGATATGATCACTCTGGAAAAAGAACTGGAACATGCTTCCAGCTATCTGGCCATTCAGAATATTCGTTTCAAGGATAAATTTGAATTTCATGTGGACGCAGATCCGGAACTGCTGAAATATTTTTGCCCCAAGCTATCTATTCAGCCATTGCTGGAAAATGCTATTTATCATGGAATGGATGGAATGTATGAGGATGGAGAAATCGAGATCCGGATCTATGAAAAGAATGGAGATATTAAAATCGATGTGTCAGATAATGGACCCGGTATGACACAGGAAAAAATAGATTATATCATGCACAATAAAGTAGTATCCAGCAAACGTGGTTCCGGAATCGGAGTGTGCAATGTAAATGAGAGGATACAGCTGATCTATGGAAAAAATTATGGAATTACGATCAGTAGTGAACTGGATGAGGGAACCGTTGCCACGATCACGATCCCGAAAATGGAGGAAATGGATGAGCAGTAAGAAAAAACATATCATTCTGATTCTGGTTCTGATCGCACTTATATCCTTTCGGTATATGACAGTGCGAAATCATAGGGCAGAAAAAAGCAGAATTACCATCGTCCTGCCACAAAACACACAGGAAGATTTAAGCAGTGTCCAGGAGGGAGTCCGGGATTATGCTTATGACCATCAGATAAAGCTGGATGTCTGGTACAAAAAGCAGATGTCCGAAAAAAGTTTTGCAGAGCTGGTGAAAGAGGAAAAGCAGAATCGAAGCATGGGAATTCTTCTGGTATATCCGGAATTTTATCTGAAAAAAAATCAGAATGGTTACAAATATAAGGAAGTACTGGCACTTACAGATACAATGAAGGAGTCATTTTTGCATTATGCGGCATTTGTGCGGAGGGAACAGGAAGAAGAAACATACAGTATGCCAATCAGTGAAACTGTTTTGGGACAGATCAAAAGTGGCCGTAAGAAAGAGGTTTATATGGAAAATACATACAGACTTGGCTATGAATGTATGCAGATGATAGAAGCTTACGGAAAGAAAAAAAAGATGGAGAGTATCTTTCTGCAGCCGTTAAAGCTTGATCGGGAAATTCTGGAAGCGGGCAGTCTGGATGCATTACTTGTAAGGTAGAGGGAGAAGATGAAGTGGAAAACTGAAAAATATAATTTTATACTGGCAGGTCTTTTTGTGCTGATGGCAGGTCTGATCGTGGCATGGAAGCTACCAAAGAGAGAAGACTGTTATATCCACATGGGAATTGCGGTATATGATCTGAATGATACCTTTATGGAGAAATATATACGGACTTTGCAGGATATGATTGAAAAAACAGAAATTGCAGGAAGGAAAATATCCTACGAAATCTATAATGCAGATGGGAAAAATAAGAAACAGGAAAAACAGCTGCAGTATATGTATGCGCAGGAGTATGATATCATGTTGGTTAACCTGGTAGAGCCTGCATCAGCAGCCAGTGTGTTGAATGAAGCGGAGGAGAAGGAGATCCCTGTCATTTTGTATAACCGTGAAGTTGCCGAGAAGGATCTTCAGATCGTGAAGGATGTATGGTATGTAGGAACAGACGGAAAAGCTGCCGGAGAGATACAGGGAAAGCTGCTGAAGGAGCTTTGGGATAAGCAGAAGCAGAGCGTGGATCGGAATCAAAACGGAAAGCTGGACTACATATTGATTGAGGGGGAAGAGTCTCATTATGATACGATTCGGAGAACTAACGGATTTTTGGAGTCAGGAAGAGAATTGCCGTTAAAGCAGCTGGGAAACCTGACTGCGGATTGGAAACGGGAGATTGCCCTGGAAAAATTTGCGAAGCTGGATGAAGAGACGATCCGGAATACGGAGGCAGTCGTATGCAACAATGATGACATGGCACTTGGGGTCTATGATTATTATAAAAAACATCAGATGAAACTTCCGGTTATTATTGGAATTAATAACAGTCAGGAAATGAATCAGAAGATCCGACTCGGGGAAATCTATGGAACTGTGGATAACAATATGGAGGATCAGGCTGCAAGAATTTATGAGATAATGAAATCTGTTTTAAATGGAGTTATAGATAAATATGATAAAATCTGGTACAGTATGCCTTATGAAATTGTTAATAGTGACATATCAGAAGAAAAATGATACGATGAATGCAGAATAAGTATTCCCCGCTTTAGGTGTATGGAGCACTAAGCGGCGGGCCAAGAAGGGGGTATAATATGTGGTTTGTGTTTGCCTTGCTGTCTGCTGTATTTGCGGCGCTGACATCCATACTGGCAAAGGTAGGTATTACCGGTGTTAATTCGAATCTTGCAACAGCGATTCGAACGATGGTGGCGCTTGTCATGGCATGGGGAATGGTTTTTCTCACAAATACACAAGGTGGAATCACTGCGATCAGTAAAAAAAGCTGGCTGTTTCTGATACTTTCAGGTCTGGCAACAGGTGCCTCATGGTTATGTTATTATCGTGCTTTGCAGATAGGAGATGCATCTAAGGTTGTGCCGATAGACAAGCTGAGTGTTGTGATCACGCTGGTACTGGCATTTGTTTTTTTACACGAGAAATTTACAGCAAAATCGCTGATCGGATGTATTTTGATTGGTATGGGAACATTATTGATGGTTTTGTAAAAAGGCATAAGAAAACTATACACAAAAGGAGAGGGTTATGAAAACACGAACGAAAATTTCAGCAAGGCTTCTGGTGATCATGCTTGTTGCCACATTACTGCTTCCCTTTACATGGAATGTTCCGGTGGAAGCAGCCGAGACAAAACAGATCGATGTTTTGTTCAGCCATGATACACATTCGCATTTGAACAGCTTTTCAACCATCGTAGATGGAGAACAAAAAGAGGTTGGCGGATTTGCAAGGATCAAAACCCTGATTGATGAAAAGAAGCAGGAAGATCCGGACACCCTGGTGCTGGATGGCGGTGATTTTTCCATGGGAACCCTGATCCAGACCGTATACGATACGGAGGCGGCAGAGCTTCGAATGCTGGGATGTCTGGGGTATGATGTGACGACTTTGGGGAATCATGAATATGATTATCGTTCAAAGGGACTGGCAAATATGCTGGAGGCTGCGAAGGATTCCGGTGAGACAGTACCGGCATTGGTGGTATGCAATGTGGACTGGGACAGCATGGAGCAGTCCGGATTAAGTGATGGACAGAAATTGATCCGATCAGCATTTGAAACCTACGGTGTGAAGGATTATGTGGTAGTTCAAAAGGGAGATGTAAAGGCTGCAGTAGTCGGTGTGTTCGGTAAGGATGCCCTGGAATGTGCACCGACCTGTGAATTAAAGTTCAAGGATCCGGTTGAGGCCGTAAAACAGACGGTAGAAGAGATCAGAAAAAATGAAAAAGTGGATATGATCGCCTGTGTGTCCCATGGAGGAACCTGGGAGGATGAGAACAAATCGGAGGATGAGATCCTTGCAAAAGAGGTGCCGGATATCGATCTGATCATCAGCGGACATACGCACTCAGAGCTGAAAGAGGCAATTCAGCATGGGAACACATATATCGTATCCTGCGGTGAATACGGAAGAAATCTGGGATCACTTTCCCTGACACAGAAGCAGGACGGACGGTGGGAGCTGACATCCTATGAGCTGATCCCTGTTTCTGAGGAGGTAAAACCGGACCAGGCGACACAGGAACAGATCGATGCCCTGATGGATACGGTGGATAAGAATTATCTTGCCGATTTTGGCTATACAAGAGAAGAGGTTCTTGCTGAAAATGATGTTGAATTCAACAGTCTGGAAGAAATGGGCACGATACACGAAGAGTTGAATCTTGGTGATATCATATCCGATGCATACATATATGCAGTGGAGAATTCCGAGTATTATGATGGTGATCCGGTTGATGTAGCCGTTGTTCCAAGCGGAACCGTGCGGGATACATACACAAAGGGCGATATCACAGTAGAGGATGTTTTTAATTCCTTTTCACTGGGGATCGGAAAGGACGGTGTTGCCGGATATCCGCTGATCAGTGCATACCTGACCGGAAAGGAGCTGAAGCTGGCAGCGGAGGTGGACGCTTCTGTATCGGATTTTATGACAACGGCAAGGTTATATTGCAGTGGGTTGAATTTTGCATACAATCCACATCGGATGATCCTGAATAAGGTGACAGATTGTTATCTCACCAGGGCAGACGGAGAGCGGATCGAGATCCAGGATGACAAACTGTATCATGTTGTGACAGATCTGTATACCGGCCAGATGCTTGGTTCTGTGACGAAAATGTCCTATGGACTGCTGTCTCTTGAACCGAAGGACAGGGATGGGAATCCCATTGAAAATCTGGAAGATCAGGCGATCATGGAGGGTGACAGGGAATTAAAGGCCTGGGATGCGATCGCAAGATATATGCAGTCCTTTGAGGATACAGACGGCGACGGAATTGCCAATGTGCCGGAATATTATGAGACGACACATGGACGTAAGGTTGTGGAGGACAGCAGAAATATCATTGATCTGGTGAAGCAGCCGAATAAGTTTTCGGCAATGATCGCAGGTATTTGTCTGATCTTTATAGTGATCATTGTGCTTGTGGTATTTCTGATCCGAAGGATGATCCGCAGGATCAAAGTCAGAAAAGGAAAGAAAAATTCAAAATAAATATACGGCTGAGAAGAAAGCTGTCGCTTTAGCGGTTAATAGATTGCAAAGCGACAGCTTTTATTTGAGATGAATTGCAATTTCTTTTGTAAAATTGTAGAATGAAAGAGCTTATGAAAAAGAGTCATGAAAGAGAGAATCGGGAAATGAATGATAAAATCGCAGTCTGTCTTGGAAAGGGCGGACAGAGAGATATGGCGGAAGCTTTTTGCAGGAAGACCGGAGCACAGCTCCAGGATAAGCCGGGAGATTTTCTGACGGTGCGGTTTGATTCCAGGGGCGTTTCGCTGTCCGGTTTCGGGCTGACCTATCAGGGGGATTTTGTGGAGACGATGCTTCACAGAGTTACCAGAGGCAGACTTCAGCATGAGATGCTGGTGAAGGCGGTGAAGTCAGATAAGGAGGGCAGGAAGGCCATCGATGCTACGGCAGGAATGGGTGAGGATGCCTTTCTTTTGGCAGCCCAGGGCTATGAAGTGACGCTGTACGAGCAGAATCCGGTAATCGCAGTCCTTCTTAAAGATGCCATTCGCCGTGCCAGGAAAAATATGGATCTGAAAGATATTGCCGGTCGTATGAAGGTGATCGAGGGAAACAGTGTAGAAGGTATGTCAAAGCTTCTTGATCCTGTAGACGTGATCTATCTGGATCCCATGTTTCCGGCAAGACAGAAATCCAGCCTGATCAACAAGAAACTTCAATTGATCCAGAAGCTGGAACCACCGTGTTCCGGGGAAAAGGATCTTTTTGATGCAGCTATCAGAGCAAATCCGGATAAGATCATCGTCAAGCGTCCGTTGAAAAGTGAATGTCTTGCCGGCCGGGAGCCGTCTTATACATTGAAGGGGAAGGCAATACGATATGACTGCTATGTATTATAAAGTCAGACACTATCAATACAAAAATCGAATCGGAAACCTTAAGGCTGAAGCTGTAGGCGTGGTAAGCGGGGAAAAACATTTCCCTATATTTCCGGGAAATATGATCTTCAAGCCACTGACGAAATCCAAACCATTTTCCACGCCACTGTATGCTTATGCAGAGGTATTCTGGTCAATGATCATTAATGAATATTTCATGCCTGCGCCCAGATATGAACTGGCCATTTGTGAAGGGTATGAGGCAGCAAATGAAAAATATCTTGACTACGGAACGACAGTACCCATGGCATATAAAGAAGGGGAAAACCTTTTGAATCTTCTGGAATTTTTTCGGAAATATCCGGATGAAAAGGTGGATATAGATAATTATGTAAACTATTGCCAGATGTTTTATGATTATAGAGATATTTTTGAGGCTGATTTTTTTCAGGAGCATCAGGAAATGGCGGAACAGCTTGCCATGCAGGTACTGATCTCTGTCCTGAAAGGAGACCAGAATTATCATTATGAAAATATAGCATTTCTCTGTGATAAAGATGGCGTGATCATAAGTCTTGCCCCTATGATCGATCATGAATTTTCTACGTATTTTATGTTTCCGGACGATATTTCCCGTCATGTGTACTGGCTGATGGAATTAAGCAAATCCATCCGCGGATGGGAAGTCCGTCCTGGGGAATATGATAATTTCAAAGATCCGGAAGAACGGAAACTAATGGAAAAAAGTGCCACCTGTATTCATAAAAATCTCCTCTATATAAAAGAACATTATCCGCAGACAACGGAAGAATTTCTGGATAAAGCAGAAAAACTGAAAACAGCATTGACGGAAGCTTCAGAGGATTTTCTGATCCGGGGAAATACGGAATACCCGGACTGTGCGGATTCCAGTGCCTGGCTGATCGGAAAAGCCCGATACAAGGACAAAGATGAAGAGAAAGCCAGCGCTTATGAGGCGGAATTATACGGAAAGGGGAAAAAGCTTGATTTTCGGGACGTAAGTATCAGTGCAATAAATGAAATAAAAGCTGTGATCAGTCAGATGGAAGAAGTTTTGAGAAAGAGAGAATAAACAAATGGAACAAACAAAAACAATATTAAAAAAAACCTGGGTGGTGGCAGCGCTTGCCTGCGTCTGCTGTCTTCTCTGGGGGAGTGCGATCCCGCTGATCAAGACAGGATACCGTCTGATGCAGATGGATTCTGCAGATACGGCAAGTCAGATCGTTTTTGCAGGAGTGCGTTTTGCACTGGCAGGAATCCTTGTACTGATCTTTGCATCTTTGCGTGAGCGCAAGGTTCTGCTTCCCGATCGGACTGTTTTGAAATATGCGGTGCCGGTATGTATGGCTCAGACGGTATGTCAGTATTTCTTCTTTTATATAGGTGTGGCACATACCTCCGGTGTAAAAGGCGCTATTATCACAGGTCTTGGGAATTTTATTGCGATCCTGCTGTCCTGCCTTGTTTTTCACAAGGAAAAAATGACCGGGCGAAAGATGCTTGGCTGTATCCTGGGTTTTGCAGGCGTGGTCGTGATCAATCTTATGGGAAATTCTCTGGATGCAGGTTTTAGGATTACAGGAGAAGGATTTATTCTGATCGCGCAGTTTTCTTACGGAATGTCCACGGTGCTGATCAATATTTTTTCCAGAAAGATATCTCCGGTGGTACTCAGCGGAACGCAGTTTACCATGGGCGGGATCATTCTGTTCCTGATCGGAAAAGGGATGGGAGGACATCTCGGAAGCGTAAATGCTGCCGGTATCGGGATTATCTTTTATCTGGCAATGGTGTCTGCGGTGGCCTATACACTGTGGTCAGTGCTGCTTGCCTGGAACGATGTATCCAGGGTAGCGATCTTTGGCTTTGTAAATCCTTTGTTCAGTGTGATCCTGTCTGCATTGGTTCTGGGAGAGGTACGTCAGGCATTTAATATGGGAAGTCTCATCGCATTGTTTCTTGTCTGTGTGGGAATTTATGTGGTAAATCAAAAAAAATCTTCATAAGTGGTATTGCAGTTATTGTTCCCAGGCAATATTTTTTGAAGTGTGTTACTGAGAACGGAGCGAACAGTAACGGTCGCAGAATGAACAGTAACGATGCCGGAGCTCCGAAATTGATTTCAATACGGCATTGTGTTAAAATAGTTCCATAAAAAATGTGAACATATAAATCCGTGCCGGAATAACTGCAGGATCCGGAAGCAGATCCTGCACCGGACAGATAAGGAGGAAAAATATGGAATTTCAGAAACTGATCGAAGAGAGAAGAACCATCCGTAAATACAGCCCGGAGAGCAGGATCACAAAAGAAGATCTTCTTGCAGTGATCCGGGCAGCTCAGGAAGCACCCAGCTGGAAAAATTCCCAGACCGGAAGATATTATTGTGTAATGTCCGAAGAGATGGTGGAGAAGGTCAGCAGAGAATGTCTGCCGGAAATGAACCAGGCAAAAGCAGAGAATGCCTCCCTGATCGTTACAACCTTTGTACATAACCATGCCGGATTTCAGAAAGACGGAACACCGGATAATGAGCTCGGAAACGGCTGGGGTTGCTATGATCTGGGACTTCAGAACGAGAATCTTATCCTGAAGGCAAAGGAGCTTGGATATGGAACCCTGATCATGGGACTTCGTGCCGGAGACAAACTCCGTGAGATCCTTTCCATTCCGGAAACAGAAACGGTAGTGGCAGTGATCGCCATCGGAAAAGCAGCCGAAGAGCCTGCAAGACCGAAACGTAAAGATGTGGAAGATATTGTGAGATTCTATTAAATAATAGAAGAAATGTCCGGTACATATCAAAATGTTCGGGCATTTTTTAACAGAAATTAAAGAGCAAAATGGTCTAAAAAGGATTGCCTGAAGGAATGAATTCTGTTATCCTGTAAGAAAACAGCTGTAACAACATGGAAGGATTTTGGAAAGCAGAGTTTGGGAGAAAAAAAGCAATACAGTAGGGAGGTTTTTAACCAATATGCAGATCATACATGAAAATGAATACGAAGAAACCATGAAAAATATCGTAACGCCATATCTTCTGTCACACAGAAGGGAACTTTATGTACCAGGTGCGGATTATCCGTTTCGTAACGAAAGCAAACGGATCACAGGTAAGATCCATATGCTGCAGTATCTGTCTGATATTGATATGCCTAAAGGTGTGGTAGTCATCAGCCACGGATTCACAGAATCAGCAGTGAAATATGATGAAGTGGCTTATTATTTTCTTAAGGAAGGCTATCATGTATATATTCCGGAGCATTGCGGTCATGGCCGTAGCTATCGCCTTACCGCAGACCCGTCTCTGGTCCACATCGATACATGGAGAAGATATATCCGTGATTTTCTGAAAGCATGCCGCTACATAAAGAAAGCACATCCGGATCTGTCACTTAACCTGTATGCACATTCCATGGGTGGTGCCATCGGTGGTATTGCTGCAGCCTGGGAGCCGGATTGGTTTCACAAGGTGATCCTTTCTTCTCCGATGATCCGTCCTCTTACAGATAATGTTCCGTGGCCGGCAGCCACCGGCATAGCTCTGGAGAAATGCATTTTCGGAAAAGATGAGGAATATGTAGCTGGCCGAAAGCCTTACGATGGCAGCGGTTCTTTTGAGACAAGCTCCGCAACATCAAAACCAAGATACGAGCGATACAAAAATCTCCGTGCAGAACATAAGGAGCTCCAGACCTGGTCTCCATCCTACGGCTGGCTCTGGGCTTCTGCGGAAATGAGCTGGTATCTGCGTCTCTACGGATGGAAAAAATATACGGCACCAATGCTGCTCATCCAGGCCCAGACGGAAGATCTGGTGTCTGTCCGTGCCCTGAAAAATTTTGCCGGAAAGATCAATCGCCAGGGAAAAACAAGCTGTGATTATATCCATATGATCGGAACAAAGCATGAGATCTATGGAAGCAGAGGTAAGATCCTGGAGAAATACTGGGGATATATATTTACATTCCTGGACGATACGGAAAATGATATTGATCACAGATAAGTATTTTTACTACAGGTATATCACATATTTAACAACAGGATTGGCAGCTTTTATTCACTTTCTTTCTTTATCATAGTAAAATTATAAAGCTTTTCTCTTATACATTCGACAAAAAATGTGATATAATCTAACGAATCGTCTTTTTGTACAGACAAACGTACAATCCAAAAAGACAAAATTAAATAAGGGAAGGATTATAGAATGTTATCTGTTATTGAATCAGTGAATGCTGCTGTAAACAATTTTATCTGGGGCGTTCCTGCGATGATCTGTATTATTGGTGTAGGTCTTTATTTAAGTATCCGCACGAATTTTCTCCAGATTCGGAAATTTCCCTATGCCATCAGGGTTACTATCGGACGTATGCTTCGGAAAAGAGAAGCTTCCGATGGAAGTCTGACACCGTTTCAGGCTGTTTGTACGGCGTTAGCTGCTACCGTGGGAACGGGAAATATTGCAGGTGTGGCAGGTGCTATTGCCATCGGAGGACCGGGAGCCGTATTCTGGATGTGGATTTCCGCACTTCTTGGAATGTGTACAAAGTTTTCAGAAGTAACACTTGCGGTACATTTCCGCGAAACCAATGCCAATGGAGATCTGGTTGGAGGACCAATGTATTACATTAAGAATGGTCTAAAAAAACACTGGCACTGGCTGGCATATCTGTTTTCCGCTTTTGGTGTGCTTACTGTTTTCGGAACCGGAAATGCAACCCAGGTTAATACCATTACAACAGCTATTGATTCTGCACTGATCAATTACAATGTGATCGCTGCAGACAATACTTCTACGGTAAACCTTGTTATGGGGATCATCCTTGCGATTCTTGTGGCAATGATCCTGCTTGGCGGAATCAAAAGGATCGGCCAGGTTACAGAAAAGCTGGTACCGTTTATGGCATTGTTTTATATTATTCTTGCCGTCGGTGTAATTATCATCAACTGGAAAAATGTTCCGGGTGTTTTCAGCGCTATCATCAGAGGCGCATTTAATCCGGCATCTGTGACAGGCGGCGTAGTAGGAAGCTTTTTCATGAGTATGAAAAAAGGTGTTTCCAGAGGTATTTTTTCCAATGAGGCAGGTCTTGGTACCGGTTCCATCGCACATGCCTGTGCAGACACCAGAAAACCTGTAAAACAGGGATTTTTCGGGATCTTTGAGGTATTCACGGACACGATCGTGATCTGTACGCTGACAGCGCTTGTCATCCTCTGCAGCGGGGTGCCGGTTGGTTATGGCGCAGCAGCAGGAGCGGAGCTTACCATCAGCGGTTTTACCAGTACATACGGAAACTGGGTTTCCATCTTTACAGCAGTTGCCATGTGCTGCTTCGCATTTTCCACTATCATTGGATGGGGACTTTACGGAGCCAGATGTGCGGAGTTTCTTTTTAAGGAAAAAGCTATCAGGCCTTTTATGGTACTGTATTCTCTGGTAGCGATCATCGGCGCAACTGTTGATCTCGGACTTCTCTGGAGTATCGCAGAGACCTTCAACGGTCTGATGGCGATCCCTAACCTGATCGCAGTATTCCTGCTTTCCGGTGTGGTTGTAAAGCTTGTGAAGGAGTACTTCGCCGGAGAAGGAAAGAACGCCTGAAGGAGTTTTTGAAAAAAAAACTTGACTATCAAAACAAACAGAGTTAGAATTAGTTTAGCTCATTAAAGAGTTAACACATAACAGAAGTAAATTCCATGAAGGGAATCAGTAAAGACAGAGGAACCGTCTTCAGAGAGCTGTGACTGGTGTGATGCAGCGTCGGAACTGCCTTGAATATCATCCCTGAGAAGGAAAGCCGAAAGTTTCAGACAAGTAAGTAGGTTTTCACGGGTGCTTCCCGTTACAGAAGTCGCGTATGCCGGTACGTTGCAGAATCGTGCTTGTTTCAATGGAGAAACAGGGTGGTTGCGGAATTTTATATCCGTCCCTGAAAGGGGACGGATTTTTTTTATCCAAAAACATTTTAAACCACGGGGTAAGGATCTGAAACCGGAAAAATATACAAAAGGGGAAAGAGTATGAAAGTGTACAAAAAACTCATGAACGCACTTGCAGCAGTAGAAAAAATCGTACTGGTCATTTCCACACTGCTGATCCTTGTGCTGACTGTGGGAAATGTATTTTCCCGTAAGGTCATCCATCGCTCATGGTCTTTTACAGAAGAGCTTGTTGTAGCGGTGTTTGTTCTCATCACACTTCTGGCAGCAGCACTTGCCTGCCGTGAAAAGGGAGGACTGGTAAGTCTGACACTGGTTACGGACCGTCTTCCGAAAAAACTGGAAAAACCATCTGTGATCCTGATCACGGTCCTGTGCATTGTTTTTTCCGCAATTTTATTTAAGTATGGAATGGACAAAGTTCTTACACAGCTGGCAAACGGCAAGAGAACTTTCGTACTGAACTGGCCGGAGTGGATCTTCTGGTCCTTCGTGCCGATCGGAGCAGGCTGTATGATCCTTCATTTTATTGAGTACTGCCTGGACTTCTGCCTGAAAAAAGATGATGAAAAGGAGGACAAATAAATGATCAGTGCAATCTTATTTATCTCCTTCTTTGTTTTCCTGATCCTGGGACTTCCCATTGCAATCTGCTTAGGTCTGTCATCTGTATGTGCCATCCTTTATTCCGGCACATCTCTGACGATCGTAGCTACAAATATGTACTCCGGAATCAGTAAATTCCTGCTTCTTGCTATCCCGTTCTTTGTTCTGTCCGGAAACATTATGGCAAAAGCCGGTATTTCAAAACGACTGATCAACTTCGTAGATACCTGCGTAGGACATAAAAAGGGCGGTATCGCCATTGTATGTGTTATCGTAGCCTGCTTCTTCGGAGCGATCTCCGGTTCCGGTCCTGCAACTGTTGCGGCACTTGGAGCAGTTCTGATCCCGGCTATGGTTGAGCAGGGCGGTTTCTCCGCACCGTTTTCCACGGCATTGATGGCAACTTCCAGTTCCATCGCCATTGTCATACCGCCGAGTATCGCATTCGTTGTATATGCTTCCATCACAGGCGTATCTATTGCAGATATGTTTATGGCTGGTATCGTTCCGGGACTTCTGATGGGTGTTGCTCTTGTGATCATCGTTATGATCGAGGCAAAGAAACATAAAATTCAGCCATCCCGTGAAAAAGCTTCCGCAAAAGAGCGCTGGGATACATTTAAAGATGCATTCTGGGGATTCCTGATGCCGGTTATCATCCTTGGAGGAATTTACGGTGGTATCTTTACACCAACTGAAGCTGCAGCCGTATCTGTTGTTTACGGTCTGTTTGTTGGTATGGTGATCTACCGTGAGGTTAAGCTCAAAGATCTGTTTGACATTCTTGTGGATTCTGCAAAGACAACCGGTGGAATCATGCTGATCGTAGCGAGTGCTTCTCTGTTCTCTTTTGTATGTACCAAGTTTGGTATTGCAAATGCGGCATCTGAACTTCTTGCCAGCATTGCACATAATCAGTTTACCTTCCTTCTGATCGTAAACATCATTTTCCTGATCGCAGGATGCTTCATTGATGCAAACTCTGCGATGTACATTTTTGTACCGATCATGCTTCCGGTATGTAAGGCTCTGGGCTATGATGTGGTAGCATTCGGTGTTATGGCAACAGTTAACCTTGCGATCGGACAGGTAACACCTCCGGTAGGTGTAAACCTTTTTGTTGCCATCAGTATCAAGATCAAAAAAGGTCTGGAGGTTACTCTTCAGCAGATATCCAGAGCAGTTATGCCGATGATCGCTGCATCCGTTGCAGTTCTTCTGATCATCACTTATATTCCGGCTGTTTCCACAGCTCTTCCGAAGGCTCTTGCAAAAGAGGGCTCCTATACAGGAGACCAGTCTTCTGACACAGAAAGCCAGAGTTCCAAGGATTCCGGGGACGGAAGTGATTCCTTTAATACCATCGCTGATTACAGTGATCTTGACTGGCCGGAGATGACTTGGAACTTTGCATGCTCTACAACCGAAACAAGTACCTGGGCTGACGGAGGACGTAAGTTTGGTGAGCTTATGGAAAAAGCAACCGGCGGAAAAGTCAAGGTTAATATTTATGCAGCAGATCAGCTGACAAACGGAAATCAGTCCGAGGGAATCCAGGCACTGATGAACGGAGATCCGGTACAGATCTCCATGCATTCCAATCTGATCTATTCTGCATTTGACCCGAGATTCAATGTAGTATCCCTGCCGTTTATCTATGATTCCTACGATGACGCAGATGCAAAATTTGACGGTGAGGCCGGAGAAAAGCTGAAAGAGATCCTTGGTGAGTACGGACTTCATTGTATGGGAATCGCAGAGAACGGTTTCCGTGAGCTGACAAACAGCAAGCATGAAGTAAAAACAGTAGACGACATGAAGAACCTGAAGGTTCGTGTGGCCGGTTCCAATCTTCTCATGGAATGCTATAAGAGATGGGGGGCAGATGCCACAAATATGAACTGGTCCGAGACCTACACAGCACTTCAGCAGAATACGGTAGAGGGTGAGGAGAACCCGCTGCCTGCGATCGACGCAGCCAGTGTACAGGAGGTACAGCCGTACTGCTCTATGTGGGATGCGATCTATGACTGTCTGTTCTTCTGTATCAACCAGGATATCTATGACAGCTTGACACCGGAACAGCAGCAGGTTGTTGATGAGGCAGGCCAGAAGGCTGTTGAGTATGAGCGTTATATCAACCGTTCCGGCGATGAGGAGATCATGAGCCGCTGGGAGAAGAGCAACGGTGTGACTTTTACGAAGAAAGAGGATATGGATATCGATTCCTTCAAGAAAGCAGTAGACGGAATCGACGACTGGTTTGTAAATGAGCTTAAGAGTGCAGGCTATGACGATGCACAGGATCTTGTAGATCTGTTTACAGAGGATTCGGTAGATACCGTGGAGGATTACAGTGATCTGAACTGGCCTGAGACAACCTGGAACTTTGCATGCTCCACAACAGAGACAAGCACCTGGGCTGACGGAGGACGTAAGTTCGGTGAACTCATGGAAAAGGCTACCGGAGGAAAGGTCAAGGTTAACATTTACGCAGCGGATCAGCTGACAAACGGAAATCAGTCCGAGGGAATCCAGGCATTGATGAACGGAGACCCGGTACAGATCTCCATGCATTCCAATCTGATCTATTCTGCATTTGATCCACGCTTCAATGTGGTATCCCTGCCGTTCATCTATGATTCCTATGATGATGCAGATGCGAAGTTTGACGGAGAGGCTGGAGATAAGCTGAAGGAAATCCTTAACGGCTACGGACTCCACTGCATGGGTATTGCAGAGAACGGATTCCGTGAATTGACAAACAGCAAGCATGAGGTAAAATCTGTAGATGATATGAAGAATCTGAAGGTTCGTGTAGCCGGCTCTAATCTTCTTATGGAGTGTTATAAGAGATGGGGGGCAGATGCCACAAATATGAATTGGTCCGAGACCTACACGGCACTTCAGCAGAATACGGTAGAGGGCGAGGAGAATCCGTTGCCCGCCATCGATGCAGCCAGTGTACAGGAGGTACAGCCATATTGCTCCATGTGGGATGCAATCTATGATTGCCTGTTCTTCTGCATCAACCAGGATATTTATGATGCGCTGACACCGGAGCAGCAGGCTGTTGTTGACGAGTGTGGTCAGAAGGCTGTTGAATATGAGCGTTACATCAACCGCTCCAGTGATGATGAGATCAAAGCACGCTGGGCAGACAAAAACGGTGTGACCTTCACAGAGAAAAAGGACATGGATATCGACTCCTTTAAGAAAGCAGTAGACGGTGTAGATGACTGGTTCGTTCAGGAATTGAAAAAACAGGGCTATGATGATGGTCAGGATCTGGTAGATCTGTTTACAAAGTAATCTTCATATATGTTTATAAAAAAATAAAATAGCCGGAAAGAGGCAGTTCTGAGAGGATTTTTCAGGACCGCCTCTTTTCTTTGCGGAAAAAAGATTATATACTGATAGCAGTCCGGTATTTGTCGGGCAGGAGATTGTTGAAATATGGCTGGAACATAAGTAAAGGAAGAAATATGATAAAGATCGATCTGATAACCGGATTTCTCGGATCCGGAAAGACAACATTTATAAAAAAATATGCCTCCTATCTTCTGAAAAAAGGCATGAACATCGGGATCCTGGAAAATGATTTCGGGGCAGTGAATGTGGATATGATGCTGCTTCAGGATCTGATGGGTGACAACTGTGAGTTGGAGATGGTTTCTGGCGGTTGTGATGCGGACTGTCACAGACGTCGATTTAAGACAAAACTGATCGCCATGGGAATGTGCGGTTATGACCGTGTGATCGTGGAACCATCCGGAATCTTTGATGTGGATGAGTTTTTTGACGCCCTCCATGAGGAACCACTGGATAAGTGGTATGAGATCGGAAATGTGATCGCTATTGTGGATGCCAAGCTTGCGGAGGATTTTTCTGCGGAAGCGGATTATCTGCTGGCTTCTGAGGTGGCAGATGCAGGTTGCGTACTTCTGAGCAGGAGTCAGGAAGCTACAGAGGAAGAGATCCACAGCACAAAGGAACATCTCAACCGTGCACTTGGTCAGATCCAGTGTAAGCGCCGTCTGGACAGCGAAATCATGGATAAAAACTGGGATGATTTTACAGACGAAGATTTGGAAAAGATCTTGAACTGCAGGTATGTGGCAGAAGATTATGTGAAAGAATCCTATGCAGAAGGCGGTGGATTTGATTCCCTGTTTTTTATGAATGTTCATAAGAGCGAAGAGGAACTTCGGGAAACAGCAGAAAAGATCTTGAACGACCCGTCCTGCGGAGATGTTTTCCGCGTAAAAGGTTTTCTTAAGAAAGAAGACGGACAGTGGCTGGAGCTGAATGCCACCCGCCATGAGATCTGCATCCGGCCAGCAAAGCTGGGACAGGCGATCATGATCGTTATTGGGGAGAAACTGAATAAAGAGGTAATTGATGGATACTGGAAATAATACTGCAGAAAAAACAGCACCGGAGAGATATGTCTCAGAGAAGGCATTTGAAGAGCTGCCAGATACATTTCAGAAGCTTGCAGAGCTGCTTGGAGAAGATCAGTTTGAACTGGTGGCAGTGAATGATGAGAAAGGCCCGCAGGATCAGAAAGCAGCTTCAGAGAGTGCTTTTTCGGAAGCAATTGCGGAAAAGTCCGATGACAATATATACAAAGTGGATTCTTATGTAAAAAACGGAGAAATCCGCCTTGTGTATCTTATGAATGATGCGGTAGAAAGCTTTCTTGTTTTTGGAAATGCCCGTATGACAGGTGTATACAAACCGGATTACGAGGGCGAGATCCTGGCAGATTTAAGCCGGCAGGGCAGAGAATATATCCTTGTGGTTCACCAGGATGATTCGGTGGTGACTTTGTTTTTTGAAACCCTGTCTCTGGAAAAATATCTCTACGATTACAGCCGGATCGGTCATTTCTGGATAGAAGGGTATGAATATTTACGGCAGCTGGAATATCGCCTGGCAATCCTCCGCGACAAATATGATTATATAGGCGGGGACAGCTGCAACGCTCTGGAGGAGAAGCTTTCTGTACTGGTGGAATTTCCGCCATTGAATTACTGCTGTTATCCGTCTGTTCCGGAAAAGTATATTGTTCCCAGGGAAAATCCGTGGATTCCCTCGGAAAAGGCAATTGAGGTAATGGGAGAGATCGCAAGGCAGGCAGGAGACCGTACCTTTGTCAGGTGGCTTGAAATTTACCGGAAACTTCCGTTTAAATGGGTAGCACGGAAACTGGCAGGAATGCTTCACCGTACAAAACACATTCAGGTAACGATGTGCCTTTCCGAAAAGCTGAGGGAAGCGTCATCAAGATATGGGGATCGGTCTTTTGGAAAAGAAGCTGACGAAGAAATTAAAGTTCTTACGGAAAAAGCCAGTGCAAAGCAGGCAGAGCTGAAAAAGCAGGGCATCGGATCCGAAGTATTCAGAGAAGAACCGTTTACCATTGCCAGAGATTCTCTGGGATTTAAGGTTTATCTCATGAAATGGAACAAAGGAAGAAAAGACTGTACCGTTGAAATTGAAGAAATATGACGAAATATATATATATCCGCAGAGAATATCTGTGAAGTGTTTTTGCCCGGCAGGGATTGCTTTTTTAAAAACACTGGGGTATAATTTAATGGAAAGAGTTAAGAACAGCCCTTTGATAAGAAAGGAGATTTTTAAAATGAAAGTAACACATATTACAGATATCGATAAATTTTTTGAGGTAATTGACAGCTGCAAAGGCAGAGTAGAGCTTGTAACAGGAGAGGGAGACAGACTGAACCTGAAATCCAAGCTTTCCCAGTATGTATCTCTTGCAAACATCTTTTCCGCCGGGGAAATTCCGGAACTTGAGATCGTTGCAGCAGAGAAAGAGGATATCGACAAGCTTATGAACTTTATGATCAACGGCTGATAGGAAGAACGATTTTCAGGGATGTGAGCTTTTCACATCCCTCTATTAATCTGAATATAAAGCAGAATATGAATGTCTGTTTTGTAAAAATGGATATAATGACAGCGGATACAGAAATAGATAGTTTTTCTCTGTCATCATGATCATAACAGGATACAACCAGGGGGTATAATACTTCCTGGTCAAACTACGTTAAAAGGAGTGTATACAAAATGGTTAAAATTGATATTATCTCCGGTTTCCTTGGCGCCGGAAAAACAACTCTGATCAAAAAGCTTCTGAAGGACGGATTTCAGGGTGAGCAGGTAGTTCTGATCGAGAACGAGTTCGGTGAGATCGGTATTGACGGCGGATTTCTGAAAGAGGCTGGGATCCAGATCCGTGAGATGAATTCCGGATGTATCTGCTGCTCTCTGGTAGGAGATTTTGGAACATCCCTGAAAGAGGTTGTTACCAAATACAATCCGGACAGGATCCTGATCGAGCCATCAGGAGTTGGTAAGCTTTCTGACGTTATCAAGGCTGTACAGGGTGTTCAGGACGAGGTTGACATTAAACTGAACAGCTATACAACTGTTGTTGATGCAAAAAAATGCAAAATGTATATGAAGAACTTCGGTGAGTTCTTTGATAACCAGATCCAGTATGCAGGTGCCATCATCATGAGCCGTACCGATATTGCAAGTGAGAAAAAGGTTCAGGAGTCTCTGGAGCTTCTCCGTAGCCTGAATAAGGATGCTGCTATCATCACGACTCCGATTGAGAATCTTGACGGTAAGAAACTGGTAGAGGTTATGGAGCATCCGGTATCCCTGGAGCAGGAGATGCTTGAGGAAGAGCATGAGCATCATCACCACGACGGAGAGTGTGGCTGCGGACATGATCATGAAGAACATGAGCATCATCACCACCATGACGGAGAGTGTGGCTGCGGACATGATCATGAAGAGCATGAGCATCACCATCACCACGACGGAGAGTGCGGCTGCGGCCATGATCATGAAGAGCATGAGCATCACCATCACCACGACGGAGAGTGTGGCTGTGGACATGACCACCACCATCATCATGCAGATGAGGTCTTCACAAGTTGGGGCCGTGAGACTATTAAAAAATATACACGTGAGGGACTTGAGAAGATCCTTGAGGCACTTTCCGAGTCTGATAAATACGGTATCATCCTCCGTGCAAAGGGAATGCTTCCGGCAGAAGACGGAACATGGATCTATTTTGATATGGTTCCGGAAGAAACTGAGATCCGTGAGGGTGCACCGGAATATACAGGCCGTCTGTGCGTGATCGGTTCTAAGCTTGACGAGCATGCACTGGAGGAGCTTTTCGGGATCGCATAAAGCATATGATAAAATAAATGTCCGTTTTGACGCAAAGCCAAAGCGGAATACAGATATAGATTGTTACAGAAAGGAAACAGATACTGTACATTAAATTGTACAGTATCTGACAGGATGGATTTATGGAAGAGACCAGAGTACCCGTTTATCTGATCACAGGTTTTCTGGAAAGCGGCAAGACCTCTTTCCTGAGCTTTACCCTGCAGCAGGATTACTTTCAGATCGATGGAAAAACACTGCTGATCCTTTGCGAAGAGGGTGAGGAAGAATATGATGAGGAAGCACTGAAACAGTGCAATACCGTTGTGGAGAGCATTGACAGTGAGGAAGAGCTTACACCGGAACGACTTGCGGCAATGGAGATCCTGCATCAGCCGGAGCGGGTGATCATTGAGTATAATGGCATGTGGCTGGTAAGTAAATTCGAAGAAATGGAAAAACCGGAAGGCTGGGGCGTGGAGCAGCATATCACCTGTGTGGATGCAAGCACATTCCAGGTCTATATGGCGAATATGAAGTCCCTTTTTATGGACATGGTCCGCAATGCGGATATGGTTATCTTTAACCGCTGCCAGGAGAACGATCCGCTTCCTTCTTACAGAAGAAGCATCAAGGTGGTGAACCAGCGTGCGGAGATCATCTTTGAGGATGAAGAGGGCGAGCTTGGTGATCTTTTTGAGGATGAGATGCCATTTGATATTGATGCGCCGGTGATCGATATCCTTCCGGAGGATTATGGTATCTGGTTTGTGGATTCCATGGATCATCCGGACCGCTATGTCGGAAAAACCGTTCACTTTAAAGCACGTGCCCTGAAGCCGCGTGGAATGGGAAGCAAATTCTTTGTTCCCGGAAGAACAGCCATGACATGCTGTGCAGATGATACCACATTCCTTGGTTACATCTGCAAGAGCGCTTTTGCTCCGAAGATCGCAGAAGGCCAGTGGGTGGATGTTACTGCGAAGGTTGCGTTTGAGAAGAGAATGGAATATCAGGGAGAGGGAATCGTACTTTACGCAGAGCATGTGGAAGTTTGTGAGCCACTTGCTGATGAGATGGTATATTTCAACTGATACGATCAGAGCATTTGTATGTCTTAAGGCATAAGAAGGCCTGGCGTTGAAACAGGTAGATTACAGCTGAGGAGTTTTTATGTATTTAATTGCAGGTTTGGGAAATCCGGGAAAGCAGTATGAGGCTACACGCCACAACATGGGCTTTGACACCGTTGACTGTCTTGTGGAGAAGCATAATATCCCGCAGGGTGGCGTAAAATTTAATGCTATGTATGGAAAAGGTATCATCGGCGGTGAAAAAGCTATTCTGATGAAACCGCTTTCCTATATGAATTTAAGCGGCGGTCCGATCCAGGAGATGTCCGGCTATTTCAAGATCGATCCGGAGACAGAGCTGATCGTGATCTACGATGATATCGATCTGGAGCCTGGGCAGCTTCGTATCCGCAAAAAGGGCAGTGCGGGCGGACATAACGGGATCAAGGATATCATCCGCCGCCTTGGAACTGAAAAATTTATCCGCATCCGTGTTGGTGTCGGTGCAAAACCGAAAGACTGGGATCTGGCAGATTTTGTGCTGGGTCATTTTTCGGACAGTGACCGCAAGCTTGTGGATGAAGGGATCAATGATGCGGCAGAGGCTGTGGAGATGATCCTGTCCGAGGGCGTAGATGCGGCGATGAATAAATATAACAGGAAAAAGCCTAAGAATTGAGGTTTGTATGGAAGCATTTTTGCATCCTCTGCAGGGTCTTGCAGAGTTTGAGGGAATAAAAAAGCGCTGTGGCGCAAACTGCGGAATTCTTAATGTTTCCGGATGCATGGAGTCCCAGAAGGTCCATCTGATGTATGGACTTTCCGGGCTTTTTCCATATCATCTGATCCTTGCGGATGATGAGCGCAACGCAAAGGAAATCTATGAGGATTACCGATTCTATGACAAAAATGTATATTTTTATCCGGCAAAGGATCTTCTGTTTTTTCAGGCAGATATTCACGGAAATCTTCTGATCCGGCAGCGGATGCGTGTGATCCGGGCACTTCTGGAACAGGAAGAAGTGACCGTTGTTACCAGCATTGACGGATGTATGGATTTCCTGATGCCGCTGGAAAAGATCAGAAGCAGACTTCTTCATTTTAAAAGTGACAGTGTGATCGATCTGGATCAGCTGAAGGAAGAGCTGGTAGAGCTGGGGTATGAACGCACTGGTCAGGTAGAGCTTCCGGGGCAGTTTTCTGTGCGTGGAGGAATCATTGATATCTATCCGCTGACAGAGGATAATCCCTGGCGTATCGAACTGTGGGATGATGAGGTGGATTCTATCCGGAGCTTTGATGCGGAAAGTCAGAGATCTCTGGAAAATGTAGATGAAATTACGATTTATCCGGCCGCAGAAAAGATGGACGGAGAAGATATGGTATCCTTTCTGGAGTATTTTCCGGAAGAAAAAACACTGGTATTTCTGGATGAACTGAACCACCTGGCAGAAAACGGCGAGGGTGTGGAGGAAGAGTACCGTCAGAGTCGTATGCACAGAGAGGAAAAAGGCGAGGCAAATCTTCCGGAGCAGTGGCTATGTGGCTTTCAGGAACTGCAGAAGAAGCTGAACAGACGGAATTGTGTGGCTGTATCCGCACTTTCTCCCAGACGTTCCGGATGGAAGATCAATGAGGAATTTGATCTTACGGTGAAGTCTGTAGATTCTTATAACAGCAGCTTTGAACTTCTGGTAAAGGATCTCCTTCAGTATAAGAGTCAGGGATACCGGATCGCATTGCTCTCCGGTTCCAGGACCAGGGCGGAGCGTCTGGCAAAGGATCTTTCAGAGGAAGGACTGAATGCTTTTTACAGCCAGGACATGGATCGTATCATCAGTCCCGGGGAGATCATGGTGGTCTATGGTCACGCAAGACGTGGCTTCCAGTATCCGCTGATCAAATTTGCAGTGATGACGGAAACCGATATTTTCGGCAAAGAGCAGAAAAAGCGCAAAAAAAAGAAAAAGTACAGCGGAAACAGGATCCAGGATTTTGCAGAGCTTTCCATTGGTGATCTTGTTGTTCATGAAAAGCACGGACTGGGTATTTACCGTGGAATCGAAAAGGTAGAGGTTGACCGTGTTGTGAAGGATTACATCAAGATCGAATACCGGGGCGGCAGTAATCTCTATATCCTGGCAACCCAGCTGGATGCTTTGCAGAAATATTCCGGATCCTCCGAAAATGCAAAAACGCCCAAGCTGAACAAGCTTGGCGGTCAGGAGTGGAATAAGACCAAGAGCCGTGTTAAGGGTGCGGTAAAAAATATCGCAAAAGAGCTGGTAGAGCTTTATGCAGTACGCCAGGAGAAAGAGGGGTATGTCTGCGGACCGGATACCGTATGGCAGAAGGAATTTGAGGAGATGTTTCCCTATGAGGAGACAGAGGATCAGCTGGCAGCCATTGAGGATACCAAGAGAGATATGGAAAGCACCAGGATCATGGATCGTCTTGTGTGTGGTGACGTTGGTTACGGAAAGACGGAGGTGGCTTTAAGAGCTGCGTTTAAGGCAGTACAGGAAAGCCGGCAGGTGGTTTATCTGGTCCCTACCACCATTCTTGCCCAGCAGCATTACAATACCTTTGTACAGCGTATGAAAGAATTTCCGGTGAAGGTGGAGCTTCTCTGCCGTTTCCGGACATCTGCCCAGCAGAAAAAGACCATCGAAGGGATCAAAAAGGGGCAGGTAGATATTGTGATCGGCACCCACAGAGTTCTTTCAAAAGATGTGGAATTTAAAAATCTTGGACTTCTGATCATTGATGAGGAGCAGCGCTTCGGTGTTACTCACAAGGAGAAGATCAAGCAGATGAAAAAAGATGTGGATGTACTGACGCTGACGGCAACGCCGATTCCGAGAACTCTTCATATGAGTCTCATCGGTATCCGTGATATGAGCGTTCTGGAAGAGCCGCCGATGGATCGTGTGCCGATCCAGACATACGTTATGGAGTATGATGAGGAGACTGTCCGGGAAGCCATCCGCAGGGAGCTTCGCCGGGGTGGACAGGTGTATTACGTATATAATCGAGTCAATGACATTGCCGAAGTAGCCCTTCGGATATCCAGACTTGTGCCGGAGGCCAGAGTGGATTTTGCACATGGACAGATGAGTCAGAGGGAACTGGAGCAGGTAATGTATGATTTTATCAACGGAGATGTGGATGTGCTGGTTTCTACCACCATCATTGAAACAGGACTGGATATTTCCAACGTAAACACCATGATCATCCATGATTCGGACAGATATGGCCTTTCCCAGCTTTATCAGCTACGTGGGCGTGTAGGACGTTCCAACAGGACTGCTTATGCATTCCTGATGTATACCAAAAACAAGATGCTCCAGGAGACCGCGGAGAAACGGCTCAGCGCCATGAGGGAGTATTCAGACCTTGGAAGCGGTTTTAAGATAGCTATGAAGGATCTGGAGCTTCGTGGAGCAGGAAATCTTCTTGGTGCTCAGCAGCACGGGCATATGAACGCAGTTGGTTATGACCTTTACTGCAAGATGCTCAGTGAGGCTGTCAAGGAGGCAAAGGGAATCCGGACTATGGATGATTTTGAGACGACCATTGATCTTAACATTGATGCGTTTATTCCGGATTCCTATATCAGTAACGAGTTCCAGAAGCTGGATATTTATAAGCGTATTGCCGGTATTGAAAGCCAGCAGGAGTATGACGATATGCTGGAGGAGCTGATCGACCGTTTTGGAGAGCCGACAAAAGCTGTGCTGAACCTTCTCGCCATTGCAAGGCTGAAGGCTCTTGCCCATCAAGGATATGTGACGGAGATCAAGCAGATTGGAAAAGATGTCCGGATCACGCTCTATGAAAAGGCCAAGCTGGATCCTGCAGGTATCCCGGCTATTATGGCGCAGTACAGGAGAGGTTTGCAGTTTAAGGCTGATCATGAGCCGAAATTTATCCTGACACCACAGGGAAGGCTGATCGAAGAGCTGATGAAGTTTGCGGGGGAGCTGGCAAAACTGGCAGAGCCACTGGAGTAAAGGGAAGAATCAGGCAGGCTCGGGGTTATCCACGGGAAAAAACATCCGGTTTGTGGATACCGGATATTTCCCCGGAAAGACTTGTGGATAATTTGTGAAATGTCGTGTAAGTTCGTGAAATTCCTTGCTCTTAAAGGTGAAAACGTTTATAATCAAGTATTATGGAATAAGAGCCGGACCGTGATTCTTATGGACGGATAGATGGAGGATGAAATGAGAAATTCAGTAAAGAAAGCGGCAGTTACTGCTCTTGTCTGCGTTACAGCAGCAGGAATGATGGCAGGCTGCGGAAATAAAAAACTCGATGGTACAAAGATCGCATTGACAGTCAATAAGCAGGAGATCCCGCTTGGCGTTGTAAGTCTGGCAGCACGTATGCAGCAGGCACAGGCTGAGGCAATGTACAAGATGTATCTTGGCGGCGGAAACGATATGTCTATCTGGAGTACCAAAATGGATGATGATTCCGATGAGACTTACGGTGAAAATGCGGTAACAACATCTGTTGAGACTGTTGAGAAGATGTGTCTGGAGAAAGAACACGCTTCCGAGTATGATGTTGAAATTACAGATGATGAGCAGAAGGCTCTTGAGGAAGCTGCCAAGAACTTTATGGCTGCCAATTCCGATGAGACAATTGCAGAGCTTGCGGTTGATGAAGATATGGTGAAGACTTTCCTCGAGCTTGAGACATACGATGTGAAGATGAAGGATGCCATTGAAGCCAAAGCGGACGTGAAGCTGGATGAGAAAGAATATCAGCAGATGTCCTTCAGCTATGCAAGTGCAAAAGTCAGCGGAGATGATCTTTCCGATGATGATATCAAGAAGAATAAAGAGAATCTTCAGAAGTTCTATGACAAGGTTAAAGAGGATCCGGCTGCAGATTTCAATACTCTTGGAGATGAGATTTCCGAGGATATGACTGCAACAACCGGAACATGCCCTGCCTATGAGGAAGGTGATGACAGTGCTGCCAACGGAACTACTTATCCGGATGAGGTCCGTGCCGCTTTAAGAAAGCTGGATGAGGGTGCACTGAACGAAGAAATCATCAAGACAGATTCCGTATGGTATGTTGTGAGACTGGATTCCAAGAATGATGAAACTGCAACGGAGAGTAAGAAAGAGTCTCTGACAAACACCAAGAAGGATGATTTCTATAATGATACAACAGATGGATGGAAGAAGAAAGCAGATATCAAAGAAGAGAAAAAACTGATCAAGAAGATCAAGATCACAGATAATCACAGCTTTACGATCCAGACTCCAACTCCGACACCGGACCCGGATGTAACTGAGACACCGACAGCAGATTCTGCAGAGGCTGAGGCAACCGAGACACCGGCAGCTGAGGAGCAGACCGATGTGACCGAGACACCGGAGACAGAGGGAGATTCTGCAAAGGCTGATGAGGAGACTGCAGACAGTACAGAAGATGAGGCAGCTGCTACACCGGAAGCTGAGAAATAAGATACAATGTTTGCAATGGAATGATAAGAGAAAAGACAACGAGCCGTGTACGAGTTTATCGTACACGGCTCGTTTTTTGTAATGCTCATGCCTGCTTTACGGATCATCAGATCAGATTCAGATGCTCCAATGCGTGAAGAATCCCGTCCCTGTCCACTGCGCTTGTCTGGTATGTGCAGTGCTTTTCGATGCCTCCGTAAGCATTTCCCATAGCAACGCTGACTCCGGCAGCTTTCAGCATGGGAAGGTCGTTGGGACTGTCTCCGAATGCGTAGCAGTTTTCCTTGGGGATGGAAAGGCGGTCCAGGAGAAATTCCATGCCTGTGGCTTTGCTGGTACCCTTTTGTGTGACTTCCCAGATTCCGTCTCCGTGATCAAAATAGGTGTAATGATCATTACAAAAGCTGCGGAATTTTTCGACATTGGAATCCGGAAGCATATGTACCAGGAATTTGTCATAGGAGTAAGTGCAGGCATCCTCCCGATTGAATTTCGTGATGTCGACCATTGGAATTTCTTTTCGCATTTTGACTCCGAATTCGGACTGGGCCGGAGATGCGCCATCATACAGGATCTCAGTGTTGGATTCAAAAAGTGCCTCGATTTTACATTTGCGGAGAAGATCTACGGTTTCCTTGCACAGAAGATTTGGGACTGTGCGGAAAAAAAGCAATTTGTTATCCATGTAAATGTGGGTTCCACAGCCATATATATAGCCATCGAAATGAAGCTCTGAGAGTGCAGAAGGCATCATTACTTTGGTGCGGCCGGTGTTGATGAAAAGAAGATGACCGTTTTCATGGGCTTTTGTGAGGGCTCGGCTGGTGCTCTCCGGAACCTTGAATGGGTGAGACGTAAGCAGTGTGCCGTCTATGTCGAAGAACAGGATTTTTTTATCGTTCATAAGGTCTCCTTTAAAATGGGATTTCTTCTTCGGTGTTATTGTTATTAATGTCAGTAATATCATTAACAGGAAGCGGTTCTGCGGATGTATCTTCAACAGAGTTCAGTGCGCTGACACGGATGCCATTGAGCTCTATTTCACTTTCCATGGGGATCACCAGGCATTTGCGGCCGTCGATGATCCGAGTTTCTACCAGCTCTGCCCGGTCCGGTGCCACGTGGATCACCACATCCGGGGTTTTGATCTCGAATTTTCTGGTGTTGGTGATGTTGGATGCTACCAGAGCAGATTTTTCTCCTGCAGCAAGCTCATATTGTTCATCGAAGTTCTGAAGCTTTTCGTCTTCTACGCCGCATTCTTCGAAGAGACGTTTGACTTCGGATTTGGTGAGGACAACAGGTTCCGGTTCGTCCTTCTGGGATTCAATGAGGTCGTTAAGCTTTTCGTGGATCTCAAGGACTGTGTCGTAGGCACAGTCATCACCAAGTGTTTCTTCCACCAGAGCATTGAAGGAGTCGCGCTGGGTTCCGGCAGATAGTGGTGTGGTGCAGCCGAAGACTTCTTCCATCATGGTGGAGCGGAGATTTTCGGCGTTTTTGGTGTAGTAGAGAAGTCCGTGGATATCGGTACTGCGGTCGTTGAACTGTGGGAAGAGGAAGCCCCAGTCAGGCATTTCTACCAGCCAGTCCCGGATACGGTCTTCAATGTTGTTTGTCTCTGTGTTGTAATGCAGGCCTGCCTTGGAGAGTTTGACCGGGCAGATGCTGCAGAGGATGTGGTCGTAGATCTCATCGGAGGCATCGAACATTTCGGCGCCGTCGGAGGATTTGCCGGGGATGTCGTAGACTGCATGGATGAGGATGATGTAGTAGTTTTCACCGTAGTCGTAGTTTTCTATGATTCTGTCGTAGAAGGCTTCGGTGAGGGTGTCGTCGGTGAGTTTGCTTTTGCGGAGTTTCATGAGGAAGTTTTGGGTTCCGCCTTCGTCTTCCTGATCCAAGGGAAATTCCATGTTGATGAGGTTTTTTCCAATGGTGCCGGTGAGGGTTTTTCGGAAGATATCGAAGTATTTGAAGGTTTCTTCCTCTGATAAGGATAAGAAGGCTTCTTTGAGTTCGGTTTTTTTGTTTTTTTCACCGTCTACGTAGCAGCCGCAGATGCGGGTGATGGAGCAGCGGTCAGGGGTGAATTGTTTTTTTATTTCTGCGATTTCTTTTTTGTTCATGTGTGGTTTACCTCGGTTTTTTGATTAATTTGATTATAGCACAGGTGTTTGGTGGGGGCAAGATGACACGGACGGACGTGTGAGATTTGCAGCAGAAGTCCGGGTGCCGTCGTTTCGCCTGGTCATACTAAGCGTCTGAGGTGTCTCACGGAGCGGCCGGCCCATAACTCGCCATGTACGCTGATGCGTACCTGGCTCAGACAGATGGGCCTTACCCTGCGGCTTGTGGCCGCCGGGTACCTCTCCGTGAACCACCTCAGACGCTAAGTATGGACCAAGGCTCACTCCAAAGCACCCGGACTTCTGCTGCAAACCTCACACTGTGCGGTCATGGTGGGAGGGCTAGAGTGGTCTGACGGGAGTTGGATGAGCCATCAGCGCTGCGCTGGATGGCTGGGAGGAAAGGCTGAGATTCCCTGTGGTTTGAAGGGAGGTTGTGAGCGTCGGCGCGTTGCTGGACGCTTGTAGTTTGGAAGAGTGAGATTCCCTGTGGCTTGGAGGGAGATTGTGAGGGTCGGCGCGTTGCTGGACGTTGGATGGTGGTGTCGAAATTTGGAGATGGTTTTTTGTGGTGTTGTGGTGGGATGTGTGATATGATTTGTGTATCTTATAAGATCTAGCCATTTATTTGGTTTCTTTTTGCTTCAATGTCTGAAGCGTTTTTTCGAAAAATATTTATAAAAACTGTATACAGGGTTTCTGAAGTGTTTGATTGATGGTATAATTGTATATACCAGAAGGAGTATTGTTTGAGAGATAATACGATTTTTGATGATGTTTTTCGTACTATGATGGAGAAAATGACGTTTCTGGTCGTGCCTTTGATCAATGATGTTTTTCATACATCATATCCGGCTGATGTGGAGATTGTGCAGTTGCGTAATGAGTATCAGCGGGTGGATGGTGAGATTATTATGGATTCGCGGCTGTTGATCGGAAACCGGATTTATCATATAGAATGTCAGAGTACGGATGACACGACAATGGCTGTACGGATGATAGAGTATGATTTTGCAACTGCTGTTGAGTTTGCCAGAAAGCAGGGACGGAGGTATCGGATGGAGTTTCCGCGTTCTTGTGTGTTGTATCTTAGAAACAGTAGGAATACGCCGGATTTTCTGGAAGTGGATGTGGTTTTTCCAGATGGAGGATGTCATTTGTACAGAGTGCCTGCCATTAAAGTAGAGAATTATACAAAAGATAAGATATTTGAAAAGAGTCTTCTTATGCTGCTTCCTTTTTATATCATGCGATATGAAAAAAGAGGGCATGAGATGAGTGAGGATCCACAACTTTTTCAGGAATTACTGAATGAATATGAAGTGATCCGGAGTAAACTGGAAGCAGAGATCACTGAATCTGGAAGGTCCGAACTGTTCAGTGATCTGATTGGACTGATAACTCGGATATCTGATCATATTTTCAGAAATGAGGAGAAAGTCCGGAAAGGAATAGGTGAGATTATGGGTGGACATGTTCTGGAACTGGAATCTGAGAAAAGGGCAAGGCTGATGGCGGAAGCTAAAGAACAGGCTGAAGCACTGGGGCGAGAACAGGGAATGGCTCAGGGAATGGCTCAGGGAATGGCTCAGGGAATGGCTCAGGGAATGGCCCAGGGGGAGGAGCGACTTAGAGTTTTGATCAACAGGCTTATACTTGATGGTCGTGGCAATGAGATCCAGAAGGTTGTTACAGATAAAGAAATGCGTGAAGCCATGTACAGAGAATATCAGTTATAATTGGAAAGGATAAAGAGAATCCCCCACTGGTTTTGCTATCCATGGGGGATTCGTTGACTGATCTGAATTTTATAATACAGAATATCCGTAGCTGCTGACAATAGCATCGATCTTCTGGCGGTTTTTGCACAGTGGGCAGTTGTCAGAGCGGTAGGAGTGATAGTCCGGGATGTCTCTGGCCTGGAAGATAGAGTGTACAGGGAGTGTGGCTACACTGTCTACACTGCTGTAGATGGCTGCCACGCCGCGGATCTTACCGCCATAGTACAGAACGCTTTCGATAGCCCGGTTCAATGTGGATCCGGTGGTGATGGAACCATTTAGGATGAGAATGTTTTTTCCATTGATCATTGGTTCATAGTTGTCGCGGAAGATTATCTGTCCGGTGCTGTTGAACTCAGGGGTGATGACGTAGATGGTCTGGTGTGCATTCATGGAAAGAACGCCGGCCTTGGTCAGTTCTTCGGCGAGATAAGCACCAATCACTTCAAGTCCGTCCATGCAGACGATGGTGTCTACCGGAATGGATGCTTCGTAATTTGCTGCGAGAGCGGATGCAATACGCTGTGCTTCAGCGCATCTGGATTTCATGGTGGTGAGATCCAGGTAGTGTGTGATATGGGACTGGGATGTTACGAAGTGTCCCGGAATCATTTTAAGCTGTATGCGGTTGTCATTGCGCGCGTAAATTTTTATGATGTTGTCCTGATCCATAATAAAAACCTCCTGTCGTGATCGTGTTTTACGTGGTTGTTCAGGAGAATTATCCTGAAGGATTACGAAACAGATTTAATTAACCAAATGCGGATCGCAAATATCCGATTAGCTGTGCATATTATACCATTGATTTCAAAAAAATAAAACAATATAATGCAAAATATATAAAAAATATTCGAAAAATCAAGTATATTTGTTAAAAAATATCCAATATCATGAAAGCTTTGACAATAGGATCATTACTATAGAGTAAAAGTACTTGTGAGCATGCAGTAAATTGGAAAGAGAGTGCCATATGTATTATTGTGTATAAAAAAGAGGAGGAGAATCTCTATGGATTCTCCTCCTGTGAGAGTGAGTCAATGTCAGCCTTCAATAGATACATATTTATCAGCTTCGATCTCTTCAGCTGCTTTTTTCGGAATAGAAAGTCTCAGAACACCGTTCTCAAATTTTGCATGGACATCTTCGTTTTTTACACCATTACCAACATAGAAACTCCTGCTTGTGCTGCCAGCATAACGTTCACGGCGGATATAATTGCCTTTCTTGTCTTCCTCATCTTTGTCAAGACCCTTGGCAGCGGAGATGGTAAGATAACCATCCTTCAGCTGTACCTGTACTTCATCTTTCTTAAATCCTGGAAGATCTACATCCAGCTCATAGCCTTTATCTGTTTCACGTACATCAGTTTTCATGATATTTTTTGCATGTTTGCCATAAAGAGGATTCTTTCCGCTAAAGAAATTATCTCTGAATCCAAAATCATCCATCCAGTCATCAAATAAGTTTTCTCCAAATACACTCGGGAACATCATAAGTCATTTCTCCTTTCAAATTGAAAAGCCGTTCCGGTGGATCAAGAAATCCAACTGTTGCCGGTATATAGTTACCACCTCGGGTTATTCCGCAGTGGTGATCGTTTGGTTTTACTCTGAACATCAGGAAGTTCTTTTTTTATCTCCTCCCTTGTTCTATATGTAATATAACACTTATTACTAGCAAAGTCAAGAGGTGAGTGCTAAAAAACTGTGAAGAATTTGTGTTCCCTAAAATGAAAAACTAATTTCCACTCTCAGCCCTTTATGTTCTTTTGCTGAAATTAGGGGTGGAACTTAGTCCTGCAATAAGCTATCCTATAACAAATGCCAGGGTACACTGGCCCATATCCTCCGATCACCGGAAATGATCCATTTTTATTACAAAGGAGGATTTACTTATGGCTACTAATAATATTGGGAATCACAAACACCTTACTCTCGCTGACCGTGCTGCTATCGAACATGGTATACAGATTGGCGAAAACTTTACACAGATCGCTCAGAGGTTAAACAAGGATTCCTCTACCATCTCAAAGGAGATACGGCGGCATCTCATACATGTTCCTCATTATCAGGACGACCTACAGAAGAAACGCTCAGAATGCCAGTTCTTTCATTTCTGTGAAAAAAGAAATGTATGTGGCAGCCTTTCCTGCCAGTCATTATGCTTTAAATGCCGTTCCAAACGCTGCGCCGTGTACTGCCGTGATTTTACTCCTATACTTTGTGACAGACTTAAAAAACCACCTTACGTCTGTAATAACTGTAAACAGATCCGGACCTGTTCCCATGACTTCTATTTTTACCGTGCCCATTATGCCCATGACCTTTATAATGAGATCAAGGTTTCTTCCCGTTCCGGTATCAATCAGACTCCTGAATCGCTGGAACAATTGGATCAACTGGTTTCGCCTTTTCTCCTTAAAGGGCAGCCATTATCTCATATTTACGCTTCCAATCAACATCTTATCGATTGTTCCATCCGTACATTGTATAACTACATTGATCATGGATATTTTACTGCTATCAATTTGGACCTCCCCCGCAAAGTACGCTATAAAAAGCGTCGCAAGACCAGAAAAGCCCCTGAAAACACCGGCTACCGGGAAAACAGGACATACCATCATTTTGAAAAATATCTTGAAGAATATCCAGACACAAATGTTGTAGAGTTAGATGTTGTGGAAGGAGCTGGTGGAAAATCTGAGAAAGTCCTTCTGACTATGTTATTCCGTAACTGTAACCTTATGCTCATTTTTTTGCTTGAAGCCGATAACCGTAAAAATATCAGGGAAGTTTTCCTTTGGCTGTATGAACAGCTTGGAGCTGATCTATACCACAAGTTATTTCCTGTCATCCTCACAGACAATGGCTCCTCTTTTAAAGACCCTGAAATATTTGAACGTCCTGGAGATACAGCTCGTTTATCCCGGGTTTTCTACTGTGATCCTATGTCGTCCTGGCAGAAAGGCAAGTTGGAAAAAAACCATGAATTTATCCGTTATATCCTTCCCAAAGGTATCGGCTTCGCACAACTGAACCAGAGCAAGGTAACTCTGATAGCTAACCATATCAATAGCGTGGCAAGAGCCAGTTTAAACGGCTGTACCCCATTTAAACTGGCTCAGTTACTGATAGACAGAAAACTATTGGAACTTTGCGATCTTAAAGATATACCCGCGGATCAGGTGATATTAAAACCCACGCTGTTAAAGCACTAAATATCACATTCATTTCCGGCATCGTATTCTCCAGACCGGTGGAAGTTACCCTTGCAAAGAACAGCCAGCGGTCCTTTCGTGATGTTCCAATCCCGTAAAAACACGGTGTTTTCTCCTTATATTATAGTTTTGTTTTGTGTAAATATCTATATCTTGTAGAAATTAATTCTGCAGAAATCCCTTTACTTATCAGTACTAGCACATGGTGGAAGTTACTTTTTCATTCAACCAGAATTTGTGTTCGTAAAATGAAAAACTAACTTCCGCCCTTACGTTCTTATATTAAAAAACGGATCGGACAAGGACTGAAAAGCTTATGCAGATTGAACATTCTGCAATGTTATAATAACTTTAAAGCATAGAAAAAAACAAAAAAATCAATATAATAAGGCATATAGACAAAATGTATTAAAAAAATTTTTCGTACATTCTTCTGAGTTGAACAGACGATAGAAAGACAGTATTCATGAGTATGCAGGTAAAGCAAAATGTAAATAAAAAAGTACAGGAGGAGAGAATAATGCAGAAAAAATATGCAGATTTTAAGCTTGGGGTACCGGATTATGTAACAGTGGAAACAGAAGAGGAGAGACTTGTGTGCCAGGGAGGGCAGACGACAGTAGCTGCCGGTGCAACTACTGTGGAATTCCAGGACGCAGGTGAACATGAAGATATACTTGTCACATCCGAGGATGCAGTGAGATGCGTGAAGTTGAGATGGAACTATAAGATCCCGAAATCAGCCAGATTTCTGGGAGATGCCTGGGAACGTACCTATGGTGATGTGGAATGGCATGGAATGAGCGGAAACCGTTATCTGCCATGGTATTTTCTGGCGAAGCTTTCTGAGAAGGTTCTCTGCTTTGGCGTAAAGGTCCGTCCCTCTGCTATGTGCTGCTGGCAGGTGGATACCAAAGGAATTACTTTGTTTCTGGATGTTCGCTGCGGAAATACAGGAGTACAGCTGAAAGGAAGAAAGCTGTGTGCCGCACAGATCGTCTGCATGGAAGCAGAGGGCGCAGATACTTTTGAAACTGCACAGAAATTCTGTGAAAAAATGTGTACAGATCCGATCTTCCCGGAGTTTCCGGTGTATGGAAGCAATAACTGGTACTATGCTTACGGTGACAGCTCTGAAGAGGAGATCTTAAGTGATACCGATTATATCCTGAAACTGACTGAAGGTGTAAAAAATTCTCCGTTCATGGTCATTGATGACTGTTGGCAGGAGCATCATCGCCTGGATGAATACAACGGTGGACCATGGACAAAAGGCAATGCCAGATTTCCGGATATGAAAGGTCTTGCAGACAAGCTGGAGAAAAAAGGTGTCCGCCCGGGTATCTGGGTCCGTCTGCTTCTTAATGAAGATGAGAATATCCCGGATGAGTGGAGAATTTCCTATAATGACTGTCTCGATCCGTCCCACCCGGATGCACTGGCATATATCCATAAAGATATCGAGAGGATCTGTGATTGGGGATACACGCTGATCAAGCATGATTTTTCCACCTTTGATCTCTTTGGAAAATGGGGATTTGAGGCGAATTTAAGAGACAATTCCATGGAGAAATGGCACTTTTATGATCAGACCAAAACCAGCGCAGAAATCGTAAAAATGCTTTATCAGGAGATTTATGATGCTTCCCGGAGCAATAACGCAGTGATCATCGGCTGCAATACCATCGGACATCTCGGCGCAGGCCTGATGCATCTGAACCGGACCGGTGACGATACCAGCGGACGTATCTGGGAGCGTACCAGACGAATGGGCGTAAATACGCTGGCATTCCGTCTTCCGCAGCACAATACGTTTTACCATATTGATGCAGACTGTGTCGGTATTTTCGGAATGATCCCATGGGAGAAAAATCGTCAGTGGGCAGACGTTCTTGCAAAGAGCGGTACACCACTGTTTGTATCCGCAAAACCCGGAGTTTTGAACCCGGAGGAATTTGAGGAGTTGCATCAGATCATGTTGCGTGCATCAGAACAGAAAGAACATTTCGTTCCACTTGACTGGGAAGAAATCGACTGCCCGGAGGTATGGGGAGAAAACGGCGAAACCATCACTTATGACTGGTTTGACAACGAAGGTCCGACTATGGATGCTGCGGTGGAATACTACAATGCCAAGGTAGTTGTTCCGTAAATCAGGAAAAGTGGTTCAGCAATCCAGAAGATCCTCGGCATGATGATATTTTTCCCGGTATTCCCGTGGCGTCATGCCGGTTTCTTTTTTGAAGGCACGGGAGAAGGCAAAGGGATTCTGATAACCGCAGGAAGTTGCGATATTGGCAATGGGGATATCTGTGATCGTCAGAAGCTCCCTGGCATTGATGATCTTGGCTGAAGTCAGAAAGGCCTGAGGAGTAGTACCCAGATGTTTTTTGAAAAGTCCGTAAAGGTGGCTGCGGCTGATGTGGAGGTAGTCTGCGACATCTGTCACTGTGATATCCAGAAACGGACTTTTTTTGATGTAATCCACAGCCTGGGTAATGTAAAAATTATCGTTGGCTTCCATGGTGGTGTAGGAAGCATGAAATTCTTCCTCCAGCATGGCGATGATTCGGTAAAGACTGCTCTGGATATAAGCTTCGTTGGAAGGTGTCAGCTGGGGATGGGTCATCATTTCACAGATCGTTTCCGCATAGGGAATTACAGAAGTAAGCTGCTGAACCGGATTTTCCAGGGTGAGATGACAGTGTTCGGAAAGTGCGGCAGCATTTTCACCGTTAAAACAGATCCAGGTATAGGTCCAGGGATCAGAAGGCTCCGCTTTATAAAGCGTGCTGACAACTGGCGGGATAAAGAAGCACTGTCCGGCTTTCAGGGTATATTTCCGGTTATTGATGTAGAAATAGCCCTGTCCTTTCAGAACAAAATGTACGGTATAATAGCGGCGCACCCCTGGGCCGTAGGACTGATCCGGCGTACATTTTTCCCAGCCGCAGGAAATCAGATGAAGTTCTTTTGATGAAGTTTTCCGGTTCATGACCTGCTTATCTTCCATGATTATCATGCCTTTCCACATAATATGATGTAACTTTTACATATTTCGGGGCTGAAAGCAGATCAGCATTTTCTGCTTTGACAGCATTCCTGAAGTTCGATACCATCAGTGTAAAATATTTGCTCAGAGGTGTAAAGAATAAAAATGAATTCATTAACAGTAAAAAGAATCTTTATGACTTTTGCCGGGATTTTACTGGCCGGGGTTAGTGTGGCCATTTTTAAGGCATCGGATTTTGGGACAGATCCCAATTCCTGTTTTGTCATGGGTGTGTGGAATCTAGCAGGAATAAAATACAGTTATGTTTATATTGCCATCAATGCACTGATGCTGCTGGGAGTGTTTTTTCTGGACCGGCATTTTATTGGACTTGGAACTGTGCTGAATCTGTTTTTTATGGGGATCATCGTGGAAAAAGGAATGCAGCTTTTTGACAAATATCTGCCGGAGAGAACTTTTGGGGTAAGAGTTCTTCTGATGTGCATTGCCGTTGTGATGATGTGTTTTGCGTCAGCGTTGTATTTTACTGCAGATATGGGTGTTTCTGCCTATGATGCCTATGCGCTGATCTTAGATAAAAGAACCCGGATCCCTTTCCGGATGTGCAGGATCGGGACCGATGTGCTCACAACTGCGGCGGGATTTTTTATGGGTGCGGTTGTAGGAGTGGGAACCCTTGTCACTGCATTTTTTATGGGACCGCTGATCGAGTTTTTCAACCGGACGGTGGCAAGGCCGTTTCTTTATGGGAAAGAAAATAAACAGATGCAGAAGCAGTAAAACAAAAGGCAGTTGTCGTGTTAGAAAAGTGCGGCAGCTGCTTTTTTGTTTACAGCAACAAGAGCGCCACTGTCTTGACACTTGTAAAAGAAAAAGGTTTACTGCTGAAGAAAATACTATTATAATAGGAGAAACGCAGTTTTTTTGCTGTAGTAAAATATAACTGTCCGGGAAATATCAATGTCTGGAATATTGTTTACCAGACGATAGCAGATGATATAGTAATATGGGAAATTTTCCGGAATGGAATAAGAAGGGAGAAAAAAATATGGCATATTTAGGCGAAGAGATCAAAAAACTTGGTTTTGGCCTTATGAGACTTCCGCAGAAATCAGAAGGTGTGATTGATGTGGAGCAGACCAAAGTCATGGTGGACAAATTTATGGAAGCCGGATTTACATATTTTGATACAGCATGGGCTTATGCAGGAAGCGAAGATGCTATCCGCGAAGCACTGGTAGAGCGTTATCCGAGAGAAAAATATCAGCTAGCCACCAAGATGGCAGCCTGGATCAACTGCAAGACAAGAGATGAAGCTCTTGCACAGTTTAAAACATCTCTGGAGAGAACAAAGGCAGGATATTTCGACTTTTATCTTCTCCACAATCTTGGAGAGCACAGAACAAAATATTTTGATGAGTACGGCTTATGGGACTGGATCCGTGAACAGAAAGAAGCCGGTCTGATCAGACATGCAGGATTTTCGTTCCATTCCACACCGGAGGAACTGGATGTACTTCTCACTGCACATCCGGAAATGGAATTTGTACAGCTGCAGATCAATTACGCAGACTGGGAAAATCCGGCGATCCAGTCAAGAGCCTGCTACGAGGTAGCCAGAAAACATGGAAAACCGGTCATTATCATGGAACCTGTAAAAGGCGGCATGCTTGCAACCCCACCGGAAGCAGTGGAAAAGCTTCTGAAGGAAGCAGAGCCGGAAGCATCTACAGCATCCTGGGCGATCCGTTTTGCGGCAAATCTGGAAGGCGTGATCACCGTACTTTCCGGAATGAGCAATGTTGCACAGATGGAGGATAACCTTTCCTTTATGAAAGATTTCAACGGCCTTACTGACAGTGAGAAGGAGACTCTTGATAAGGCAAGAGAGGCTATGAGCAAAATTCCTCTGATCCCATGCACAACCTGTAACTACTGTGCAAAGGTCTGTCCGATGGAAATCGGAATTTCCGGTTCTTTTACAGCAATGAATTATCTGACATTGTACGGAAATAAAGCCGCCGCAGCGCATCAGGAAGACTGGCTGGTAGTCAGTCATGGCAGAAAGCGTGCAGATGAATGTGTAAAATGCGGACAGTGTGAGGAAGTATGTCCTCAGCATATTTCCATCCGCGAGGAACTTGAGAAAGTAAGCGAGACCTTTTGCAAATAAAGGAACTGATCCGGCAGGAAGCGGATCAGGGTAAGGAGAGAGTTTAAAAATGGAAAAATTCAAAGCATTTCTGAAACGGAAGGATATTGAGATATCTCTGAAGAGATATGGTATCGATGCACTGGGAGCCATGGCACAGGGACTTTTCTGTTCCCTGCTGATCGGCACGATCATCAATACCATTGGCACACAGTTTCACATTCCGTTTCTGACTATGGCAGTTGCCACAGTCAATGATACCCAGTACACAGTAGGTTCTCTGGCATCTGCCATGAGCGGCCCTGCCATGGCAGTAGCCATCGGTTACGCCTTGCATTGCCCGCCGCTGGTATTGTTTTCGCTGATCACCGTTGGATTTGCCTCCAACGCACTTGGCGGAGCAGGTGGTCCTCTGGCTGTGCTGTTTGTTGCCATTGTTGCAGCTGAGATCGGTAAAGCAGTTTCAAAGGAAACGAAGATCGATATCCTTGTAACGCCTCTTGTAACCATCGGTGTGGGCGTAGGTCTTTCCGCATGGTGGGCACCTGCCCTTGGAAAAGCTGCTATGAAAGTAGGAAGCGTGATCATGTGGGCAACAGATCTGCAGCCATTCTTTATGGGAATCCTGGTTTCTGTATTTGTTGGAATCGCACTGACGCTGCCGATCTCTTCTGCTGCGATCTGCGCAGCTCTGGGACTTACCGGACTGGCAGGCGGCGCTGCAGTAGCGGGTTGCTGTGCGCAGATGGTAGGTTTTGCGGTCATGTCCTTCAGGGAAAACAAATGGGGCGGTCTTGTCTCTCAGGGAATTGGAACTTCCATGCTCCAAATGGGTAATATTGTCAGAAATCCAAGGATCTGGATCGCTCCGATCGTAACATCTGCTATCACAGGACCTATTGCAACCTGCTTGTTCAGGCTTCAGATGAACGGAACTGCTGTATCCTCAGGAATGGGTACCTGTGGTTTTGTAGGTCAGATCGGTGTGTATACAGGATGGATGAATGATATTGCAGAAGGAACCAAGACAGCTGTTACAGCTATGGACTGGGCAGGACTTTTCCTGATCTCTTTTATTCTCCCGGCAGTTCTCTGCCCGTTGATCAATATGTTTGTACGTAAGCTCGGATGGGTGAAAGATGGAGATATGACGTTGTCATAAGCTATATCAGGTCTTACTTTAAAATCAAAAAAGAGTATCACAGGAACTCATTGATAGTGATGAGCTTTGTGATACTCTTTTATTTTAACTTTTATGCTACATGTGATCCAGTGGCATTACTCCGTTCCAGTCCACAGGCCTTTGCATATTCATGGAGTTTCTCCTTTGCGGAATAATTCAGATTCTGAGGAACCTGAATCTGAATGGTTACATACTGATCACCGCGGACGGAAGGGTTCTTCATGGAAACAATGCCTTTTCCTCTCAGGCGGATCTTGGAACCGGACTGCATACCTTCCCTGATCTTACAGATAACATTTCCGTAAAGGGTGGGAACGGTGGTTTCACCGCCGAAAACAGCGGTTGTGTAAGGAATAGAAATGGTGGTATAAACATCCGATCCTTTTCGTTCATAGCCAGGACGTGTTCCTACGGTAACCTTCAGAAGAAGGTCACCAGGCTCGCCGCCGCCGGTTCCGGGCATGCCTTTTCCTTTCAGACGGATACTCTTGCCGGTATCAATACCTGCCGGAATATGAATCTGAAGTGTCTGCGGTGCACCGGAGCTTCCGTCCGGACCGGACAGAGAAATTCTTTTATCAGCACCAAAAGCCGCCTCATCAAAGGTAACGTTGATGCTGGCCTTCACATCAGAGCCTTTTTGCGGAAAATCCTGCTGATGGAATCCGCCGAAGCCGTTGCCGCTGTGAAAGCCACTTCCGCCAAATCCACTGTGAAAGCCGCCACCGTTACCGGTGAAATGCTCATATGTGCCATTACCGCCGAAACCGCGGCTTTCGCCGTGACTGCCGTGGAACATATTTCCGAAGATATCACCAAAAATATCGTCCATGTTTTCACCGTTAAAATGAAATTCCTGATAGCTGCCATTGCCGCCACCCTGGAATCCGCCGAATCCACCGGCGCCAGGATCAGCTCCTGCCTCAAACGCGGCATGACCAAACTGATCATACATTTTTTTCTTCTTTGGATCACTTAAGACATCGTAGGCTTCGTTTACTTCTTTAAACTTATCTGCGGCATCTGCATTACCTGCGTTTGTATCCGGATGATATTTTTTGGCCAGCTTACGGTAGGCTTTTTTTATTGTTTTTTCATCTGCGTTCCGGTCAATGCCCAGAACATCGTAATAATCTTTTTTTACTGCCATGGTATTCACCTTCCCTTATATTATAGTCTGCAGCGTCCCGGATGATCGATCTGTCCTCTCGGGGGACAGATCTCCCGGACGGTCATATATTGAACGTATGTGTATAAAATTCCCCGGGAAAAATCCCGGGGGCATTACTTTTATCCTGTTCTACATGTAATATAACACTACTAATTAAAAGTGTCAATACCTGCATTACAGAAAAGAATATTTTGGACTACGATAAGAGATATGATTCTTACAGCTATCAGCTGAAAATATGATATAATACTACCATAAATTCCGGTGCGGTCTGCTCAGTAAATAAAAAACAGAGAGAGCAGCAGATCAGAGAAAGGTCCAAAAAAGAAAAGGAGGCGTATAATATGAGAAAAAGAACTCTTCTGTCTAATATAAAGGCAGTAAAAAAGCTGGTACTTCTGACATTTATACTGGCAGCAGCTTTTCCGGCGACGATCCGGGAGGCAAAGGCAGCAGCAGGAACCACTTTTAAAGTCAAAGTCACAGATGGATACCTGGCTCTTCGAAGTGAGAAGGCTTTTGACAAAGGCAATGAGATCGGACAGCTGAATACAGGAGATCTTGTGGAAGTTACAAATCGGAAGGACGCTACCTACTGGTATGCATACGTGCCAAGACTGGATAAGTCCGGATATCTGGACAAAAACTATATCCAGATAGCAGAGAACGCCACAGCTTCCAACGATTCCTGGACAGTAAAGGTAAAAAAAGGCTATCTGGCTCTTCGAAGTACCGCAGCTTACAATGACAGTAACGAGATCGGACGCCTGAATACCGGAGATACCGTTCTTGTAAAGGACAGCAGTGATTCTACTTACTGGTACGTATATGCTCCGGGGCTTGATAAATCCGGATATGTGGATAACCGGTATATCTACAACAGTGGTCTGTGGACAGTTAAAGTAGAAACGGGTTATCTTGCCCTTCGCAACAAGGCAGCCTATAATGAAAGCAATGAGATCGGACAGCTGAATACCGGTGACACGGTTCAGGTGAAGGACACCAGCAACGATCAGTACTGGTATGTATATGTTCCGCAGCTGGATAAGACAGGTTATGTTGACAGGAACTATCTTACCGGAGGCTCAGGTACGACAACTCCATCCATGACTGTTAAAGTGGAAAGCGGATATCTGGCTCTGCGCAGTGCAAAGGCGTATGACAAGGACAATGAGATCGCCCAGCTGAATAACGGAGATACGGTGGAAGTCATTGAGAAGAAAGACAGTACTTACTGGTATGTATATGTTCCGAAGCTTGGAAAAGAAGGATATGTAGATAAGAACTACCTTAAATAAAAAGATAAAGGATGCTTGTTGCCGGATCTGTCTGAAGAGGAACAGAGAGCCGGAACAAGAAACGGGGAGGCAGAAAGATGACTCTGGCACAGCTCAGATATACCATAGCAATTGCAAAAGCCGGATCTATGAACGAGGCAGCAAAAAGCCTTTATATTTCTCAGCCCAGTCTTTCCACGGCAATCCGGGAGCTGGAAGCAGAAACCGGTGTTGAGATATTCCGAAGAACGAACCGCGGAATCGCCGTAACGCCTGCAGGCGAAGAATTTCTGGGGTATGCAAGGCAGGTGGTGGAACAGTACGAACTGATGGAAGCCAAATATATTTCCAAGGAACAGTCACGCAAAAAATTCAGTGTTTCCATGCAGCATTATACCTTTGCAGTCAATGCCTTCGTGGAGCTGGTAAAGCAGTTTGGTATGGATGAGTATGAATTTGCGGTCCACGAAACCAAGACGCATCAGGTCATCGAAGATGTCCGTAATTTCAAGAGTGAGATCGGAATCCTCTACGTAAATGAGTTTAACCATAATGTACTTGCAAAAATGTTTCACGAGTATGGTCTGGAGTTTCACGAACTTCTTAATTGTCGGATCTACGTTTACATGTGGAAGGGGCATCCTCTGGCGAAGCGTGAGAAGATCACGCTGGAAGAACTGAAGGAATATCCGTGTCTGTCTTTTGAACAGGGAGAAAATAACTCCTTTTATTTTGCGGAGGAGGTTTTGAGCACCTATGAATACAAACGGCTGATCAAAGCCGATGACAGGGCTACTATGCTGAACCTGATGGTAGGACTGAATGGATACACCTTATGCTCCGGTATTATCTGTGAGGATCTTAATGGTTCCGATTACTGTGCTGTGAAGCTGGATTCCGATGAGATCATGACAATCGGTTATATTGCCAGAAAGGGTGTTAACATCAGTGCCCTTGGAAAAAAATATCTGGAGGAGATTTCCAGATATAAGGATAAAGCACTGAAATAAGAGAAAATAAAATCTGACAGATCACTGCCGGAGAAGAAGGGAAAAGCTTCTGGTATTTATGATACCGGAGAGCTGTTTCCCTGTGTATTCTCAGATACGTAGCAATGCGTATCATGCAGGAATCTGTCAGATTTTTTATTTACATTAAAAGTTTTTGGCAGTGGAAATCTTATTTGCAAGACGATCACACGCGGATTACAAAACCATCCTTACGCGGTTTGGCTGTTGGATACTCACAGTCACGGTATCCAAGAACACAGTGGCCCACGCCGATATATTCCTCTGGAACACCCCACTGCTTCTTCAGCTCTTTTCCCTCCTCGGAGTCAAAAACTTCTCTTGCACGGTGAATCCAGCAGGAGTCCACGCCGAGAGCATGTGCGGCATTCATGAGATTTCCCATCACAAGACTTCCGTTTTCCACACAGGTGCCCATTTTGCTGTCGGAAAAGACAATGATCACAGTTGGGGCGCCGTAGAACGGATCTGAGGTGCTGCCCATAACAGCTGCGTTCATTTTGGAAAGCCTTGCAACCAGCTCCGGATCCTGTGTCACTACCATAAGAGTGCTCTGCTGTCCCATGCCGCTGGGGGAATATTTTCCTGCTTCCAGGATCGTATCCAGAGTTTCTTTCGGAACAAGTTCTTTTTTGTAGGCGCGGATGCTTCTGCGTTCTAACAGGTTTTTGATGCTTTCATTCATGATCATTACCTCCTGATGTTAAATTTTGTTGAAAATATTTTCTGAAAAAGAAAGTAAATTTCTTTTTATTCTGATAAAAATTATTATAACGTAGATGATTATAGTTTCCAATAGGCAGAAGGATATAACTTTACAATTTATAAAGAAATATTATATAATCTGGTTATGATATTCCTGCGGCGGATGCGGGAGACTTTCGGGTGGAGATACAGAGACAGAATAGTTAAGACAGAAAATATGAGGTGCCAGATGGAAAAGATTCGGAAACATTTTTATTTTTCAGGAAGAGTACAGGGAGTAGGCTTTCGTTACCGCTCTTATTATATTGCACAGTCCATGGGACTGACCGGCTGGGTACGGAATCTCTGGGATGATCGTGTGGAAATGGAATTACAGGGAACCAGAGAAGAAATCCGGGAGATGGTAGAGCGCCTTTCTCAGCAGAGCTTTGTGGAGATCGAGGGGATTGAAGCGAGGGAGATTCCACTGGAGGAGGAGTTTGGATTTCATGTGAAAGGATAGTGAAATGGCTGGTTCATTCCAGCTCCAGTGCCAGATACAACAGAACAGCGTCCTGGAATTTCCGGGGATTGAGACCACATTTTTTATAAATGTGGTTTAATTTATATTGAAGAGTATTTTTGTGGAGAAAAAGCTTCTCTGCGGTATCAGCCAGAGACATTTCCAGGGAAAAATAAGTTCGCAGAAGGTCCTTTTCATCCGGGGAAAGCTGATAAATAGTTTTTACGAAAAATTCTTCGCGGTCTTTCCGAGACACAGAAGAGAGAATGATTTCCAGAGTGAGATCATCAAAAACTGCATAATTTTCTGTATAGATATTGTCAGTAAGGGGCTGGTGAAGGCTCCTCAGGGTAGTTTCCGCAGTATTCAGGGAAAGTCCAAGCTGATACAGAGGTACAGGTTTTCCAACTGCAATGGCCAGAGTGTCTGCATGCTTTTGGGCAAAATTACGAAGCACTGCGGAAAGAGCAGAAAAATTGGAATTGTCTGCAACAGCAAGATAATCTCCGGGATAGCGGAAGGTGTGCAGGGTGATCCCGGCGGTTTTGAAAAAAATTTGGATCTGATGTTCCGAAAGAACAGATCCGATGCCAGAGTCTGAGTCAGGAGTTTCTGGCTGTGGAGAGGATTCCGGAGAAAGAGTTGTATTTTCGGGATCTGTCAGGGAAGCAGAACTTTCTGAGGATTCCGGAATCCTGCGGGCAATCTTTACGGAAGGATTTCTGCCGGAAGCAGCCGGATACGTATGGATCAATATCAGCCGTTTGGGCGTGTCCGGATCGATCTGAAATTCTCTCAGGCATTTCAGAAGATATTCCGGATTCTGGGTCTCCCCATGGAGAAGAGAGCTGATGACAAACTGCTTTTTGTCCGCTTGGTGCCGGCTGTACTGGCCAAGCTCCTGCTCACGGATCAGAAGGCTGGTGATACGTTGTGCCAGAAAGGCATACTTGCGTACCTTTTCCGGGGAACCGGTGATGCCAATCACAGCCAGAAGACAGTCTTCATGGTAAAGAGGCATGTTGATACCCTGGCGTGTTCCTGTAAAATTGTCAGATTCAGCCACCTCGATGGTAGTACCGGTTACAGCAGCTTTCCGTCCGATCTCATGATAGGTTCCGATCCTGGCAGAGTTTGTACTGGCGATAATGGTGCCGGACGGGTTGATAAAATTGATATCGTAACTGCAGACGTCCTTGATCGTGTTGACGATCTGCTGGGCAAGAGTGTGGCTGATGTGTGTGATCATGGAATCCTCCTGGAAAGACTGATAGTATTTATATTACGGAAGGTCTGATTTTATATTTATGCAGGTAAACGAAATGAGAATACAGGATCTACAGGGTGCTTTCTTTTGGTCAGTATATCATATATGGTTTATGAATTCAATTTGAGTATGTTATTTATAACAAAAAATATAAAAAATAAAGAAAAAATATAGTATACATAATATATACATCCATGCTTAATTTTATTATGATTAAAAACAGAAGCAAGCTTGAATGGAACGGAGAGTACGGATATCAGGTTTACATAAAAATCATACAGGAGGAAAATAAAATGAAGGTAGTAACAGCGATCGATTCTTTTAAGGGCAGTATGACATCCATGGAGGCAGGCTTTGCAGCCGCTGAAGGTATCCATCGTGTGGATGCGGACGCAGAAGTTCAGGTAAGACCACTGGCAGACGGTGGAGAGGGGACCGTGGAAGCCCTTGTTGCAGGAATGAACGGAAAAACAGAGTATGTAAAGGTTACAGGGCCTCTTGGCGAGCCGGTGATCTGTGAGTATGGCATCATCGAAAGCACAAAGACTGCAGTGATCGAAATGGCCGGTGCAGCAGGGATCACGCAGGTACCGGACGAAAAAAGAAATCCTCTTTATACCACAACCTACGGTGTCGGTGAGGTGATCAGGGACGCCATCGAAAAAGGCTGCCGCAGATTTATTGTGGGTATCGGCGGAAGCGCCACCAATGACGGTGGTGTGGGAATGCTTCAGGCACTTGGCTATGCATTTCTGGACAAAGACGGAAAGCAGGTCCTTCCGGGAGCAAGAGGCTTGAAAGACATCACAGAGATCACAGATGCCTATGTGATCCCGGAGCTTGCAGAATGTAAATTCCGTGTTGCCTGCGATGTCACAAATCCTCTTTGCGGAGAGCTTGGATGCAGTGCCATCTACGGACCGCAGAAGGGTGCTACACCGGAGATGATCCAGGACATGGATCAGTGGCTGGGTGCCTACGCAGAGCTTGCAAAGGAGCGTTTTCCGAAAGCAGATCCAAAGTATCCGGGAACAGGTGCCGCCGGCGGAATGGGATTTGCATTCCTGACCTTTACCGATGCAGTTCTGGAATCCGGGATCAATATCGTGCTGGATGAGACAAAACTTGAGGACTACATCAAAGACGCGGATTTTGTGATCACAGGTGAGGGACGCATGGATGGACAGACAGCCATGGGAAAAGCGCCGGTAGGTGTTGCAAAGCTTGCAAAGAAATATGGAAAAAAAGTGATCGCCTTTGCAGGTGCCGTACAGCGTGACGCAAGAGCCTGCAACGATGCAGGAATCGATGCCTTTTTCCCGATCCTCCGTGGAGTGGTAACTCTGGAGGAGGCCATGAAAAATGAGAATGCAAAGCAGAATCTGGCAGATACTGCAGAGCAGGTTATCAGACTGATGAAATAAAAGATATTGAAGAGAACGATACCGCAAAAAGACAGGCCATTCAAAGACCTGTCTTTTGCAGTTTATAAGGTTTATAATTTGTAAAAACAAGGGAGTTGTAACCGGATAAGATCAGCTGATCCAGATTTTTGCCTTATCCTTCGATCGGCTCAAAATCCACAGCGCCATGCTTGCACAGCGGGCAGATGATATCTTCAGGAAGTTCATCGCCTTCATAGATGTATCCGCAGACTTTACATACCCAGCCTTTTTTGCCCTCGGTCTGTGGCTTTGGCTTTACATGTTTCTGGTAGTAGGTGTAAGTCATGGTATCCTGATCGCTCATGACGCGGGCCTCTGTGACGCTGCAGATGAACATTCCGTGAGTGCCGAGATCCACATAGTTTTCTACCTTCAGGGACATGAAAGCATTGATATATTTGTCCAGGAATACCAGGCCGTTGTCGGAGTGGTTTACTTTCTGGCCGGCAAATTTATCGGTGCTTCTGCCGGACTGGAAGCCGAACTGCTCAAAAACAGAGAACGGAGCATCTGTGGACAGGCAGTTTACGTTCATGATACCGGTCTGCTGAATCACGTGGTGAGAGTAGTTTGCCTTGTTGATGTTGACAGCCACGCGATATGGGTTGTCGGTAAGCTGTGTAACGGTATTGACGATCAGACCGTTGTCCTTTTTGCCATCGTTGGAGGTTACCACATAGAGGCCGTAACCGATGCGGAACAGAGCGGTCATATCATTTTTGTTGGCAAGATCATCGCTTTTTGCAATGTATTCCTGGCAGAGCTCATCAGCCATAGCTTCCATCTGTCTGCGGTTTTCTTCGTTTACTGCAGACATGATCTTAACTGTGGTATTCAGCCAGTTGATCTTTTTGCATTTGGAAAGCATTTCTTTCATGACCTTCGCTGCCAGCGGTGCCCAGCTTCCGTTTTCAATCAGTCCTACAGTGCGGTTCTGGAAGTTGTGCTCTGCCAGACGGGTAATAAAGTCGTTCATAAACGGATAGATACCTGCATTATATGTGGTGGTTGCGAGAACCAGCTTGGAGTAACGGAAAGCATCGCTCAGTGCCTGGGACATATCATCTCTTGCAAGGTCATAGATCAGAACACGCGGACATCCTTTGGCACGGAATTTATCGGCAAGCTGTGCGACTGCTGTTCTTGTGTGGCCGTAAACGGAAGTGTAGGCGATCACGATTCCGTCATCCTCCGGTGTATAGGAAGACCAGGTATCATAGAGACTGATATAATGTCCAAGATCTTCAGTAAGAACCGGTCCGTGGAGCGGGCAGATGGTCTGGATATCCAGAGTTGCGGCTACTTTCAGAAGATTCTGCACCTGCACACCATATTTTCCAACGATGCCGATATAGTATCTTCTTGCCTCATCGTCCCATGGTTCATCTGCATCCAGGGCACCGAATTTTCCGAAGCCGTCTGCGGAAAAAAGAACCTTTTCTGTGCTGTCATAAGTGACCATAACTTCCGGCCAGTGAACCATCGGTGCAAATACAAAAGTCAGATTGTGTTTTCCAAGGGAAAGGGTTCCGCCGTTATCTACGATGATCTGATGACCTTCCAGATCCAGGTCAAAGAAATTCTGCATCATGGCGAAGGCTTTTTTGTTGGAAACAACGATGGTGTCCGGATAAGCCTTCAGGAAGTTTGCGATGTTGGCTGCATGATCCGGTTCCATATGCTGTACGATCAGATAATCCGGTTTCCGGTCACCCAGAACTTTCTGGATATTATCAAGCCATTCGTGAGTAAAATTTGCATCTACCGTATCCATAACCGCAATTTTTTCGTCCAGGATCACATAGGAGTTGTAGGACATGCCGTTCGGCACTTTGTACTGGCCTTCAAAAAGGTCAACCTGATGATCATTAACGCCTACATATTTGATGGTATCTGTGATTTTCATGAGCGATTCCTCTTTTCTTTCTATGGTGGATTTATTTATATGCTTCAGGTTTTGTTTGTTTCTTAACTTTGATAAAAATATAACAGAAATCGACAACAAAAACTGTTGCAAATACAACAAAACAGAAAAAAATTCCAGACTTTACATTTTTTTCGTGCTGGTATAAAATCAGAAACATGCAGCAAAATAAAATACGGATATCTGCTTTGAGAGTCCTCTTACATAGTCCTGGATGCAGAGAGAAAAGTACAGATATGCGGAAGATTATTTTGCCGGTGGGAGGAAAATTTATGGAGCATATCACTTTATTTACGGATATTTTGCCCGAAGAACAGGAAAGGATGCGTGTCTGCTTCAAAGTCCGGGAGAAAGTTTTTCAGAATGGAGAAACCATAATGGAATATTCCAGCTCCATGAAAAAGATCGGTCTGATCCAGGAGGGAAGAGCAGTTCTCTACTGCTGTGACGAGGATGGAAATGAGTATGTCATCGATGAATTGAATAAGGACAGTGTATTTGGCGAACCGTTTCTGCTTTCGTCAGATTCCCAGCATTATTATGTATGTGCCACTACCGTGACGAAAGTGCTGTTTATTGATTATGAGCATGTGATCAAGCGCTGTGAAAATGCCTGTCATCATCACAGCCAGATGGTCAGTAATCTGCTGCAGATGACGGCCCTTCGTTCCGGACAGCAGACAGATCGGATATACATGCTTTCACGATCCTCCACCAGGAAGAAGCTGATAGCCTATCTGCATTCTCTGGCTGCGGAAAAAAATGCCGGGAAATTCAAGCTGCCCATGTCCTATACTGCACTGGCCCAGTATTTAAGTGTGGACCGGAGTGCCATGATGCGGGAGATCAAAAATCTCTCGGATGAGGGTGTGATCCGAAGAGACGGACGGAATGTGGAGCTGCTTAAATAAAGAAGATCATCATGAGAAACTTGGATTTATCCAGCTTGGCGTGATCTCGAAAGGGTTCCATATGAAGGACGGACATTATGAGGATATCTGTCCGTATTATCATGAACTGTAAGAGAATTTTGAAAGGATTTTTAAATGAAAAATCTTCAGATCACTGCATACACGCAGCATTTTATACGGCAGCAGGTCATGCCGGGAGACATTTGTATCGATGCAACAATGGGAAATGGCAATGACACGGCTCTGTTAAGCCAGCTTGCAGGAAAAAGGGGACGGGTTCTGGCTTTTGACATTCAGAAGCAGGCACTGGAACATACGGAGGAGCGCCTGAAAAGAGATAACTGTCCGGAAAATTATCAGCTTCTTCTGGAATCCCATGAGAATATGGATGTTTATGCAGAAGCAGAAACAGTGTCCTGCATCACCTTTAATCTGGGATATCTTCCCGGCGGAGACCATTCGGTGGCAACCAGAGCAGACAGCAGCAAAAGAGCGGTGGAAAGCGGACTTAAGCTTCTGAAAAAAGGCGGACTTATGACACTTTGCATTTACAGTGGCGGGGATACGGGATATCAGGAACGGGATGAGATGCTTGTGTTTATCCGTCAGCTGGATCCTCATAAATATCTGGTGATCCTGTCGGAATATGCAAACCGGCCCAATGATCCGCCCATACCGGTGCTGATCATCAAACTGCAATGAAGACATAAATCGGTTACTGTCCGAAATACAGGACACAGATCCTGGAGGGAGCTATCATGAATGATTACATATATTATTATCTGCTTGCAGTCAATATCCTGGCCTTTGTGCTTTTCGGGGTTGACAAGCAGAAAGCACGTCGTAATAAATGGCGGATCCCGGAGAAGACCCTGATCTTAAGTGCTGTCATCGGTGGCAGCGTCGGGGCGATCCTTGGCATGAGATTTTTTCACCACAAAACCCGAAAAGCCAGATTTGCAATTGGTGTACCGGTGATACTGCTGGTGCAGATTGGTGTGGTGTGCCTAGTACAGTGGGCGATGAAGTAAAATTATGAAGGCAATAACTATAAATGCAATAACCATAAATACAATACTTGTCTGAAAAAAACAAGACAGCTGTCACAGGACAGAGGAGAGACCAATACTCTACGCCTGGGCAGCTGTTATTTTTTTCATAAAAGGATGCTCAAAAATTCCTTCTTGACAAATACTTTTATGATGATATAATTTGATAATCAAAATATTTTAAGATAAAAGATAATTCAGAGAACAGCAGTACAGATTTATACAGACTGATTTAAGACAGATATCATGGAGAAAAATATGACAGGTAAAATATGCGGAACCGGTTCCTGGGCACCGGACAGAGTGTGGGATAACAACGATCTGGCAAAGATGGTGGAAACCAGTGATCAGTGGATCCGGGAAAGAACCGGTGTGGTACAGAGACATATTGCAAAAGAGGACGAAGATACTGTGACGATGGCAGCGGGGGCAGCATTAAGAGCTCTGGAAGACGCAGAAATGAAGGCAGAAGATATCGATCTGATCCTTGTGGCAACCATTTCTCCAACAGAGATCATGCCCTGTGTGGCATGTGGGGTGCAGGAGCGGCTCGGAGCGGAAAATGCTACCTGCTTTGATCTGAACGGCGCCTGCACAGGATCTCTTCTGGCACTGAACACAGCGCAGGCATATCTGGCCCAGGGAATATACAGGAATGTCCTTGTGATTGGTGCGGAAAAGCTGTCCGGTTTAACGGACTGGAAAGATCGCGGCACCTGCATTCTTTTCGGGGATGGTGCAGGAGCAGTCGTACTGAGAGCAGAAGAGGGTGGAAGCTATGCACAGGTAACCCATTCCATCGGAAAAAAAGGCGGTGCACTTACCTTACAGAGCAGAAATCAGATCCGCTATGAAAATGATCCGAAGGCAAAGGAAACCTACATACAGATGAACGGAAAGGAAGTGTTCAGCTTTGCCGTGAGCAAGGTACCGGAGGCTGTGAAGGAGCTTCTTTCCCGAGAGAAGGTTTCCTGTGAAGATATCAGTTATTATCTTCTCCATCAGGCAAATGAGCGGATCATCCGTTCCGCAGCAAGGAGGCTGGGCGAAGACATTTCCAAGTTTCCTATGAATATGGACAGATACGGCAATACTTCTTCCGCAAGTCTTCTTATCCTCCTGGATGAGATGAAAAAAAGCGGAAAACTACAGCGGGGTGACAGACTGGTCCTTGCAGGCTTCGGCGGCGGACTGACGTACGGAGCAAGCCTGATCGAGTATTAAAGCCCCTGTTAATGAATTGTTAAAATAAGGCTACGTAGTGAATGCGGATGCTTTTATCCGCTTGATTTAATTTTCCGGAGGTAAAAGATGAAAACAAGAGTTACAGAATTACTTGGTATTGAATATCCCATCATCCAGGGCGGTATGGCCTGGGTGGCAGATCATCACATTGCGGCAGCAGTATCCGAGGCAGGCGGCCTGGGACTGATCGCAGCGGCAAACGCACCGGCAGAGTGGGTGCGTGAGCAGATCCGTGAGGCGAAAAAACTGACAGATAAGACTTTTGGTGTAAACATCATGCTGATGAGTCCAAGTGCCGATGAGGTTGCGAAGATCGTAGTAGAAGAAGGAATCAAGGTAGTAACAACCGGTGCCGGAAGCCCGGAAAAATACATGGAAGCATGGAAAGCTGCCGGAGTAAAGGTGATCCCGGTTGTTGCATCTGTAGCTCTTGCAAGAAGAATGGAGCGCTGTGGCGCAGATGCAGTGGTAGCAGAGGGAACCGAGTCCGGCGGACATATCGGTGAGACAACCACTATGGCGCTGGTACCGCAGGTCGTGGATGCAGTAAAGATCCCGGTAATTGCAGCAGGTGGAATTGCAGACGGTCGTGGGATCGCGGCAGCCTTTATGCTGGGTGCAGAAGCCGTACAGATGGGAACCCGATTTGTGGCAACAGAGGAATGTCACGTACATGAGAATTACAAACAGTTCCTTCTGAAAGCCCGAGATATCGACACAAGAGTAACCGGCCGTACCACAGGCCATCCGGTCCGTACCTTAAGAAACCCTATGACAAAGGAATATCTGGAGAAAGAAGCAGCAGGCGCATCCTTTGAGGAACTGGAAATGCTGACACTTGGTGGTCTCAGGAAGGCTGTTGTTGATGGCGACGTAAAAACCGGAAGCGTTATGTCCGGACAGATCGCAGGCATGGTAAAGGATGTACCGACCTGTAAGGAACTGATAGAAAGACTGATCAGAGAGACAAAAGAGGCTGTAAAGAAAAACAGTTTTCTTGTGGAGGAATAATAAATGGGAAAAACAGCATTCATCTTTCCGGGCCAGGGTGCACAGAAGGCCGGAATGGGAAAAGATTTTTATGAGAAATACGATACAGCAAAGGATGTTTTCGACTCTGCCGGTGAGTGGCTGGATCTGGATATGAAAGCACTTTGCTTTGAAGAAAATGACAGGCTTGACCTGACTGAATATACACAGGCTGCACTGGTCACTACCTGTCTTGCCATGGAGAAAGTGGTAGAGGAGATGGGACTTCATCCGGATGTAACTGCAGGATTAAGCCTTGGCGAGTACTGTGCTATTGAAGTTGCCGGCGGCATGGAGCTGAAGGATGCTGTTACTACCGTGAGAAAAAGGGGAATCCTTATGGAGCAGGCAGTTCCGGCAGGTAAGGGAAGCATGGCAGCAGTTATGGGAATGGAGACAGAGAAGATCGAGGAAGTGCTTGCAGACATTGCAGATGTAAGCATTGCAAACTACAACTGTCCCGGCCAGATCGTGATCACAGGCCTTGCGGAAGCAGTTGAGGAAGCCTCTGAAAAGTTGAAGGCAGCCGGAGGAAGAAGAGTGATCCCGTTAAATGTCAGCGGACCGTTCCACTCCGCAATGCTTGCCACTGCAGGAAAAGAACTGGGAAAGGTTCTGGAGGGTGTCACACTTCATGAACTTAAAATCCCGTATGTGACAAACGTGACCGCAGAGTATGTGGAAGATCCGGCGGAAACAAAAGCACTTCTGGAAAAACAGATTTCTTCTTCCGTGCGCTGGCAGCAGAGTGTGGAAAATATGATCCGTCAGGGAGTAGATACATTTATTGAGATCGGACCGGGAAGAACCCTTGCCGGATTTATGAGAAAGATCGACAGAAATGTAAAAGTATATAACATCCAGACCGTAGAAGATGCAGAGAAGGTCTGCCGGGAACTGGTATAAATATTGGAAAAAACAGATAAAGAATCAAAAGTAAAGTTGGCATAGGGCAGCAGACAGAAATGCCAGGTAACAAATGCGGATCACGGACGACCGCATAACATCAGAAAGGAATTCATATGTCAGAGAAAAAAATCGCAGTCGTAACAGGCGGTGCACGTGGAATCGGGAAAGCCATCGCCCTGGAACTTGCAAAAGCAGGAAATCTTGTAGTGATCAATTATAACGGCTCAGAAGAAAAAGCCCGGGAAACAAAAGCAGAGATCGAGACAGCCGGTGGCCAGGCAGATATCCTGCAGTGCAATGTGGCAGATTTTGATGCATGTGAAGCTTTTTTTAAAGCCGTTGCAGAGAAATACGGACGTGTTGATATTCTGGTAAATAATGCCGGAGTTACGAAGGACGGACTTCTCATGAAAATGAGTGAGGAAGATTTTTCCAGAGTTGTTGACATCAATCTGAAAGGAACCTTCAACTGCATCCGTCATGTGTCCAGAATGATGCTGAAGCAGAGAAGCGGACGGATCATCAGCCTTTCATCGGTGGTAGGCCTTCGTGGAAATGTAGGACAGGCCAATTATGCGGCATCCAAAGCCGGGATCATCGGTCTTACAAAATCCGCGGCAAAGGAGCTGGCATCCAGAGGAATCACGGTCAACGCCATTGCACCGGGATTTATCAAAACAGACATGACGGACGTGCTTTCTGACAAAGTAAAAGAAAATATTGCGGCATCTATCCCCATGGGAAGCATGGGAACAGCAGAAGACGTGGCAAAGGCAGCCGCATTTCTGGCATCAGACGGTGCACGTTACATCACAGGACAGGTACTTCGCGTAGACGGCGGAATGGCAATGTAAAGAAGGCTCCCCGGAGTCAGGAGGATAGATTGATGAAAAGACGAGTAGTAGTAACAGGACTTGGAGCAGTAACACCGATCGGAAATGATGTGGAAAGCTTCTGGAACGGAGTAAAAGAAGGAAAGGTGGGGATCGGACCGATCACCCGTTTTGATACGACCGGATACAAGGCAACATTGGCAGCAGAGCTTAAAGATTTTGTGGCAAAGGATCGCATGGATCCGAGAACTGCAAGAAGAATGGAGCCTTTTTCCCAGTATGCGGTAGCAGCTGCACTGGAAGCAGTGGAAAATTCCGGGCTTAAGATGGAAGAGGAAGATCCGTACATGGTAGGCGTTATCATCGGCTCCGGTGTGGGAAGTCTTCAGGCTACCGAGACCAATGAGAAGAAGCTTATGGAAAAAGGTCCTTCAAGAGTGGATCCGCTTCTTGTTCCGAAGATGATCACAAATATGGCAGCCGGAAATGTTTCTATCGCTACCGGCGCAAAAGGAAAATGCACCAACGTGGTAACGGCATGTGCGACAGGAACACATTGTATCGGAGATGCTTTCCGTGCCATTCAGTATGGTGATGCAGATGTAATGCTTGCCGGTGGTACAGAGGGAGCTGTCTGCCCTATCGGTATCGCAGGCTTTGCAAGCCTTACTGCACTGAGCACAAGTGAGGATCCGCTGCGTGCATCCATTCCGTTTGATAAAGACAGAGGCGGTTTTGTTATGGGCGAGGGTGCAGGTGTGGTTGTTCTGGAAGAATTGGAGCATGCCAAAAAGAGAAATGCCAATATCCTGGCAGAGGTTGTGGGATACGGTGCAACTGCAGACGCATTCCATATCACATCTCCGGCCGAGGACGGAAGCGGCGCCGCACGTGCTATGGAAAATGCCATGAAGGAAGCAGGTGTTGCACCGGCGCAGGTAGATTATATCAATGCACACGGAACCGGAACACATCACAATGATCTGTTTGAAACAAGAGCTATCAAGCTTGCGTTTAAGGACGCTGCCAAGGATGTAAAGATCAATTCCACAAAATCCATGGTGGGCCATCTTCTTGGCGCAGCAGGAGCTGTTGAGTTTATCGTATGCGTAAAATCCATTCTGGACGGATTTATCCATCAGACAGTGGGAACAACAGAAACAGAGGAGGAGCTTGATCTGAACTATATGATCGGCGCTCCGGCAAAACAGGAAGTTCGTTATGCAATGAGCAATTCCCTTGGATTTGGAGGACACAACGGAACATTGCTTGTAAAGAAGTATGAGGAGGACTGAACCTATGGAATTTAACCAGATCCTTGAACTGATCGATCACGTATCTGCATCAGAGCTTACTGCCTTTACATATGAGACAGCAGATCTGACATTAAGCATGGAACATGGAAAGCCACAGATCATCCAGGGTGTTATGGGAGAAACTGTGGAAAACATTCCGGCAGCAGGAATGACCGGTGGAAAAGTCCGCAGGGCAGTGAATGCAGCACCGGCGGCAGGCAAAGATCCTGTGGTGCCGGTTTCAACAGATGAAATGGCAGTGACAGGAAAAACTGTGGCAGAAGCACAGGGAGTGAAAGGTGCTGAGCAGTCGGAAACCGCATCACAGAGCGGGGAAGATCAGACAGGCAGCCTGGTAACATCTCCGCTGGTAGGAACCTTCTATGCTGCACCGTCCCAGGATCTTCCGCCTTACGTTCAGGTGGGAGACAAGGTAAAAAAAGGCCAGGTTCTTGCAATCGTGGAAGCTATGAAGCTGATGAATGAGATCGAAAGTGATTTTGACGGCGAGATCGCAGAGATCTATGTGGAGAACGGACAGCCGGTAGAATACGGTCAGAAGCTTTTCCGTATCCGATAAGTACCTTCAGATCAGAATCAGAGAATAAGAAAAATTATTGTTTCAGGAGGATAGAGAATGAAGCATCTTGATGTAAAACAGATCGAGGAGATCATTCCACACAGACATCCGTTTCTGCTTGTGGACTATATTGAAGATTATGAGCCGGGTGAATTTGCTGTCGGATATAAATGTGTGACCTTCCGCGAGGATTTTTTTCGGGGACATTTTCCCCAGGAGCCGGTAATGCCGGGTGTTCTGATGGTAGAAGCGCTGGCACAGGTGGGTGCGGTAGCCATTCTTTCCCTGGAGGACATGAAGGGAAAAACCGCTTATTTCGGAGGCATCAACAAGTGTAAATTCCGCAGAAAGGTAGCTCCGGGAGACAAGCTCCGTCTTGAAACAAAGATCATCCGCAGAAAGGGTCCTGTAGGCATTGGTTCTGCAGTGGCATCTGTGGATGGCGAGGTTGCCGTAGAGGCTGAGCTTACATTTATGATCGGGTAAGGTGATTGTATGATTCGAAAGTTACTGATCGCCAACAGAGGCGAGATTGCGGTGCGTATTATCCGTGCCTGCAGAGAAATGGGAATTGCCACAGTGGCGGTTTATTCTGAGGCAGATGAGGAAAGCCTTCACACACAGCTGGCGGACGAAGCAATCTGTATCGGACCGGGACCATCTGCACAGAGCTATCTGAATATGGAACAGATCATCAGTGCAACCATGGTTTCCGGTGCGGATGCCATTCATCCGGGATTTGGTTTTCTTTCTGAAAATGCCAGATTTGCGGAGCTCTGTGAAAAATGCGGGATCACATTTGTGGGTCCTCCATCAAAGGTCATCCGTATGCTGGGCAACAAAAAAATTGCAAGAAGCACCATGATCGCAGCTGGTGTTCCGGTAGTTCCGGGCAGCGAAGGGGATGTGGAGGATATTGAAACCGGTCTTAAAGAAGCTGAGAGGATCGGTTATCCGGTGATCATCAAGGCAGCTCTTGGCGGCGGCGGAAAAGGCATGCGTGTGGCAAACACACCGGAGGAATTTCCGGAAGCCTATGCAACTGCCAGAAAAGAGTCTGAGATCGCTTTTGGCGACGGTACTATGTATATTGAACATTTCGTGGTAAATCCGAGACATATTGAGTTTCAGATCCTTGCAGACAGCTTCGGAAATGTGATCCATCTGGGAGAGCGTGACTGCTCCATCCAGAGAAATCATCAGAAGATGATCGAGGAATCTCCAAGTGCTGCAGTTTCTCCGGAATTAAGAGAAAAAATGGGTCATGCGGCGGTGACGGCGGCGAAAGCAGCCGGTTATGTAAATGCGGGAACGATCGAATTTCTTTTGGAACCGGATGGAAGATTCTGGTTTATGGAAATGAATACAAGGATCCAGGTGGAGCATCCGGTGACAGAGTGGGTGACAGGGATCGATCTTGTAAAGGAGCAGCTGAAGATCGCTTCCGGAATGCCTCTTGAGATCGCTCAGGAGGATGTCCGGATCCAGGGACACGCCATTGAGTGCAGGATCAATGCTGAAAATCCTCAGAAAAATTTCCGCCCTTCGCCGGGAACTATCCAGGGAGCGCATTTTCCGGGGGGAAACGGGATCCGTGTGGATACCTGTGTGTATAACGGCTGTAAGATCCCGCCTTATTATGATTCCATGCTTGCGAAGCTGATCGTTCATGCAGGTAACCGAAAAGAAGCCATTGCAAAAATGCAGAGTGCTCTTGGTGAGGTGATCATTGACGGAATCGATACAAATATTGACTATCAGTACGAAATCCTGAAAGATGAGGATTATCAGTCCGGAAACTTTGACACTGGCTTTCTTGCCAGCCATATCATTGCGGGAGTGAAGATCAATGAGAATTAAGCACATGTTCAAAAAAACAGTCAGGGATATCCGGGGTGAGGAACAGGAAAACATTCCGGAGGTGCCGGATAACCTGATGCGTAAATGCAACGCCTGCAAAGCGGCGGTTTTTGTAGACGAGGTAAAGCAGAATCAATACATCTGTCCCCACTGCGGAAATTATTTCCATGTACCCGCTTATCGTCGGATTAAACTGATCGCAGATAGAAAGAGCTTTGTGGAGTGGGATGCTCACATGGAAGAACAGAATCCCCTTCAGTACAGAGGCTACGAGGAAAAGCTTCAGGGGCTTCGTGAAAAGACAGGGCTTGATGAGGCTGTAGTTACCGGAAAGTGTACTATAAAAGGGACACCTGTGGCACTTGGTGTCTGTGACTGTCGTTTCATGATGTCCAGTATGGGAGAAGTCGTGGGGGAAAAGATCACGCGGGCTTTTGAACGTGCCACAGAGGAGAAGCTGCCGGTAATCCTCTATATCTGTTCCGGCGGTGCCAGAATGCAGGAGGGCCTGGTTTCCCTGATGCAGATGGCAAAAACCAGTATGGCCATCCGGAAGCACAGCGATGCCGGACTTCTTTATGTGCCGGTCCTCACAGACCCGACAACAGGCGGCGTGACGGCAAGCTTTGCCATGCTGGGAGATATTATCCTGGCAGAGCCGAAAGCGCTGATCGGTTTTGCTGGTCCCAGAGTGATCGAACAGACCATCGGGCAAAAGCTTCCCAAAGGCTTCCAGAGAGCAGAATTTCTTCTGGAACACGGCTTTGTGGACAAGATCGTAAAGCGTGAGGAGCAGAGGATCGTATTGGCAGATATTCTGAGATTGCATCAGAATAAAGTCCTGAATAATGTACAGTCCGATAATACAGACATTAAAAACAGGCTCAATCCTGACAATAAGGAATCAATGGAAACTGTTGAGGAAGATAATACGATCTGGCCGGACTTCGCCCCATCCGGAGATTTCACTCCCTGGGAACATGTCCAGCTTGCCAGAGCCAAAACACGCCCTACAGGAAAGGATTACATCGAAGCACTTTTTGACGATTTCATGGAATTTCACGGAGACCGTCACTGTGGTGATGATCCGGCAGTGATCGGTGGTGTGGCATTTTTCCACGGACAGCCGGTAACTGTTCTTGCACAGGAAAAAGGAGAGGGTACAAAGGAAAACATTGTCCGGAATTTCGGAATGGTTTCTCCGGAGGGGTACTGGAAATCCCTGCGTCTGATGCAGCAGGCAGAGAAATTTCACCGTCCGGTGATCTGTCTTGTAGATACACCAGGTGCATTCTGCGGGTTAGAAGCAGAGGAACGTGGACAGGGTGAAGCCATTGCTAAAAATCTCTATACACTGGCAGGTCTCACAGTGCCGGTGCTTTCCGTTGTGATCGGTGAAGGTGGAAGCGGAGGTGCCCTTGCCCTGGCTGTGGCAGATGAGGTATGGATGCTGGAGCATTCCGTTTATTCCATCCTGTCCCCGGAGGGCTTTGCCTCCATTCTCTGGAAAGACAGCAAAAAGGCGAAGGAAGCAGCAGCAGTGATGAAGCTCACAGCTGCAGACCTTTACCAGATGGGGATGATCGAGCATGTGATCCCGGAAGCAGAGCCTGTAAGCCGTGAGAACATAAATGATATTGCAGGTTATCTGGAAAACGGAATTGCGGATTTTCTTGAGAAATATGGCGAAGAAGAGTCGGAGAAGCTTCTGGAACATCGCTATGAACGTTTCCGGAAAATGTAGAAGCAATAAGTGCAGTGATTTTGTAGCCTGCAAAGCAAAAATCCAGTGGAAAAAATGCCATATTTATGTTACGATGGCTTCATAAACAGAGAACCGGAGAAGCCTTTTTACTCCGGAGAAACAGGAGCGGGTAGAGTGGACAATCGGGAAGTTATAAATGACGTGCTGGTGAATCTGTTCAATGAGATCCTCCGACTGGAGGAGGAAGCCATCATCACAGATAAATATAAAGATATTTCCAATAATGATATGCACATTATCGAGGCTGTAGGTCTTGGAGGAGGGAACATGTCCTCCATTGCAGCTAAGCTTAAGATCACTGTAGGCTCCCTCACAACATCTATGAACAGTCTTGTAAAAAAAGGCTATGTGAAGAGAGAACGAAGTGAGAAGGACCGGCGTGTGGTATTTATCCAGCTTACAAATAAGGGACGTATGGCATATCATCATCATGCGGAGTTTCACAGGCAGATGACAGAAGCGGTGATCGCAGAGCTGAATGAGAATGAGACAGAAGTGCTGGTAAAAGCACTGGACGGACTGCGTAAATTTTTCAGACAGTATCATGAACAATAAAGAAACGTATAATAAAAGCATCCGGATCGGTAATAAAGGACAATTACCGATCCGGATGCTTTTTGCATAACAGGCATTTTCGACACGGACATTTATTGAAAATAATATTAAATGTCGCCTTTGTTTTTGTGATACGGGAGTTTATTCGTCCCAGCCATCCTGAAAACGGATATTTACAGAGATATTGCGGACAACATCTCCCTCCTGAAGCTCCAGATCGCTCTCATCGGAAACCGGAGGAAGCTTTCCCTCAAATTCCATAAGCTCTGTGTAGATCCAGTCGTATGCAGCTGCATTGGCATTTTCGATGGCATCATCCAGCGTGTCACCGTTGGCTTCACAGCAGGCAAGATCCGGGAAAAAAGCATTGTATTTTTTGTCCTCTGTGGGACGGAAAACTGCGGGATATATAAATTTCATAGGTAAGATTCCTTTCTTTTTTAAAATGAAGTGATCCGTGTAATACCACGAATATGAATAGTTTTACCTGACCAGGATAAGTATATACCAATTTCAGAATGAGGGCAAGCGAGTTCATGACCGAACGAAAGATCCAAATAAGGTCACTGTTCACTCCGTTCTCAGTAACACGCTTCGCGATGCACAGAATTTATGCTGATCGCATAAATTCGCGCGGTATGTCTCGGGTTTTCTGTGACCTTCGCTCACAAAAAACACCTCGCGGAACATTACCAGTGAAAAGTAACAAGAACAGCAGAGTTTTGAGGATATTATAATCAGAAAATTGCCGTATATAAGTAAAAATGATAGATATATAAAACTTTTTATCCTTGTATGTAGGAAATATAGATGCTATACTGTGTAATACAGAGTATGAACGGGGGGTCGAAAGACCTGACGGGGGGCACAGCTATGATTTATACAGCTTTGACGAAAAAAGCTATGAAGGTGGCATACGAGGCACATCATGGACAGACAGATCGAAGCGGGACACCTTATATCTTTCATCCATTTCATGTAGCGGAGCAAATGGATGATGAACTCAGTGTATGTACGGCACTTCTGCACGATGTGATAGAAGATACAGAGATCACATTTGAGGATCTTACCGGAGAATTTCCGGAAGAGGTTGTGGAGGCATTACGTTGTCTTACAAGAGATAAGAATAAGAATTATTTTGATTATATCCGGAATCTTCGGAAAAATCCGATCGCAAAAAAAGTGAAGCAGGCTGATCTGCTCCACAATTCTGATGTAACACGTCTTTCTGACTGCGAAAATATGTCTGCTGAACAGATATCACGGCTGCACGGAAGATATAAACGGGCTTTGGAGATACTTCATGATGCCAGGTGATATTATTTTCGCACAAGTCATTTATTGACCTTTATTCAGCTTTTTCATGCGCATGGTCCATACAAAATATCCGTGACCTCAGATATTATTGTGGATCTTCTTAGCGGAAGTATGGATTTCTTGCATTGATCTCCATGTAGCATTTGATCGCATATTTGATAAATTCTATGATTTTTTTCATTTTGTTTTCCTCCTCTTTTCTTTAACTTACAAATGCATTATAATAAACTCTCGGAAATATTACGTGCCAAAAACACAGAAAAAGTAGTCAAATATTGCGGAGAGAAAAATCTATGTTTCCAGTATACGAAGAAAAAAAGAAGAATCTCCATATTCATCTGCGGACCTCAGCCCATGCTTCACCCCATCTTCATAACTCCATAGAGTTTATCTATATCACAGAGGGAACTCTGGAGCTTGGTATGGGACAGGAGCTTTCTCATATGGAAGAGGGAGATGTCTCTGGATCGGATGGCCAGAGATCTGGGCATCAGCAGGTTCACATTGTCCAGAGTTTTTTCCGGAACCTTTCACCGGAATTTCAATCAGTTTCTCAATGAGCAGCGACTGAATTATGTGACGATCCATCTGGAATGTAGTGATGAAAGTATTACGGATATCTGTATGAATGCGGGATTTGAAAGTCAGAGGACTTTTAACCGGGTATTCCGGGAACGGTACCGGATGACACCAAGAGAATACAGAACATTATATAAGGAAAAATATTTACGAGAGGAACAGACATGATCACAGTAGAACTGGAACATTTCAGCCTTGATAAAATATGCGATTCCGGACAGTGCTTCCGGATGAAAAAGCTTGGAGACGGACATTTTTCCATGGTGGCGGGAGACCAGTATCTGGAAATGCATCAGAAAGACGGAGTGGTGGATTTTTGCTGCTCTCAGGAGGAGTTTATCTGTTACTGGGTGCTTTATTTTGATCTGGATACGGATTATGAAGCTTACATGAATGCGGCTAATCCACGGGATAAATATCTGGGTGCCGCAATAAAGGCAGGAGACGGGATACGGATATTAAGACAGGATCTCTGGGAAATGATCGTTACGTTTTTGATATCTCAGCAGAACAATATCAAGCGTATCCGCAAATGTATCGAAACCATCTGCCGGAAATACGGAGAGCGAAAAATTTCATCTGCAGGTGTGGAATACTACGCTTTTCCGACTGTAGAGGCGCTGAGTCAGGCAACGGAAGAGGAGTTAAGAGGATGCGGCCTGGGATACCGGGCAAAATATATCGCAGTAACGGCCAGGACCATTGCATCCGGCCAGATCTCTCTGGAAAAAATCTATAATATGCGTTACCATCCGGCAAAGAAGGAGCTGATGAAGCTCTGTGGTGTGGGAGAAAAGGTAGCTGAGTGTATCTGCCTGTTTGCACTGCATCATATGGATGCTTTTCCCATAGATACCCACATCCGTCAGGTCATGGACGTGCATTACAAAAGAGGATTTCCCAACCGCAGATACAGAGGAATGCGTGGGATCATGCAGCAGTATATTTTTTACTATGACTTGTACTCATAGACTGCGGATGCTATCATAGGTGAAAATAAAGGAAAAATCCACGGAGGAAAAAGTAATCAGAAAATATTTACTGCGATTGAGACAACCACGTATAAAAAAGAAAGAAAACAGATATTATATCCGGGGCTATAAGGGAACGGAAGTGATCATCCGTACAGATCATGAGATTTTGAAGAGGATTGCCTACAGGCGTACCTGCGTGAAACAAGTCTGCATTCCTGGAAGATATGGAACAGAAACAAAATATATCTATACAAGAAAAGAAAACAGAAGAAGCCGCCCGATCATAGTTCCGGGCATTCCGACCGGGAGAGAAACTGCTATGCCACGTGCCGTGCGGACAGTGCTCCATGCTCTTTCCTATGGCGGGATCGAAGTGGAGGCTTCCAGAAAGCTGGCAGATCTTAAGAAGATGGATCCTATGAGGATCTTTTACAGGACACTGGATGCGGAAGTTTATAACGGAGACTATAAAGTGCCGATCCGTCTGTTTTTTCCAACAGAAGAGGACATGGAAAACGGTGCCGCCTTCGGAAAAAAACCACCGGTGATCCTGTTTTTCCATGGTGGTGGCTGGGTTACGGAAAGTGTAGAGAATTATCAGCGGGTTTGTGCCAGAATGGCACAGTCTACCGGTCAGATCGTGGCGTCTGTTGAATACAGGCTGGCACCGGAATACCGTTTCCCGGTGGGACTGATGGATTGTTATGCAGCTGCGAAGATTTTTTACACCAATCGTTTTCTTCTGAATACGGATCCGGATCGTATCACCATTATGGGAGATAGTGCAGGCGGAAATCTGGCAGCGGCTGTATGTATGATGGCCAGAGACCGCGGAGAATTTTTTCCGAAAAAACAGATTCTTATTTATCCGGCACTGAACAACTGTTATACGGAAGACTCTCCCTTTGAATCCGTAAAAACAAACGGAACCGGCTATCTTCTCACAGCAGAGAAGATGGAAGATTATCTGAAACTCTATGAGAGTTGTCCGGAAGACAGGAGGAATCCATATTTTGCGCCGATCCTGGAGAAGGATCTTCGAAATATGCCGGATACACTGATACTTACCGCTGAGTTCGATCCTCTTCGGGATGAAGGAGAGGCATTTGGTGAAAAGCTGAAGGAAGCGGGAAATCGTGTGGAAGTGCACAGGATCGCAGGTGCGTTTCACGGGTATTTTGCACTGGGAATCAAATTTCTGCATGTGCAGGAGAGCTTTGCATATGTAAATCGTTTTCTGGAAACAGAGGAACAGGAAGAAGGAAAGCATCATGAAGAACGAATATGCACAGTGGAGAAAACTTGACAACGCAGCGCTGGCGTTCCCGGCGGTGACAGGAAAGAATGACACCAGGGTATTTCGTTTTTACTGTGAACTGAAAGAAGAGATAAAAGAAGAAACACTGCAGGAAGCCCTGGAGAGGACACTGGAAAAATATCCTCTTTTCCGTGCAGTTTTAAGAAAGGGACTGTTCTGGTTTTATCTGGAGAGACGTGATATTCCGGCAGTGGTAAAGAAAGAAGCAGGTGCACCCTGCAGCGGACTTTATATTCCGGACAAAAAAACGCTTCTTTTTCGGGTGAGCTATTATAAGAACAGGATCAACTTCGAGGTATTTCATGCGCTGACGGATGGAACGGGAGCCATGCATTTTCTGATGGAGCTGGTGAAAAATTATCTTCAGGAGACGCACTCATCCGCAGAGCTTCCGGAGCTTTTTCCGGATGAGAACATTACGGGCAGGGATATGGAGGAGGACAGCTTTTCTCAGTATTATTCCTCCGATGCGCCAAGAAAGAGAGAGTCCAAGAAGCCTGCCTTCCAGCTAAAAGGTGAGAAGCTCAGGCAGGAGGATATGAGTATCACGGAAGTCTGTATTCCGGTAAAAGAGATCCACGCCCGTGCAAAAGCGGCCGGTGTGTCGATCACGGTTTTTCTTACGGCAACACTTATCTGGGCGATCCATGAAGAAGTGCCTCAGAATCAGGTGAAAAAGCCCATTGGTCTGATGATCCCGGTAAATTTGAGAAATTATTTTCCATCCCGGTCTATGGCAAATTTCTTCGGATGGATTGAGATAAGCTGTTATTTTCAGTCTGATACAGCCTTTGAGGATATTTTGAAATCCGTAAAGGAGCAGTTTGCAAAGGAACTGAGTAAGGACGTGATCGAAGCAAAGCTTAATGATCTCGTAAGCCTGGAGAAGAATCCGATCCTGCGTTTGGTACCACTGGAGATCAAAACCCCGTTTCTTCTTGCCGGGACGACCCTGGGAGGAAGGTCAATCACGGCGATCTATTCCAATGTGGGGATCATCCGGATGCCGGAGGAATATCGGAAATATATTCAGAGATTCGGACTTTTTGCAAGCACGGATAGTCTGCAGCTGTGTTCCTGTTCTTTTGGTGATGAGATGGTTTTAAGTTTTACGTCCAAGATCCCCAATGGAAATATTGAGCGGAATTTTGTGGAGAGACTGAAAAATGAGCAGGTGTCCTGTACAATTCGGGAGAATGATCTTCCAGGACAGAAAGAGGAGCAGAAGCAGCAGATGAAGATTTTTGAAAGCTTTACATTTCTGTGTATTGTGCTGGCTGTGGTATGTAATCTGATCGATTATCTGCTGGATGGTCATATAGGCTGGGCCTGGTTTGTGAATGCAGGGGCGTTCTGCACCTGGCTGATGGTTTCAGTGGCTTATGTGAAGCGGCGGAATCTTCTGAAGAATGAGATGTGGCAGCTGGTGATCGCAGCTGTTGCAGGAGTGCTTTGGGATGTGTTTACCGGCTGGCGTGGCTGGTCTGTGGATTATCTGCTTCCTCTGGCTGCGCTTGCTGTGATCTGCTCCATGTGGGTGATCACTGCGGTACAGAAGCTGGAGGTGGCGGAATATATGATCTATCTTCTGGAAGCAGGAGCTTTCGGAGGAGTGATTCCTGTAATCCTGTTGGTTGCCGGTGTGGTGACGGTGCTGTATCCGTCGCTGATCTGCATATGCGTCAGTTTCCTGATGCTGGTATGGCTGTTTCTGTTTAAGAGGAAAGATATGGTGCGGGAGATGCAGAAGAAGTTCCGGGCATAGAAAATAAAAACAACCGTCGATCTGCAGAGGATTTTTTTGAAGATCTGTCTGCAGACCGGCGGTTTTTTGATCAAATCAAGGAAGTCTCCTGCAGGGTTGCGAAAAGCAATAAGCAGTGGGTGGAAGCTTGTCCGGTGTTCTAAGATCAGAATCCGAAATCTTCATAGTCCTCCGGTGTAAACTTATGATAGATCATATGCTCACCCTCCAGGGACAGACAATACCGGTAGTCATCTGGGATCCCGTCTTCGAAATATACAAGATAATCAAATCCGGTTCCGGTTGTTTTTTCCACGTGTACATGGTCAGAATAAGCACGAAAAACGTCCATCACTTCATCCAGAGTACAGCCATGACGGGCAACTGTGCCTATAAAGCGTACCAGAAATTCACTTGGCTTTCGGTTTTCGTGAACGTAGTCCGAGGCCTGAGGCGGCAGGGTGATGCAGAAACGCCCGTTTTTGGAAGAAGCCGTTACTTTTCCAAGACGGTCACAGGCATAATCTGAGAATTCTTCCATTGCATGCTGCATTTCTTCTTCCGTAAGCTCTGTGCCAAGAAGGCGGTTCAGAGACTGCAGCGGATAATAAAAACGGGTAACTCCGCTCATGTATCCGATCTTTACCTGTTGTTCCTGGATCATATCCAGGAGATTATTTTCCAGTTTTTTGAAATTCATTATGTTTTTCCTTTCCGGGGTCTGAAGGTTTATTGAACTGCATACATTCAGATCCCATTTTTTTCGCAGATATCATTGAGACAGCAGCGGTCACAGTAAGGTTTTGTCCGCGCTGTACAGACTTCTCTTCCATGATTGACAAGACGGTGGCAGAGATCATTGCCTTCTTCCGGAGGGATGATCTTCCAGAGAGCCATTTCCACCTTTTTCGGATCCTTCATGTCATGGACAAGGCCGATGCGGTTGGAAAGGCGGATACAGTGAGTATCTGTTACAATGGCAGGCCTGCCGAATACGTCACCCATGATCAGGTTTGCGCTTTTTCGGCCCACACCGGGAAGCTTCAGAAGTGCGTTAAAGTCTTCCGGTACCTTGTCGTGATACTGTTCGTGGAGAATGCGCATACAGGCGCTGATATCCCGGGCTTTGCTTTTTCCAAGGCCGCAGGGACGTACAATGGCTTCGATTGCTTCCGGCTCTGCAGCTGCCAGGGCTGCCACATCCGGGTATTTTGCATAGAGATCCTGAACTACTACATTGACCCGGGCATCGGTGCACTGAGCTGCCAGACGGACACTTACAAGAAGCTTCCAGGCATCATCATAATCCAGTGTACAGTCTGCATCAGGATATTCCTTTTTTAAACGGCTGATAACTTCATAGGCCAGTTCCTGTGTTGTCATTTGTATATGAACCATCCTTTCAATTTCGGTTATATTACTGAACTACTACAGCCAGGATGATACCACAGCATTCGGAGAATTACAAGGTGGACAGGAGTACGGAAGCAGTGTTCGGCATTCGGAAATTTTATCGGCAGAGCAATGTGGGGAATCCCCCCCAGGGGCTTGTTAATACCCTGACAATTTGGTACATTAAACGTGACCTGTGGGGGGACCTGATTTCCCTCACGTGAATAGAAAAGTGCGGAGGAATCAACGTGGAAAAACTTCTCGATGAAATCGAATCTTACTGGAGCACCCGTACAGAAGGGTACTCCGAAGTGAATCATAAAGAGCTTGCGGGAACGCAGAAAAACGCATGGCTTAAGGTGCTGACCAGTCAGTTCCCGGACAAGCCAAAGGAAGAGATCCGTATCCTGGATATCGGAACAGGCCCCGGATTTTTTCCTGTGATCCTGGCAGAAGCCGGATATCATGTAGATGCAGTAGATTATACGGAAGGAATGCTGGAAAAGGCAAAGGAAAATGCGGGAGACCTTTGCCGGAACATCCGTTTTTGGAGGATGGATGCACAGAAGCTGGATTTTGAGGATAATACCTTTGACGTGGTCATTTCACGAAATCTTACCTGGAATCTGGAGCATCCTGATGTTGCTTACAGAGAATGGGTCCGTGTACTGAAGGCAGGAGGAAGGCTTCTGAATTTTGATGCCAACTGGTATGGCTATCTTTATGAGGAAGAGCAGCGTAAGGCCTACGAAAACGACCGGAAAAATGTGGAAAACAACAGCCTGGATGATCACTATCTCTGTACGGATATTGAGCGCATGGAGCGGATCGCCCTCCAGGTACCGCTGTCAAAGATCAGCCGTCCCCGTTGGGATGTAAAAACTCTCAGAGAAGCAGGACTTCTTGGAATCCGCACAGACACAGAAATATGGAAAACGGTCTGGAGTGAGGAAGAGAGACTGAATTATCAGTCCACACCAATGTTTATGGTAACCGGTGTGAAACCGGATCATTTCCTGAATCTTCCGGTTGCGGCAGGAGAAAAAACAGAAGGCTTTCTTGAACTCGGAGATGGAGAATTTGTCCTTCCGGCAACCATCATCCGTGGAAAAGATCCGGGAAAAACCGTTCTCGTCACAGCAGGGCTTCATGCAGGAGAGTATGTGGGAATCCAGACTCTGATCGAGCTGTCGAAGCGGCTGAAGCCGGAAAAGGTAAAGGGCCAGCTGGTTCTGGTAAAGGTGCTGAACCGGGAAGACTTTGAGAAGCGTGCAGGCAGCATCAGCTGGGAAGACGGAAAAAATCTGAACCGTGTTTTCCCGGGCAAAAAGGACGGAACAAAAATGGAACGTCTGGCGGCAGCTATCACAGAATCCCTGATCCGGAAGGCGGATTATTATATCGATCTTCACGGTGGTGACGATTATGAGGAGCTGACTCCGTATGTATATTTTGCAGGCGTGGCAAAGCCGGAGATCGTGGAAGCCTCCCGAAAAATGGCAGAGCAGGTTGATGTCCCATATATGGTACAGTCAAATGTGAGTACAGGCGGCGCCTATAATTATGCGGCAAGTACCTGCGATATTCCGGCTGTGCTTCTGGAAAGGGGATGTATGGGAACCTGGCAGCGGGAGGAAGTGGATTCCATGCGCCGGGATGTGCGGAATATTCTCTGCAGCATTGGGGCCTACAGAGGAATCCGCTCCCACAGCACCTATTATCCTCTGAAGATGGATGACGTACGTTACCAGTGTGCCAGTGTCAACGGTCTCTGGTACCCGGTCAAGAAACCAGGCGATATCGTTCATCAGGATGAGTATCTCGGAGAGATCCGTGATTATGAGGGAAATGTCCAGGAAATCTGTCGCGCAGACATGGATGGTGTGATCCTTTATCAGGTATCAAGCCTTCAGGTTGTGGAAGGCGGCCCTGTGATCACCTACGGAAATATCGTAAGAGAAAAAGACGAGCGGAAAACAAGGATCGCCCAGTACTGGACCAGACGCAGCGACAGCTTTCTGGAACAGAGAAGAGCAGAGCTTCACAGTGCACTTGCAGGCCGCTGGATGGCTGAGCTTAAGAAGTATCTGCCGGAGAAAAAGAATCTCAGGATCCTGGATGTAGGCTGCGGAACCGGATTTTTTACCATTCTTCTTGCAAAGGAAGGCCATCAGGTAACCGGGATCGATCTGACGCCGGATATGATCACTCATGCAAAGGAGCTGGCTGAGGAAGAAAAAGCAGACTGCCGGTTTATGGTGATGGATGCAGAAGCTCCGGATTTTCCGGATGAGGAATTTGATGTGATCGTATCCCGGAATCTTACCTGGACACTTCCGGACGCGGAGCATGCTTATCAGGAATGGTTCCGCGTACTGAAACCTGGCGGAGTGATGATAAATCTGGATGCAAATTACGGGGCAGCAGACTTTGCGGACACTGCGGATCTTCCGGAGAATCATGCCCATCATCAGATCCAGGATGAACTGATGCAGGAATGTGAGGATATTAAGCGGCAGTTGCCTATCAGCTCTTTTCTGCGTCCGGCATGGGATCTGGAAACGCTGAGCCGTACAGGTGTGGAAGAATTTTCCTTTGATCTTGGTATCAGCAAACGTATTTATATAGAAAAAGACGAGTTTTATAATCCGACCCCGATGTTTTTGATCTTTGCGAAGAAAACGAGGTAGGAGCATGCTGAATATCAAACAGATCCAGTATTTTGCGGCCTGTGCCAAAACAGGCTCCTTCAGCCAGGCTGCAGAGCTGCTTTTTACCACGCAGTCAAATGTAAGCAAGGTGATCCGTTCCATGGAAGACGATATGCGTACTCAGCTGTTTGTCCGTCATACAAAGGGCATAGAGCTGACACCGGAAGGAGAACGTGCATATATCCATGTGCAGAGGATCCTGGAAAATATAGATGAACTGGAAATGCAGGCACAGCCACTTGCAAAAAGCAGCCTGTGTGTATGCTTTCATCCCAGCTCCTGGTTTGCGGATACCTTCGTAACGTATTATGAAGCACATAAGTGCGATGATCTTCATTATCAGGTTTACGCAGCAGATACCCATGAGATCATAAAACGTGTAAAAGCCAGACAGGATGATATGGGATTCGCCTATGTGATGCAGAATCAGCTGGCAGCGTTCCAGTATTTTCTTTCCCGGAATTACCTGGAATTTGAGCTGCTGACGGAAACCGAGGTAAATATTTATACCGGGAAAGGGAAAGCAGATACAGCAGATGAGGGAGACTTTAATATGTCCCAGCTCAGGCTGATCCAGAGATTTCCCGATGAATTTTCCCCGGATAATTACCGGAACCTTGTAGAGGAAAACGGTCATTCCGCAGTGGAGGCAGAGACTGTAGTCGTAACAAACAGTGATTATATCGTGGAACGTCTTCTTGGCTCCGGAGAGCTGTGTAATATCAGTGGTGCGGATCTTTCCGGCCGTGATCCGGGATATTCCTCCGTGAAATATACATTTCCGGGAGAAGGCCAGAAACTTGTTTACGGGTGCATCTGCCGGAGAGGTGAAGAGCTCAGTGAACAGGGAAAGGATTTTCTGGGATTCGTGAAGGAAAGGCTTCAGATTTCCGGGAAGTGATAAAAGAATAAAGCAAAAGACCAGACGGGATTTTTCTGCACGGGACACAGGCTCCTGATACAGAAAAGTCCCGTTTTTTATATGGAATACATATCCATGCAAAACCCGACTGTCCAATATCCCCGTACCGGGGTTGTCCGAAATCTGTTAAATGATAAAATGATATCAGCAGCACACTCCGCGTGCTGTATATAAAAACACTGTGATGCACATAACCTCCGCGCACTCCTATTTGTGCATACAAATGTTTTGTCGAATAATAACACGACCCTTTCAAAAGCAGTTATGATTTTGGATGTCATAACTGCTTTTGAAATATGAACACAAATCGTGGAGTGATTTGTGTTCATGAGAATGCAGCAGGGCGGAATGCGAATGTCTGTCTGAACTGTAAAGGGCAGTGGGAAAGGAAAATTATGAACAAAGAAAATAAACTCGTCATCCGGATCCTGAAACGGATTCTTCTGCTTGCTGTGGTTATGTTTCTGCTGTCTGTGGTGGTGTTTTGGCTGGCGAGACTGGCACCGGGAGATCCCCTGCAGTCCTTTTACGGAGATTCCCTGGAAATGATGACCAGTGAGGAAGTGGCTGCGGCCAGAACGAGACTGGGACTGGATCAGGGGATCGGGGTACAGTATGTAAGGTGGTTTACCAACGTAGTCCATGGTGATTTCGGATTGTCGCTGAAATACAGGCAGCCGGTTATGAATGTGATCAAACCGCTGATCGGAAATACTCTGGTGCTGGGAGGAATTGCTTATATTGTGATCTTTATACTGGCAGTTCTGATCGCCATATTCTGTACGCTCCATGAGGATCAGTGGATCGACCGGCTGATCTGCAAGATCGGAACAGCAGCCTATTATGTGCCGGCTTTCTGGCTTGGTGTGGTACTGATCCTGATCTTCAGTGTAAATCTTGGATGGTTCCCAAGCAGCGGTGCCTATGATGTAGGAATGTCAGATAGTATCGGCAATCGTATGAAGCATATGATCCTTCCGCTGGTAGTAATGATCTTCAGCCATCTCTGGTATTACGCATATATGATACGTAACAAATTCCTGGATGAGGTGCGGAAGGATTATGTACTTCTTGCCAGATCCAAGGGACTTTCCAAAAGAAAGATCCTGTGGAAGCATTGTCTTCGAAATGTAATGCCGACGATCGTGAGTATCATGGCAGTTTCGGTACCCCATGTAACCGGTGGGACTGTAACTGTGGAGGCTGTTTTCAATTATGCGGGAATTGGAAACCTTGCAGTGGAATCTGCAAAATATCATGATTATAATCTGCTGATGATCGATGTGCTGATCACGGGATTTATCGTATTTTTAAGCAGCTTTGTTGCACAGACTGTCAATGAAGAGATCGATCCAAGAATGAAGGATTCGGAGGTGAGGGTATGGTAGCTGACCGGAAGCTTTCAGAAGCTGAGCTTTTTCAGGTAGTTGGTGCCGGGTGGAAGCAGCATGAATCTGAAAAACGGAAAAAAACATTTCGGGAAAGGCTAAAGGGGAAACCGGTATTTTCCCTGTTCCTGCTTTTTCTGATCGTTTTGGGCTGTGTATTTGCGAATGTTGTGGCAAATCATGATCCCTCAGGTTTTTATCTTCAGAATCTGAATACACCGCCGGGAAAGGAATTTATCTTTGGAACGGATTCGCTTGGAAGAGATATTTATTCACTGATCTGGTATGGCGGAAGGGTTTCTCTGGTGATCGGACTTCTGGGTGCGGCGATCATTACCCTGGTTGGTGTTACCTACGGATGCATCAGCGGAACAGCAGGTCCAAAGGTGGATTCGGTTATGATGCGCTTTACGGAAATGTGCGGAAGTATTCCGACCCTTCTGCTGATCCTGATCCTGTCTGCGGTCCTTCAGGCCAATGATGTGATCAGCATATCTGTGATCATCGGCATTACCGGGTGGTTTGCACTGGCACGTATTGTAAGAAGTGAAGTGCGGCAGATAAGGAACAGTGATTATGTGATGTATGCAAGACTTTGCGGAGGAAGTTTTGGATATGTGATGTATCACCATCTGATACCGAATTTTGTTTCGGCGATCATGTTTGTGGTGATCTCTTCGATAAGCAGCTGTATTACCATGGAATCTACTTTAAGCTTTCTTGGCCTTGGGCTTCCGGCAGATGTAGTTTCCTGGGGAAGTATGCTCTCGCTGGCAAATAAAGCACTGATCATGAATACCTGGTGGGTGATCGTGATCCCGGGAGTTTTTCTGGTCATTACTTTAATGTGCATTACCAGTATGGGAAGCTTTGTGAGAAGTGAGGTAAATAATCATTACAGCAATCTCTGATGCAGTCAGAAAAAATATTTGGACGCAAACCGTGATAAAACATTCCGAAGTGTGGATAACCGGTTTGAAAATAAGGAAAGATGAGGAAAACAGAATGAAAAAGAGAACAGGAAACAACTATGGAAGAAAATATGCGGCGATAACACTGGCAGCAGTGACCGCAGCATGTACAGGAGCAACTGCAGGCAGTGTGGTAACCGTAGCTGCGGCAGAAGAAAACAAAACTCTGGTATATGCAGGTGAGTCAGAAAGTACGATCAATCCCCTTCTGAATAACCATGATGAGCTTCCGGATCTTATTTTTTCAGGACTGATGAAATATGATGCCAATGGAAAGCCGGTAGAGGATCTTGCAGAGAGCTATACCTTTGACAAGGATACCAATACCTATACTTTTAAGCTTCGAGATGGTGTTAAGTGGCATGATGGAGAAGATTTCAATGCAGAGGATGTTGTATACACCTATAAGGAGCTTACAGAGGATGAAACTCTGGGAGCCAGTATCACCAGCAATTACCAGGACATTACAAGTATTGAGGCACCGGATGATCAGACTGTGATCTTTACACTGGATCAGTATGATGCTGCCATGCTGGATTACTTTACCATGGGAATCCTTCCTGAGCATCTTCTGGAAGGAGAGGATGTGAATACTACATCCTTTAATCAGAATCCGGTGGGAACAGGTCGTTATAAATTTGAAGACTGGGATGCTACCGGCGGAATGATCACACTGAAACGAAATGAAGATTATTACGGAAAGGTTCCGAATATTGAAACCGTTGTATACCGTACAGTATCGGATGAGACTACAAAGGCAACCATGCTCCAGTCCGGCGAGGCGGATCTTGCATGGCTGAATTCCAACTATGCTTCTCAGTTCAAGGATAAGGACGGATATAATTACTGGGAGTTCACCACAGCAGATTACCGTGGAGCTGCCATGGATATGAGCACAGATTTCTGGAAGGAAAACGGAGATTCCATCGGCGTTCTGAATTATGCGCTGGATAAGGATTCCATTATTGCAGGTGTTCTTGCAGGACAGGGAGAGGCGGCATACAGCCCGATCCAGAGAAATCCTCTCGGAACAGATAAGGAAGCTAATATCTACTCCTATGATCTGGATACCTTTGCAAAGAAGATGGAAGAGCTGGGATGGAAAAAAGGTGATGATGGGATCTATGAGAGGAACGGACAGAAATTCCACTTTACCATCCAGGTGCGTGATTACGAAGAAGAGCGTGTGGATATTGCCAATGTCATGTCTGATATGCTGAAGCAGGCTGGCGTGGAAATGGAAGTAAAGCTTGTTACCAAATTTGACTGGGATGCAGGATACAATGGATTCCTTGCAGGTTATTCAACACAGTTTGACCCGGATATGGCATATGTAAACTTTGTAACCGACGCAAGTGGAAATAACATGCATTATTCCAATGCAGATGTGGACAAATATCTTGAGGAAGGCCGTCACGGTGAGACTGAGGAAGCCAGAAAAGAGGCTTACAGTGAATTCGAAAAGGCATATGCCGAGGCACCTGGAATCCTTCTGGTTGCTTATCTCCAGGGAGATTATGTAGGCGTTTCCGGACTTGACGGGCTGGATACCACACGTGTTCTGGGACATCATTCCGTAGGTGTTATGTGGAATATTGAAGACTGGACCATTACAAAATAAGGAAAAGATCATGCAGGAAACCGTTTTGGAATTAAAAAACTATTCGGTAAGCTTTGACACACCGGACGGCGAGGTACAGGCCGTCCGGAATGTTGACCTCACGGTAAAAAAAGGAGAGATACTTTGTATCGTAGGTGAGTCCGGATGTGGAAAAACCGTTATGTGCCGTAGTGTGATGAAGCTTCTGCCACCGAATGCACATGTAAAAAGCGGAGAGATTAGTCTCTGCGGAGAGAATATCACAGCTTATAAGAGAAAAAAAATGGAAAAGCTGTGCGGAAGCAAGGTAAGTATGGTGTTCCAGGACCCTATGCTGACGCTGAATCCGACGATCCCGGTTGGCAAACAGATCACAGAGGCTATCATCAAAAATCAGAAAGTATCCAGGGATGAGGCGAAAAAAAGAGCTGTGGAAATGCTGAAGCTGGTAGGGATTCCGGATGCAGAACAGCGCTATGGCCTGCAACCTCATTTTTTTTCCGGAGGAATGCGTCAGCGTTGTGTGCTGGCTATTGCACTGGCCTGTGATCCGGAAATATTATTTGCCGATGAGGCGACTACAGCATTGGATGCAACCGTGGAAGCAAAGATTCTGGATCTGCTTCTTGAGCTGAGAGAAAAAACAGGGATCAGTATTGTGTTCATATCTCATGATCTGGGAGCTGTTGCAAGGATCGCAGACAGAGTTGCAGTTATGTATGCAGGAAAGATCATTGAGATCGGGACAGCGGAAGATGTTTATTATGATCCCCGGCATCCTTATACCTGGGGACTTCTGTCTTCTCTGCCTGTATTTGCAGGTGAAAAAGGGGAGCTGAATCCGATCCCCGGAATGCCGCCCTCTCTTTTGGATCCTCCGCCGGGAGATGCGTTTGCCGTTCGGAATCCCCAGGCACTGGCAATCGATTATGAACAGACTCCTCCGATGTTTAAGGTCAGTGATACGCATTATGCAGCCACATGGCTTCTGGATGAAAGAGCTCCGAAAATAGAAAAGCCCTCCATTTTGAAGGACAGATTACAGGAAAACAGCGGCCGTAAACAGAAACCGGATAAAAAGGAAGCGTCATTTTTACAGAAAACAGAACAGAAACAGGCGTCTGTACTGATTGAAGCCAGAAATCTGAAGCAGCATTTCCGTATCCGTTCCGATTATACGATCCATGCAGTGGATGATGTTTCCTTCAGCATCCGGGAAGGTGAGATCATGGCACTGGTGGGTGAGACCGGCTGCGGGAAATCTACGACAGCCAGAACGCTTGCAGGAATCTACCGGCCTACAGGCGGGGAGATCTTTTATCAGGGAGAAAGAGTGCCGGATAAAAAGGATCCTTTCGGAATGCGGAAGAAAATGCAGACGGAGATCCAGATGATCTTTCAGGATTCGGGCGCTGCATTGAATCCCCGAATGAGCATACGGCAGATCATGCTGGAGCCTGTAAAGATCAGCCGCAGGATCCGTGACAGAGAAATGCTGGAGAACAGGCTTCGGGAAATCCTGAAGGAGACAGGACTGGATGAAAGTATTCTGTCGAAAAAGCCGGGAGAGCTTTCCGGTGGACAGAGACAGAGAGTTGCCATAGGAAGAAGCCTTCTCATGGAACCACGTCTTATCATTGCAGATGAACCCATCGCATCGTTGGACATTTCTATCCAGGCACAGATCGTCATGCTTTTTAAAAAGCTTCAGCAGGAAAAAAGATTTTCGTTTCTTTTTATTGCCCATGATCTGTCCATGGTACGTTTTTTAAGTGATACAACCGGTGTGATGAAAAACGGAAAGCTGGTAGAAATGGCACCTACAAAAGAGCTTTTTGAAAATCCGCAGCATCCTTATACACAGTCCCTGCTTTCTGCGATCCATATCCCGGATCCGCTGGAAGAGAGAAAACGGAGGCTGATCGAGTATGAAGAGCCACAGTCTCTTGGAGAGGGCTGGAAAGAATTATCCGCATGTCACTGTGTGAGAATATAAGAACATGATGGAATACATATGCATGACAAAATGGAATATGTAAAATCCCCCGCCGGGGTTGTGGCAGAACAGCCGTGTTGTTAAACTTTTGTTATTCGAAATACTGAGAAACAAAGTGCGGAGAGGAAAATATGGGAAAATATATAATAAAACGGTTGCTGCAGCTGATCCCGGTCCTGATCGGGATCACATTTCTTTCTTTTGCCATGATGCGGCTTGCCGGCGGAGATGCAGTAACTTATATGTATGAAAATGCAGGCTCTGCAGTATCCCAGGAGGTCATTGATAATGCGAAGGCAGAATATGGCCTTGATAAACCATTCCTTGTACAATATGCTGCCTGGTTTGCGGGAATGGTAACCGGAGATATGGGAGAGAGCTATGTGTCTCACAGAGATGTCTATGAAACCTTTATTTCAAAGCTTCCGGCAACGATGATGCTGACTCTGTCATCGATCCTTCTTACAATTGTTCTTGCGATCCCGTTGGGAATCCTGTCAGCAGTAAAGCACAACAAATGGGTAGATTATCTGATAAGATTTTTAAGCTTTATCGGCAATTCCATGCCGAATTTTTTTGCTGCCATGGTGCTGATGTATTTTCTGTCCATCAGGCTGGGCGTTTTGCCGGTAGTCACAAATGCAGATCTCGGACAGAGTATTATTCTGCCGACACTGACACTGGCAATCTCCATGGCTGCAAAATATACCAGACAGGTGCGTGCCACGGTTCTGGAAGAACTGAATAAGGATTATGTGACCGGAGCCCGGGCAAGAGGGATCCGCAGTCGTGTGATCATCTGGAAGAGTGTAATGAAGGCTTCCATGCTGACGATCATCACACTGCTGGCGCTGTCCATCGGTAATCTTCTGGGAGGAACTGCCATTGTGGAAAATATCTTTATGTGGGATGGTGTCGGAAAACTGGCGGTAGATGCGATCACCATGCGTGACTATCCGATCATCCAGGCCTATGTGGCATGGATGGCGGTCATTTATGTTCTGGTAAATCTGGTGACAGATATTATTTACCACTATCTGGATCCGAGAGTACGACTTGGAGGTGACAGAGCATGAGTGGAAAAAATAATATCACAGTCCGGAAACAGAAGATCCGGAAAAATCATACAAAAGCAAAGCTTGTCTTTTTTCTTGTGCTCACAGCATTGCTTCTGTTTGTAGCGGCATTTGCAAAATATCTCTGTCCTTATGATCCTTATGCCCAGGATCTGGCACTTGCCCAGAAACCGCCGGGACCGGAGCATCTGCTCGGGACAGACCGTTATGGAAGAGATATGCTTTCCCGTGTGATCATAGGAAGCACGACCAGTATTTATGCAACGCTGCTCCTGGTTGCGGTGATCACTGTGGTGGGAACGGCTATTGGTATTTTCTGTGGCTGGAAGGGCGGCAAAGCCGATACCGTTCTGATGCGTATCTCCGATCTGTTCCTGGCTTTTCCGGGACTGGTATTTGCCCTGGCAGTAGCAGGTGTTCTGGGAGGCGGTATCCAGAATGCCATCATTGCCCTGGCGGTGATCAGCTGGCCGAAGTTTGCAAGACTTGCCAGAGGGCTTACTCTGACTCAGAAGGACTCTGCATATCTTATGGCGGCAAAGCTTTCCGGAAGCAGTACAGGAAAGCTTCTGCTCAAACATATCCTTCCAAATATTGCAGGCCCCATACTTGTTACGTCAGTTCTTGATATCGGAACCATGATGATGGAGCTGGCAGGACTTTCCTTTCTCGGACTTGGTGTAAAGCCTCCAATGGCAGAATGGGGAAGTATGATCAACGATGGAAGAAGTATGCTGCAGATTTCACCGTGGATGGTACTTGCGCCGGGAATGGCGATTTTTATTACGGTAATGATCTTTAATCTTCTGGGAGATACGATCCGGGATTATATGGATCCGAAGGAACGAAACAGGAGAAAAGGATAACAGGCACTTATAAATAAATATAACACAGAAAGTGAGAGCGGAGATTATGAAGAAAAAGATTCTGGCAGCAGTGCTTGCAGCGGCAATGGTCATGAGCATGACAGGAGTTCCGGCAGCAGCAAAAAGCAAAGAAAAGAGTGAAGGAACTACCTTTGTTTACGGAACTACCGGATACAGTGAAGAAATGGGAGATGCAGGATTAAACCCTCACGACAATTATTCCGGATGGAGCTGTCTGCGTTATGGCGTAGGAGAAACATTGTTTAAGTACAATGACAATATGGAGATAGAGCCATGGCTTGCTACAGACTATGAATTTACAGACGACAATACAGTAAAGATCACTCTTCGTGACGGTGTGAAATTTTCCAGCGGAAGAACCATGGACGGAGAAGCGGTAAAGGAGTGCCTGGAGGATCTGATCGCAAACCATGACCGTGCACCTTACGATATGAAGATCGATAAGATCGAAGCAGATGGAATGACAGTAACGATCCATACTTCCGAACCATGTCCGGCACTGATCAATTATCTCGGTGATCCGTATGGTGCCATCATTGATATGGATTATGGCGTACAGGGAGAGGGCGGTTCTGCAAATGTGGCAGGAACAGGCCCCTATGTTGCAACAGAGGTATCCCCAACAGAGATCAAGCTGGTAAAAAACGAGGATTACTGGGGCGGAGATGTAAAGGTAGACAACGTTATCGTAAAATCCTTCTCAGATGGAAGTGCCCTGACAGCAGCATTGCAGACAGGCGATATACAGGGAACCTATGGACTTCAGTATGATAACTATGCACTTTTTGACGGAAATCCGGACTATCAGATCAGCTCTGTAGCAACAAGCCGCTGTTTCTTCGGACAGTTTAATATGAAGTCTGAACTGATGCAGGATCAGAATGTGAGAAAAGCCATTGAGATGGGAATCGATAAGGACGGCTTCTGCAGTGTGATCATGGAAGGACGAGGTGTTCCGGCAGTGGGAGCCTTCCCAAGCAGCTTTTCCTATGGAAACGATGCAGTAAAGGCACCGTCCTATGATCCGGAAGAGGCGAAAAAGCTTCTGGAAGAATCCGGATGGACAGATACGGATGGAGATGGCTATGCAGATAAGGACGGAAAGAAGCTGTCCATCACATGGCTGACCTATCCGACCCGTCTGGAACAGCCTAAGCTTGCAGAATATGCACAGTCCACTTTAAAGGACATCGGAATTGAGGTCGATGTCAACAATACAGCAGACCATGCGACGTATGCAAAGAATGGAGAATTTGATGTATATGTAAGCTCGCTTACAACTGCACCTACCGGTGATCCGGAATATTTCTTCACAAGTACAGTTGTATCTGATGCTGCCAAAAATTATGGCAAATACAGCAATTCGGATCTTGATGATATCGTAGCGAAGCTGCATGAGACTTTTGATACAGATGAGAGAGGCAAGCTTGCTGTGGAAGCACAGCAGACCATTCTGGATGATGATGCGTATTTCTTTGTTTCTCATCTGAATATGGGACTTGTGTCAAAGTCAAATGTATCAGGGCTGACTGCTCACCCATGTGATTATTACGAGATCACGGCAGATCTGGAAGTGAAATAAGATGGAATCATTGTTGAAGCTTGAGCATGTGACGATCTGCTACAACGGAGAACCGGTTGTACATGATGTGGATCTGAAACTGAATAAAGGGGAGATCCTGGGGGTGGTAGGCGAATCCGGAAGCGGAAAAAGTACCATCATCAAGGCAATCATGGGACTTCTGGGAAATGAAGGCATGGTGACAGAAGGAGATATCTGGTACAAGGGAAAAAATATAGTGGATATGCCGGAAAAAGAATTACGCAGACTTCTGGGCCCTGAGATCGCCATGGTTTTTCAGGATTCAGGAGCAGCCCTTTGTCCCATCCGCACCGTAGGCGCTCAGATCTATGAGAGTATGCGGGAGCATGAAAGGATCAGCCGTAAAGAGTGTGCAGAGCGCACCGTCCGGATGATGGCTAAGATCGGCCTCAAGGATGGGGAACGTGTTTTGCAAAGCTACCCATTTGAATTGTCCGGCGGTATGAATCAGCGTGTGGGAATCTGTATTTCCATGCTGCAGAATCCGTCGCTTCTTCTGGCAGATGAGCCTACCAGTGCTCTGGATGTAACCATACAGAAACAGGTGGTTGAGGAAATGCTGCTGATGCGTAAGGAATACGGAACAGCCATGATCGTTGTCACACACAACATCGGTGTGGTGGAAAAAATGGCAGATAAGGTTCTGGTACTGAAAAACGGAAAGGTGAGGGAATACGGAAAAACAGCTCAGGTTCTGACAGATCCGGAGGATCCCTATACAAAAGAGCTTATGAGTTCGGTACCTCGTTTGAAACGTACAGGTACCGGAAATGGAGGCAGATGATGACAGAAAATAAAAACATTCTGGAAGTGCATCATTTGAAAAAAAGCTTCACCACCGGTAAAAAATCCTTCACGGCTGTAGAAGACGTAAGCTTTTCTCTGAAAACGGGGGAAGTATTAGGAATCGTAGGGGAATCCGGCTCAGGAAAAAGCACTGTGGCGAAGATGATCACACATCTGACAGAACCCACCGCCGGAGAAATTTTTCTCATGGAAAGGGATATCACACATGCAAAGGGAAAAAATCTCCGGGAAATCTACCGGGAAATGCAGATGATTTTTCAGACACCGGCAGAATCCTTTGACCCCAGATGCACTCTTGGGGACGGAATCGGGGAAAGTCTCCGGAATATGGGGATAAGTAAGAAGGAAACCAGGAACCGTGTGGAAAAGCTTCTGCTTACCTGCGGACTGACTCCGGAATATGCAGACCGGTATCCCCATCAGGTCAGCGGAGGGGAGTGCCAGAGAGCGGCTATTGCCAGAGCCCTGGCTGTGGAACCCAGAGTGCTGATCTGTGATGAAGCAACCAGCGCCCTGGATGTGACTGTGCAGAAACAGATCATGGAGCTGCTTCAGAAGTTAAAAAAAGAAAACCAGCTGTCCTTTCTTTTTATCTGCCATGACCTGGCCCTTGTCCAGCTGTTCTGCGACCGGGTGATCGTGATGCATGACGGACATGTGGAAGAGGAAGGGACACCGGAAGAGATCATTGAGCATCCGAAGACAGAGTATACGGAGCAGCTGATCCGGTCGGTGCTGTGATAATGACAGATAAAAACAAAAGAACGAAGCTCTCAGTAGTGCGAATACTGAGGGCTTTTTTGCAGGTTATACGTTGACGCATTTTCCCTCACCCGATATAATTAAAAAAGAATCGAAACCGGATGAAAACGGAATAAATATAGAGGAGACCACGAAAAATGGCAGAAAATTTACAGATCAGACTGGCAGATCCCGGTGAGGCGGATCGTCTGGCAGAGATCGAGGCAATCTGTTTTCCACCTGCGGAGGCAGCAAGTCATGAGGAAGTTGTGAAGCGTATGGGAGCATTCCCGGAGAATTTCGTTGTAGCAGTAAAGGATGAGCAGATCGTAGGCTTTATCAACGGAGGAACCACAGATAAACCAGTACTCCCGGATGAATTTTATCATGATATCACGCTTCACAGAAAGGACGGGGAGATCCAGACGGTATTCGGACTGAATGTGATCCCGGAATACCGTCATCAGGGAATTGCCGGAGAGCTTGTGGAATATTTCAAGGAGCTTGCGAAAGAGCGCGGAAAAAAAGCTCTGATCCTTACCTGCAAGGAGCATATGATCCCATTCTATGAGAGCCACGGACTGAAGAAGCTGGGTGTGGCAGATTCCTGTCATGGCGGAGCAATCTGGTATGATATGCAGATCTGGTTCTGAGAAATGAAGACAGTAACAGAAGAAAAAAGAAGAGTCAGCTGCAGAAACAAAGGTCAGCTGAATAAGAAACCAGAGGAAAAATAAATGAGAATACGAATGTACAATGTGGGATTCGGAGACTGTTTCTGTATCCGTGACAGAAAAAGCAGCCTGCTTGTGGATTTCGGGGCAGCCAACAGCAAGATCGAAGGGCGTCCACGGAGAGAGGTCTTTGATGTAATCATCTCAGACCTTACCACTATCCGCAAAAAAAATCTGCTTCTGACACATTTTCATCCGGACCATGTTTCCGGATTGCTTTATATGATGCGTTACCGAAGAGATGCCTACGAATTTGAAAAGATCTATCTTCCGGATGTATTTTCCGGTCCGGAAATGAAATATACACTGGCGCTTCTGCTCCTTGCGGATGTGACAAAAAAGGCCAGCCTTCCCGGAAGACGTGTCAGCCTTTTTGCCCTTGCAGAAGCTCTTTGCGCCAGAAGGGTAAAGATCGACCTTTTATCCAGAGGCTCAGAGTTTGAGGGGAAATATACAGCGCTCTGGCCGGATCTCAGGGAAGTCAGCCGGGAAACGGAGGACGTATTTAATTCCCTGATCGAGAATCATGAAAACGCAATGACCGAGCTTGTGAACATTGCGGAGGAGGTACGTCAGCTGTTTCTGTCCATGACAGAGGAGACACCGGAAGCAGAGCCGAAATCTGCTCCACTGTCTGAGGCATCTTTGGTGGAAGAGGATACAGAGGAATCCGAGCGCTCTTTGACAGGACAGACAGAGCCTGGTGGGGAAAACGAAGGATATACGCAGGAGAAGCTGGAGCTTATAATGGAAGATACAGGCGCAGTAGCTGAGGATACAGCAGAGACTCCGGAAGAGGCCGAAAAAGAGAGAGCACGTCGCCTCAAACCGGAAAAGCTGGAAAAGAAATTCCGTGAATTACAGGCAACCGAAGAATTTCAGGCACTTCTGGAAAGTGCGGAAAAACAGGGGCATTTTCTGCGTCAGTTCCGCCACAAGATCAGTCTGGCATTTCAGAATACCGGAGACGGAGAGCTGAACCTTCTGTTTACCGGAGATGTACAGCCACAGTACATGAGGATGATCGCAGAAAACTATGATGGCAGGATTCCGCTTCATGAGCATTACTGGTGTATCAAGGTACCACATCATGGTACGGAATCCCATTTCTTTGATTTCAGCAGATTCTCCCCGGAGAATATGATGATCCCCAACGGAGCCTACTACGACAACAGCAAAAAGAAATCTAAGAATCAGCGCACTTCCATGCAGTACGGCGGTTTATTTTATATTAATGACGCGCATATGTATTGTTCCAACTGTGACTGCTGTGACAGCTATGAGAACGGATGCTCCTGCAGGGAGTATGACGTGATCTCACCGGCGTATTATAAAGATATCTGATAGTGTTACAGATGGATTTCTGGTGGGGTATATACGATCCGGTCATTCAGGCAGACAAAGAAGACGGTAATTTCTTTGTCTGCGTTTTTGTTAAAAAAAGTAGACAGGATGTACATGTGGACAGAGGAAAAGATGATACAGGAGGAAAAATTTTGAAACAGATCGCAGACTTGCACATACATTCCAGATATTCCATGGCAACCAGCAAAGATGGCACGCCTGAGATGCTGGATCTCTGGGCGCGGAAAAAAGGTATCACACTCCTTGGAACCGGAGATATGACACATCCCATCTGGCGGCAGGAGTTGAAGACGAAGCTGATCCCTGCGGAACAGGGACTGTTCCGGCTGAAAGATGAATATGTTTTGCCGGAGGCGGCACGCTATCCTGGAAAAGCACCCAGGTTTGTATTGTCCGGTGAGATCAGTTCCATCTATAAAAAAGGCGGAAAAACCAGGAAGGTGCACAGCCTGATCCTGCTTCCGGGATTCGATAAGGCAGATGCTTTTGCCGCAAGGCTGGAAAAGATTGGAAATATCCATTCAGACGGACGTCCTATTTTGGGGCTGCCCTGTCATGATCTTCTGGAAATGATGCTGGAGGTCAGTGAGGAGGGTATCTATATCCCCGCGCATATCTGGACCCCACATTTTTCCCTGTTTGGGGCAAAGTCCGGATTTGACACCATAGAAGATTGTTTTGAAGAACTGACACCTTACATCCATGCACTGGAGACAGGACTTTCTTCAGATCCGTCAATGAACTGGCAGATATCGGCACTGGATGGCTATCAGCTGGTGTCTCATTCGGATGCACATTCACCGTCCAAGCTTGGAAGGGAGGCGGATCTTCTGGATATAGAGCTTTCCTATCAGGGATTGTGGGATGCAGTGCAGAACGGAAAAGGTCTTGAAGGGACGATTGAATTTTTTCCGGAAGAGGGAAAATATCATTTCGACGGGCACCGGAAGTGCGGCGTGTGCCTGAGTCCGAAAGAATCAGAGATGTATAACGGTATCTGCCCGGTCTGCGGAAAGAAGCTGACCATGGGTGTGGATCACAGGATCCTGCAGTTATCTGATCGTGACGAGAGTTCAGCGGCCATGCCGGAAAGCGGCCGCCCATATGAAAGCCTGATGCCGCTGCCGGAGGTGATCTCCGCATGTGTGGGATTTTCCACGGCAAGCAAAAAAGTTCAGGGACAGTACGAGGCGTTGCTTGAAAAACTGGGTGCGGAATTTACCATATTGAGAGAGATTCCGCCGGAAGATATCCGAAAAGCCGGTGGAGAAGTTCTGGCGGAAGGCATCCGGCAGCTTCGTGCAGGTGAAGTTGTGCGGAAACCGGGATTTGACGGAGAATATGGAAAAATAGAATTGTTTTAACCGAATCAGGTAAGTTCCCGGCGAGGTTGCGAATATCGGCTTGATCCAATTAAGAAAATTTCTGAAATGGTGTGAAAAGAAGTAGCTGTTAAATATTTATGTATTGTGAAGAGTATTGCCGGTCATAGCGTGAGCTGCAAAAGGTAAAAGGCGATAATGATAAAGGATTGGAGCAGGATAGAGATCATGAAAGAAAAAATAGGCATCATATCAGACACTCACGGCCTTCTGCGGCCTGAGGTACTGGAAATCTTAAAAGACTGTAAGTATATCCTCCATGCCGGAGATGTCAATAAAGACGAGATCCTGGATGTACTGCGTTCCATGGGGAATCTCTATGTGGTCCGTGGAAATAATGATAAAGACTGGGCGGAAAATCTCCGCACCAGTCTAAGCTTTACCATTGGCGGCGTGAAATTTTTTATGGTCCATAACAAAAAAGACATTGCATGGGAGCTGGGGGACACCCAGGTGGTCATCTTCGGGCATACTCACAAATATTTCGAGAAGATGATCGATGACAGACTGTGGCTGAATCCGGGAAGCTGTGGAAGAAGCCGCTTTGGCGGGGAGGTTACCATGGCGGTGATGACTGTAGAGGATGGAAAATATCAGGTGGAAAAAATTATTTTGGCGGAGAATTCCGGAAAATGATAAAAATTTTGTTTAAAGATCCTTTTGCGCGGATATGTTTCTGGGGATTACTGGAATACGCTGATGCATAAAAGGATTTTTTGTATTTTATTGGATACAATCCTTGTAATTTTGGATTTGTAGCGTATAATTAGAAAACGTTTAAAACAAAAGTGGTCTTACCACTTTTGCAAAATTCGTTTGAGCGCAGAGTGTGAATATGCGCTTTACATGAATCAGGAGGGATGCAACATGAAGCATGTGCAGCAGTTTAGCATCATCCTGTTGATTTCCGTCATTGGAGAATTACTGAAAACCTTTCTTCCACTTCCGGTACCGGCCAGTGTCTATGGACTGATCATTATGCTGGTGGCTTTGCTCACAGGTATTCTGAAGCTGGATCAGGTCAAAGGTGCGGCAGATTTTCTGGTTGAGATCATGCCGGTGATGTTTGTACCGGCAGGTGTGGGACTGATCACAGCCTGGAGCACTCTGAAACCGATCTGTGTACCGGTTCTCATCATGACGTTTATCAGCACGGTGATCGTAATGGTCGTAACAGGAAAAGTAACACAGGGAGTGATTCGTATGGGAAAGAGAGGAACTGAAAAATGATGGAATTCATAAAAAACTCCGCATTTTTCGGAGCAATGATAAGTCTGATCGCCTATGAGATCGGTCTGATCCTGAAAAAAAAGTTTAAAATGGCGATCTTTAATCCGCTTTTGATCTCCATCATCTGTGTTATCGGTGTTCTTTTGCTCTTCCATATTGATTATGATGATTACAATGAAGGTGGAAAATATATCAGCTATCTGCTGACCCCGGCAACAGTCTGTCTGGCAGTGCCCCTTTATGAGCAGATCCATCTGCTGAAAAAAAATCTCAAGGCAGTGGCTGCCGGGATCTTTTCCGGAACGCTGGCCGGGCTTTGCAGCATTCTGCTTATGGCGAAATTGTTTGGCTTTGATCATCAGGAATATGTCACTATGCTTCCGAAGTCTATCACAACCGCCATCGGAATGGGTGTTTCCGAGGAGCTTGGCGGTATCGTGACCATCACCGTTGCCGTGATCATCATCACAGGAGTTCTGGGAAATATGCTCGCAGAGGTTGTCTACAAGATCGCAAAGATCGAGGAGCCGATCGCAAAGGGTCTTGGACTTGGAACATCTGCCCATGCTATCGGAACAGCCAAAGCCATGGAGCTTGGCCCGGTAGAAGGAGCCATGAGCAGCCTTGCCATTGCAGTTGCCGGATTGCTTACGGTTGTCGGCGCATCGGTGTTTGCGGGAATGATGTAAATATTCATTTATCGGTGTTAAAGTTAAATCCATAGAAGAATAAAAATGTGTGAAAGGTCTGTCATATATGGCAGGCTTTTTTCTTTGGTCAGAATATCCTGGGCAGTTCACGAAAAGTAGTTACTGAGAACGGAGTGAACAATAACCACAGAAAAGGAAACCGGAGATGATTTTACTTCGGATGCAACAGAAGTGCCGGATGCAGCATTCTTTTTTGCGGATCTTAAAGACGAACATATTTTTGTATAAAATAAACAAATGTTCGGAAAAACCATATTTATACCGTTTTATTGGACTAAAAATGAGCTATAATGCAAACATACAGAAAATATGTTTGGAAAATATGTTCGATAAAACGTGAGACGAACATAGGACAGGGAGGATGGATCTTATGTGGAATACAGAGAGCAGCAGGAAGGCAGTATTGGCAGAAGGAAGATATGTGGATGCTGAGAACGGACATTGCGGCAGACAGAAGCTTTCTTCAGGAATGGCAATGGTACTGGGCGCACTTCTTACAATGGAGATTATGCTTGGCGGGGCAATGCTGTTTAATTTTGATTTCCGTGGAGCAGATATCGTTGCCGTTGTATTGTCATTCATGGTATTATATTTTGCAGTGGTGGCATCACTGACAGACAAGTAGAAGAACGGAGGGAGAGAGGATGCCAAGGGTCTTTAACCAGAAGATTAAAATTTTATATCTGATGCGCATTTTTCTGGAACAGACGGACGAAGAGCATCCGATGTCTGTGAAGGAGCTGATCTCCTATCTGAATAGTCTGGGAATCAGTGCAGAGCGTAAGACTGTCTATGATGATATTGAAACCCTGCGGAATTTTGGAATGGATATCCTGAACCGGCGGGAGCACCCGGCCGGTTTTTATCTTGCCAGCCGGGAATTTGAGCTTCCGGAGCTGAGACTTCTGGTGGATGCAGTACAGTCCTCCAGATGTATCACCAATGGGAAATCCCGACAGCTGATCAGGAAGCTGGAGAGCCTTGCCAGTGTTTATGAGTCCAGACAGCTGCGGCGACAGGGATTTGCAGAGAACAGTATCCGGACTATAAACGAGAATGTGTATTACAGTATTGATATGATCCAGCGTGCATTAACTGAAGACAGGCAGATTTCTTTTCAGTATTGTGAATGGACTGTGGAGAAGAAGCTGTGTCCGGAGAATGAGGGGGAACGATATTCGGTCAGTCCTTGGGGACTTGTATGGCAGAATGAGGAGTATTATCTGATCACTTATGACGAGAAGTGTGGAAGGGTTAAGCAGTATCAGGTAGATAAACTCCAGCAGATCCGTATAGAGAAGGAAGTGCGATGCGGCAGAGGATTTTTTGAGAATTATGATATAGGAGAGCTGACATCCAGGACCTTCGGGATGTTTGGCGGAAAAGAGAAAACCATATGTCTGGAAGCACATAACCGCTTAGTCGGGGTGGTGCTGGATCGGTTTGGCAGAGATATTATGATACACAGGAAGGATCCTGAACATTTCAAAACACTGGTTCGTGTAAATATCAGTGACCAGTTCTTTGGCTGGATAGCCAGTCTTGGCCCGGATGCGGTGATCGCGTCACCGGATGAGGTTCGCGATAAGTACCGGGAATTTCTTGAGAAAAGTCTTTCTAATTACAAATGATAAATATATGATAAAGAAAATCTGTATATAATAAAGATTCAGGAAAATTCACTCCTGAGTCTGCAGATTTTCAACAGAAATAATATATAAAAAAATAAATGAAAACAGACAAAAATGAGAAAAATTATATAATAACTGTAACTGAAATATAAAAATAATATAGATAGCATATGTGAAAAAGATAATAGACATTGCGATGTTTAAGTGCTATAATGCTTTCGACTCTTAGGAGGGAATAAATTTTGCCATTTCAGGCAGATTACGGACGGTGAAGATATGACTGTAAAAGCAAGAATGCTGAAGCTTCTGGAGCAGCACGAGAATGAACTGATATCCGGAGAGGCGGCAGCAGCAGAACTAAACTGCACAAGGGCAGCCATCTGGAAAGCTGTGAAATCCCTTCGTGAAGAGGGATATACCATAGAAGCTGGACCAAACAAAGGCTATGTGCTTCGAGGAGGCAGCCGTTTATCGGAAGAAGGAATACGGCTTTACCTCGATCATCCGGATGTCCCTGTAAAAATATACAGAGAACTGGATTCTACAAACCGGGCAGCCAAGGAGGCTGCATTTTCAGGAGAAGCAGGTCATGGTGCACTGATACTGGCGCGCAGACAGAAAAGCGGAAGAGGCCGAAGAGGCCGAAGTTTTTATTCTCCTGAAAATGCAGGACTTTATATGAGTATCGTTCTAAGACCGGACCGGACTCTGAAGGAAGGACTCCTGATCACTACAGCGGCGGCAACTGCAGTGTGCCGTGCAGTGAAGAAAATCTGCGGGATCGACCTTGGGATCAAATGGGTCAATGATCTGTATCTTCATAATAAGAAAGTGTGTGGGATACTGACAGAGGCTGTTACAGACTTTGAAAGTGGGAACATTGAGTTTGCAGTTGTAGGAATTGGTTTGAATCTGTATATGCCGGAAGATGGGTTTCCTGAAGATATACAGGAAACGGCTGGAGCATTATTTGAAAACAGGAAGGACGCAGAGCATATAAACTGCAGTATTCTTGTGGCGGAGATCGTCAATCAGCTTCTTATGGAAGTGGAGACTCCGGGACTTTCCAGAGAATATACAGAAAATAATATCATTCCTGGAAACATGATCGTGATCACAGACGGACAGTGTACAAGGGAAGCTTATGCAGAATCTATAGCACCAGATGGAAGGCTTCTTGTAAGAGAACAGGATGGTTCAGAAACCCTGCTTTCTTATGGAGAGGTATCTGTACGCAGAAAGTCGGATTAAGGTCAATCAAAATAAATTGTGTATTTTGTATAAAAAACAGATTCTTTTTTGTACAAAACAGGCAAAAATAATATTGACATTCTGGAAATGCGGAGTAAAATAAAGTCAACTACAAGGCGTGGTCATACCAATTATAAAAAGATGCGATCAGCGCCAAGAGAAAAGGAGGGAGAAAAACGGGAGATTTATCAAGTACACTGGCAGAAGAGCTAAACAGTAAGACAGCCTTTACCATTCCGGTGTTTGGTGGAATACCAATTGCAGAATGTGTGGTAGTCACATGGGTCATCATGGCGGTTCTTGTGATTCTGTCTCTGATCTTAGTTCGGAATCTCAGTGTGGAAAATCCGGGTAAGAAGCAGCTGCTTCTGGAAACCGGGGTAAGTTTTCTTCAGGATTTCTTCATGGGTATCCTTGGAGAAGAAGGCAAACAGTATGTGCCTTATTTGATGTCAACCGTAATCTACATCGGAATAGCCAATATCGCAGGCGTATTTGGTTTTACACCACCAACGAAGGACATGAATGTTACCATTGCGCTGGCGCTGATGAGCATTATTCTGATCGAGTATGCAGGCTTTCATAAGAGGGGACTGAAGGGTTTCCTGAAAAGCTTTGCGGAGCCGGTTCCGATCATGCTTCCGATCAACATTCTGGAAATAGCAATCAGACCTACATCTCTCTGCATGCGGTTGTTCGGTAACGTTCTGGGAAGCTTCGTAGTTATGAAGTTGCTGGAGTTTGTTTGTCCGGCCATTCTTCCCATACCATTCAGCTTGTATTTTGATTTCTTCGATGGATTCATACAGGCGTATGTATTTGTATTTTTAACATCCTTGTTCATCAAGGAAGCAATTGAGTAGTGAAGCGGAAGCTCCGCTTGATCTAAAAATGAAAAAATTGTATTTTACAGGAGGAAAAAACTATGTTAATCGCAATTGGTGCAGCTATCGCAGTTCTTACAGGTATTGGAGCAGGTATTGGTATCGGTCTTGCAACATCTAAAGCAGTAGAAGCTATCGCAAGACAGCCGGAGGCAGAGAGCAAGATCAGTAAAGCACTTCTTCTTGGATGTGCTCTTGCAGAGGCAACAGCTATTTACGGTTTCGTAATCGGTCTTCTGATCATCATCATGCTTGGCTAATAGGTAAAGACGAGATACTAATTCAGGATTAAGAGAGGCAGGTGGACCAGGTGATTAAAATTGATATCAACCTTGTCTTTACTATTATAAACCTGATCGTTCTTTATCTTTTAATGAAGAAGTTCCTTTTCGGCCCGATCATTGGTGTTATGGAGAAAAGAAAAGCCATGATCGATGAGCAGTTTGCTTCAGCAGAGAAGACAACCACTGAAGCAAACCAGCTGAAAGGACAGTATGAGGATGCACTGAAATCTGCGAAGGAGGAATCCTTCAGTATTGTAGAGCAGGCTAAGGACGAGGCAAAAGTACAGGCAGACAGCATCGTGAAGAGAGCTAATGATCAGGCTGGCCAGATTCTTGAGAAAGCAAGAAGAGACATCAGCACTGAGCAGGAAGCTGCTATGAAAGCGATGGAAGGCAAAGTGGCTGAGCTGGCAATGGATGCAGCATCCAGAATCATGGGAAAAAAGAACGACGAAGCACAGGATATGTCCCTATATGACCAGTTTTTAGAAGGAGCAGGTGATCCTCATGACAGAGACGTCCATTAATTATGCAAAAGCATTATACGGTCTTTCTGTCCCGGGGGAGGCAATCTGCGAAACAGGAAAGATTTTTAAGAATACACCTGAGATAGGTAAAATGCTTGAAAATCCACTTGTTTCCCTCAAAGAAAAAGAACAGGTAATAGAGCGGGTTTTTCCGCAGGAAATGAAGAGTTTTCTTAAAGTAACGTGTAAGTATCAGAAGATTGACAGAATCGGAGAGATCCTTGAAGCTTATGATGCTTACAGCCGGGAACAGAAAGGAATTCTCAAGGCAGAGCTTCTTTATGTAACACGTCCTACCGAAGCGCAGGAAGATAAGATGAAGGAGTTTCTCCGTAGCCAGTTTTCTGCCAGAGAAGTGGAACTTACCCTTACAGAGGATAAAAGCCTTGTAGGTGGATTTGTTCTCAGGGCAGGAGATCGTGAGTACGACTGGAGCCTCATCGGACGTTATAAGAAACTGAAACAGAAATTAACCCGGAGGTGAAATTGAATTGGGTGCAATAAATCCAGATGAAATCATTTCGATTCTCAAGGAAGAAATAAAGAACTATGACGAAATCAGCAAGGACCAGGAAGTAGGCACTGTCATCTCCGTGGGAGATGGCATCGCAACTGTTTATGGTATCGATCATGCCATGTACGGTGAGGTTGTGACCTTCGAGAATGGTCTGAAAGGTATGGTACAGGATGTCCGTGCCAACAGCATGGGATGTATTCTTTTCGGAAAGGATACAGGAATCAAGGAAGGCACCAAGGTTGCCAGAACTGGCAAACAGGCAGGTATTCCGGTAGGTGATAAATTTATCGGAAGAATCGTAAACGCACTTGGTGAGCCTATTGATGGAAAGGGAGAGATCCAGGCAGAGGAATACCGCCCGATCGAGAACCCGGCTCCTGGAATCATCGATCGTAAGTCTGTAACTGTACCTCTGGAAACAGGAATCCTTTCCATTGATTCCATGTTTCCGATCGGCCGTGGACAGCGAGAGCTGATCATCGGCGACAGACAGACAGGTAAAACATCCATCGCAACAGATACGATCATCAACCAGAAAGGTAAGGATGTGATCTGTATCTATGTTGCCATCGGACAGAAAGCTTCTACCGTTGCAAAGGTAGTTTCCAATCTTGAAAAATACGGTGCAATGGAGTATACAACTGTATTCTCCGCAACAGCCAGTGACTGTGCACCGCTTCAGTATATTGCTCCTTACGCTGGTACTGCTCTTGCAGAGTATTTCATGTATCAGGGCAAAGACGTATTGATCGTATATGATGATCTTTCCAAGCATGCGGTGGCATATCGTGCATTGTCACTTCTGCTTGAGCGTTCTCCGGGACGTGAGGCATATCCTGGTGACGTATTCTATCTTCATTCCAGACTTCTGGAGCGTTCCAGCCGTCTGAGTGAAGAGGCAGGCGGCGGATCCATTACGGCACTTCCGATCATCGAGACACAGGCCGGTGATGTATCTGCATACATTCCTACAAACGTAATTTCCATCACAGATGGTCAGATATTCCTGGAAAGTGATCTGTTCTTCTCAGGCATGCGTCCGGCAGTCAATGTTGGTCTTTCCGTATCCCGTGTTGGTGGTGCTGCACAGACCAAGGCTATGAAGAAAGCTTCCGGTAGTGTACGTATCGACCTGGCACAGTACAGAGAGATGGAAGTGTTCACCCAGTTCAGTTCAGATCTGGATGAGGCTACAACTGCACAGCTGAAATACGGAAGCTGTCTGATGGAGCTTCTGAAACAGCCGCTCTGCAGCCCGTTAAGTCTTCATCAGCAGGTAATTACTCTCTGCGTTGCGACTCACAAGCTGATGGTAGATGTAGAAAAGAAAGAGATCAAGAAATATCAGAAGGATCTTCTGGAGTACTTTGATAATGTATATCCTGAGATCGGCAAAGAGATCGAGACTACAAAGCAGCTCTCTGATGAGCTTGTAGAGAAAATCGTAAAGGCGGCAGAAGAATTCAGAGATAAGAGCAGGTAGGTGTTGATATGGCAAATGCAAAAGAAATACAGACTCGTATGAAAAGCATTCAGGACACCATGAAGATCACCAATGCGATGTACATGATTTCTTCTTCCAAGATGCAAAAGGCCAAGAAGATCCTGCAGGATACGGAACCATATTTCTATAATATGCAGGCCGCCATTGCCAGGATCCTCCGTCATATGCCGGATATCCAGCATCCTTTCTTCAGTGAGCGTCATCTTGTTCCGAAGGATGAAAGAAAGGTAGGTACCATTGTCATTACAGGTGATAAAGGTATGGCTGGTGCATACAATCATAATGTACAGAAAATGACAGAAGATTTCATGGAAGAGGTACCGGGACATCACAAGCTGTATGTCCTTGGTATGGTAGGGCGTCAGTATTTCGGCAAGAGAGATGTGGATATGGACGGCAGTTTTCATTATACCGTGCAGAAGCCGACTATGCACAGAGCACGCCTTATCACAGATGAGATCGTACGTGCGTTTTTGGAAAGAGAGTTGGATGAAATTCACATTGTCTATACACAGATGCTGAATGCGATGGCAATGGAAAATGTGAATATGCAGCTTTTACCGCTGAAAAAGGCTGATTTTAAAGTGGGTCAGATTCCGGCAGATATTTATCAGGAGGAGATCGTGTTATCTCCGTCTGCAGATGTACTTCTGGATACTATGATCCCCAACTACCTTACAGGTGTGATCTATGGATGTCTTGTAGAGGCATATGCCAGTGAGAACAGTGCGAGAATGACAGCAATGCAGTCCTCTACAGATAGTGCGAAGGCGATGCTGAAGGATCTTTCCATTCAGTATAATCGTGCACGTCAGGCTGCGATCACGCAGGAGATCACAGAGGTTATCAGCGGTGCTAAAGCACAAAAAAGGAAGTGATGACTATGAATAAAGGTAAGATCGTACAGGTTATGGGACCTGTTGTAGACGTTGTTTTTGAAGACGGACAGCTTCCGGATATCAAGGATGCCCTTGAAGTTGAGAACAACGGTAAGAGATGCGTTATGGAGGTGTCCCAGCACCTTGGAAATAATATCGTGCGCTGCATCATGCTGGGAGCCAGCGAGGGCCTGCAGCGAGACAGAGAAGTAACAGCTACCGGAAGCGGTATCAAGGTTCCGGTTGGAGATAAAACACTTGGTCGTCTGTTCAACGTTCTTGGAGATACCGTAGATGGCGGTGATTCCCTGGACGGTGAAGAGCATTGGGTCATCCATCGTGATCCACCTTCATTTGAAGAGCAGAAACCGGCAGTTGAGATCCTGGAAACAGGTATCAAGGTTATCGACCTTCTTGCTCCATATGCAAAAGGTGGTAAGATCGGTCTGTTCGGTGGTGCCGGTGTTGGTAAGACAGTCCTTATCCAGGAGCTGATCCAGAATATCGCTACCGAGCATGGTGGATATTCTATTTTCACCGGTGTCGGTGAGCGTTCCCGTGAGGGTAATGACCTTTGGACAGAAATGAAGGAATCAGGTGTTCTTGAGAAGACAGCCTTAGTGTTCGGACAGATGAACGAGCCGCCCGGAGCACGTATGCGTGTTGCGGAGACCGGACTTACTATGGCAGAGTATTTCCGTGATCAGGAGCACAGAGACGTACTTCTTTTTATTGATAATATCTTCCGTTTTGTACAGGCAGGATCTGAGGTTTCCGCTCTGCTTGGACGTATGCCGTCCGCAGTAGGATACCAGCCTACACTGGCAACTGAGATGGGTGAGCTTCAGGAGAGGATCGCATCTACCAAGGAAGGATCCGTTACATCCGTACAGGCTGTATATGTACCGGCCGATGACCTGACTGACCCGGCTCCGGCAACAACATTTGCTCATCTGGATGCGACAACGGTTCTTTCCCGTAAGATCGTTGAGCAGGGTATTTATCCGGCTGTAGATCCGCTTGAGTCTACTTCCCGTATCCTGGAGGCAGATATTGTTGGTGAGGAACATTACGAGGTTGCACGTAGAGTACAGGAGATTCTTCAGAAATATAAAGAGCTCCAGGACATCATTGCTATTCTTGGTATGGAGGAGCTCTCAGAGGAAGATAAGCAGACAGTATTTCGTGCAAGAAAGATCCAGAAGTTCCTTTCACAGCCGTTCCATGTAGCTGAGAACTTCACCGGTATCAAAGGTAAATATGTACCGCTGAAAGAGACGATCCGTGGCTTCAAGGCAATCATTGACGGTGAAATGGATGAGTATCCGGAGAACGCATTCTTTAATGTTGGAACCATTGATGATGTAATTGCAAAAGCAAAAGCCGAGGAGAACCGGCAGTAAGGAGCGGCTATGAGTGAGACATTTGGCCTGGAAATATATGCCAGCAATAAACTGGCTTATGCAGGACGTGCTCAGAAGCTTATTATCCCGGCAGTGGATGGTGAGCAGGGATTTCTTGCTCATCATGCGAATGTGGTAGCAACCATTATTCCAGGTGAGATGCGTTTTGAGGATGCAGATGGAAATACACATGTTTTTGCTGTGAGCAGCGGATTTGTTGAGATGATCAATAACCGTGCCAAGCTGTTCTGTCTCAGTGTAGAAAGCCCCGAGGAAATCGATATCCGTCGTGCGCAGGAAGCGAAGGATCGTGCAGAGGAGCAGCTTCGCCAGAAACAGAGTATTATGGAATACCACAGGAGTCAGCTGGCTCTTGCGAGAGCAATGACACGTCTTAAGGTAACACATAAGCAGTAAATTTAAATCATATAAAAAGATCCATTGTCAGGAATCTGACAGTGGATCTTTTTTTCTCTGTGTTATTTTGTGGATGAAGCAGAATCAGAATCGGTATTTTCCGGATCAGCAATGGAAGAAGCTTCAGATGCTGTATCTTTGTCGGAGTTATCAGAAGTATGAACAGGCTTTTCTGTCAGCTGCTGATATGGACGATAGGGTTCCCAGTAATGCTCTTCTTTTGTTTCGGTTTCCTGTTTCAGCTTCTTTTTCTGCTGAGTAAGAAGATAAATACCTGCAGCAATGATACCTGCAGCAATGATGATCTGCGGAAGGCTGTTGCAGATATTGTATACATAGTCGGCCATATTAGTCGGTACAATGAAGTACAAAAGACTTGTGAAACGACTCCACAGGATGCAGATACCAAACAGGATCAGAACCCATGCAGCTGCACTCTGATGCTTTTGTAAGAATTTTCCCATATCACCGGAAAACTGATCCATGTGAAGAATGTAATTATCCTCTACAGAGTAGAATTCTTCTTCTGACAGGGATTTCAGATTATGGACATTAAAAAAACTATAGAACCATATCACCGGGAGAAACATGGCCAGCCATCCAAGACCGGTTATGGATGCCAGTGCGATCGATCCCCAGAACAGCAGCATAATGCTGAGTCCCTGTTTTTTAAATCCCATGTACATTTCCCCGGCACCGGGGATCAGGGAAAAGATAAATACCCAGAAACCATGTTTTTGTTTTTTCATAAATTTACTTGCCTCCGTTTATAATTTTATTCGTAAGATCATTCAGATTATTACTGATCTTCTGAGAATGTTCACTGAGCTGGGAACCTACCTCTCTGGAAAGCTGGTTCAGGCCGGAACCAATGTCAAGGGATGAAGAAATCTTAACTTTTGTTTCCGGTGAAGGATGAAGAGCCGTAAAATCTGTCTGAGATACAGAAAAAAGCATGATCAGAGCAACACCCATGCCTACGGCAGTCCGTAAGCCTGCACAGAGAAGCTTCATCCAATAAGCAGTTTCATGTATTTTTCTGGAAGCCTGAACTTCCGGAGAAGCTGCTTTTTTCAGAATTTCATCCTGCAGATAGGATGGAGCATACTCAGAAGCGGCATCCTCATTCTGAAGAAGTTCATCCAGACAGAAATCACATTGATCCATATGCTCCAGAAAACGGATCATTTCATCCGTATTCATGGTTCCGTCCTGAAATTTCTGGAATTCATCCTGTGGTATGTGCATCTAATCACTCCTTTCCAGCAGTGCCTTCAGCATAGATCTGGACCGGTAGATCTGCGTCTGGACTGTTTTGATATTTTTATTCTGCGCCTTTGCAATTTCTGCGGCGGTTTTTTCTTCGCAGAAATGCTCAATGGCAACCTCCCTGTAGGGACTCTTCAGCGCTGAACATAAATGTCGGATCCGATCCTTGAAATCTTTGTCCAGAAATGCCTCCTCCGGGGAAAACTCTTTATCATGGAGCTGTTCAAAATAGGTGTCCTCTGTGGGAATGGTACGTCTGCCAGCTGCTTTCAGATGATCCAGACATTTTCTGACTGCGATCTTGCTGAGCCAGGCTTTTTCGTAGGTGCCATCAAAACGGGAGAGATTTTTGTAGGCGGAAAGAAAAACATCCTGTGTCAGATCCTCGGCGTCAAAGGGATTGCCCACCGATTTCAGACAAATGGAAAATATTAAGTTTTGGTATGTATGTATCAGATATTCCAGATATTCTTCCCGTGTAATGCAATCAGCTCCCTTCTCTTCCCGCTTCATTTATTATAACGCGGAACCTGAAGGAAAGCCTTCAGCTTTTATAGAAAAATATGTAAATCATTGGATAAATGCCGTTTTTATATAGCGGGGAGAGAAAATTTGGTCTATACTATAAGTCGTCAGAGCAGAGATGCAGAAAGGATGAGACAAATGACAGAGACGAAACGCTTATATTATGAAGATGTATATAAAAAAGAATTTACAGCCAAAGTCCTGGAGTGCAGAGAAGCAAAAAAAGGCTTTCATATCATTCTGGATGAGAGTGCTTTTTACCCGGAGGGCGGCGGACAGCCAAGCGATACCGGATATCTTAACGATGTGAAAGTAAAGGAAGTGCATGAAAAGGAGGGAGAACTTCTTCATTATACAGATCAGCCGATGGAAGCCGGAACAGAAGTACAGGGACGCATCGACTGGGCAAGAAGGTTTGATCTGATGCAGCAGCATTCCGGTGAGCACATGGTGAGCGGACTGATCCATGAGGCTTACGGATATGATAATGTAGGCTTTCATATGGGGAGCGATACCATTACCATAGATCTGAATGGCCCGTTGGATGAGGTGCAGCTTGCCGAGATCGAGCGGAAAACAAACCAAAAGATATGGGAAGATACGCAGATAAAGATCATATATCCTACAGCGGAGGAACTGGAAAAAATCGACTACCGAAGCAAAAAAGAGCTCACTGGTCAGGTGCGGATCGTAGAATTTCCAGGTGTGGATATCTGTGCCTGCTGTGGCACACATGTGACACATACCGGAGAGATCGGAATGGTGAAACTTCTTTCCGTGGAAAAATTCCGTGAAGGTGTCCGTATTGAGATGATCTGCGGAAAACGTGTTCTGGATTATCTGAATATGATCAACGAGCAGAACCATCAGATTTCTGTAAAGCTTTCTGCAAAAATGGATAAGACTGCGCAGGCAGTGGAACGCCTTCAGGAAGAGAATTTCCGCTTGAAAGGACAGGTTGGTCAGCTGGTAGATGACATGTGCCGGAAAGAGGCAGAGCGTTATGCAGGAAGCGGAAGCGTTCTCATCTTTATGGATGGAATGGATGCAGACAGTGTGCGGAAGCTTGCAGATGCGGTGACGCAGACCTGCCAGGGCTGCTGTGCGGTTTTTTCCAGAAATGCAGATGGAAGTTATAAGTATGCAATGGGTGAAAAAGACGGAGATCTTCGCCGATTTACAAAGGAAATGAATGAGAAATTAAATGGACGCGGAGGTGGGAAGCCGTTTTTTGTACAGGGATCGGTGCAGGCATCTGAGAAAGAGATCCGAAACTTTTTTGAGCAGTGATGAAAATGTTTGGAGAATGTCATGCACATATATTTCTCAATGGCTATGATTACCGGAAAGCCGTTGAGACACAGAAAAACGGACCCCGGGATGCTCTGATCCGTGCTCATCTTGAGGAATACCGGAAAAGAGGAATCCGTTTTGTGAGAGACGGAGGAGATCATTACGGTGTGTCAAAACGGGCTGCCAGACTGGCTCCGGAATATGAAATTGACTATCGCACACCGGTTTTTGCCATTTATAAAGAGGGCCATTATGGGAAGATCGTTGGAAAAAGCTTCTCAGACATGAAGGAATATCACAGAAGAGTTCTGGAAGCTGCCGCTGAAGGTGCGGATTTTATCAAGATCATGACTACAGGGCTTCTGGATTTTGCAGATCACGGGAAAATTACGGGAACGCCGCTTTCAGCAACGGATGTGAAAGAAATGGTACATATTGCTCATGAAGAGGGCTTTGCCGTGATGAGCCATACAAATGGATGCTATGGCGTACAGGCAGCAGTGGAGGCTGGTGTTGACAGTATTGAGCATGGGAACTATATGGATGATGAGACGATTTCCATACTGGCAGACAGTGAAAGCGTGTGGGTTCCGACACTTGTAACTGTGCGGAATCTTAAAGGCTGCGGCAGATTTGAAGATACGATCCTTGCATCTATTATAAAGACAGGCGAGCAGAATCTGAAGAAAGCTTTTGAAAATAAGGTTCATGTGGCAGTAGGAAGCGATGCCGGTGCATATCAGGTTCTTCACGGCCAGGGTGTACAGGATGAAAGCAGAGCTTTTTTTGATATACTGGGTGATACGCAGGCAGTACGAAGCTGGATGGAAGATGGAGAAAAAAGGATCCGTACCATCTTCCGTCACGGGTCTTCAAATTTAATACAGGTATAAATATTGGAGGTGCGTGATTTCGCAGGGTTGAAAGTAACCCGGAGATCGGCACCTTCTTCCATTCCGCTTGAGGAAAGGTCCGGAACGTTTTCACGGCTGCAGAGGATCTTTACGCCGTCGTATGTCTGGAGCAGCACGGTATTGGCGGTTGTGCCCAGGATCGTGCCGGTTACAGTAGAAGTAATGTTGCGTACTGAAAGTATGTCCGGATCTTCCCCGGTGATTCCACGGATCTTCATGCCGCTGGTGGATTCACCATTAAATTTACCGGTATAGATAATGTTTACATAAGATCCAGGAGCCATTCCTCCTTTGAAATATACAGGAACGGAGGAAAGTGAAACAGTCAGTTCCGAGCCTGTGGTCTGCGGAATGACAGTCATTGTGCCGGTGCTGACATTTACGATCTTTGCACGGAGATGCTGCTCTTTTTTCTTCGGTTCGGGGGAAGGAGTAGGAGTTGCTGCAGGTACTTTCAGTGGATCCGTATCGGAGACACTGATCACTTTTGTGAAACTGCCGTCATACTGCTTGTCACTCACGAGGGTTTCGTTGATGAATTTACCGCGAAAATGGACATAGACCCACTTGCCGGCCTTGAAGCCTTTTTTGTAGTATTGTCTGACACCGGTGACAGGGAAGGTTACAGTATTTCCCTTTTCTGTGACTATCACAAGGGCATTGGAGGTGAGTGATTTCACTTTGCCCTTTAAAGTGCGGTCCTCCAGAGGAGTTTCATTATGATATTTGTCGGTTATTTTGATGGGGGAAATGGTGCTGATATCAGTTCCGGAAAGCTGTCCCTGGTAGATCACACTGACCTGATCACTGGATACAACGCCGTATTTGCATTCAAGTCTTGTCTGGGAAACATCAAATACATAGGTTTCTCCATTGCTGGAAATCGTCAGGTGTGTACCGTCAAAATCCAGCAGTGTGCCGGTAAGCTCATCCATATAAACACGTTCTTCCGTGGAAGGCTCCTGATCTTCCTGTTCTGTGGAATCTGAAGCAGTAACGTCTGAAATTTTATCCTGAAGAGAAATAATATGATCATCGATCTGATCATTGCTGCAGCCTCCCGCAAAAAGGGAAAGGCCGAGAATCATACATGCAGCAGACAGTTTTTTCATTTGTGTCCTCCGACCCGGGATAACGGTCAGTCCTGTTTATCTGTAAGATCATGGTTTTTCAACGCCGGTATAAAGTTAAAGATCTGGCGGAAAGAATCCCATTGCTCACGGCTGTCGATTCCATGGTTGATCAGACCCGTGCATTCAGTACAGGCATTGGTATCCAGATAATTATCGTAATAAATATGATAGGGATTTTGGGTGTTTTTTTCCTGCGGATCGTTCATCGGATCAGTCTCCTTATCGATTGATAAGGATCAGTATATGAAGGCAGGAAAGATTTTATACATATTAAGGGTATTATAGCAAAAAGATTTTTTGATTTCTACAGGGATTTACGGAAAATCCATGCATTTACTGAAAACGTGTTCCTACAGGCTGAACACGGAACCAGTAGGTATAGAAATACTGAAATCCAAGAGAGCTGTAAAGCTTTTCTGCGGAAGCATTGTTTTTTACCACTTGAAGATAGGCGTGGCTGGCGCCTCTTTTTTTGCCCTCATTGAGAAGACCGGTACAGATCTGACGGGCATATCCTCTGCGGCGATAATCTTCACGTACATGAATGGCATAGATGCCGATGTAGTCGCGATCCAGGATTCCAAGACCTGTGGCAATGATCTCGCCGTTTTTTGTTATGGAAGCGCAGACAGTTTCCTTAAGAATGGCACGGTACATGGAAGGAACGACGCTTCGATGGATCGGATTTGTAGTTCTTTTCAGGTCAAAAAGGCTGTGGATCCAGAAATCCGGAATTTCATCGGAAAAAAGCACATCAGTGACAGGCGCATCCAGAACGGCACTGTCCAGATCTACAGTCATAACATTTGTTATGTGCTGAACGGAATAGCCTCTGTTTTCCAGCATATAGTCAAAATCCGGGGATACAAGGGGGCTGATCTTAAAGATCGCAGGAGTTCCCAGACGCTTATAGACCTGTTCGCAGTAGGGGATTTTTTCGCGCCATGGAAGTGTGGATGTTCCGAACTGTTCCACACTGTTGGTCCTGTGTGTATAAAAATAAGAAAAACGTAAGATCCATCCGTCATAAAGTTCCATTTTATGGGAAGGCCATGCGTTCAGTGACATATCTTCGATTTTTTTGATCGTTGTTTCCATAGTATTACCTTTCTGATATACCGGGTGGATCATTATCCGCAGTTGATTATTTTGGTATTGGTGCTTTGATAGTAGCACTTACACCAGCAGTGGTCAAGCGTACGAAATATCGGAAAATGGGTAAAAAACGAATAAACGTGAAAAACATGAAAATTTTTAAAAAAAATTAAAAAAAGTACTTGCATTTTGAAAGAAAGTGTTATATACTAACGAAGTCGGTTGAGGGAAACAACAAAAAACAAAATCAAACGACAGAAACAAAAGAATATGGCCAGTTGGTCAAGGGGTTAAGACGCCGCCCTCTCACGGCGGAAACACGGGTTCGATTCCCGTACTGGCTATTAACTGAAAGCGATCAGAACATGTTTCTGGTTGCTTTTTTGTTTATGATCACAAATGGGGATTTTGGGAGGTTTTACTATGATCATTGATAATGTGTATGTTTTTACACCGGACAAAGCGTTTGTAAAAGGCGGGATTATCCTGGATGGGGATAAGATCCGACAGGTTTATGAAGAAAAGGACGCGCCGCAGCTTAGCGGGGACGTTATGGACGGAAAAGGCTGCTACGCCATTCCGGGACTGATCGATCTGCATTTTCATGGATGCAAGGGAGATGATTTCTGCGACGGAGACAAAGATGCGATTGGAAGGATCGCGGAATATGAGGCATCGGTAGGAGTTACAGCGATTGCACCAGCTACCATGACTTTGCCGGTAGAGGAACTGGAGCAGATCCTCCATACAGCTGCAGAATATAAAAAAGAAACAAAGGACTGCCGTAAGGCAGATTTTCTGGGGATCAATATGGAAGGGCCGTTTATCAGCCCGGCGAAAAAAGGTGCACAGGACGCGAGAAATATCCTTCCATGCAATGTGGAAATCTGTGACCGTTTTTTAAAGGCCTCGGAAGGTCTGGTAAAATTTATAGGGATTGCACCTGAAGAAAGTGAACATGCAGCAGAATTTATCCGGGAAGTTCATGAAAGGGTCAATATTTCTCTGGCACATACCAACGCAGATTACGATACAGCAATGGAAGCATGCAGAGCAGGAGCAAACCATGCAGTCCATCTGTATAATGCAATGCCTGCGTTTACGCATCGTGCACCAGGCGTCGTAGGTGCTGTTTTTGATAATAAGGATGTTATGGCAGAGATCATATGTGACGGGATCCATATCCATCCGTCTGTTGTCCGGGCCACCTTTCAGATGATGGGAGCTGACAGGATGATCCTGATCAGCGATAGTATGAGAGCTACCGGTATGCCGGACGGTCAGTATACACTGGGCGGACTGGATGTTAAGGTTGTGGGAAGACTTGCCACGCTGGTATCTGATGGTGCGATCGCAGGATCTGCCACAAATCTGATGGATTGTATGCGTACAGTTGTTAAAAAGATGGATCTTCCGCTGGAAACAGCCGTGGCCTGCGCGACCATAAATCCGGCCAGAAGCCTTGGGGTAGAAGAACAGTACGGATCTCTGGAAGCAGGTAAAAAAGCTCATGTGGTACTGCTGGATCAGGATCTGGAACTGAAAGCAGTGATCAAGGACGGAGTAAAGATCCGATAAGATCATAGAAGATAAAGCGAAAAAAATTAAAAGATAAAAAGAATTTCAGGAGTAGATGACAGCAAAATTCGTGTCAGAATTTGTCGAACGAAAATGCTGGACAAAATGCTCCTGAAATTTTATAATTAATTTCACCAGAGATCTTCTGGTATCGATCACCGCCAGGTCAGGCGGGAAATCCCATTTTTATCATAACTGAATAAACATATATTTTAAGAAGGAAAGGGGGCGTGTATGTTTCTTTATGGAGAATTATCCGTGGTGATATCTGCGATGGCGGTCTGGATGGATCTTAAAGATGCATCTGTAGACAATGGATGGATCCTTTTTTCTTTTATGATCGGTTTCCTGATCCAGGTAACAGAAAACGGGCCGAAAGGTGGAGTGATCTTTCTGGCGGGAGTGGCTGTGCCGGTGCTTCTTTTGGGAATCCTTTTCATATTCCATATGATCGGCGCCGGAGATATCAAGCTTCTGTGCGCACTTGGCGGGATCATGGGGCCGCGGACAGTTATGGAATGTATTGTTTATTCTCTGCTTGCAGGTGCAGGCATTTCTCTGGCAATTCTTATTTCTACAGGCGGTATCCGCCGAAGATTCCTTTATTTATATCAGTATATGAATGAGTTTTACTGTACCGGTGAGATACGTCCTTATTACAGAAAGGGGATGAGCTTTCCGGAGAACTTTCATTTTACGGTACCCATATTTTTGAGTGCGGTGCTTTATGCAGGAGGTGTGTATTGAAGAAAAACATATTTGCGGTCTGTGATCTGGAGGTGGATTATGCTTTCAATTTTATGGATTATCTGAACCAGAAAAAGAATCTTCCGTTTGAGATTCAGGCATTTACCACGGCAGAAAGTCTCATTGCCTACGGAAAAGAAAATCATATTGAGTTGCTGCTGATTTCCGATAAAGCAATGCGAAAAGAAGTCCGTGACCTTGGTATCGGAAAGATCATCATTCTTTCAGAAGGTGTGCATCCTCCGGAACTGGATCAGTATTCAAGTGTGTATAAATACCAATCTTCCTCAGATGTGATAAGGGAGGTGATGGCCTGCTATGGAGAAGAGAAATCTCTTGATCCGGTAACTTTTCCTGTGTTGAAAAAGACAATGGAGATCATCGGTGTTTTTTCTCCTCTTGGCAGATGTCTGAAGACATCCTTTGCACTTGCGCTGGGACAGATACTGGCGAAAGAACGTGCCGTTCTTTATCTGAATCTGGAGTCCTATTCTGGTTTTGAGGAACTTCTTGGGAAAAAATTTCCGGCTAATCTGAGTGATCTGTTTTATTATGTTCGCCAGGGAAATGAAAACCTGATCCATAGAATGAACGGAATGATCCAGACAGTAAACAATCTGGATTTTATACCGCCGGTAAGAACACCTTCAGATATCCGGACCGTGGACTGGGAAGACTGGGAGCGGCTGTTGCAGGAAATCGTACTTCACAGTTCCTATGAAGTGCTGATCCTGGATATGGGAGAAAATGCAGATGAGGATTTCCGGCTTCTGGAGATGTGCAGAAAAATCTATATGCCGGTTTTGAATGACACACTTTCCGTTTGTAAGGTGACACAATTCGAAAATCTTCTGCGTATCTGGAATAAAGAAAAGATCCTGGAAAAAACAGAAAAGGTGCGCCTGCCCTTTCATATGGACATGATCTCTTCTGACGCTTACATTGAACAGCTGGTATGGAGTGAACTGGGAGATTATATCCGTGAACTTTTGAGAAAGGAGCGGTCATGAACAGAGAAAAATTCCGGGAAATGTATGATCTGCTCATGGAACAGCTGGATGTTTCCAGAGAGCTGTCCGATGATGAGATCCTGGGGGTGATCGATGAACTGATATTAACTCAGGCAAGGGAACTGTTTCTTTCACTGAAGGAGAAAGTAGAGCTCAGACAGGAACTGTTCTGTTCTGTGCGTAAGCTGGATGTTCTGCAGGAACTAATCGATGATGAAAGTGTTACGGAGATCATGGTAAATGGTCCGGATCATATTTTTGTGGAACGTGGAGGAAAACTGACCAGATGGAATAAGGTCTTCACGTCGGAAGAGAAGCTGGAGGATGTGATCCAGCAGATCGTAGGGCGCTGTAACCGGGTTGTCAACGAATCCATGCCCATTGTAGATGCAAGGCTGGAAAACGGAGCACGTGTGAATGCAGTGGTTTATCCGGTTGCTCTGAATGGTCCGATCCTGACGATCCGCCGTTTTCCGGATGATCCTATCACAATGGAAAAACTGATCGCTTTTGGAAGTATCACCGAAGAATGTGCACAGTTTTTAAAAAAACTTGTTCAGGCAAGATATTCTATTGTGATCGGTGGAGGTACAGGAAGTGGAAAAACAACATTCCTTGGTGCTGTTACAGAATATATTCCAAAAGATGAGCGTCTGATCACCATTGAAGATAATGCGGAGCTTAAGATCCGGGGAATTGATAACCTGGTATGTCTGGAGGCAAAAATGGCCAATATGGCGGGCGCGGTGTCAGTAACGATCCGAGATTTGATCCGGTCAGCCCTTCGAATGAGACCGGACAGGATAATTGTAGGGGAAGTCCGTGGAGGAGAGGCAGTGGATATGCTGCAGAGCCTGAATACGGGACATGATGGAAGTCTTTCAACACTTCATGCAAACAGCAGTCAGGATATGCTTTCTCGAATTGAAACGATGACATTGATGGGAATCGATCTTCCCCTGGAAGCAATCCGAAGGCAGATTGCTTCCGGGGTAGATATTCTGGTGCATCTTGGGCGTATGCGGGACAAAAGCAGAAAGCTGCTGGAAATCACAGAAGTATGTGGATTTGAAAACGGAGAGATCCAGACCAGGCCGCTGTATCGCTGGGAAGAAGGAAAGGGACTTGTAAAAACCGGAGAACTTTTGCATTGTGAAAAAATGAAACGGGCAGGAATCAGACTATGAAAGAGCGGAAAGGAAAGAATCAGAAATGGAGATCTACGAGGAAAGATTACAGGATGTATCATTTTACGGGGAAGGAGACCGCAAAATATCTTCTGGAGGGAGCTGCCATATGCGCTGCAGCCGACTATCTGTTTTATCAGAGCCTTCCGGTATTGCTGTTTATGCTTCCAATACCAGTGCTTTTTCTGAAGCTACAGAGGAAAAAATGTACTGCACGGCAGCAGAGGGAGCTGAATTACCAGTTCCGGGATGCTCTGACGGCCATGAATGTGGCGGTACAGGCCGGTTATTCTGCGGAGAATGCAGTGCGTGCCAGTGTAAAGGATCTGGGGAGACTTTATGAAAAGGGAAGTGATATCCTGGATGAATTTCGGTATATCGAAAGCCAGCTGCGTCTGAGTGTTCCGGTGGAAGAGCTGTTCCTGGATCTGGGAAAACGCAGCGGAGTGGAAGATATTGAAAATTTCGCAGCAGTATTTTATACAGCAAAAAGAACAGGCGGGGATATGACGCAGGTGATCCAGAAAGTAGCCAGAATGCTTAGTGATAAGATCGAGGTAAAAAAAGAGATCGAGGCAACGCTGGCCGCAAAGAAATCGGAACAGATGGTTATGAGTATCATGCCGGCCGGTATCATTTGTTATCTGAAACTGACTTCGCCGGGATTTTTGGATGTACTTTATGGGAATCCTTTCGGAATCTGTGCCATGACAGTCTGCATGGTGATCTATGGCTTGGCTTACTGGCTGGGTGTGAAGATCGTAGACATAGAAGTGTAGGTGAGGATAATGTGGATACATATTTTGATATTTATGGTGATCCTTGGGGTGTTTCTGGCAGGAAAAATGGGGCGGCTGCCTCCGGAAGCCGGAAATCCGGAAGAAAAGAAACTGTTTATATGGATAGCGCTTACCGGAAATATCATCGGTATGCTCCTGACATTTCAAAGCGGCGGAGATAAGGTTTATTCATCCGGATACCGTATGGAAAAAGAGGAGACAGGTGCTTATGAAGAGAAATTCAAAGTATCTGTAGACGGAGAAGAAGCTGGTTCCCTGTATGTGCAGGTGCCGGAAAAAGAAACAGAAGGATCCGAAGAAGAACCGGAAACAGAACTTAGCGAAGAACAGCAGCGCGAGAAAGAGCTGCAGGATATGATCGTACAATATAATCAGAAAAAAAACGATTCGCAGTACTATTATCTTCCAGATGAATGGAATGGAAAACATCTTGAATGGGAGCAGACAAAAGACAAAACAGGAAACCTGCTTTCAGCTCTTGGCCTGGCAGCAGCGGCAGCAGCTGTCATTGCAAAAAAACGGGAAGAACAGAATGCTCAAATAAAAAGAAGAGAACAGATGCTGATGGATTATCCGGGACTGATCATGAAATTTACCCTTCTGGTGCAGGCAGGCTTAACTGCCAGAAAAGCATTCCAGAAAATAGCGCTGGATTACGGAAAGAGAGAAGATGGTAAAAAACGTGAGGCTTACGAAGAAATCCAAGTAGCCTGTTATGAGATGGACAGTGGGATTTCCGAAGCAGAGGCTTACCGGAGATTTGGAGAACGGTGCGGACAGGTAAAGTATAAAACTCTGTCAACACTGCTGATCCAGAACCTCCAGAAAGGAAGCAGGTATCTGGCCGATCTGCTAGAAAAGGAATCCGTGGAAGCCTGGGAGGAGCGAAAAAGAAAAGCAAGAGTGTTGGGAGATACAGCAGCAACAAAACTGCTTTTTCCGATGGTCCTGATGCTCCTGGTGGTGATGGCGGTGATCATGCTTCCGGCATGTCTTTCCTTTTACGGAGGGTAGGACCGGAGAGCAGAGAAAGGAAATGTGAGGTGACAAATGAAAATATGTGGAAGTATGTAAAAGAATTTGCGATGGAAGAGGATGCAGTGGGTGTTGTGGAGATCATCCTGATTCTGGTGGTTCTGATCAGTCTGGTCATCATCTTTAAGGAACAGCTTACAGCACTTGTGAAAAAAATCCTTACAAAAATCACAAAACAAAGCAATACGATCTGAAAATGAGAAAAAACGGTGATATCTGCTGATATTTCCGTTTTGGAAAGGAGAGGTACCCCTTGGCAGGAAATGTGAAAAAAGGCAGCATTACGATCTTTCTGGCTCTGATCTTGAGCCTGGTTCTTTCTCTTGTGTGTGCCAGCATTGAATCTGTACGCATGGCAGCTGCCAGGACACAGATACTTAACAGTATGGATATTGGCTTATATTCCCTGTTTGGACAGTATGACCGAACGCTTCTGGAAGATTATGAGCTGTTTGCACTGTATGCAGGTGGAAAAGAAGAACTGGATATGGCTTCTGTATATGATGATTTTCAGACTTATATGAAACCTGTATTGAAACAGAACAGTCAGAAACTGGAGCTTCTCCAGGGCGGATTCAATGGTTATCAGCTTCTGAGCGATGGAAAAGGCGAGGTTTTTTACAAGCAGGCTGTTCAGTATATGCGTGAAACTCTGGGAAGCCAGGGGGTACAGACTCTTCTCGGAAAACTGAAGGATCAGGAAAAGAAGACAGAGGATGCAGAGAAAAAAGGAGAACAGGCAGAAAATAAAGGAACATTGGATTCCTATGATTCTGCCATTACGGATGCCGCACAGAAAAGCGAAGAAGCAAAAAAAGAACAGGAGCAACAAAAAAATCAGGGAGATTTTTCGGATGCAGGAAATGGGGATGATTTTACCGGCGGTGTTGATGAAAGCGTAGAAAATCCTATTCCAATCATCAGAAGAGTCCGTAAAATGGGACTTATTGATCTGGTAGTACCATCCGAACGGGGAATATCGGATGCGGTTACAGACAGAAAAAGCCTTACATCCGGAAGAAAGCTCCAGACAGGACTAATGTTGGATACGGATATACAATCCGATAATTCGTATACGTCCGGAATATTATTTGGACAGTATCTGCTAAAGAAACTGGGAAATTATCGAAGACCGGCAGCGGCAGGGTTGAATTATCAGGCGGAATATATTCTTGGAGGGAAGAACAGTGATCGGGAAAATCTGAAGTCCGTGGCAGGAAAACTTCTGGTTATCCGTCAGGGGGTTAACATGGCGTACCTGCTTTCAGATGGTGGAAAACGGATACAGGTCGAAACACTGGCGCTGGCTATTGCATCGGGTTTTCTGATCCCGCCGGCGGCAGCAGTGATCGAAGCGGCACTGATCTTTTGCTGGGCATTTGCGGAGAGTATTCTGGATGTCCGGGAACTTTTTGCAGGAGGGCATGTGCCTCTTATAAAAAACTCCTCAGACTGGCAGCTGTCTTTGAGTAATCTGCCCAATATCCTGGACAAACTGGATTCTTCAAGAAAGGATGCAGGGAATGGAATGTCTTATGAGGATTATCTTCAGGTTCTGCTTATGGCGAAAGGAAAACAGGATAAAGTTCTGAGAGGAATGGATATGATCGAGTGCTCTGTACGTGAAAAGGGAAAAAGACCGGGTTTTCAGATGGACCACTGCATCACTGCCCTGGAAGCGTCTGCAGATGTAAAAGCAAACCGACGGAAAATATTTACAGTTTCGCGTCAGTATGCGTATGAATAGAAAGAGAGGTGCACAGGGATGCTTTTTCAGGAAGAAAAAGAAGATAAAAATCAGATAAACAGACTGGATCAAAAAAGAGAAAGGCGCTCTCGAAGAGCTTTTTTCCTGCTTTCCCCGATAAGCCGGAAAACGCTTCCTGGAAAAGTATCCCTGTGCACCTTTCTGAAAAAAGCAAGTCTCACCCTGGAGACTGCGATGGTTTTTCCGTTGTTTTTTTTCGGAGTGCTCACGCTGCTTTCTTTTATGGATATTTACAAAGTACAGACGGAGCATCTGACCGGCTTGTGCCAGAAAGCAAAAGAAGCAGGTATGTATGCGTATGGTACCGGCGGCTCAGGTGCAGAAACGATCACATTGCCGGACGTATATTCCTATCAACCCATAGGCGGTCTGATCCCGCTTCCTAAAATATGGTTCCACAATACGGTAAAGGTTCATACGTGGAATGGTGTGATATACGAAAATGGAAATGATACAGTGGAGAGCCAGCCTATGGTGTATGTGACAGAATCAGGAAGTGTGTATCACAGAAAACTGGGGTGCAGTTATCTGAATCTGTCTGTTCAGCAGATATCAGGCTCTTCGGTTAAAACTTTAAAAAATGCATATGGAGAAAAGTATCAGGCCTGTGAGCTGTGCAGTCGTGGGCAGGAACCGGCTGGAGTGGTATATATCACAAAAAAGAGTAACCGTTTTCATAACAGGGAAAGCTGCAGTGCATTGAAACGATCAGTACGGATGGTGAAAGAAACTGAGGTTTCCGATGAAATGAGTGCCTGCGGACGATGTGGCTGAAAGGAGAAATCATGAGCAGTGTTAAAATTTGCATGACTGTACTTCTTGGAATTAATACCTGGACAGATATCCGAAAAAAAGAAATCTGTTTACCGGTACTCTTTATATTCCTGACAGGCGGGATCTTGTGGCGGATCAGGCAGGGACTTCTCTGGCCGGCAGGGATTATTTCTATGGGAATCGGAGTATTTATAATTTTGATCGCTTTGATCAGTGGAGGAATGGTCGGATTTGGAGACGGATTGCTGATACTGACAATGGGTTCTGTGTTAGGAGCCGGAGAACTGGCAGGGATCCTCGGTGGGGCATTATTGTTGTGCGGAATCTACTCAGGCATTGAGTATCTTATTCTAAAAAAAAGCCGAAGTGAGGAAATTCCTTTTGTACCGTTTTTGCTGATCGGATATTTGGGAGGGATATTTTTGTGAGAAAAATAAAAAAGGGGAGTTTTACAATAGAAGCTGCATTGCTCATGCCTCTGGTGCTTATGATACTGATCGGAGTGCTGTATCTGGATTTTTTTGTACATGACAGAGCATATCTCACTGCGGCAGCTTATGAGGCAGCAGTCAGCGGCAGTATGGAAGGATATAAAAAGAAAGGGAACATATATGAAAAGGCGGATATACAGGGAAGAATGCTGGGAGGTATCGGGCTGCTGGGAGGAAAGAATCTTAGCATGCAGACAAATGCGGGAAAAACAGTGAAAGTAAATTACAGACTGGAAATACCGGCCGGATTCCTGGGGCAGAAATGGAAGCTGGAAGTAAGTGGTAAGGCAAAGCCTCTGCGGCCTGTGGGATGGATCCGCAAGGTAAAAGGAACTGTGGATATGCTGGGAGAGGTGACGCCATAAAATGAGAACGGAATATAAAAGAGATATGAATCATAATTATCTGATCCTGACAGGAGATGAGAGAATCGATACAGATTCTTACCAGGTAAGAATGATCGTGGCCAATGCTGTGCCGGATCTTCTTCAATGCAGGATACAGGGAATCGACGGAAAATTCATGGTGTATTATGATATAACTTCCAGGCATTCCATGACGGCGCTTTTTGAGGAAAAAAAGATGGATCTGGAGTCGCTTCAGATGATATTGGGAGGCTTTATACAGATCATGGAAGAAATGTCCGAGTATCTTTTGAATCCCTGTCAGCTGATCCTGGAACCGGAATATATTTATCTGGATGCGGAAAGAAAAAGTGTCCGTTTTTGTTATATGCCGGGATTTCATGGGGAGGTACAGAAACAGTTTCAGAGTCTTGCGGAGTATATCCTTCCAAAGCTGGATCATGAAGACGGAAAAGCGGTCATGCTGGGATACAGTGTATACAGACGTGCACTGGAGGACAGCTTTCATCTGGAATACATCAAGGAAGAGTTATATAAAATATGTAACAGCGACGAGGAAGATTTTTCTCCATATGAAAAGAAGAAAACAGTGGTCCAGGAAGAAAACAGGATGACAGAGGAGGAAAAAGAAGATAATCTGTGGCAGATGGAAAACTGGGAGAGAGCCAGTGTGTCCGGAAATGAAAAACAGAAAAAAGCTTCAGCGGACTCACAGAAGCGGAAAACAAACAAAATATGGAAGCCAGTGGCTGGATTTGGTGCAGCATTGGTGCTTCTTCTGGGAATTACGGCAGGAATGGCCGGTGGATATATTCCAAGAATAAGCAAAGAGATTTTTCTTCTGGGAGTTCTTGCAGCAATGATACTGGGGATGCTGAGCTATATTCTGATCAAAAAAGTCTGTGGAAAAAAGAAAAAACCGGATACGCCGGTGCCTGAGCAGAAATATGGTGCGGCGGAAAAAGAGACAGCTGTATATTCTGAAGATCAGAAAGAATCTGGTACGCTGTCAGGGAGCAATGCCGGTGGCAGCAGAAAAGAACTGGAAAAGATCAAAAAAAACATTCCGACAAAAGCGGAGGATTTTTCAGATGGATTTGGTGAAACAGTAGTTCTTTCGGCAGGTGCATCTAAAGGTCCTGCTACATTAGTGAGCCGGGAACCGGGGGAATTGGCTACCATTTATTTGGAAAAAGATATCACAGTGATCGGAAAACTGGAAACTGCGGCGGATGCAGTGATCAATATACCAACTGTCAGCAGGATCCATGCCAAGATCCGAAAAAGGGAGGGGGCATATTATCTGGCAGATCTGAACTCCAGAAATGGGACTTCTGTAAATGGACAGCTTCTGAAAACAGGAGAAGATTATTTGTTGGAGGATGAGGATGAAGTTGATTTTGCACAGGCCCGTTATATTTTTTTGAAATAACAGAGCGAAAAGTCCGGTTTTGTATCGTATTAATATAGGACCGCAGGTTGTCCGCCTGATGAAAATCTGTTAAAATAATGAAATGAATTCGAATTTTCAGATTATAACAGCGAGTTACGGGAAATATTTCCGGAACCGCTGTGGAAAAGAGGCCGGAATTGGAAGAAATAAAAAAAGAACCTGTGACAGTTTTACTGATCCTCATAAATACGCTGATCTTTCTTGTGGTGGAATTTACCGGCGGCTCGGAGAACGGGCAGCATATGCTGGAATGCGGTGCTGCTTATGCACCATTGATCCTGGGACAGGGACAGTGGTATCGGATGTTTAGCAGTATGTTTCTGCATTTTGGTGCGCCGCATCTGATCAATAATATGCTGGTTCTGTTTGTGCTTGGCCAGAGACTGGAACCGGTAACAGGAAAGATAAAATTTTTTCTGATCTATATATTTGGTGGTCTGGGCGGAAATATGCTCTCTTTGTTTTTTGATATGTATGCAGGAAACACTTCTTTATCTGCAGGAGCTTCCGGAGCTGTTTTTGCAGTCATGGGCGGTATGATCTATGTGATCATACGGCACAGAGGAAGAGTGGCGGATCTGACTGTCAGGCAGATGTTGATCATGGCCGCATTTTCTCTGTATTTCGGATTTGCAAGTGAAGGCGTGGATAACGTAGCGCATATAGGCGGTTTGTTGAGTGGTTTCCTGATCGCTGTAATTCTTTATCATCCCAGAAAAATATGGAAAACAGTTCCCTGACCGGGAGTACTCTCAAGCGTGATGTCTCCACTGTGTGCCTGAGCGATCTGTTTTGAAACAGCAAGGCCAAGGCCGGTCCCGGATTCTTTGGTTGTGAAAAATGGCTGAAATATCGTAGCCTGCTGTTCCTTTGAGATTCCACATCCGTTATCCCGGATATCAATGCGGATGCCGGAATTTTCCGGAATGACAGAAAAAGAAATCTTTCCTCCGGGAATGGGAACGGCTTCCCATGCGTTTTTCAGAAGATTCAGAAGCATCTGCCGGACACGGATCCGGTCAAGAGCTATCGATGGCAATGAATCCGGAATATCTGTTTCAAGCGTGATCTCCAGATAATCCAGAGTAGGTTTTATGGAGGAAAGAATCGTTCGGAGATAGCAGCAGGTGTCAATGTTTTCTCTTTTGACATGGCCTGCATTATTAAATGCAGAAAGTTCATCAAGAAGTTCTTTTACATAATCAAGATTATCCATAACATCATCCCAGTGCTCATATTCTTTGACCTCAGGATGTGCAGATGCGATCATCTGGAGTCCGCTGTTAATAAGAGTCAGAGGATTCCGGAGTTCATGTGAAAATTTTGAAAGTGTATAATGAAAATCGTTTTTCAATTTACTGACTGTAGTATCGTTGCACATATTATCACCTCGGAAAAATATTAACATCAGAAATTTCAAATATCAACAAGAACAGTATTGAAAAATTCGAGAAAATACGACAAAATAAGAATATAGATAAAATAATTTTGCAAACAAGGAGGACAAAATAATGGGAGACTGCATATTTTGTAAAATCGCAAATGGAGAGATTCCATCAGCAACACTTTATGAGGATGAGGAATTTCGCGTGATTCTGGATCTGGGACCGGCAAGCAAAGGACACTCATTGATCCTGCCGAAAAAGCATGCAGCGAATATTTATGAACTTCCGGATGAGACTGCCGGAAAAGCAATGATCCTGGCTAAAAAAATGGCAGGAAAGCTGAGAGATGCACTGAACTGTGATGGATTTAATGTTGTGCAGAACAATGGAGAGATCGCAGGACAGACTGTGTTTCATTTTCACATGCATCTGATTCCGAGATATGAGGGAGATGGTGTTGGTTTAACCTGGAAACCCGGAGAACTCAGCGATGAGGTGAGAGATGAAATCTTAAAGAAAATTAAAGAATGACAAATAGCCACTAAAGAGGAAAAATGAACAATCAGACATTTGAAGAGTTTTATCTTAAATACCGAAAAATATCCAGAGGGTATGCGTATGGGGTTCTCCATGACTGGAGTGCTGCTGATGATGTCAGTCAGGATGTACTTTACAAAATGTATACTATAAAGGATGGCCTGAATATTGATAATGAAAAGATGATGTTTTCTCTGATCAAGACGGCATCTATGAATAAGGCTTTGGATTATATAAAGAAATCAAGCTCCAAGCATGAGTTTGTCTGTCAGGAAGAAGTTGCGGCTTTTCTGGAAGAACAGAATTCGGTCGATGCGGAAGAGGTATTTCTGCGTAAAGAGAAGAAAGAATTTATGTATATGGTGCTGAGAAGATTTCGAAAGGAACAGCCGATGAATTATGAGATCTTAATTCAGGTCAAATATCTGGAGATTTCCGCTGAAACAGTTGCAGAAGAATATGGTCTGACGAAAAGTGGTGTCAATAACAGGATATATAAAGCGAAGCGCTGGCTGCAGGAAGAATTTCGCAAAGTATACGAATAAAAGAAAACCCTGCCAGCCCGGAAGGGAGTGGCAGAGTTTTCATATGGCTGTTGTGGAAATATAGTCAGGCTCCGGCGCATTCTTCAATAAGATCAGTGATCTTACTGATGGAATCTACCTGGCCGTTTCCTGCCATGGCATCTGTATATTTCTGACGATCGGTATAGAGCTGGCGGATGGTTTCCAGAAGCTTTTCTTCTGTGATCTTCTCTTCTTCCAGCACTTTACTGAAGCCCTGGCGTTCGAAGGATCGAGCGTTAAGGATCTGGTCACCACGACTGGCTTTGGCAGAAAGCGGGATCAGAAGATTTGGCTTATGAAGTTCGCGGATCTCACAGATCGCGTTAGCGCCTGCGCGGGAGATCACAATATCAGCCATGGCAAACAGATCCGGAAGCTCGTCCTGGATATATTCATACTGGACGTATCCGGCAGTACCGTTGAGAGATTCATCGGTTTTTCCCTTTCCGCAGAGATGGACAACCTGGAATTCCTTCAGAAGTTTAGGGAGGATCTTGCGGACATTATCATTGACAGAAGCAGCTCCCAGACTTCCACCGATGACCATAAGTACCGGCTTGTCAGCAGTGAAACCACAGAATTTATGACCGTTTTCCGCATTTCCGGAAAGAAGTTCCTGGCGGATCGGAGTTCCTGTAAGAACTGCTTTGTCAGCAGGAAGATTGGCGACTGTCTCAGGAAAATTACAACAGATTCTGGATGCAGAAGAGAGACAGAGTTTATTGGCAAGACCTGGAGTCATGTCGGACTCGTGGATCAGTGCGGGGATTTTTAAACGTTTGGCCGCGATCACAACGGGAACCGTAACGAAACCGCCTTTAGAAAAAACAACGTCCGGTTTCAGCTCTTTCAGAATCTTTCTGGCCTGGCTGAATCCCTTCAGTACACGAAACGGGTCAGAGAAGTTTTTGAGATCGAAGTAACGTCTCAGCTTTCCGGATGAGATTCCATAATATGGGATTCCAAGTTCTTCGATCAGTTTTTTTTCGATTCCTTCGTAGGAACCGATGTAGGAAATCTTATAACCAAGCTCCCTGAGCTTTGGAATCAGGGCAATATTTGGAGTTACATGTCCGGCAGTACCACCGCCGGTAAGTACGATGTGTTTCATTTGGATTCCTCCTGAATAGTCATATACTATCATTAAATATGAACTCTAACGGAGGAATTGTCAAGGAAAGATAGGATTACAGGAGAAAAATAATGGAAAATTTCAGGGATGCTGAACTGAAAAAATGGTTGGCAGAAGAATATGAAAAAGAAACCGAAGAGATGGAAAAAATCCTGTTTCCAGATGGAGTGATTCCTGATGATGGAGAAACAGAAGAGGAGGCAAAGGCTGCTTATCAGAGGCTTGTAGAAAAACTGAAAGCAGATGGTGTTTACAAAGAAGACGAAACTGACAGTATTAAAACTGATGATCATAAAGAGAATGTAAAAATCGTTTATCTGCCCGAAAAGAAAAGTCATAAAGCAGCTCGCGTAGCGGCAGCAGTACTTGTATGCTCAGCCGGTATCTTCGCCGCAAGCATGACCAGCCAGGCGAACAGGAGTTATTTTATTGATTCTGTGAGGTATTGGGCTGGGGATGATACGAGTATTTCAATTGAAAATGATGAAGAAAATGAGAGAGCGCAGAAGGATGAGCAGATGGCGTTAGATGAAGTGAAAAATAAATTAAATTTAAATACAATTCCCCAATTTATGTACAGACCAGTTGGACTTAAATTTAAAAGCTATGAAATTAACACGGATATTGGCAATGCTTTGATAGAGTATGATTATAAAAATGTAATTATAACATTATATATTAATGATCATAGTGATAGCAGTAAAAATAGTGATTATAATTTAGATGGAGAAACATTAGAAACACTTAAGTGGAAAGATGAAAATATTGTAATTGAAATAAAAAAAATAAAAGATAATCAGGATAAAAAAGAAAATTATGTTGCTTATTGGAAGGATAATACCGCTTTTTATGAGATAAGTGGAAAGATGGAAAAAGAAGAATTTTTAAAAATGATAAAAAACATAAGATTTTGACGAGATAATTTATTTCTTAACTCGTATATATATTGTAATGGAAGTTTAAAGGTGGAAAGGCACTATATGAAAGAGAAAATGAAAAGAATTGTGCGAAATTTATTATTAGTATGCTGTTGCAGCATATTGTTTGCGTCACCTGTAATGGCAGAGAATTTATCAGATGATTTTTCAGTGGATACGGATACAGATGCGGATTATGCTGAAGATACTACATACAGTATGTTAAGAGGCAACAATTTAAATTTTGGAACAACTTCTGTGAAAAAAATGGCTAGCAATAAGGTGGCTGTTTCAGGAATAACACAGTGTCATCATGTTTGTGATAAAGTATATTTGGAGATATATTTGGAACGGAAAGTAAAAGGTACATATTCTACTTATAAAAGTTGGAGTTATACAGCAAACAATGTAGATCATTTAAATAAGGGACTGACAGTTATCGTTCCGAGCGGTTATTATTATCGCGTACGAGGATATCATGCAGCAAAAGATGGAAGCAAGGAATCAACTACAACATTAACCAGCGGTGTTTTAGTAAAATAACAAATCAACTCTCACATCCCCAGCGATGTCACACCCCAAAAAAATAAAAAATCCAGTAAACTTTACATTACCTTCGCTGGGGAATGTCTAAAAATTCTGAATAATATCAAAAAATCTAAAAAAATCCCCTTAAAAAAAGAAACATATTTCACAAAAAGACTGTCAAAAAACATATATTTCGTGTATAATAAATACAATAACAAATCGTTAATAAACAAAAAGTCGATTATTTCTTCTTGGAATTGTATATCACAGCGTTTCTGGACGATCGGATATCACAGAGAGATCCTTCAGGCTTTTTTTGATATGGAAATTTCAGAACGTGGGACGGAAAAGGGGGCTTGTGCATGAAGATAACATTTATTGGTGCTACGCATGAGGTGACCGGAAGCTGTTATTATCTGGAAGCGGCAGGACGGAAGTTCCTGGTGGATTATGGAATGGAGCAGGGACCGGATTATTATGAAAATAAGGAGCTTCCGGTGGCTCCGGGTGATCTGGATTTTGTGCTTCTGACACATGCACACATGGATCATTCCGGAAATCTTCCGGCCTTGTATGCAAAAGGCTATCAGGGGCCGATCTATGCGACAGAGGCAACTTGTAATCTCTGCGATATCATGCTTCGTGACAGCGCACATATCCAGATGTTCGAGGCTGAGTGGAGAAACCGAAAGGGGCGGAGAGAAGGAAAACCGGAATTTATTCCTGCATACACTATGGAAGATGCCATGGGTGTGCTCCGGAACTTCGTCAGATGCCCATATGATAAGATCATCAAACCGGCAGAGGGAATCGAAGTAAGATTTGTGGATGCAGGACATCTTCTTGGCTCCAGCAGTATTGAAGTCTGGATGACGGAAGAGGACAAAACAGAAAAGATCGTTTTTTCCGGCGATATCGGAAATATCGATCAGCCACTGATCAGGGATCCGGTATATATCCGAGAGGCAGATTATGTTGTGATGGAATCTACCTACGGAGACCGCAGTCATGGAGACCGTCCGGATTATCCGGCAATACTGGCAGAGATCATCCAGAGGACCTTTGACAGAGGCGGCAGTCTGGTGATCCCGTCCTTTGCAGTAGGCCGTACTCAGGAAATGCTGTATTTTATCCGACAGATCAAAGAACAGGGACTGGTTCACGGCCATGATGGTTTTACGGTATATGTAGACAGTCCCCTCGCCAATGAGGCAACTACGATCTTCAGTGAGAATGCATATACCTGCTATGATGAGGAAGCAATGGATCTTTTGAATAAAGGTATCAATCCGTTATCCTTCCAGGGATTGAAGACCTCCGTTACTACCGATGATTCCAGAGCTATCAATTTTGATGAGGACTGCAAGGTGATCATTTCCGCCAGCGGTATGTGTGATGCTGGTCGTATCAAACATCATCTGAAACACAATCTGTGGAATCCCAGAAATACCATTCTTTTTGTTGGATACCAGGCTATAGGAACTCCGGGGCGGGCATTATTGGAAGGTGCTGCGGAGATGAAGCTGTTTGGTGAGAATGTGCAGGTAGCTGCTGAAATATGCAAAATGCCGGGAATCAGCGGTCATGCGGATGTAAACGGACTTATAGAATGGGCGAAAGCCTTTGAGACGAGACCAAAACACGTATTTGTTACGCATGGTGATGATACGGTGACGGAGATTTTTGCCCAGAGGCTTAAAGAAGAGCTTGGGTATGATGCAACAGCACCCTTTAGTGGAACAGAATATGATCTTCTGGAGAACCGGTGTATCCATGAGGCTGTCGGTGTTCGGATCGTAAAGGCAACTGCTTCGCCGAAAACAACCAAGGCTGCCCGTGCATATGAGAAGCTGTTGGCTATGGGACGTCGCCTGATGTCCGTGATCCGGAAGAATGAAGGCTGCCCCAATAAAGATCTGGATCGTTTTGCAAGAGATATCCAGTCACTGTGTGACAAGTGGGATAGAACGGACATTTAACTAAATAACGTTGAGACAGTTATTTTGTCAGATTATCCTAAACCTAAAATCACCCTGCGGAAATTTTTCGCAGGGTGATGATATATCAGATATACAAAATAAGATTGTGTGAGATCAGCCTTCGTTCAATGCCTGGCGGATGGCTTTTGCAAGCTGATCCGGACATGAAGTTGGTTTGAATCCGCAGCGGATGCCTTCCAGACGGGAGATTACTTCATCTGCATCCATTCCCTCTGCAAGCTGTGCAACACCCTGTGTGTTTCCGGAACATCCGCCTGTAAACTTGATATTGTGAACTTTTTTATTATCGTCGATCTCGAACTCAATTCCCTGAGCACAGACGCCTTTTGTCTTATAAACCATTCTGGTTACCTCCTGTTCTGTTTATTTATCGATTATAGCATCTCTCAAAAAAAGTTTCCATAAAAAATAAAATTTGTTATAATGAACAATGTAGAAAAAGAAAAAGATACTGCTGAACAGAAAAAATGTGAAATTCAGCAGGATATCATATTGAAAGAGAGGATTTACAGATCATGAAATGTGTTGGAATCATAGGAGCAATGGAACAGGAAGTAGCAAGACTGAAAGAGGTTATGGAGAATGTATCCATTACTACCAGAGCCGGAATGGATTTTTATGAGGGTGTTCTGGAAGGAAAGAAGGTAGTTGTGGTACAGTCCGGGATCGGTAAGGTAAATGCCGGTATGTGCACCCAGATCCTGGCAGATCTCTTTCAGGTGGAAGCGGTGATCAATACCGGTATCGCAGGAAGCCTTAACAATGATATCAATATTGGAGATATCGTACTTTCCACAGATGTTCTTCATCATGATATGGATGCAACCGGGTTCGGATATCCGAAGGGACAGATCCCGCAGATGAAAGAATTTTCTTTCCAGGCAGATGAGTGCCTTCGTAAGATCGCACATGATGTATGCGAGGAAGTAAATCCGGAGATCCGGGTTTTTGAAGGAAGAATTGCTTCCGGAGATCAGTTTGTATGTGATCAGGGTGTAAAAGATAATATTGTAAAGGAATTCAGCGCCTATGCTGTTGAAATGGAGGGCGCAGCGATCGGACAGGCAGCAGCTCTTAATGGGATTCCATTCCTGATCATCCGTGCTATCTCAGATAAAGCAGATAATAGTGCAAACATGGATTATCCGGCGTTTGAAAAGCTTGCAATTGAGCACAGCGTACGTCTGACCCAGGGAATGCTGAAACGCATGGCTTGATCGGAACTTTGGAGGGAACCGTCATTTTTCTTCTGCATATACTGTAAGAGATAGCAGAGAGAGGACAGCAGAAGAGTTATGATCTATCCAGATTTTTATCCGTTTTATGCTACACAGGGAAGTCCTGGTTTTTATAATGAAGAGAGAGAACAGGAAAAGGAATTTGATCTGATGAGATCATACTATCCGGATACAGCCCGAAGGATCCAGGAAAAAGCGGAAGCACAGTGTCAGCTTCTGGATTATGAGGGAAGCCGGCTGTATGATGAATATCCGGATCGTTTCATGCTCTATCACATCTGTCACCAGGTGAAGGGACAGATGGAGGGAGATACCAGTGTACAGGAGATTCCAGGAGGATTCCTGGATGATCTGATCGAAGTGCTGGTGTATCAGGAGATTTCCAGACGAAGATGCAGGAGGAGAAGGTGCAGAAAATGTTTTCGCACTGAGTATTAAAATGGCGGTTTACCCATGAACGATACTGTGATACCGGCAGAAGCGACCAATACTGGTTCGCACAACATCTGTCCATATACAATAAAACAAAAAGTGAATATAATGGAAGTATGATGAAGACAATAAGGGAATTTTTAGAAGAACAGATTAATGAACAGCTGATACAGGCTGTTGTCAGTGGCCGCAGGACTGGCGAGGGACCTTCTAAGGTGAAGCTTCGTCCTGTGGAGCTGAAGGGCCAGATTTTTTACCAGGCGTCCATGACAGAAGGGACGAAGGTTTATCATAAGAATTTTACCAGGGAAGAGATGATCGCTTATCTGGAGCATGCTATGGAGGAATTTCGTCAGCTTCAGGCAACCGGACGCAGTCAGGATGGAAGTATCCTTATCAGCAAGAAAGGGAAAGCAACCATCAAAACAAAACAACACGGGCCTGCGCAGAATGAAAAGATAAAGATCGCTCCTCATAACCGGGTGAAACAGTACATTCTCAGAGAGGGAACGGCAGCTCCGTTTCTGGTGGATCTGGGAGTTATGACAAAGGATGGGAAGATCGTTGCCTCCAGATATGATAAGTTCAGACAGATCAACCGCTTTCTGGAGTTTATCAGGGATATCCTTCCGAAGCTTCCTAAAGACAGAGAAATCACGATTCTGGATTTTGGCTGCGGGAAATCCTATCTTACTTTTGCTGTGTATTATTATCTCAGAGAACTGGAGGGTTTTGATGTAAACATCATAGGGCTGGATCTTAAGGAAGATGTGATACGGCATTGCAGTGAATTGGCCAGATCTTATGGTTATGACAAGCTGCATTTTTACCAGGGAGATATTGCAGGGTATGAAGGAGTTTCTTCTGTGGACATGGTGGTGACACTTCATGCCTGCGATACAGCAACAGATTTTGCTTTGGCCAAGGCAGTGGAATGGGGGGCTCAGGTGATCCTGTCTGTCCCATGCTGTCAGCATGAACTGAACCGTCAGATCCGAAACGAAATGCTTCAGCCTGTTATGCGTTATGGAATCCTGAAGGAAAGAATGGCAGCTCTGATCACAGATGGTCTTCGTGCCGAGCTTCTGGAAAGCAAAGGATATGAAACCCAGCTCCTTGAATTTATCGATATGGAACATACACCAAAGAATATTCTGATCCGCGCAGTAAAAACCGGAAAGAAAAAGAGCAGGGACAGTTTTTCGGATACCATGAAGGCTCTTCATGTGGCTCCTACCCTGGACAGGCTTCTTTATCCGGAAGAGTCAGCCTCACAGAAGGGAGAATGACATGATGAAGATCCTACGTAAGGGAGCGATACTGCTGGTGATCTTTGTGGCAGTAGTAGCCGGGACCTCGTTTCTGATGAACAGCCAGTCTACAGATAACCGCTCCGATATGAACGATGCCACACTTCCGGAGGTTATGGTAAAGATCGGAAGTACCCAGGCAAATAAGATGTATGGATACAGACAGCAGATGCAGACCGATTTCATGAGGGGAAGTATTACTCCGTTGGATACTACCAAAAAAGTGTCTTTTGAGATCAACCCATATGCTGATACAGTAACAGGGCTTGCTTATGAGGTACGGACTTCAGACGGAAGTAAGGTTATGGAGAACCGTAAGATCAAGAATCTCACGAAAGAGGACAACGGCTGTTTAAGTACAGAGATTGAGATCGGCAGTGACCTTCGCATGAACCAGGAGTATTCCATGCAGATTACGCTGGATACCAGTGCGGGGGAAGTTTACTACTACACAAGAGTGGTTTCCAGAACCCAGTTGAATACAGAAGCGTATCTTCAGTTTGTCAGGGATTTTTCCACAAAGTGTCTGGACAAGGAACAGGCAGATACGCTGACCGGATATCTGGAAGCGGAGGATACTTCTGGCGGAACGAATTACAATAATATTTCCATCAATTCCGGACTTTCCAATATCAGCTGGGGATCCCTTTCTCCGAAGCTCTATATGGAAGGAGTTCCGCTGATCGATGATATCAATGAAACGACTGCAAGTATCACGCTGGATTATCAGGTTTCCGCACAGGATGATGAGGGTAAAACCGAAATTTATGATGTTACGGAATTTTATCGTATGCGTTATACAGAAACAAGGATCATGCTGCTGGATTTCAAACGTTCTGCAACGAAGGTATTTGATCCATCTCAGAAGGTAGTTTCTGATGCAGGCCTGCTTCTGGGTGTCCGTGACAAGAATGTCACCTATGCTTCAGACAGCAGTGGAAAGATCGTTGCTTTTGAGCAGGATGGGGATCTCTGGTCTTATGCACCGTCCAGCGGAAAGATCACAAGGATCTTCAGCTTCCGTAAAGAGGAAGATAACGATTCCAGATATGTGCGCAACGAACATGATATCAAGATCATCCGAGTGGCAGATAACGGGGATGTGGACTTTGTATTGTACGGTTATATGAACCGTGGTGTTCACGAGGGATACAGCGGTGTCTGTGTTTATCACTACAATAGCGACCGCAATGTGGTGGAAGAAAAAGTATTCATACCAAGTACAGAATCCTACGAGTTCCTGAAGGAAGATCTTGGAACACTCACTTATGTAAACAAAAACAATCAGCTGTTTCTGCTGTTTGCACAGAAGCTGTATCAGGTAGATATTGAGACAGGAACCTCACAGGTTCTTGAAGAAGGGATTAAACAGAACCATTTTGTTGTGTCAGATACCAAGGCACATGCAGCATGGCTGATCGAATCCGGAGATGATGCAGGGAAGATCAGGGAAATTGAATTTGATTCTCTGAAAACAAGAGATATTTCGCCGGAAAGCGGAAAAAATCTGAGAGTTCTGGGATTTATGAATGAAGATCTGGTATATGGGATCCTTTCCGATGAGGACATTCTTACTGATGCCAACGGACATGAAACAGAGGGAATCAGCACATTCCGCATTGAAAGCTTTAAAGGAAAAGTGAAAAAAGAGTATCGTCAGGACGGCCTTTATATCACCAATGTAACGGTTGGCAGTACCATGATGGAGTTTGAACTTTCTGCAAAATCGGGGAATGCTTATACAGTCCAGAAAAAGGACAATATCATGAATAACAAAAAAGCATCCGGAAGCCAGATAGATGTAGCATTGATCACTACAAACCGTGCAGGAACGCTGATCCGCCTGACCATGACCCAGAAACCGGAGACAGACAGTCCGTTGCTTGTTTGTTCCAAGATCGAGAGTACTGAAGACTCATCGGTAACATTGGATACCACCGTTCCGCAGGGAGAACTTTATTATGTTTATGCATATGGTTCTCTTGACCGTATCTATACCGATCCGGCTGCAGCTGTGAAACGCGCGGATACGCAGACTGGAGTTGTACTTAATCGTGCGCAGCAATACGTTTGGGAACGTGGAAACAAAAAAACAAAGCTTCAGATGAATATAGAGGATGTGCCGGAAAGTATACGTACAGCCAGCTGGAAGAAAAAAGAACTTCAGGATAGCCTTGGCGATATGGGAACGGTGATCGATCTGACCGGCTGTACTCTTGACAATGTTCTTTATGAGGTCAGTGCCCAGCGACCGGTGATCGCCAAGACAGGAGAAAATTCCAGTGTGGTGATCGTAGGCTATGATGAATATAATACCTATCTTTATGATCCGGCAACAGGACAGATCAGCCCGTATGGAATGAATGACAGTACAGCGCTGTTTGAGAGTGCCGGAAATGTATTTCTCACCTATATAGAAAACGTCACAGAGTGATGCCTACAGAGCAGGCCGGATGAAGGCCAAGGCCATGGGGCTACAGAAGGATGGCAAGACGGGAGTTCCCGTTTGGCATAAATCGGAAAACAGGAAAAACAGGTCCTGTTTTCCGGGAAAAGTGCGACAGGAAAGGGGAAAAAGCAATGTTAAGTGAAAGTATTAAAAAATTGGTACAGTATGGGATGGAGAGTGGTATTACTCCGGAATGCGAAAGAATTTATGCAACAAATCTTCTTCTGGATGCTTTTGGGGAAAGCGAATATACAGAACCGGAGACAGAGTATGCTAAAATTGACCTTGAGGAGACTTTGAACGAACTTCTTGATGAGGCTGTAAAGAGGGGTATCATCGAGGACAGTATTGTGTACAGAGATCTCTTTGATACAAAGCTGATGAACTGTCTGATGCCGCGTCCTGCCCAGGTACAGAGAGAATTCTGGGATGCTTATAAAGAAGATCCGGAAAAAGCCACAGATTATTTTTATAAGCTGAGTCAGGACAGCAACTATATCAGACGTTATCGCGTAAAAAAAGATCAGAAATGGACAGTAGACAGCGAATATGGCAAGATTGATATCACGATCAACCTTTCCAAGCCGGAAAAAGACCCAAAGGCTATCGCAGCTGCCAAGCTGGTAAAATCCAGCAGCTATCCAAAATGTCTGCTTTGTCCGGAAAATGAAGGCTATGCAGGAAGAGTCAATCATCCGGCAAGGGAGAACCACAGGATCATCCCGATCACCATCAATGACAGTCCATGGGGCTTCCAGTACTCTCCATATGTTTACTACAATGAACATTGTATCGTATTTAACAGTCAGCATACTCCGATGAAGATCGAGAGAAATACATTTATCAAGCTGTTTGATTTTGTAAAGCTGTTCCCGCATTATTTCCTTGGCTCCAATGCGGACCTTCCGATCGTAGGAGGTTCTATCCTCAGCCACGATCATTTCCAGGGCGGACATTATACCTTTGCCATGGCAAAGGCAGAGATTGAAAAGCATGTGACGATCCCGGGATACGAAGATGTGGAAGCCGGCATTGTAAAATGGCCTCTTTCCGTACTGCGTATCCGCAGTAAAGACGAGAAGAGACTGATCGATCTGGCAACACATGTACTGGCAGGCTGGAGAGGATATACTGATGAGGCTGCATTTATCTTTGCAGAAACAGACGGAGAGCCGCATAACACCATTACACCGATCGCACGTAAAGTGGGAGATACCTTTGAACTGGATTTGACATTACGTAACAATATCACAACAGAGGAGCATCCGCTGGGGGTTTACCATCCGCATGCATGCTATCATCATATCAAGAAAGAGAATATCGGTCTTATCGAAGTTATGGGACTCGCTGTTCTTCCGGCCCGTCTGAAAGAAGAGCTGGAGCTTCTTGAAGAATACATTTTAAGCGGCAGGGATATCGCTTCCAATGAGAAAATCGAGAAACATGCTGCATGGGTTGCAGAATTTCTGCCAAAATATGAGAAACTTGATAAAGATAATATCCAGGAAGTCCTTCGCAGGGAAGTGGGCAATGTATTTGTTCATGTACTGGAGGATGCCGGTGTTTATAAATGCACACCAGAGGGCTGGGATGCATTTATGAGATTTATCAATACTCTGTAAAAAGTACGGAGGCACCCGGGGATGGATATGTATTTCAGGAGGAGTTTGTTTATATGAAAAACAGGGAAAAAACCGGTAAGGTCCTTCGCATAAAATGGCTTTTGCTGGCACTTGTGGCAGCTGCACTGATCTTTGTGCCGGCTGCATCGCATAAGGTGTCGGCGGCGAAGCTTGTTTATACCGTTAAGTTCAATAATAATTCAGGTACCAGCAAAAGTAAGACGTATACTGCACTGACACGGAATGTGACATTAAATACCACGATCCGGCTTCCGGCAGTACCCAAGGCTGTGGGATATCAGAATCTCGGATGGACCACACGGAAGAGGAGCAGCAAGGTAGTATATAAAGCAGGTGCCAGCGTAAAGGTCAGAAAAGATATGACTCTGTATGCGGTCCGCAGAAAGAGTAAGTATTATACCGTAAACTTCTATCTTGGAAATGGAAGCACCAATTCCGCATATAAGAAGCTGCAGAAAAAAGTAGAAGAGGGTACATATTACACATTACCTGCAGTTCCGTCCAGATCGGGATATGTAAATCTTGGCTGGTCGACAGCAAAGAACGGCAAGGCATCTACTGCAAAAAAAGCAGGAACGAAGATTAAAATCTCCGGTAATATCAGATATTATTCCGTACAGATGCAATCAGTAAAAGTAAATCTCCGCAAGGCAAACGGAACCGTATGGAAGACAGTAACACTTGGAAAGGGCGGTTACCTTAAGCTCCCATCCGTATCCAATGCGACAGGTTATACGTTTATGGGATGGTCTAAGACCAGACGGACCGGTTCTTCCACAGATCCGGATTATGAAGCCGGCGAACTTCTGCGGATCAACAAAAACACCAATCTGTATGCGACAGTATTTAACCGTGCACTGGAGAAGGATATCAGCTCCGATGAGATGGCTCATCCGGCGATCGGTATGATGTACAGTAAGGTTATTTTTGTGGGAGATTCCCGTACTGCAGGAATACAGGCGACACTGAACAAACAGATGAGCAGTTCTGTAACAAATGGGGTTTCTTTTGTTGCAAACCCAGGAAAGGGCTTGAGCTGGTTCCGGGATACAGGATATGCACAGCTTATAGAAGAGATCGACAAAACAGAAGGTTCCAAACCGATCGCCGTTATCTTTAATCTGGGTGTCAATGACCTGGGTAATGCAGGCAATTATGTCAGCTATATGACCAATATCGCATCCACACTGAAAAGTAAGAACTGTAAACTCTTTTACATGTCCGTAAACCCGATCAACAGCATTATGATCACAAAAGCAGGAAGAGGTGCCCGTACAGAGGCACAGGTAAGAGAATTCAACAGCAAGATCCGTTCCGGCCTTTCTTTGTATTACAAGTATATTGATATGTACAGCGTACTTATGAAAAAAGGCTACGGGACCAATGCCCGCTATGATGGTGTGGATGACGGCGATGACGGACTTCACTACACAACAAAGACATTCAAGAGGATCTATTATTACTGCATTACTTATCTCAACACAGGAAGTATCAACGCATCTTATTATTAATGGTATAACAGACAGAAAAACCCCGTCTGCCGGAGACATTCCGCCAGGCGGGATTTTTCTGTTCGGTGGTCCGCTATTTTTCTGTCCGGCAAGGCAATTACTCCTTGCACGAACCATGAGAATAGTCTATACTTAATTCGATACGGACGTTTGGAGGTCCGCAGGGACGTGTGATCCTGAATATGAGGAATGAGGTATAGATTATGAAACTGACAACAGTGAAAGAGATTTACAGAAACCGTGAACAGTATCTTGACAAAGAGATCACTGTAGGTGGATGGGTACGAAGTGTTCGTGATTCCAAGGCGTTTGGATTCATCGTACTTCATGATGGAAGCTTTTTTGAAACTCTTCAGATCGTATATCACGATAACATGGAGAATTTCGCAGAGGTTTCCAAGCTGAATGTTGGAGCGGCCATCATTGTCAAGGGAACACTGGTAGCTACCCCTCAGGCGAAGCAGCCGTTTGAGATCCAGGCAACAGAGATATCTGTAGAGGGAGCTTCCGCACCGGATTATCCACTTCAGAAGAAGAGACACAGTCTTGAATACTTAAGGACCATGACACATTTAAGACCGAGAACAAATACTTTCCAGGCTGTATTCCGTGTACGTTCTCTTTGCGCATATGCGATCCATAAATTTTTCCAGGAGAGAGGCTTTGTCTATGTGCATACACCGCTGATCACAGGAAGTGACTGTGAAGGTGCAGGAGAGATGTTCCAGGTAACAACACTGGATCCGAAGAATATTCCGCTGACAGAGGATGGAAGTGTTGATTATTCACAGGATTTCTTCGGAAAGGAGACAAACCTTACCGTAAGCGGACAGCTGAACGGAGAGACTTATGCACAGGCATTCCGCAACATTTACACATTCGGACCGACCTTCCGTGCTGAGAATTCCAACACTACCCGTCATGCAGCTGAGTTCTGGATGATCGAGCCTGAGTGTGCGTTTGCAGACCTTCAGGACGCTATGGAGCTTGCAGAGGCTATGCTGAAATACGTGATCCGTTATGTCTTTGAGAATGCACCAGAGGAAATGAACTTCTTCAATTCCTTCATTGACAAGGGGCTTCTTGACAGACTGAACCATGTGCTTAATTCTGAATTTGCGCATGTGACCTATACAGAGGCTGTTGAGATCCTTGAGAAGAACAATGACAAATTTGATTACAAGGTATTCTGGGGATGTGATCTTCAGACAGAGCATGAGCGCTATCTGACAGAGCAGGTCTACAAGAGACCGGTATTTGTTACAGATTATCCGAAGGAGATCAAGGCATTCTACATGAAACTCAACGAGGATGGAAAGACAGTTGCGGCTATGGACTGTCTGGTGCCGGGAATCGGAGAGATCATCGGAGGAAGCCAGAGAGAGGATGACTACGACAAGCTGAGAACACGTATGGATGAGCTGGGTCTGAAACCGGAGGATTACGATTTCTATCTGGATCTTCGTAAATATGGTTCCACACGTCATTCCGGCTTTGGTCTTGGATTTGAGAGATGTGTCATGTACCTTACAGGTATGGGCAACATCCGTGACGTGATCCCATTCCCGAGAACTGTAAAGAACTGCGATCTTTGATCAGAACACTTTTGCACAGCAGGACGTTCTGTGCTCCTGAGATCAGCAGAGAGAAATTGGCAACAGGTATTGATATGTGTGACTGACACACAAGGGAGAACATTATGAGATTTATTCATCTTGCAGACGTGCATCTGGGTGCGGTTCCCGACAGGGGCTGCCCGTGGAGCAAAGAGCGGGAGGAAGAAATCTGGAGCACTTTCCGCCGGGTTATTGCGGGCATCCGCGAAGATCCGGTGGATTTGCTATTTATATCCGGAGATCTGTTCCACCGCCAGCCTCTTATGAGAGAGCTTAAGGAAGTAAATTATCTGTTTTCCACCATCCCGGATACCAGAGTGTATCTGATGGCAGGAAATCATGATTTTATAAGCAGAGATTCTTTTTATAATACGTTTGAGTGGAATTCCAATGTTATATTTTTCAGGAGCCGGGAACTGACCTGCGTTAAAGATCCCAGGCTTGATGTCTATGTGTATGGACTGAGTTACTATGACCGGGAAATAAAAGACGGACTTTATGATCAGGCTGCCCCTGTCCAGAAAGAAGGAATCCATATTCTGTTGGCCCATGGCGGCGATGAGAAGCATATTCCTCTCAGTGCAGCAGCTCTGGCGGCGTCAGGCTTCGATTATGTGGCGTTAGGGCATATCCATAAGCCGCAGATCCTGATCCGTGACCAGGCGGCCTTTTCCGGGGCTCTGGAGCCCATTGACAGGAATGATACAGGGGAACATGGATATATGGAGGGACGACTGATCAACGGAAGGATCCGTACAGAGTTCGTTCCATTTGCCTGCCGTTCCTATCAGCAGCTGGTAATGACACTTCACGAGGAAACCACACAGATATCTCTGGAAGAAGCAATAAAATCCCAGATTTTCCGCAGAGGAGGAAGAAATATCTACAGGATCATTCTTCAGGGAATGCGTTCGCCGGATATTCTTCTGATTCCTGAGAAACTGAAAAGTCTCGGAAATGTTACCGATGTTGTGGATGAATCCTGGCCGGCGTATGATCTTGGTGAGCTCTACAAACGCTACAGCGGTACTCTGATCGGTGATTATATCGGTTATTTTCTGGCCAAAAAGGGTATGGATACCGTGGAAAAAAAGGCGCTGTATTATGGGCTTCAGGCATTGCTTGAGACAGGTAGCCGGCGATAAGGGGCATCACAGGAGGATAGCATAAGATGGTTATCAGACGTTTAAAAATAAAAAATTTCGGGAAGATCCGGGACAAGGATATGGAGCTTTCACCTGGGATCAACGTACTTTACGGTGAAAATGAGAGTGGAAAGACTACCACACATACATTTATTCGCTCCATGTTTTACGGCGTTCGCAGACTGCGGGGAAAGGCTGCTCTGAACGATACATATACAAAATATGAACCATGGGAAAATCCGGCAGAATATGGTGGGATCATGTGGTTTACAAGCAAGGGGAAGAAGTATCGTCTTACCAGGAATTTTTATAAAGAAAAGAAGCTGGGAGAGCTTCTCTGTGAAGATGATGGCAGCCTTGTAGATGCGGAACAGGGAGCTCTTGGGACTATTCTCGGAAATGTAAGTGAGGCAGTTTATGATAATACGGTGTCTGTGGCACAGCTGAAAAGCGTTACAGGAAAAGATCTCGTACGTGAACTGCAGAATTACATGGCCAGCTACCAGGGAACCGGTGACAGTTCCATTGACATGGGACGAGCCATGCAGATGCTGAAAATGTCCAGAAAAGGATATCTGACAGAAGCGGCCCGGCGAAAAAAGGAGCTGGAAAAGGAAAAAGAAAAGATTTCCGCAAATATGGAATATATCCGTAGAGAGATCCGTGAACTGGATGAGAAGCGTGAGCGGATCATGCAGCAGCAGGATGGGATGAACATAGGTACCAGAGAGCGGAGTACTGAGGATCTTCTTGAGCTTCGGATCGATCGTGTAAAAAGAAGGCGGGAGCTGACAGATGCAGTTCTGACAGTTGTGCTTCTTGGTGGGATTGCCGGTACCGGCTGCCTGGCAGCTTTTTCCGGGCAGGTCATTTTCAGTGTTCTGGCAGGCGTGGCAACTGCGGTGATTTCTGTAGCGGCATTGTTTTTTCGTATACGGCTCAGCAGGGAGCTGAATAAGAGAGAACGTCAGAGAGAGCGCTGGCTTTCCAGACATGAGGAGCTAACCTGGAACCGGAACAGTCTGGACAGTGACTACGAAGAGAAGCATACAGCGCTGGAGAACCTGCAGGCAGAGTTGACGGAATGTGAAGAAAACACAGAAGTGATCACTCCGGAGGAAACGGAAATCCAGGCGCTGAATATGGCTATGGAGACTATTGAGGCACTTTCCGGAAACATTACAGATCAGGTAGGGATCCGTCTGAAAAAACGTACATCTGAGATATTAAGTGAGATCACCGGTGGCAGATACCAGGAGGTTCTGATGGATGAGGCTCTGCATATGTCTGTGAACACAGGGGAGCGTATCGTATCCATTGAGAGACTGAGCCGCGGGACACTGGAGCAGATTTATTTTGCCCTTCGTATGGCAGCAGGAGAGCTTTTCTGCAAAGAGGAACCGTTCCCTGTGATCCTTGATGATGTATTTGGCATGTATGATGAAGAACGTCTTGCAGCGGCTCTCAGATGGCTGCATAAAGAAAACAGACAGGTGATCATAAGTACCTGCCATAAAAGAGAAATGGAGATCCTGGATAAAGAGAGGATTCCCTATCAGAAGCTTCCTATGTGAGCTTTTGCAGGAAGATTTCAGCATAAAGATCAAAAGCAAAGCAGACAGCAGATGCGGATCATGGATATCCGTTTGTTGCAGAAATATAAAGCGGCTGCGCTTTCTGAGAGACTGTTATATCGTTCTCAGAAGGTGCAGCCGCTTTGCGTGCATTATGATTTATTTATTTCTCATGCTGGCTCATGTAATTTGTTACGCAGCGTTTGATTCTGTCTACCGGATTCAGAAGGTGGCTGACAGAGTTATCATGGTTCAGCGTATCAATGATCAGAGCAATATATTTGCTCATATCGCAGCTGATGTAGTATGGCTTCTCAAGAAGCTCCGGTGACTGATAAACCAGGTTAGTAGTAAGAAGCTTGTCGAAGTAGCCCTTCTTGTAAGCATCGTCAAATTTATCAAGACCATCGGTAAAGAATCCGAAGGTAGAGCAGATGTAAACTCTGCCTGCTCCTTTCTCTTTCAGGAGAGACGCGATCTTAATGATCGTATCACCGGAGGAGATCATATCATCGATCAGGATCATATCCTTGCCCTCGATCTTCGGTCCGAGGAATTCGTATGCTGCGATCGGGTGACGGCCGTTTACATATCTTGAGTAATCCAGACGTTTATAGTACATACCCATATCAACACCGAGGACATTGGCGAGATAGATCGCACGGTTCATGCTTCCTTCGTCCGGGCTGATCGTCATGAAATGATCCTTATCGATATGGAGTCCCTTTTCATTATTAAGAAGAGCCTTGATGAACTGGTAGGATGGCTGTACAGTCTCAAAACCATGAAGAGGAGTCGCATTCTGTACACGGGAATCATGTGCATCAAAGGTGATGATATTCTCAACACCCATATCGATCAGCTCATGAAGTGCATTGGCACAGTCAAGAGACTCTCTTCCGACACGTTTGTCCTGGCGGCTCTCATAGAGATATGGCATGATCACGTTGACTCTGCGGGCTTTTCCGCCTACAGCGGCGATAACACGCTTCATATCCTGGAAGTGATCATCCGGGGACATAAGATTCGTGTAAGGTCCGATTGGATAGGATAAGCTGTAATTTGTCACATCTACCATTACGTAGATATCATCACCGCGGACAGATTCGTTGATGGTACATTTACCCTCACCGGAGCCGAAACGTGGAGTCTTGGCTTCAATAATGTAAGAATCGCGCTTGTATCCCTCGAATGCAAAGGAGTCCATTCCAGGATACTGTCTTTCGGCACGCCATTTGACCAGCCAGTCATTCACCTTCGCGCCTAATGAGCTGCAGCTCTGAAGGGGAATCAGTCCAAGTCTTCCTACCGGGAGTGTGGAAAAATCTTTTGTATTTACCTGTGCCATTTTAATTTCCTCCTAAAAATATTTTCTGTATACGGATGTCCTTCCCGATCAACGATATCATCTGATAGTTGCTGGCAATTCGGGAAAATGTTCTCTCGGAATAGGTATCCGAGAAATTTTTGAGCGTCAGATTCGTGGAAATGATCGTGGATTTCCTGCGCATGATCCGCTCATTGAGACAGAGAAAAAGCTGTGAAGATACGAAACTGTTGGTAAGCTCCGTTCCCAGGTCATCAATGATCAGAAGATCACAGTCATAGATCAGTTCCTCGTCTGTGCCGGTATCTTTTCGGGAAAAAGAATTCGCAGCCATCATATCAAAAAGATCGTAGGCTGAAAAGTACAGAACACAGTGGGTGGATCTGAGAAGCTCCCGTGCGATGCAGTGTGAAAGAAAGGTTTTTCCCACACCGGTATCACCATATAAAAACAGGTTTTCAAATTTATGGTCGAAGTTCTGCACAAAGCGTTGTGCAGTATCATAGGCCCGTCTGGCTGTTTCCAGGGCAGACAGTCCCGTGGCTTCGTTTTTTATTGTAGCAGAATAATAGTCAAATGAAAAGCTGTCAAAATTCTCTTTTTCGAGAATTTCATTCAGATTGGACTGTGCATAAAGCAGCTCGATCTCAGCTTTTTTAAAACAGGTGCATTTCCGGCTGCCGATATAGCCGGTATCCTGGCAGTCAGGGCAGGTGTAAGGCATCTCCAGATAGTCTCCGGGAAAGCCGTTTGCAACAAGAAGGGTGATCCGTTCATCGGAAAGCTCCTGAATGGCTGCCTTCAGATCTGAAGTTCCCTTTTCTTCGCCGTTTAAAAGACGTCGGACTTTGTCGGCACTTAAAGTTGCCACCTCGTCATCGATCTCTTTCAGACGGGGGATCTTTCCGTAGGCTTCGGCTGTGTGTTCCTCCAAAATGCGGTGATTCTGTGCCTGCCGGCGGCTGTATTCTCTCATTATAGTATCATATTGAAAATTCTGTAAAGGCATAAAGCGCTCCTTCCAGTTTCTGTTACTGATTATTTAAAAGACGTTTCTCATATTCCGCAAAATCATAATCACGCTGGTGGAAATTATTGAAGCGGTTGCTATTCTGAGGCTGGGTCTGGGGCTGCTTCTTCCTGGAAACAGATTTCTCAAGCTGGCGTTTTTTGTGTGCGGCATCCAGAAGCCGGATATCCTCCAGCGTATGTACGTTTTTCTTTTTCCAGCCGGAGAGGATCTTATCCGCATACTGGAAACTGGGCTGTCCGGTGGAAAGGACAGTACGGCTGCAGGCTTCCTGGATCAGCTCCAGATCAAAACCGTAGGTCTTGCGCCAGGTATCAATGTAAGTGATCTCGTTATCAACAGGGTTGCGGCCGCTGATCCCCATAGCCTTCAGGATCGTGTAATAATCCTTGGAAAAACGGGAGCTGGCATCCCGTGCCATCTCGACGGTGGTGATGCCGTCTTTTGCCCAGGCGAGTGCAACTGTTTCAATATAACGCATACTCTTGCGGCCTCTGGAAACACAGTATTCCACCAGATATTCGATGAGATCCGCAGACATATGGAGCTCATCATAGAAAAAAAGGATCTTCTGCATTTCTGTAGGCGTCAGTGTTTTGGTCAGATACTGCTCTGTGATATAGAGAAGCTGACTGATCTCTTCGTTTTGCTTAAGTTCTCTGATCCGGTCAGGAGTGAGACTAAGAATGTAATCAGCGGAGCTCGGGACTTCCGGATCCGTGTTTCCGGAAACGGAAGCAGAATTGCCGGAACCGGTGAAAGTATCCATGGAAGCGCTGCTCTCTCTATGACCGGTATCAGCAAAAGGTTCCAGCAAAGTGATCCCGGAAAGCTTCTGATCTGCAGTATAGGCTAATGCGATCAGTTTCTCACCTTCCCAGTATTTCAGTGCACGGGAAATATCTCTTTCCGTGCAGAAAAGGCTGTCTGCCATATGCTCCAGGCTGAAAGAAGAAGGAGTGGCAGATACCATCCGGAGAAGGTAGATATATACCTTTACGAACTCCCCGTTGGCACGAGGCATGAAATTGTCAATAAAGCGATTGGAAAGAATCGTTACCCCCAGTTCAGAGGAATTCTGAAGTGAAATCAGGCTCATGATCAGCAGCTCCCTTTCTAAAATACGGCAGATATTTCAGGCGATATCCCAAAGTCCGCCATGCTAAAAAGGATTATAGCACAACCGCTTTTACTTGAGAATAGTCTATTTTCACAGAAGTTGTGCACCAATTTCCATGTGGAAAATGTGGATAGTGTGGAAAACTTTGAGGATAACATTATCAGCAACTAACAAAAACCTTAATTTTGTAAGAAAAATGCGGTATTTGTTGGATTTGGCTGTTGAATTATGTCAAGTAGGTTATACACAAAAAAATCCACATGCCAGGCACGTCTGAAATGTGCATAAGCATGTGGATAATGTGGATAATTATTTTCCGAGAAGGTGTTCTCCAATGTTTACAACGTCTCCGGCGCCCATAGTTATCAACAGATCACCATGTGCACAACTTTTTAAGAGGAAGCTCTCGATTTCATCAAAAGTCGGGAAATATTCGCAGGGGGTTCCAAGTTCCTGGATCTGTTTCTGGAGATCCTGGGAAGAAATACCAAGATTGTCTGTTTCTCGTGCGGCATAAATATCAGCCAGTACAACATGATCGGCCAGAGTCAGCGCTTTTGCAAATTCCGGAAGAAGAGCTTTGGTACGTGTGTAGGTATGAGGCTGGAATACACACCATACCTTCTGATGCGGATAATTCTTTGCAGCATGAAGGGTTGCCTCGATCTCGGTTGGATGATGAGCGTAATCATCAATGATGGTGACACCGCCGATCTCGCCTTTATACTGGAAACGACGGTCTGTACCGGTAAAGCTTCCGAGACCTTTGACGATCACATCATCCGGAAGGTCCAGAAGGCGTCCTATGGCAATAGCAGCCAGCGCATTGGATACATTGTGGATGCCCGGTACACGAAGGTAATAGCTGCCGATCTTTTTGCCCCGGAAGAGAACGGAGAAGGAAGGATGTCCGTATTTATCCCAGGTAATGTCTGCCGCGGTGTAATCGGCATCGTGCTCCAGACCATAGGTAAGAACAGTGCATGGAAGCTCCCGGATGATCGTCTCATACTCCGGTGTGTCGGCGTTGATGATCAGAGTACCGTCAGCAGGGAGAAGCTCTGCAAATTTCCGGAAGGAATGGCGGATGTCATCGATGTCCTTGAAGAAATCCAGATGATCGGCATCCATGTTCAGGATCACACTGATCTTAGGGAAGAAGCTTAAAAAGCTGTTGGTGTATTCGCATGCCTCTGTGATAAAGGTCTCAGAATTTCCAACGCGGATATTTCCGTGGATAGCAGGAAGGATTCCGCCAACACTGATGGTAGGATCACAGTCACCCTCAAGAAGGATATGAGAAACCATGGAAGTAGTAGTGGTTTTTCCGTGGGTTCCGGAAATTGCGATTGGTGTATCGTAGTTCCGCATGATCTGGCCCAGAAGCTCTGCGCGGGTGAGCATTGGAAGCCCTTTTTCTTTCGCACAGGCAAATTCCGGGTTGTCCGGGTGGATCGCTGCTGTATAGACAACCACATCTACGTCATCCTTGATGTTGGAAGCGCGCTGTCCGTAATAGATCGTAGCGCCACGCTCTTCCAGTGTGCGGGTCAGCGGGCTGGATTTGGCATCGGAACCGGAAATCCGGAAATTTTCTTCCAGAAGGATCTCGGCAAGGCCGCTCATGCTGATGCCTCCGATCCCGATGAAATGAATATGGAGCGGTTTATGAAAGTCTATCTGATACATAATAATCTCCTTATATATGTTATTTTCGTAGCTCTTTTGTCTGTTTTATTATAACGCCAACAGAAACAATTGAAAAGTGGTTCTTTTGGCTAAAAAAGCGGTTTTTTCCGGAATATAAAAGTAACCAGAAAACAACATCGAAAAATGTTGAAAATTACCAGATGAATGAAGAAAATGATGAGTCTTACCAATTTATAATATACAATAGCGATAAAAAAAATAAAATACAGATAAATTAATTGTAAAAAATGTTCACTAACACAGTAAAGTATGCTATAATGGAATAATCATAACATACAAGAGGTGATCGCATGATTAAGAAAGAGATGATTGCCATGCTCTTGGCCGGTGGGCAAGGCAGCAGGTTAGGAGTTTTGACAGAAAAGGTTGCAAAGCCGGCAGTCGCTTTTGGTGGTAAATATCGTATCATCGATTTTCCACTGAGCAATTGTATTAACTCGGGAATTGACACGGTGGGTGTGCTGACACAGTACCAGCCTCTCCGCCTGAATACACATATCGGTATCGGTATTCCGTGGGATCTGGACCGCAATGAAGGCGGTGTCACAGTCCTTCCTCCATATGAGAAGAGCACAAGCAGCGAATGGTATACAGGAACTGCCAATGCGATCTATCAGAATCTGGCTTATATGGAGCAGTATAACCCGGATTATGTACTGATCCTTTCCGGTGACCATATCTATAAGATGGATTACGAAGTGATGCTGGATTTCCACAAAGCGAACAAGGCAGATATTACAATCGCGTGTATGCCGGTTCCCATTGAGGAAGCCAGCCGTTTTGGTATTATGGTTACTGATGAGAACAGCCGTATTACTGAGTTTGAGGAGAAACCGGAGCATCCAAGCAGCAATCTTGCATCCATGGGTATCTATATTTTCTCATGGCCGGTTCTTAAGGAAGCACTGATCGCCCTGAAGGATCAGAATGGCTGCGACTTCGGTAAACATATCCTTCCGTACTGTAAAGAGAAAGGACAGCGCCTTTTTGCTTACGAGTACAACGGCTATTGGAAAGATGTAGGAACTCTTGGTTCTTACTGGGAAGCAAATATGGAGCTGATCGATATCATTCCGGAGTTTAATCTTTATGAGGAATTCTGGAGGATCTACACCAAGGGAGATGTGATCCCGCCACAGTATATTTCCGCAGATGCAGTTGTGGACAAGTGTATCATCGGTGAGGGAACAGAAATCTATGGTGAAGTACATAATTCAGTGATTGGTCCGAATGTTATCATCGGCAAGGGCAGTGTGATACGTGATTCTATTATCATGAAGAATACAGCAGTTGGTGAGAATGTTGTTATGGATAAAGCTATCGTGGCAGAAGATGTTGTCATCGGAAATAATGTTGTGATCGGATGCGGCGAGGAAGTACCGAATGTTCTGAAACCGGCTGTATATTCCTTTGGACTTGTGGCTATCGGCGAAAACAGCGTGATTCCGGACAGTGTCAAAATCGGTAAGAATACCGCTATCGCCGGTGTTACAACAAAAGAAGACTACCCTGACGGAGAACTGGCAGCCGGCCAGGTAATTGCAGCAAAGGACGGTGGGAAAGAATGAGAGCGATAGGTATTATTTTGGCAGGCGGTAATAATAACCGCATGAGAGAATTATCAAACAAAAGAGCAATCGCGGCAATGCCTATTGCAGGAAGTTACCGCGCGATCGACTTTGCCCTCAGCAACATGGCAAATTCACATATCCAGAAGGTTGCTGTGCTGACACAGTATAATGCCCGTTCCCTTAACGAGCATTTGAGTTCATCCAAATGGTGGGATTTCGGAAGAAAACAGGGAGGACTTTATGTCTTTACTCCAACCATTACCAGAGACAACAGCTTATGGTATCAGGGTACTGCAGATGCTATCTATCAGAACCTGAGCTTTTTAAAGAACAGTCATGAACCCTATGTGGTGATCGCTTCCGGTGATGGAATCTACAAGCTGGATTACAATAAAGTCCTGGAGTATCATATCGCAAAGCGGGCAGATGTTACCGTTGTATGTACTACATGCAAGGATCAGAGCCAGGTTGAAAGATTTGGTGTTCTCCGCATGAATGAGGACTGTCGGATCGAGGAATTTGAAGAGAAACCGATCGTTTCCTCCTATAATACAGTATCTACTGGTATCTATGTCATCCGAAGAAGGCAGCTGATCGAACTGATCGAGCGTGCTGCCCAGGAAGGAAGGCATGATTTTGTAAATGATATTCTTATCCGTTACAAAAATCTGAAGAGGATTTACGGATATAAGATCGATAACTACTGGAATAATATCTCTACTGCAGAGGCTTATTATCAGACAAACATGGATTTCCTGAAACCGGAAATCCGGAACTATTTCTTCAAACAGGAGCCGGCGATCAAGACCAAGATCGCAGATGTACCTCCTGCTAAGTACAATCCGGGTGCAACTGTGAAGAACAGTCTGGTATCCAGTGGATGTATCATCAACGGAACCGTGGAGAACTCTGTTCTGTTCCGTGATGTATTTGTAGGAAATAACTGTGTGATCAAAAACTCTGTGATCCTTAATGACGTATATCTTGGAGATAATACGCATATTGAGAATTGCATTGTTGAGAGCCGGGATACCATCCGGGCGAATTCATATTACAGCGGCGAAGAAGGAGAAGTGAAGATCGTCGTAGAGAAAAACGAACGCTACGTATTATAAATGCGGAAGATCAGATTTCCGCAGATACGGTTAGCGAAATGAAAGGGGCAAGTAGCAATGAATATTACAGATGTACGTGTGAGGAAGGTAGCGAAAGAAGGGAAAATGAAGGCCGTTGTGTCTGTCACAATAGATGATGAGTTTGTGGTACATGACATCAAAGTGATCGAAGGCGAGAAGGGGCTGTTCATCGCAATGCCAAGCCGTAAGGCAAGCGACGGTGAATATCGTGACATCGCTCATCCGATCAATTCAGCAACAAGAGAGCAGATCCAGACGATCATCTTGGACAAGTATCAGGAAGTAATGGCTGAGGAAGCTGAGAATGAGGTTCTTATGGAGGCTGCGGAGTAAGAGAAGCAGCTTCAGGGGGGATTACATCAGAGAAGTATTCTCGTAGCTGATGATTTTTGAATTGGAACAGCATAGAATAAAAACTGCCGTTTTACAGATAAATCTGTGAGAGGGCAGTTTTTTCATGCTCCGGAAAACAAAAAAACGCTTTCCAGTTCATAAATATTTAAATTATTACGTATTTGTTACAAAAATAAAATAAAATTGTTGCTTTCTATGAAAAATGTGTTATACTAGAACCCATGAAAGGACGAAAGGTGTTTATATGAAGAATAGAAAAGTTTTCACATTACTGCTTACGGGTATGCTCACTCTTTCCATGGGAAACCCCGTATATGCATCAGGTACAGACGCTGCGATCGCAGAGGCACAGGCGGAGAAACAGGCCGCTGAAGAGGGTCTTGCACAGGTACAGAGCAGCATCGGCACACTGGAGAGCAAGAAGCAGGAGCTGGAGAGCTATCTGGCTGATTTAAACGCACAGTATGAGGATCTTACCAACAGCATTTCTGAGCTTAGTATCCAGGCTGCTGAGAAGGAAGATGAATTAAATAACGTAAAAAAAGAACTGAAAAAAGCGAAAAAGGCATCTGCAGATCAGTATGAATCCATGAAGCTTCGAATCGCATATATGTATGAGAATGCCGGGACTTCCGCACTGGAGACACTGCTTTCTTCCGAGAGCCTTGCAGAATTCCTCAATCGCGCGGAGAATGCGATCCAGATTTCTACATACGACAGAGACATGCTGGATAAATATGTGAGTCTTCAGAAGAATATCCAGGAGAATGAGAAAAAGGTTGAAACGGAGTCAGCAGAGATCGATGAACTGATGACGGAGCGTGCAGCCAAGCAGCAGGAAGTGCAGTCCATGGCTTCCAGCACAAGCGATGATATTAATTCTTATGTAAATCAGATCAGCGCCAGCCAGGAAGAGGCTCAGCAGCTGATGGCAGATATCAGTAATGCAGACAGCAGTATTACCGCTCTGGTACAGCAGGCAGAGGCGGAGAAGGCTGCAGAAGAGAAAGCTAAGGCTGAAGCGGCAGCAGAGGCTGAGAGACAGGCAGCAGAGGCTGCAGCCCGGGAAGAGGCCGATCAGGATAACGAGGGCAGTGAAGAGGCTGATTCTGACGATGATTACGGCTATGATCCGGAGGAGGATACAACTGAGTCTTCCAGCAGCTCTACAAGTACAGACATTGTTGTAGAAGAGGAAGAGGAAGCAGATGATGTACAGTCCGGAAGTTCCGAAGATGTTTCCGAGGACAGCTCCCAGGAGGAGGTTTCCAATGATGAGACAGCTTCCGAGGAGACGGAAGATGCCTCTGCGGATACGTCCGATTCCGGTTCTTCCAGTCAGGGAACATATCTTGGAAACTTCACACTGACCGCATACTGCAACTGTGCACAGTGCTGCGGTACAGCCGGCAATCTTACCGCCAGCGGAACAGTTCCGACAGCAGGACGTACCGTTGCTATGGCAGGTGTTCCGTTTGGTACCAAGCTTCTGATCAACGGCACTGTTTATACGGTAGAGGATCTGGGAACTCCTTACGGACATGTGGATATCTACTGTGGAAGCCATTCTGAGGCATTAAGCTTCGGACTTCAGTCAGCAGATGTATATCAGGTGGGCTGATCCGGAAGACTATCAGGAAAAATCAACAATAAATAAGCACAGCGCTGCATGATCACAGGAAGATCTTTGCAGCGCTGTTTTGCGTGATACAGATATGTTTCTATGAAAAACATCCGGAAAATATGCCGTGTGGAAATTACGTTGTTTCCGATGATACGGAAATTTTACAGATACGGCGTACCCGGGATCTCCGGATAGGTTCCCATACCGATGAGAAGCTCAAGACCTGTCTGACGGCCTTCCAGTACAGCAGCTTTTACAGCACTGGCATCACCGGAGATGGCGATGATCACTTCATTGGAATGACTGGTACCGATATTCGGAGTCATATATTGTGTAATTGATACTGCTGCGGATTTCACGGCATTATCTGCCATCACAAGACCGATAGCAGCCGGAGAACCTGCCATGAAACCAAATGCTTCACCCAGAGGTGTGCCGAAGGCTTTATGGATAGCAGGACCTGCACTTGCGGAAAAAGCAAACTCCAGGTGGCCGGATTCGCTGATGTAGACCTCACCTGCATATTTGTTAGTCAGTTCCAGAGCCAGAGAAATGGCGTGACGCACGTCGGATACATCATTTCCGCCAAGGACGATATAGTTTCCGTGACCGCCCCAGCCCTTGGTATCTCTTGGAAGTTCAATGGAAAGGACTTCTGTATTTGTGGCTTTTACTGCATCGTCAATAGCTGTGATCTGGCCGGCAGCGCCTGTTCGGGAACTGAAAAGCCCCAGACAGTGGTATTGGGTACCTACGTTCATCTCTTTAAGCAGAGAATCATCAACTCCGGAGATCACGAGTCCGATTGTGTCAAGAACTGCGGTCCCTACAAATTCGGTCCGTGTGCAGTTGGTGCTGATGTTATGAATATCGTGTATATCCATGTGGAAAAATCCCCCCTTTTGCTGAAAACTCATTGATTTCAGTATAGCATCAGAGGGAGAAATTTGAAAGTGAAAATTGGCAATATTATTTACAAATGACAGGTTTGCGTTACTGTTCACTGGTAATGTCCCGCGAGGTGTTTTTTGTGAGCGAAGGTCACAGAAAACCCGAGACATACCGCGCGAATTTATGCGATCAGCATAAATTCTGGGCATCGCGAAGCGTGTTACTGAGAACGGAGTGAACAGTGACAGGTTTGCGTATGGCAGACGGTATTATGAAAAATGTAAACTTAAAAATGTAATTGAGTTGACAATCAAATTCTGTTATGTTAAATTGTTAACAGCAAAAGAGTGGATATCATTTATAAAGGACTTGAATGATCTTCCGCCAGGAAAAGCAGAAAAGGAAAGAGAGGATACAGATTATTATGACAACAGTGGCAGCAGGCAGAAGCAAGACGTATGATCTTGTTTACATTGCAGTTTTTGCGGTAGTGATGGCAGTTTGCTCATGGATTTCCATTCCGGCACAGGTACCGTTTACGCTGCAGACATTCGGAGTATTTATGGCAGTTGGTGTGCTTGGAGGAAAAAGAGGAACTCTGGCAATTCTGGTTTACGTTCTTCTTGGAGCAGTAGGAGTTCCGGTTTTTGCGGGATTTTCCGGAGGCATTGGAGCTCTTCTCGGAAATGCAGGTGGATATATCGTTGGATTTATCTTTTCAGCACTTGTTATGTGGGCATTTGAGCGCATTTTTGGCAGAAAGCCGGTCGTTCAGATCATTTCCATGGTTGTTGGACTGATCGTATGCTATGCCTTTGGAACCGTATGGTTTATGTTTGCTTACACAAGAAGCACAGGTCCGATAGGTCTTATGGCAGTTCTTGGCTGGTGTGTAATCCCGTTTATCATTCCGGATCTTATCAAGATCGCACTGGCTTATGTTTTATCAGGAAAGGTACGTAAATATGCAAGATAAAAGCAGTGCTGTGGCATATGCTTCTGATGAGGGCACAGAGGAAATGGTCATTCCGCTGCGCCCTCATCATGGTATGTGCCTGGCGTATTTTAAGGGAGAAGGCTACAGTAACGGTTTTACTGCACATATGTCCGAGATGCTGAAGATTTTTCTGGAGGGAAAGAAAATAAGGCTTCATGTGGATACGGATGAGATTTGCTCTGCCTGTCCGAATAATCGGGGCGGACATTGCGAAGCCGGAGATAAAGTGGCAGAGTATGATAATGCAGTGCTGGAAAAATGTGGACTGAAGGCCGGACAGACATTGTACTTCAGCGAGTTTACAAAAAAAGTCCAGGAAAAAATCCTTGCGATAGATAAACGTAAGAAAATCTGTGGAAACTGCCAGTGGAACAGTATCTGCGAAGAACAGAAGAGCCGCTGGGCATAAAAGAAAGCAAAAATATAGAAATATAAAAAGTATATGATCTGAGAATGCCGGAGGAAATGGCAATGTCTGTTGCATTTCCTGGAATGATGTCTTGGAATATATACTTTTTTTATTTTAAATTATCAGATAATAATGCAAAAATATTTTGAAAACAATTTTTAGTTGAGAAAAAAATAACAATAACCGTGAGGCTTTTTTGCCAGATATGTATAGACAAATAATTCCGGTATTGATAAAATAACGATATGTTAGTTTAAACAAACTAAAGTGTGCTTGACAGAGCACTTCTGCAGAAGCTGATATATGTTGAATATCCTGCAGAAGAAATTTCAATTAACCAGAGCAGCTGTAAGATCATGATCTGGTATAAAGTTGTGTAATATAAAAGACACAGAGGAGGACAGGTATGCATAAGTGGAAGCTTTTTAAGAAGTCAGCTGCGCTCGTACTGAGCTCAGCGGTGATCGCGTCAGGAGTGCCGGTAACGGCAATGGCGTCTGAGGCGGAAGTTTTTAGTGACGTGTCAGGAGAGACACAAGGAGAGACAGCACAGGAAGAAGGAGAGAACGAGGATCAGGAGTCTGTTTCCCAGGATCAGCCGGAAGTTGGTGAAGCTGATATTCAGTCGGAAGAGCCAGAAGAAAGTGATGCAGAAGCTATTCAGGAAGAAGTAGCAGAAATTTCAGCAGAAGAGATTCAACAGGAAGAGGAAGAGCAGATCCAGGAGGATACAAAAGAGGTATTCGGTGATGGAGAAGCATTTATGGCAGAAGCAGGCGAGGTCCTTCAGGATGCTTCTGAGATCACTGTTGCAGGAGTGAAATATCTCTGGTCCATGCAGCCGGCAGAGGGATATACACAGATAGGTACAACAGGCGTTTATGTAAAAGCGGCAGACGGGCAGACAGCTCTGACCGGAAAGCTGTACGGAACGACAACCTTAAGTTATTCGGAATTTTATGCCGGCGATACCACTCAGGAGAGCTATGACGCTATCACTTCGGCAACAACGAGTAAAAATCAGATTTTTACCAATGAGGACAGCACAGAAGTAACCTCTTCAGGATATCAGATCCAGGGTGTGAAGAATGTAAGTGTTGCAGTGGATGCAGAAACTTATGTAGATGCACAGGTGCTGAAAGCTGTTTCCAAGCTTCCGAAAAAGGGTGTCTATACAGAGGCAGCAGATATTACGCTGAATGAAGCACCGTCACAGGAAACAGGACAGTATAAAACACTGAATACAGACGGAACATACAGTGCAACAAAATTCGATGTAAAGGCAACGGTCACAGATGCATCTGCCCAGATCCAGGCACCGTCGATCTGGGGCGATTACATGCTGGTGGTAAAAGAAGTCGGCACAAAATATCTCCGCAATTCCAGACAGGGTGATTTTGCCGTAGGTGGAAATACACTGGGAGTAATCCTTGAAACTGCCAGCGGTAAGAAGGTAGGACTTCGTCATACCTATGAAATCTGGGTACAGCCTTACGAACTTGCATTTTCAGCAGGATCCGGGCTTATCGGGGAAAAAATATCAAAGGTGACTTATATTACTCCGGACGGCTCCTATGTATATGAGTTTGGAGACAAAGCGCCTCTTGTAAAAAAACAGCCTGAAGCAGGAATGAAGGTACAGGCGGCTTTTGTGAAAGAAAATACAACCCAGGTTAAAGTTGATGACCTTGACAAATATGAAAACCCTAAGGTTTCCGTATACTATACAACAGGAAGGGGCCATGGTAAAAAAACAACATATGTTGTAGATCATGCAGCGGCAGAGAACGGGGTGGTAACCTTTGACAGCAGTGTAGCCAGGGCCGGGGATGAAATCTACACGGTTATGATCTCAAGCGACAATTATGTGGATATGACAAAAAATATCACACTGACAGGCCAGCCGATCACGGTTTCCAATGTTTCCTATTACTGGGTAAAGGGAGCAGTGGATGGATATACACAAATTCCGGGAACGGATATTTATTATAAGGCGGCAAATGGACATCAGGCACTGACAGGAACACTTTACGGTACGGCATCTCTGTCATACGAGGAATTTTATGCAGGAGATGCAACGAGCCGCAAATATGATTCCGTTACATCTGCCACAACCAGAAAAAGCACTGCTTTCGGAAATGCAGATGTTCAGAATCTGACAGAAAATGGTTATGAGATCGCAGGAGTAAAAAAGGTTAGTGTAGCTACAGATGCAAAAACGTATGTAGAGGCGCGGATCCTTTCAGAAGCGGGAGAACTTCCGGAAAGCGGAGCATATACAGAAGCAGCAGGGATCACCCTTGGACGTACTCCGACGGTAGAGCCTGGGCAGTATAAAACATTGAATGCAGATGGAACATACAGTGCTACAAAATTTAATGTAAAGGCAACTGTGACAGATGCGGAGGCAACACTCAATACATCTTCTCGTTGGGGAGATTATGAGATCAAAGTAAAAGAAACCAGCACAAAATATCTCCGCGACACAAAGAGTGATGCTGGTTTTGCAGTTAACTCCGGGATCCAGGGAATGATCCTGGAAACAACAGATGGCGGAAAATATGGTATGCGTCATATGAACGAGATGTGGGTGAAGGTATATAAGGCTGCGTTTGCAAAAGATGCAGGTCTTGAAGGAAAAACCGTAAACAGGATCACGTATATTATGTCAGACGGTGCGTATGTATATGAATTTGCAGATGGTATTTATATCAAACCGCAGGCAACAGAAGAGATGGATGTTTCTCCGGAATTTACGGACAGCACCCATGTAAAGCTTGCAAATCTTGATAAATACAAAAATCCGAAGGTATCTGTTTTCTATACAACAGGTGTCGGACATGATTCACAGACAACATATCTTGTACAGGATGGTGTAGCCGCAGATGGAGTGGTTGCTTTGGATTCTACTGTAGCGAGACCGGAAAATGAAACCTATACAGTAAGAGTCTCCAGTGATGATCACGCGGATGTTTCTGTTCAGCTGGTGTATGGAACAATTGCTTTTAAAGAAAATTCAGGAGTTCTTTATGTCGGAAGCTCCAGACAGCTTGAAGCAACAGGCGAAAATTGCAAGGATGTAACATACGCTTCCGATAATGAAACGGTTGCATCTGTAGACGAGAACGGAAAAGTAACTGCAAAAGCAGCAGGAACAGCCGTGATCACAGCAACATCTGCTGCAGGAAAAACTGCACAGTACAAGCTTACTGTAAAAACGCCATCTGTAAAAATAAATGTATCATCGAAAACGCTTTATGTAAAAGGATCTCCAGCTACGGTGACGCTGAAAGCAACGACCGCAGGTGTTACCGGAAAAGTAACCTATACAAGCAGCAAACCATCTGTTGCAGCTGTAGCCGCAAATGGAAAGGTAACTGCAAAGGCGGCAGGAACAGCTGTGATCACAGCGAAATGCGGAAATTATAAAGCAACCTGCAAAATTACAGTTAAGAAGCCGTCTGTAAAAGCTTCGGCTTCAGCGAAAACTGTATTTGTGGGTGGAACAAGCCAGATCACAGTGAAAAAAACAGGCGTTAGCGGAAAAGTTACTTATACAAGCAGTAATAAATCCGTTGCAGTGGTAAGCGCAGGCGGAAAAGTAACAGCAAAAAAAGCAGGAACAGCTACAATTACAGTAAAATGCGGAAGCTACAAAGCAACCTGCAAGATCACAGTGAAAAAAGGCAGCCTGAAGATCACATCCAAAACAGCTGTAAGTGTAAAAGCAAAGAAAACAACAGCCATCAAGGCAGCAGCCACTTCAAAGGCAAAGATCACCTACAGAAGCAGCAACACAAAAGTTGCTACTGTAAGCAGCAAAGGTGTTGTTAAAGGTGTGAAAAAAGGAAAAGCTGTTATCTATGTAAGCAGCAACGGAATCACAAAAAAGGTAACAGTTACAGTGAAATAAGCATATATTTCACCTGAATATACTTGATATGTTATAAAGAACCTTTCCCAAAACTGCTTCGGGTCTGCGAAAATGCACGCCCGAAGCAGGAAAAAAGAAAAAATTCGATTTTTTTGAAAAATTTTAATTTTTTCTATTGACAAAGTAAAGAAACTCTAATATAATAGCTCTTGCAGTTGAGCAATACATAAACAACTGAAACAGAATAACGAAGCGTGGCTCAGTTTGGTAGAGCGCTGCGTTCGGGACGCAGAGGTCGCAGGTTCAAATCCTGTCGCTTCGACTAACAGCTTGAGAATCCCTTGGTTGAGGGATTCTTTTTTACTTGTGAAAAATGAAGGAACGTAGGTTTGTGTTACCTTGTGTTACCTCAATGAGAAAAGAAAGGAGAATCTTCTACATTTGCCAGGAAAAAAATAAAGATAAAGGTAATACATGGGAAAAGGTAAAGAAAAGCGAGAAATAAAATATAGATTAAGAGAAAGCCTTTGGTGAATGTCCCGAGCGTGGATCGCCAGGGGGTTTTTATATTTACAGATGAAAATATTCTTGAATGCTTTGAATAGTAGTGCTATAATACAAACATAAAGAACAACCGCCCACAAGGGGTTGACCTTATAAGAGAAGATTAGAAAATCCCACCCTGTACTCGGCCAAAGTTTTTGGGTGGTTTTTCTATGTAAAGAATTACTTACAAAACGTTAATACGAACGTAAGCAATGCTAGAATGAACATGCCAAAAGCCATAAGATCTTTGAAGTCAAAATGGTTGTCGTTCATCAGCACCACCTCCATCCTTTTTGGACTAGAGGTCAGCCACCCTGTAACACGATTGTTCCTGTACAGTGTAGCATATACGGAGAACCCTGACAAGCGCAAAATGTTCTAAGATAGTAATGCTTTTTTGACAAAAGCGAAAATTTTCCGCATATTTTAATTTCGCACCTGTCTGTTGATATTCTGTGTTGATGTACCGATTCTGGTATAGCCGTATTTTTCGACTAACAGCTTGAGAATCCCTTGGTTGAGGGATTCTTTTTTTGCGTTTGTACATCCTGGAGCTTTTTCACGTTGATGGAATGATTTCTCTTAAACTTCATATATATTAACGAAACCGAAATACCGGAGGGACGTGCGTTGGCTGGATATCAGCGTTTTGTTGCGTATGTGTACGAGTATCGGAAAGGAAAAAAAGACGGCAGCAGCGGTTATGTGAGGGTGGAGGCCAGAGATAGGAAATGCCGTGTGGAGGTTCATTTGCGTTGTGTTGGACTGGAGCCTGGAAGTCGGTGCAAAGTGTATGGGTTTGTGCGGCGGGAAGGGCTGATGGATGGTATTTTGATCGGAAGCTGTGTTACCGGGCAGGAGCGGATCGAGTGCGCGCTGGAGACGGATACAGGGGATATTGGAGGCATGGGAAAAAGTCTTCAGGAGCTTGGAGGACTGCTTCTGATCTCCGATGCCGGCGGATTCTGGGGAACAGAATGGGATGATCAGCCGATACGGCCGGAGAATTTCCGCGAGTGGAAGAAAAAAGAAACGGAACCTCGGAAGGAAGCGGAGAAAACAGGAACGGAATATCAGAAGGCAGCGGAGAAAAAAGGCAGAGAGCGGGGAGAAAAGGAGGAAGAAAATCAAAAAGACGGAACCTTGCCAGAAGTGCAGGAATATCAGAAGAAGTCAGACAGGATCATGACGGTAGAGGAAGTTCAGGAGGAGGTATTGAAGGCATCGGAAACCGGAAATTCATATCAGGCTCCCGGTCCGCATCCGCCGGAATCACCGCGGCCAGGCCAGCCATCACCGCATCCGCCGGAACCACCGCAGCCAGGCCAGCCATCACCGCATCCGCCGGAACCACCGCGGCCAGGCCAGCCATCACCGCATCCGCCGGAACCATCGCGACCTGAGCCATCTCGTCCACTTCCGGGAATACCCTGTGATGATCCGTTTAACGACGGCTATTTCACAGACTGTCGCAAGATCAGACCATCGGACTGCAGTGCCTTATGCAGACAAAACGGCTGCTTCTGCAGCAACCGTTTTGTCATGTACGGATATCAGAATTTCGGCCATCTTCTGCTGTGCAGAAATCATCAGGGACAGTACATACTGGGTGTGCCCGGAGGATACAGCCAGCAGGAACGGTTTATGGCCAATATGTTTGGCTTTCCCTACTTTAAGGAATGTCCGGATATTCATATCCCAGGCGGAAAGGGAGGATACTGGTACTGTTTTATTAACATCTGATCAGAAAAATTTCAGCATCCATGCAGATAAGCAAACAGTTTTGCAAATCCGCAGATCACAGCTCCATACCACGAATTTCTACTACCGGGATCGTCTGAGACAGGATATCCCGGTAGTTTATCATTTCTTTCTCGGAGCAGGCAGAGAATCCCGGCATCAGAACTCCGTCGGAATCCCGATAAGCCTGGAGATAATAAGCTTTTGCACCGCTTAACCATCGGCTGATCTCCTGAAAATCTTTTTCAGAATGAAGTTCCTTCACAACCGTTGTACGAAATTCATAATCAAGGTGTCCCTCCAGCAGCCATCCGGCAGTTTCCCGGATCCCATCCAGATCAGCATGTACACCGGTAAGCGCATGATAGTTGGAAGGACAGGCTTTGATATCCATGGCAACCTTGTTGATCAGGTCAGCTGCTGCGAGATCTTTTACCACGGAGGGGCGGGAACCGTTGGTATCGAGCTTTACATCATAGCCCAGCTCCCTGATCCTGCCGAGAAATTCCGGCAGTTCCGGGGCAAGCGTGGGTTCACCGCCGGAAATGCAGACGCCATCCAGGATCCCCTTTCTTTTTTTCAGAAAAGCCAGGATTTCCTCCTGGGAATATTCAGGCTGGTTATCAGGCTCCACGACAAGAGCTCCGTTCTGGCAGAATGGGCAGCGGAAATTGCAGCCGCCTAAGAATATGGTACAGGCTACCCTTCCCGGATAATCCAGCAGGGTTGTTTTGTTAAATCCACATATTTTCATAGGAAAATCCCCTTGTTTCTCTTATTTATGATACTACAAGCATACTCTCCCCCGAAAAAAGCCGCAAGCCTTTTTAACCGAATCAAGTAAGTTTCCTGCGAAGTTGTGAAAAGCAATAAGCAGGGTTGGGGACTTGCTCATGGAAGAAAAAAAACATATAATTTATTCCAATAACAGCCCGATATTATAGATGAAAGGATGTTGACATGGTAGAACATACATTGTTGAGAAAACTGGAAAGCCTGTGGGGAATTCCCATTTTTTATGCAGATGAAGCAGGAGAAAATATCCGGAGTCTTGGGGTTTTTCCCGAAAAACAGAATCCGCTGACTGTATCAGAGGACTTGCGCCGGTCCCTGATCTGCCAGACAAAAGAACAGAATGTACCGACTATTTATAAGGCTTTTGATAAAATTTATTTCTTTTGTGTTCAGAGCGGCCAGGATTTCTATCTGTCAGGTCCGGTATGTGCAGAAGAGCTCAGCTATGTGGAAATACATCAGTTTTATAAGAAATATCACATGTCAATGAAGGAAGAACGCCATCCGGACAAAATGACACTGAACCGAATGTTGAATTTCGTAAGTTTTCTGTATGAGCTTTTGGAGGGAAAGGATATTCAGCCGGACGATCTTATGGAAAAAAATAATCTCATCGAGGAAAAAGAAGCTTGGGAGGAGGGGGAAACAGTTCGCATTGAACTGGACGACTCGGATGCGGCAGCCTACCATCATACATATATGGAAGAACGATATGTACTGGATAGCATACGTGAAGGAAATGTGGAAGAGGTTAATGAACGAGCCACGGCACTTTTGGAAAAAGGAGGGATCCTTTCCAGAAAACATTTTAATCATCAGAGGAATCTGGCTATTGTGACAACTACACTGGCAACAAGAGAAGCTATATCAGGAGGAGTTTCGCCGGCAGATGCATATCGTCTCAGTGATCATTTCATTAATCAGATCGATCAATGCCGGACTATGGAAGAAATGATCGAACTGAACCAAAGATGCTTTTATAAATTTACAAAGCTGGTAGCTGACACCAGAAAAACAAGAAGCTTTTCCAGCTATACAGAGCAGTGCAAGGATTATATTTCCCGGAATTATCACCATAAGATATATCTTGAGGATATCGCAGAGGCTATCGGGATCAGCCCGGGTCACCTTTCCAGAAGCTTCCGGCAGGATACGGGAGAGAAGATCGTGGATTATATCCGGAAATTTCGTGTAGAAAGAGCTGCCAATCTCCTGAAATATTCCGATGCGACCCTGTCAGAGATCAGTGATTATGTATGCTTCAATTCCCAGAGTCATTTTGGCAGTGTATTTAAAGAATATATGAAAATGACTCCCAGGCAGTACCGGGAAAAATATAAGCGTAAGGAATTTTATTCTTGAATAAGTTTATAAAACTATTAGAAATGTGTTGGGGAAATGATAAAAATATCAAAAAAATGATAACGAAAATCAAATAGCTTTGATTATAATATGCTTGTCGTTGAGACATACCTGATTGATCCGCCAGAAACAGGGCGCGCAGAAAAAATTTACATGTTCCGGAGTGGATCGTTAAATCAACATAAAAAAGGTGGAGGAAAAATGCAAAAGTTAAAACACGAACCGGCATATTATGAAACAACAAAGTTTAAATGGAGACAGCGTATCGGTTTTGGTATCAGTGATTATGCTTGTAATCTTGCTTACCTTCTTGCCAATACATATCTTCTCTTTTATTACACAAACTGCGCGGGACTTGCAGCCGGCGCTGTTGGATTTATGTTCGTTGTAACAAAATTCATCGATGCATTCACAGACTATATGGTAGGTGCAATGATCGACCGTACCGATACAAAAATGGGACGTTACCGTCCATGGATGCTTTATGGTGCACCGGTCCTTGCAGTTGGTATGGTTCTTCTGTTTTCCGTTCCGACAGGATGGAGCGCAGGTGCAAAGCTTGCATGGGCATACGTAACTTACGTTATCTTCTCATTTGGCTATACTCTGGTAAATATTCCGATGGCACCGATCGTATCTTCTCTGTCAGCATCCGCAACAGAGCGTACCAAGATTTCTACAACACGTACTGTATTTTCAAACCTTGGATCACTGACATCTTCCCTGTTCGTGCTTCCGATGGTATATTTCTTCTCCGGCTCCAAGGATGCAACTGGTGCAGCATTGGCTACCGGATATCGTAACACAAACATTGTGCTTGGAATCATCGTTATCATCATCATGGCAATCTGTGTATTCTCCATCGTGGAGATCAATCCTCCGACAAAGTCAGCAGGAAAGAGCTCTCTGATCAAGGATATCGGAAGTCTTGTAAAAAATAAATATTACATCATGTTCCTTGGCGAGGTATTTTTCCTCTTCCTTGGATATCTTTCCATGTATGGTGCAATGCAGTACTATTATACTTACATTGTTGGTGATGTAAGCGGAATGTCACTGGCACTTACTTTACTTACCTTGCTTGCAATCCCGACTATGATCCTTGCAGCTTATCTCAATGGTAAGGGAATTGCAAAGATCAAGCTGATCCAGTTTGGAGCGATCGTAGACTGTGTTGGCTTTGCGATTCTGTTTTTTACATCCAATGGAACGATCGCAACAGCATCCCTTGGACTGATCGGACTTGGCTTTGGTTTCCGTTCCAGTATGTTCTTCTCCATGATGCCTGATATCTTTGACTATACAGAGTGGCAGGTAGGAAGAAACCTTGGTGGAACACAGAATGCGATCCAGGGATTTGTAAACAAGGTTTCCTCAGCAGCAGCATCTGCTATCGTATCTGCCCTTCTTGTATGGGGTAACTACGATGCAGCAAAGCTTGATAAGGCAATGGCAGATGGTATCAGCATTGCAAAGGAGTTCCCGCAGACACATACAGCGATCAATTTTGCATTCGGTGGTCTTGCGCTGGTAGCTACAATACTTTCTATCGTTGTGCTGATCCCATATGATCTGGATAAAAAATATCCGCAGATCCGTGCAGAGCTGAACCAGCGGAATAAAGAAAACGCATAAATTTAAATCGAACAAAAAAGAAAAAATAAGGAGCATCGAAAGGTGCTCCTTTCGATTATCAGAACATCTGTTTTATATAAGGAGGAAAATATTATGTGGAATTATGCCTATACAGTACCGGAAAACAAAAAAGTAAGGGTGATCGTACATACAGATTGCAAAAACGAGGCAGATGACCAGTATGCAGTAGCGCATCATCTCATGACACCAAGATTCGACGTAAAAGGCCTTGTTGCGGGTCATTTCTGGAAAAACCCGCAGCAGTACGGCGAGCTTGGTACTGCGCAGGCAAGTTACGATGAGATCATCAAAGTCATGGAGCTTATGGGGCTTAAGAATCAGTATCCGGTAAAGCTGGGTGCACCACGCGCCCTTGAAGATGAGAATACACCTATCGATTCCGAGGGTGCAAGATTCATCATCGAGGAAGCGATGAAGGAGGATAAAAGACCGCTGTACATTGCGTGCCAGGGTGCCATTACAGACGTTGCCTCCGCACTTCTGATGAAACCGGAGATCGCAGAGCGCATGACAGTGATCTGGATCGGCGGAGCAGATTATCCAAAGGGCGGATTTGAGTTCAACCTGATGATGGATATCAACGCTGCAAACGTAGTATTTTCCTCCAAAGTGCCGGTATGGCAGGTGCCGATGAGTCTTTATAAAGTGATGGCTGTTTCTCTTGCAGAGCTTCAGCTGAAGGTACGCCCATGTGGAAAGATCGGAAAATATCTTTTTGAGCAGCTGGTGGATTTCAACCATGTAGCGGCCAAGTATGAAATGGACTGGCCGCAGGGCGAGATCTGGGGACTTGGTGATCAGGGAACCATCGCCGTTCTGATGGAAGAACTGGAAAAAGTAAGCTACGATATGGTATCTGCACCGAGAATCGCAGAGGATATGACATACATCCATGGACAGGACAACCGTGAGATCCGTGTTTACAAATATCTGGATGCAAGACTGACACTGGAAGATTTCTTTGCAAAGCTTGCTCTGAATTTTGGTGACGAGAAATAAAGCTTGAGGTAAAATGAAAATGAAAAATTATCTGGTTTTTGATGCAGGCGGAACATTTACGAAATATGCATTAATGAACGAAAATGCAGAAATTCTTGAAAAAGATAAGGTTCCCACACCGGACTATCATACAAAGACAAAAGAGGACTATTATGCAGTTCTGGACAGTGTTGTGGAGAAATACAAAAACCGCATTGAAGGTATTGCCATCAGCATGCCTGGTATGCTGGACAACAGGAATGGATATTGTGTAACAGCAGGATATCTTGGATATCTTGCAGGAAGTACTGTTGGCACAGAACTTTCCCAGCGTTACGGAATTCCGGTTTCTGTGGAAAATGATGGAAAATGTGCGGCACTTGCCGAGTTCTGGAGAGGAAGTCTTAAGGGCTGTACAAATGGGGCTGTTGTTGTTATCGGAACCGGTGTTGCAGGCGGGATCATCCTCAACGGAAAGCTTTTCCGCGGAAATCATTTTACCGCAGGCGAATACAGCTATATATGCACAGAGGCGAAGGGGCCGGCAGAGCTGGACAACTACTGGGGAATGATCAGTGGTGCGGAAGGACTTGCAAAGACTGTTGCAAAGCATACAGGAGAGGACTGGCAGATTTACGATGGATTGAAGATATTCGGTCTGGCAAATGAAGGTGATGAGAAAGTTCTGGCAGGTCTGAGGGAGTTTACAGATCGTCTTGCAGTACAGATCTATAACCTGAATATTTATCTGGATCTGGACATCATTGCTATCGGCGGAGGCATCAGCCAGCAGCCGCTTCTGCATGAATATCTTCAGAAGAGCCTGGAGGAAGTAATGAAGAATATTCCGCTGCGAAAGATAACACCATATGTTCCGGAGCCGAAGATCACAAACTGTCAATTCTACAATGACGCAAATTTAATCGGTGCTTTATATCACTTCATGAACAAATAAGCGGTTATTCCGCTTATTTGTTCATGAGGAAGTAGCGAAGCGGATTCCGAATGTCCGCTTGCAGATAATAAGCGGTTATTCCGCTTATTTGTTCATGAGGAAGTAGCGAAGCGGATTCCGAATGTCCGCTTGCAGATAATAAGCGGTTATTCCGCTTATTTGTTCATGAGGAAGTAGCGAAGCGGATTCCGAATGTCCACTTACAGATAATAAGCGGTTATTCCGCTTATTTGTTCATGAGAAAGTAGCGAAGCGGATTCCGAATGTCCGCTTGAGTATATTACATAAGGAGGATTCCAGAATGTCATTTCCAAAGAATTTTTTATGGGGCGGTGCAGTTGCTGCCAATCAGTGCGAGGGTGCATACAATGAAGACGGAAAGGGTTTATGCACACAGGATGTAACACCACACGGAATCGTAGGCCCCAGAACGGAAGAGCCTACACCGGATAACATGAAACTTATCGGAATCGATTTTTATCATCGTTATAAAGAAGATGTGAAATTATTTGCGGAGATGGGCTTCAAAGTATTCCGTACATCCATTGCATGGAGTCGTATTTTCCCTAACGGAGATGAGGAGACACCAAACGAAAAAGGTCTTCAGTTTTATGATGATCTTTTTGACGAATGCCATAAATATGGGATCGAGCCACTGGTAACGATCTCCCACTATGAAACACCGCTTCATCTTGCAAAAACCTACGATGGCTGGGTAAACAGAAAGATGATCGGTTTTTATGAGAGATATGTGAGAACTATTTTTGCAAGATACGGCAAGAAGGTTAAATACTGGCTGACATTTAATGAGATAAACTCTGTTCTCCATGAACCATTCTTAAGCGGTGGTATTTACACAGAAAAGGATAAGCTTTCCAAGCAGGATCTGTATCAGGCTGTTCATCATGAACTGGTCGCAAGTGCACTTGCAACAAAGATCGGACATGAGATGATGCCGGATGCAAAGATCGGCTGCATGATCTTGAGCATGCCGACTTATCCGCTGACCCCATGCCCGGACGATGTGATCAAGACTATGGAGAGTGTTCACAAGAACGATTTCTTCGGTGATGTACATGTCCGCGGATATTATCCGGGATATATGAAACGTTATTTCCGTGAAAATAACATTGAGATCAAATTTGAACCAGGCGATGCGGAAATCCTTAAGAATACAGTAGATTTCGTTTCCTTCAGCTATTACATGAGTATCTGCGAGACAGCAGCCCCAGCTCATGTAAAAGGAAAGGGTAATCTTATGGGCGGTGTTCCGAACCCATATCTGGAAGCATCTGACTGGGGATGGCAGATCGATCCGCAGGGTCTTCGCTATGTGCTGAATTACTACTGGGATCGTTATCAGAAACCGTTATTCATCGTTGAGAACGGACTGGGCGCAGTAGACAAGCTGGTGGAGAAGAATGGCGTTATGACCGTTGAGGATGATTACCGTATTGATTACCTGCAGAAACATCTCCTTCAGGTCGAAGAGGCTGTTGAGGACGGTGTAGATGTTATGGGCTACACCTCCTGGGGCTGCATTGACCTTGTCAGTGCATCTACAGCAGAACTGAAAAAACGCTACGGCTACATCTACGTGGACCGTAACGATGATGGAACAGGTACACTGAATCGTTATAAGAAGAAATCCTTTTACTGGTATAAAGATGTGATCGCTACCAATGGTGAGTCACTTCACAAATAATATGGCTGCCTGACTTTCCGGAAAAAAGTAGATATAATGCATTCATTGACGCAGACAATGGAGTTCGCGAGAGCTTCCGTTGTCTGCGTTTTTTATGTTACAGGAAATTACTCCGTACTGTTCCTGCTGTATGCTAATATCTGTTTTGCAGCAGATTGACATGGAATATCTGAAAAGTTATAATCGAACGTACAGAAGGCTGAGAGCAGTCTTGGTATGAACAGATAGAATCCCGGAGCTTTTTCCGGAATGTGAAGTTACAGGAGGAGTAAAAACGTGACAGATCAGGAACGTTTTATGAAAGAGGCAATCCGCCAGGCAAAAAAGGCCCGTGCATTGGAGGAAGTGCCGATCGGCTGTGTGATCGTGCATGAGGGAAAGATCATAGCCAGAGGCTACAATCGCCGCAATACAGACAAAAATACCTTATCTCATGCAGAGCTTAATGCTATCCGAAAGGCCAGTAAAAAGCTGGGAGACTGGCGTCTGGAGGGCTGCACCATGTATGTAACGCTGGAGCCTTGTCAGATGTGTTCCGGTGCATTGGTACAGTCCAGGATCGATGAGGTGGTGATCGGCTGCATGAACCCGAAAGCAGGCTGTGCCGGATCTGTGATGAATCTTCTTCAGATCGAAGGCTTTAATCATCAGGTAAAGATCACAGAAGGGGTATTGGAAGAGGAATGCTCCGAAATGCTTTCCGCATTTTTCAGGGAACTGCGGGAGAAAAAGAAGCAGGCAAAAATCATGAGAGATTTACTCTTGACAGAATCCTGTGAAAATATCAAAATAAAATCATAAATGGATTTCACTATTACAGACAGAAAATCCATTCAGGCCAAACGAAAGTCGTTGACACAGGAACGACAGAAAATGGAGGAACAAAAAATGGAACTTGAAGCTTTAAGAAAAGACATGATAGCAGCAATGAAGGCCAAGGATAAGGTGACAAAGGAAGCAGTTTCTGCACTGATCGCAGCAGTAAAAAAAGCTGCCATTGATGAGGGATGCCGTGATGACATCAAAGGAGAGCTTGTAGACAAAGTTATCCTGAAAGAGCTGAAAACAGCAAAAGAGCAGATCGATACCTGTCCTGCAGAACGTACAGATCTGAAAGAAGAGTATCAGGCAAGATATGACATCATTGCGAAATACGCTCCGAAGCAGATGGATGAAGCAGAGATCAAGGCTTATATCGAGGAAAAATTTGCAGATGTTCTGGCAACAGGAAATAAAGGCCAGATCATGAAGGCAGTTATGGGAGATCTGAAGGGAAAGGCAGACGGCAAGCTGATCAATCAGGTAGTTGCCGGATATTGTAAATAACGCAATATATGTATACAGGAAAACGTCGGGAGCATTCGGAACAGCTTCCCGGCGTTTTTTTGCAGGGGCAGGTAAAGAGTAAATGCATAAAAAAATCCCGCCGGATCAGTCATAAATGACGAACCCGGCGGGAATGCTGTTTATATAGAGATCATATATTATAACCTTTTTTACGCGCGCCGCACCTCGGAATGGTCTCACAGACGTTACCTTTACAGTTAACTCAGCCCAGGCACCCTCACGGCACACAAGAGCTTCTGCTTAGTGCTGCTGCATTCCTGCCCTGACACGGTTCACAGATTCCTGTTGCGTAAGACCCAGACGTCAACGCCACTTATAAAGGGCTGCTCTGCAAGATACAAGCCTCAGATTGGCATCACCCCTGCTGTAGCGGATTGCAGGTACAGGGCACCGCTATCTCCCCGGCTGCGCGGAATTTAATTATAGACTCTTATGAATGATTTGTCAAGATGCGCCAGATCTGTTTTTATAAAAAGGAGCCCCCGGATATTTCACGTATTCAGTTTTTGATTTCAGCATAAAGGCGCAGGTTTTAAAACAGGGATATCAGCTGAGAAGACTGAGGTGGCAGTTCTGAATACCGCCGTTTTTGGTGTTGCGAAGAGTGAAACTGAATTGAAGCTGAGAATGCTCTGTTTAGCCGGAATATTGCTGATCGAGATTTCATCGTATCCCAGGTCCGATCCGGATGTGGGCATATAAATGATCCGGGTTTTTTTGGCTATTGTACACTGCCTGAAAATGCTTTATAATATTATACTGTGTAAAACTCTGTGAAAAGAGAGGATACAGTAGTTGTTCTGCAGAAATACGTCAGGTGGAATATCTGTCTTATATGCAGACAGCAACAAATAAAATGTGCACATAAGAGGGCACAGAATGGAGGACGCTATGATTAAAAGAATCGGTCTGCTTACAAGCGGTGGTGACTGCCAGGCGCTGAACGCAACTATGAGAGGCGTTGTGAAGGGCCTGAGCAACAGCGTTGAGAACCTTGAGGTTTATGGATTTGATGACGGATATAAGGGACTGATCTACGGGAAATACCGTATGCTTACAGCCAGGGACTTTTCCGGGATCCTGACTCAGGGCGGAACTATTCTCGGAACATCCAGACAGCCGTTTAAACTGATGCGGGTTCCGGATGAGAAGGGACTGGACAAGGTTGAGGCAATGAAACAGACTTACTATAAGCTCTGTCTGGACTGTCTTGTGATCCTCGGCGGAAATGGAACGCAGAAAACAGCCAATCTTCTCCGCGAGGAAGGCCTGAATATCATCCATCTTCCGAAGACCATTGATAATGATATCTGGGGTACAGATATGACATTTGGTTTCCAGAGTGCTCTGGAGATCGCAACTAATGCCATTGACTGCATCCATACAACAGCTGCATCCCATGGACGTGTATTTATTGTCGAGATCATGGGACATAAGGTCGGAAGCCTTACACTGAATGCCGGTGTTGCAGGCGGAGCAGATGTGATCCTGATTCCGGAGATCCCATACGATATCAATAAGGTTGCGGAAGCCATCCAGAAGCGTAACAAGGCCGGCAAGCGTTTTACCATTCTTGCAGTAGCTGAGGGAGCTATCTCAAAAGAAGATGCAGAGCTTCCAAAGAAAAAATACAAAGAAAAGCTTGCGGAAAGAGCAAAGAAATATCCGTCTGTATCCTATGAGATCGCAGACCAGATCCAGAAGGTGACCGGAAGTGAGGTACGTATCACAGTTCCGGGACATATGCAGCGAGGCGGAGAGCCATGTGCATATGACCGCGTTCTTTCCACAAGGATCGGTGCCGGTGCAGCGCAGGCGATCATGGATGAGGAATATGGTGTTATGATCGGCGTCATCAATGGCAAGATCAAACGGGTTCCTCTTGCTGAATGCGCAGGCAAGCTGAAGATGGTATCTCCAAAGGATCAGCTTGTAAAAGCAGCCAAACAGATCGGAATCAGTTTTGGCGATTAATGAATTATGAGTCATCTGGCCGCCGCGGGAGTCTTTCCGCGGCGACTGTGGCGAAGAGAAGGAGAGTTTTATGAGTTATACTGCTCTTTACCGTAAATTTCGTCCCGACAATTTTGACGATGTAAAAGGACAGGATCATATTGTGACAACACTGACCAACCAGATCAAGGCGAACCGTATCGGACACGCATACCTGTTCTGCGGAACGCGTGGTACCGGAAAAACTACGGTTGCAAAGATCCTGGCGAAGGCAGTAAACTGTGAACATCCTGTAAATGGCAGCCCCTGCAATGAATGTGCCATGTGCAAGGCCATTCAGGCGGGAACTGCCATGAATGTGATCGAAATCGATGCAGCCTCTAACAACGGTGTTGATAACATCCGTGAGATCCGTGAGGAAGTGGCTTATCGTCCAACAGAGGGCAAATACAAGGTTTATATCATCGATGAGGTGCATATGCTCTCAACAGGTGCATTTAATGCTCTTCTGAAAACATTGGAGGAGCCGCCTTCTTATGTTATCTTCATCCTGGCGACTACAGAGGCCCACAAGATACCGATCACAATACTGTCCAGATGTCAGCGCTATGACTTTCACCGGATATCCATTGATACCATTGCTGCCAGACTTTCCGAGCTTCTGACAGCAGAAGGGGTGGAAGCAGAGGAGAAGGCTGTACGCTATGTGGCAAAAAAAGGCGACGGGTCCATGCGAGATGCCCTGAGTCTTCTGGATCAGTGTATTTCCTTTTATCTGGGACAGGTGCTTACTTATGATAAAGTCCTGGATGTTCTGGGAGCCGTGGATACAGAGGTATTCAGCAGACTTCTCCGAAAGGTTCTTTCCGGTGATGTGACAGGTTCCATCCATGTGCTGGAGGACCTGATCACAGGCGGCCGTGAGCTGGGACAGTTTGTATCAGATTTTACCTGGTATATGCGAAATCTTCTGCTTGTGAAGACTTCCGAAAATCCTGAGGAAGCCATTGACGTTTCTTCTGAGAATCTGAAGCTTCTGAAGGAAGAGAGCGAGATGACAGATGTGGAGACGCTGATGCGTTACATTCGTATTTTTTCCGATCTGTCTAATCAGATCCGTTTTGCAAGCCAGAAGCGTGTATTGGTGGAAATCGCACTGATCAAGCTGTGCAGACCGGCCATGGAGACAAATCTGGACTCTGTTCTTGACAGGCTTCGTGTCCTGGAAAAGCAGATGGAGGAACGGCCTGTGCAGCAGGTGATCGTTCGGGAGAGCGAGGCCGGCGGAGCCGGGGAACCGGTGGCGGCAGTGACCGGTGCAGCAACGGCACAGCAGCAGAAACCACAGAAGGCAGCTCCTGAGGATCTTCAGAAGATCGTGGCAGGCTGGCGTGCCATCGTGGGTCAGACTACCGGACTTTTCAAGCAGTCCCTGCAGCGTGCAGTCCCAAAGTATAACGGAGAAACAGGAGATTCTATCCTTTATGTGGAATTCCAGGATTTTCTGGGGATGAATTATGTAGACAATCCGGAGGCGAAGAAAGAGCTTCAGGACATTATTGCTGCCCGGACAGGCAAAAGCGTGGAGATACATATGCTGGTAGCCAACAAACATCAGCACACCAATCTCGCGCAGATCACAGTAGACGATGCACTTCGGGAGAATATCCACATGGATATCGTAGTGGAAGAAGACCCGGATGAGGAGTCATAAATCCGTAAACAAAAAACAGGAGGAAAGTATTATGGCAAAAAGAGGTGGATTTCCTGGCATGGGTATGCCGGGAAACATGAACAATCTTATGAAACAGGCGCAGAAAATGCAGCGTCAGATGGAAGAAAACCAGAAAGCTCTTGAGGAAAAAGAGTTTACAGCAACAGTAGGCGGCGGAGCTGTTTCCGTTACAGTTTCCGGTAAACGTGAAATAACAAAGGTCACACTTTCCGAGGAAGCGGTAGATCCGGATGATATCGAGATGCTTGAGGACATGATCGCGGCAGCAACAAATGAGGCGCTCCGTCAGGTTGAGTCCGAGTCAGCAGCAGTGATGTCCAAACTCACAGGCGGCCTTGGTGGTCTTGGCGGAGGTCTTCCTTTCTGATGGAATATTACAGCAGCCATATCAATAAACTTATTGAGCAGCTTTCCCATCTTCCGGGAATCGGAGCCAAATCTGCCCAGCGTCTTGCATTTCATATCATGAATATGCCGAAGGACCAGGTAGAGCAGCTGACCGCCTCCATTACCGATGCAAGGCAGAATGTTCAGTACTGTAAGTGCTGTTACACGCTGACTGACCAGGAGCTTTGTCCGATCTGCGCCAATCCCAAAAGAGATCACAGCACTATCATGGTGGTTGAGAATACCAGGGATCTGGCAGCATATGAGAAAACAGGTAAATTTGACGGTGTATATCATGTACTTCATGGTGCAATCTCCCCGATGCTTGGGATCGGGCCGGATGATATCAAACTGAAGGAGCTGATGAAGCGCCTTCAGGGGGATGTAAAGGAAGTTATTGTGGCAACCAATTCCAGTCTTGAAGGCGAAACGACAGCTATGTACATCAGTAAGCTGATCAAACCGACCGGGATCAAAGTAAGCCGTATCGCCAGCGGAGTTCCGGTGGGCGGTGATCTGGAGTATATTGATGAGGTGACACTTCTCCGGGCACTGGAGGGAAGAGTGGAGCTTTAACCAGATCAGGTGAAAAATTTTCTGAGAGATTGCAAAAAGTGATAAGCAGCCAGGAAATTTCCCCGGGTTATAAAGGAGGTGAGACTGGTGGCAAAAAAGAAAGCAACCTCATCGGATGTGGCAGCACGAGCAGGCGTTTCCCAGGCAACTGTATCCATGGTGCTGAACCGGAAATATAATGTTTCTTTTTCGAGAGAAACTGTGGAGCGGGTGGAGCAGGCGGCCAGAGAGCTTGGCTATGAGCTTCCCGGACGTCGGAAACACAAAGCTGACAGAAAAGAAAAGCTGATCGTTGTTTTCTGCCCCACACTCACCAGCCCCTATTATGTACTGCTGCTTCAGGGAATCGAGGCTGTGGCCAATGAGCAGGGATATGGGGTATTTATCTGCAACACCCAGCGCGACGCGGGGCTGGAAGAAAAATATCTCCGTATGATGCAGACCATGCGGCCGGCAGGGATCATCTATACCTGCAATCCTCATCCGGATTTCCAGCATCAGGTAGAAAAGATCGCAAAAGAAACACCGCTGGTCATCATCAGCAACAAGGAAAAAACAACCACGGTAGATGCTATCAATCAGGACAACACAGTGGTAGGAAGGCTGATGGCCAGACATCTTCTTGATCTGGGGCACACGGATGTGGCATTTATCACGCCTCCTCTTACCAGACGGCAGTGGCAGCGCTCCAAGCGTGTGGAGGGCTTTGTCCGCGAGTTTGAAAAAGAGGGAAAAAAGGATCATGTGCTCATCAAGGCGGCAGATGAGTCCAATGACAGAAAGATCCCGCGGATGGATTCCGAGTATGCCATGGGCTACGAGCTGACCATGGAACTTCTCCAGGAAGGACAGAAATTTACGGCTATCGCAGGACAGAATGACATGATGGCCATAGGTGCCATTGATGCGCTGCACGAAATGAGGATACACGTTCCAAAGGATGTTTCTGTCATAGGGTGCGATAATATTTTTTATTCCGGCATCCGCAGGATCTCCCTGACAACCATTGATCATTTTGTTGCGCTGAAGGGAAGAGATGCCTGTGACATCATCATCCGTAAGATCGACATGAATGATAAATTTTACCTGGATGAAAGACCTGCCAGCCTGTATAATATCGAATATACCCCGAAGCTGATCAAGCGCCGCACGACGGGGTATGCAAGACTGGACAGAAACCAGTCTGATGAACAGAAAAATAAATAATGGCGCAAAAATTATTAATAATAATATATAGAGAGAGTTTCCATGACACATTTGAATAGAAACCTTGTTAGCTACGATAATTACGGCGATATTCGAATTGAGGAAAATGGAAAGAAGCTGTTTTGGGTGAAAAAATTGACAGGCACTATTAATAAAATATTATTTTATTAATAAAATATTTATTAATAAAAAACAGGTGTCTTGACCCTCACAATGAGTTTGTTATAATGGAATCATCAAGAAAAAGAACGAACGTAAACAGGAGGAAAAAACAATGAAATTTTTTATCGACACAGCTAAAGTAGAGGATATCAGAGAAGCAAATGACATGGGAGTTATCTGTGGAGTTACAACAAACCCGTCTCTGATCGCCAAAGAAGGAAGAGACTTCAACGAGGTGATCAAAGAGATCACAACGATCGTTGACGGACCGATCAGCGGTGAGGTTAAAGCTACCACAACAGATGCTGAGGGAATGATCCGTGAGGGACGTGAGATTGCAGCGATCCATCCGAACATGGTTGTTAAGATTCCTATGACAACAGAGGGACTGAAGGCAGTTAAGGTTCTTTCCTCTGAGGGGATCAAGACAAACGTTACTCTGATCTTTTCTGCTAACCAGGCACTTCTTGCAGCAAGAGCAGGTGCTACATATGTATCTCCGTTCCTTGGAAGACTGGATGACATCTCCACAGATGGCGTTGAGCTGATCCAGCAGATCGCTGAGATGTTTGCAGTTGCAGATATCCCGACAGAGATCATCGCAGCAAGCGTTCGTCATCCAATGCATGTAACTGCATGTGCACTTGCAGGCGCAGATATCGCTACGGTACCGTTCAAGGTAATTGAGCAGATGACACATCATCCGCTGACAGATGCAGGTATCGCTAAATTCCAGGCTGATTACAAGGCAGTATTCGGTGAGTGATCGAAACCTCTTTTATATACAAATTCCCTGTGAACAGCAGGGCACTAAAAAGGAGACATTAATAACATGGATAAGTTAGAACTTCAGAAAGTTGCCAACGAAGTCCGCAAGGATATCGTAACAGCAGTCCATGCAGCAAAGGCCGGCCATCCGGGCGGATCCCTTTCTGCAGCAGACGTGTTCACCTATTTATATTTTGAAGAGATGAACATCGATCCGAAGGATCCTAAGAAGGCAGACCGTGACCGTTTTGTCCTTTCTAAAGGACATACAGCACCGGGACTCTATTCTGTACTTGCAGAGAGAGGGTATTTTCCAAAAGAGGATCTGAAAACACTTCGTCATCTGGGCTCCTATCTTCAGGGACATCCGGATATGAAGCATATTCCGGGCGTTGATATGTCCAGCGGTTCTCTTGGTCAGGGAATCTCTGCAGCAGCAGGTATGGCTCTTTCTGCCAAACTCAGTGATGATGATTATCGAGTATATACACTGCTGGGTGATGGTGAGATCGAGGAAGGCCAGGTGTGGGAGGCAGCTATGTTTGCAGGCTTCCGTAAACTGGACAACCTGGTTGTGATCGTAGATAACAATGGACTTCAGATCGATGGTGACATTGCAGATGTATGCTCCCCATATCCGATCGACAAGAAATTTGAAGCTTTCAATTTCCATGTGATCAATGTTGCGGACGGCAACGATATGGATCAGCTGAAGGCTGCTTTTGATGAGGCAAGAGCTACAAAGGGTATGCCGACAGCTATCATCATGAAAACAGTAAAAGGTAAAGGCGTTTCCTACATGGAGAACGCAGTAGGCTGGCACGGAAAAGCTCCGAATGACGAGCAGTATGCACAGGCAATGGAAGATCTGGAGAAGGTAGGTGAAGCATTATGTCAGAAGTAAAGAAAATCGCAACGAGAGCAAGCTACGGCAGTGCCCTCATAGAATTAGGAAAAAAACACGAGGATCTTATCGTTCTTGACGCTGACCTTGCTGCAGCTACACAGACAGGTATGTTTAAAAAAGAATTCCCGGAGCGTCACATTGACTGCGGTATCGCAGAGTGCAACATGATGGGCATTGCAGCAGGAATCGCTTCCACAGGTAAGGTTCCCTTTGCAAGTACTTTTGCAATGTTTGCAGCAGGACGTGCTTATGAGCAGGTTCGCAACTCCATCGGATATCCGAAGCTGAATGTAAAGATCGGAGCAACTCACGGCGGTATTTCTGTAGGTGAAGACGGCGCCACACATCAGTGCCTGGAGGATTTTGCCCTGATGAGAGTGATTCCGGGCATGGTCGTTGCAAGTCCTTCTGATGATATCGAAGCAAAAGCTATGGTTGCTGCTGCTTACGAGCATCAGGGACCGGTATACATGAGATTCGGACGTCTTGCTGTTCCGGTTATCAATGACAGACCGGATTATAAATTTGAGCTTGGTAAGGGCATCGTTCTCCGCGAGGGAAAAGATCTTACCATCATCGCAAACGGACTTTGTGTTGCACCGACTCTTGAAGCAGCTGAGAAGCTTGCAGCAGACGGAATCGATGCAAAAGTGATCAATATCCATACCATCAAGCCTCTGGATGAGGACCTTGTTGTTGCAGCTGCCAAAGAAACCGGCAAGGTTGTAACTGTTGAGGAGCATTCCATCATCGGCGGTCTTGGCGGAGCTGTATGCGAGTGCCTGGCTGAGAAGGCACCGGTACCGGTTAAACGTATCGGAATCCATGATGTATTCGGTGAGTCCGGTCCGGCATTAGAGCTTCTTCATAAATACGGTCTCGATGCAGAGGGTATCTATAAGCAGATCAAGGAGTTCGTATAATCAAGATCAACAGGGGATAAGTCTGTTTCTGCAGGAAGTATCTTAAGGATTCCGCAGGCAATCACATCTGCAAGTGCTACTACGGTGGAGAGCCGGGTAGTCTGCAGGGTAAGCTGCTCCATGATTCCGGCAGTATTTACAATGCCGGTGATATGGATGTCCCCTACAGGTGGAAGATCTTTCTGAACACCAGCACCTGGGTAAAGTGCACCATTTCCAATGGTCACATAGCCCAGGTGCTTTTTTTGTCCAAGAGAAGCGTCTATGGCGATTACAAGGGCGTGTGGATGAAGCCTTGTGATAAGCGATGAAGTTTTTTCAAGGTTCAGGGCATGGACCGGGCAGGAAAGCGTGCCGTAGACAAAAATATGTCCGGTTTCATGAGGATGAAGAAGGTGTCCGATATATGGGCCTAAACAATCTCCGGTAACACGATCACTGCCAATGCATAAAAACACGATCTCAGTCCATTTTTTGGGACAGTGAAGAATGCATTTTTTCAGAAGATAAGCAATCTCGCCGGATGAACCGTTTTTTCCGGCATCAATGTAAAAAGCCATGAGAAACCTCGATTCTTTTTTCACTCTATCATATCCTGAAAAAAGGGAAAATATGCATGGTGCGGAATCTGTCGCTAAATTCTGTGGACAGACTCTTACATTCTGCTAAAATCCGCATTTTTACTGTGCTATGCTTGGACAGAAGGGGTGATATGAGATGATAGAAGTCATTTATAAGGAGGACACAACAGAACAGGAAGCCGCACAGGAATCGTTTTCCATGCCTAGAAATGTAAGGCAGATCGGGCTGGCGAACGGAGATTACAGGATTTATATAGAAGATTATGTATACACATTTCTCTGCAGCCTGGCAGAAGATGAAAAGCCGGAAGGCCAGGGAAGTGTGGCGGTACTTACAGGTGAAATTCAATGGACTGCAGATATGACCTGTATTTTTATAAAAGGTGCCATTGCAGCAGACGGCATGGAGGCTGCGGCAGAACATATTGACTTTTCGGAAAAACTCTGGCAGAAACTGCAGGAGGATAAGGATCAGTATTTTCCGGAGCAGGAGATCGTGGGATGGTTTTTTGCACAGCCTCAGATAGCAATGGAGATCACGGAGCTTTTTGTGAAAGTACATCTCAGACATTTCGGAGGGGAAAAGATCCTGATGCTGATGGATCCTGGAGAACGGGAGGATGCTTTTTTCCGTTATGATGGCGGCATGATGGCAAAACTGAGCGGATATTATATTTATTATGAGAAAAATTCTCAGATGCAGACGTATATGATCGAACGCAGCCAGAAAGAGGGCGGAGAAGCATCCGAGGAAGTGGAGGACAGGGCTGTCAGAAATTTCAGAAAGATCATAGACAGTAAAAATCCGGAGGAACGGGGAGAAGAGAAAACTTCTGTTTTTTCTTATGCGGCTACGGTGTGTTTGGCACTGGCAGTTCTTGTGGCTGGAGTGGGCTTTTATCGGAATCAGCAGGAAAAAACAGAGGTTCCGGAAGATTATCGCGCCGCTTCTGCTTCGGTGGTGCAGATAACACCTGCAGTAACAGAACCGGTGCGGAGTGTATCGGTTTCGCCAAAGGCGGTGCAGACGCAGAAACCGGTGCAGACACAAAAACCGGTACAGACGCAGGAAGCTGTGCGGGGAACTCCGGTCCCGACGGAAACCACGCAGAAAAGAGAAAAAATCTCAATAACACCGGAACCTCGAAGTTCAAAAAAACAGTCTGTTTCAGAAGCAACGCAAAAAAAAGATAATAAAACAGAAGAGAAAAAAACAGAAGAGAAAAAAACAGAAGAGACTTCAGTGGCAGCAGAAAATCCGGGGGAAACTTATGTGATCCGCCCGGGAGATACCTTGTATCAGATCAGTCTGAACCGCTATGGCACTGTAGATGCGATGGAACAGATCTGTGCATTAAACGGAATTTCTGCCAATGAGATCATTTATCCCGGGCAGGTAATTGTACTACCCTGATGGAGTGTGCTATAATAACTGGAAAACCAATTACAAAATAAAATACTTAAGGTAAGGGATACGGTTGTGAATATCATAAAAAAAATACAGAAAAAACAAAAGCGTAAAAAGCTGATGAGGCAAAAAGCCAGGCTTGCACAGGAACAGGCTGCGCAGGAAGGCTCTCACTACGGGAGAACTTCTCATCACCGAAGAATTTCAAGAAAGGGAAAAAAGGTGATCACAGCGGCAGTGATCGCTGCTGCAGTCTGCCTGGTTTTTCTTTATGCAGAAAAAAGAAGCTATCACAGCTATAAAGTATTAAATACAAGCGAACAGGAAGATGTTGTTTCCACACAGTATGTGGACATGGATGGAGATATCCTGAGATACAGTCCTGATGGAGTATCTGTTGTGGACAACAGCATGAATACCATCTGGAATGAAACCTATACAATGCAGAATCCTATTGCAGATGTGAATGGAAGCAGGGCGGTTGTTGCAGACAGCGAGGGAACATCGCTTTATATCTGCGACAAAAAAGGTGTGACCGGAACTGTAACAACGTCTTATTCTATTGTAAAAGTGCGGATCGCATCGAATGGAATGGTTGCCGTGATCCTGGACAATGATGATAATACCTGGATCAATTTTTATAATCCGGATGGCAGTCTGGTCGCGGAAAATCTAACTAAGATCGATGATCCGGGATATCCCATGGATGTAGCAGTGTCTGATAACGGAGTGATGATGGTAACATTCCAGTATGTTGATGGAAGCAAGACTACCAGCTATGTGGCATTTTATAATTATGGGGATGTAGGACAGAATGAGGATGATCGGATCGTAAGTGGTTATACCTATGAGAATGTAGTGATCCCGCAGGTGGAATGTATCAGTGACAGTAAGTATATTGCTTTGCGAGATGACGGATTTTCTACTTATCAGGGAAATCAGATCCCCAAAGAAAGCAAAACAGTCAATGTAAAACAGGAGATCGTAAGTACATTTTTCAGTGATGACAGGATTGGCCTGGTATTTAAAAACAATAATAAAGATGATCTGTATACAATGGAAGTCTATAATATGAGCGGACAGCTGAAATTCCGTAAAAATTTCAATATTCCATATACGACTATAAAAATGAGCGGAGATAATATCATCATGTATAACAGCTCGCAGATCTGCGTGATGAACAGCCGTGGTGTACAGAAATATGCCGGAAATGTAGATGGAACGATCCGAGATTTCTTTAAGATCGGATGGAATAAATATCTTATGGTACTGGATACAGGTGTCAGCACCATAAAATTCAGTTAAGGGGGCAGATATGAACTGGACATGGCTTGGACTGGCTGTGCTGGTCCTGCTT